>NZ_JAHDYS010000049.1 GCF_018531195.1 Pelotalea chapellei | reverse complement strand
AGCCATTTGGAGTGTGTCTTCACCGTAGTCGCCGGATCGTGGCACTTGGCGCACTTGCGGTTGATGTTATCCCCTGAGTCCATCAATGCAGGCTTGACCTCATGGGGATTGTGGCAATCGTTGCAGCTCGCCTTGGTACTGTGCAGGGCAGTGGCATACTCCGTATGTATCGGAGCATGACACTCCTTGCAGACCGCCTTGGCCGGCTTGCTGCCGTCATGGGGGTGGCGTGGGGTAACCGACGTATGGCAGGAGTCGCAGCCGATCACCGCATGGGTGGTAGCAGCAAACTTGGCCGGATCAACAAACAGGCGTTCTCCCCCCTGGCTGGCGATATCCTTGCTGCCGTGGCACCCGAGGCAGGTGTCATTAGCGCCAGAGGCCGCCGAAGC
>NZ_JAHDYS010000048.1 GCF_018531195.1 Pelotalea chapellei | reverse complement strand
AATAAGGCAGATATGGTTGATGACGCTGAATTGCTCGAGTTAGTCGAACTCGAAATTCGCGAACTTCTTTCCAGCTATGACTTCCCTGGAGATGATATTCCAATCATCAAGGGCTCTGCTCTTCAGGCACTTAACGGTGAAAAAGGCGAATTGGCTGAGCCTGCTATCTTTGCACTGATGGATGCTGTAGATACCTACATCCCTGAACCTGAGCGTGCTATTGACCGTCCGTTCCTGATGCCGGTTGAAGATGTATTCTCCATCTCCGGACGTGGCACAGTTGCCACAGGTCGTGTCGAGCGCGGAATTGTAAAAGTTGGCGAAGAGGTTGAAGTTGTAGGTATGAAAGCTACTTCTAAAACGACTGTAACCGGCGTTGAAATGTTTCGCAAGCTTCTTGACGA
>NZ_JAHDYS010000047.1 GCF_018531195.1 Pelotalea chapellei | reverse complement strand
AATGTTTGATGTCATTAAGGCTTATCTCTTTCAGCTTTTGATGGCAAAAATGAACTGAATAGATGCCATCGGTGTTCATGTGACGTAAGGCTACTGGGTACCCTTGTAGTGCTTTGGATACTCGAAATACTTTACCTTTGAAGAAAATTTCACCTTGTGCCTGAACTTTTCGAACCTGATCATCAGGCCCATACTCAATGGCTGGTAAGTTCTCAGGATAGCAACGCTGGCTTGGTTGATAACGAGAAATGGGAGTTTTCATTCCTAATGACTCATGCGGACGCTCAAGGTTATAGATCTCTCGAAAAGTATTAAACTGACGTTGGCAATGAGCTAGATCTTCGAACTGGTGCCGTATAATAACTTCGGCCTTGAGAGTTCGATGAAAACGTTCATCTTTTCCCTG
>NZ_JAHDYS010000046.1 GCF_018531195.1 Pelotalea chapellei | reverse complement strand
TCACGGCGGTTGTTTGTCCTTCGGACGCAGGCATATTATTTCCCCATAATCACACAACAGAGGTATTTGCTACTGTTCACATATAGGTTTTGAGTGTGGGGTGTACGTTGATCAGCGGGTAATCATCATCATGGCCCGTGTCCTAGTGTCTCTCTTAATGGACAGCGCTCACGGCGGTTGTTTGTCCTTCGGACGCAGGCATATTATTTCCCCATAATCACACAACAGAGGTATTTGCTACTGTTCACATATTGGTTTTGAGTGTGGGGTGTACGTTGATCAGCGGGTAATCATCATCATGGCCCGTGTCCCGGTGTCTCTCTTAATGGACAGCGCTCACGGCGGTTGTTTGTCCTTCGGACGCAGGCATATTATTTCCCCATAATCACACAACAGAGGTATTTGCTACTGTT
>NZ_JAHDYS010000045.1 GCF_018531195.1 Pelotalea chapellei | reverse complement strand
GTACGTCCACCTTCACGGATCGCAAAACGAAGACCTTCGTCCATAGCGATCGGAGTGATCAAGTTAACAGTCACAGCAACGTTGTCGCCTGGCATAACCATTTCAGTACCGGCAGGAAGATCAACAATTCCTGTAACGTCAGTTGTACGGAAATAGAACTGAGGACGGTAACCATTGAAAAATGGTGTATGACGACCGCCCTCTTCCTTGGTGAGCACATAGGCCTCAGCTTTAAACTTTGTATGAGGGGTGATTGAACCTGGTTTAGCCAGAACCTGACCACGTTCAATATCTTCACGTTTTACACCGCGCAGAAGGGCACCAATGTTGTCACCGGCGCGACCTTCGTCAAGAAGCTTGCGAAACATTTCAACGCCGGTTACAGTCGTTTTAGAAGTAGCTTTCATACCTACAACTTCAAC
>NZ_JAHDYS010000044.1 GCF_018531195.1 Pelotalea chapellei | reverse complement strand
GCCTCGGAGTCACGGAGGAGGCATCTTCAGCGACTCAGAGACTCAGAGACTGCCCTATAAACGTTATCCCAGGAGGTTTTCATGCGCGGTTGCTGTTGTGCTGTTTCGATGATTGTGATAGTTCTGCTGTTCAATTTGTCCGCCGGTGCCGTGAATATCAAGGATGTCACGTACGACACAAAGAACGCGGGCAAAGTGATCTTCAGCCATAAGACCCATATCGGTGTTAAGGGTGTGGATCATAACTGCAAGGCATGCCATGACGGCATCTTTGCCATGAAGGGTTCCCCCCGCGTGACGATGGCGGACATGGAGCAGGGTAAATCCTGCGGCGCCTGCCACAATGGCACCCAGGCTTTCCCGCTCAAGGATTGTGCCCGCTGCCACCATGTGAAGGAGATCGTCTACAAGGTCAAGGCAACCGGCACGAC
>NZ_JAHDYS010000043.1 GCF_018531195.1 Pelotalea chapellei | reverse complement strand
AGGAGGGCCTGTAATCATGGCGAAAGCTAAATTTGAGCGTAACAAACCACATGTAAACATTGGCACGATTGGTCACGTTGACCACGGCAAGACCACTCTTACTGCTGCCATTACTAAGGTACTGGCCGGCAAGGGTCAGGCTGAATTCAAGGCTTTCGATCAGATCGACAACGCCCCTGAAGAAAGAGAGCGTGGTATCACTATCGCTACCGCTCACGTTGAATATGAGACCGACAAACGTCACTATGCACATGTTGACTGTCCGGGCCATGCTGACTATGTTAAAAACATGATCACTGGTGCTGCCCAGATGGACGGTGCGATTCTGGTTGTCTCCGCTGCTGACGGCCCTATGCCCCAAACACGTGAGCACATCTTGCTCGCTCGTCAGGTTGGCGTTCCCTACATTGTTGTATTCCTCAATAAGGCAGATATGGTTGATGACGCTGAATTGCTCGAGTTAGTCGAACTCGAAATTCGCGAACTTCTTTCCAGCTA
>NZ_JAHDYS010000042.1 GCF_018531195.1 Pelotalea chapellei | reverse complement strand
AGTAGAAACTAGGGACACTTCCCAGTTTTTTGTGGCCTTCCCGGTTTTTTGGGTCTTACTGGCTGATTTAATTGAAATTCCAGCTGATCTATAAATTGATTCCGTTTCATATGGTCGTCCGGTTCTAGTGGCTCGGCGGATGGCGTCGTCAGTTTCTTCATCTGCATCTCTAACGAACTCCGCATAAGCACTCCGTTCCTCGGATGACAACCATGGAGTTGCATCCAGCAGTGAGTCGTCTGAACCGGTAATGTGCGCTTTGGCGCTGGACCAGCGATAAACTCAGCACTAGCCGCCAAAGCAACTTTCATTGGGTTTCTCTCGATATAGCGAGCTACTGACCAAAGATACTGATCACTTTCAACGACACAAGAGAAAAAGCGGTTTTGCCAGATGCGGCCTGACTGTTTCAATTTGCGATTGAGGTACTGGGTGTACATCAGGTTGGTAAATCCGATTCCTTGCGACAAAGCTGTTTCCGTTTCCGGCACTGCAAGAATATGGATATGGTTGTCCATCAGACAATAGGCCCAAATGGATAGGTGATATCTTTGTGCGTATCCTGACAGCAATTTTAAATACATCTGCCGATCTTCGTCATCGAAAAAGACGGTG
>NZ_JAHDYS010000041.1 GCF_018531195.1 Pelotalea chapellei | reverse complement strand
TGTATAGACTGGGGACATAGGTAACAACTGTTCGGGGACATAGGTAACACATTATTATCAAGACACGGCTTTCCAAAGGAGGAAACCACCATGTCTTGGCAAGAGGTGAGTACCTTGTCCCTGAAACAAGAATTTGTAACATTTGCGCAACTGGAAGACTGCAACTTCACCATGTTGTGCAAGTCATTCAACATCAGTAGAAAAACAGGCTATAAGCTGCTCCATCGCTTCATCGAGAATGGAGCCCTAGGGCAGCTAGAAGATTCCCGGCGGCCCAAGAACAGCCCTTTGAAAACTAAAGAATCAACTGAGGCCGCTATTGTTGCCCTTCGCAAGGCGCATCCTGCGTGGGGTGGGCGCAAGCTCAAGAGCAGGTTGGAGACACTCGGGCATCAGGGTGTTCCAGCTGCTTCGACAATCACGAGCATATTGCGCCGTAATGATCTGCTAGATTCAGCGGAATCCTCAAAACACACTGCATTTATTAGCTTTGAGCATCCAGCACCCAATGATCTCTGGCAGATGGACTTCAAGGGGCATTTCCCCATACGGCAAGGTCGTTGTCACCCATTGACGGTTCTCGATGATCACTCCCGTTACAATGTGATTCTCAAGGCCTGTTGCAATGAAAGAACCGATACCGTCCAGAACGCCTTGATAGATAGCTTTCGGCGATATGGACTACCAAACCGCATAACAATGGATAACGGTAGTCCATGGGGAAACACCCAATTCAACGATCTGACGCCACTGACAGCCTGGCTAATACGTTTGGGAATAGGAGTGAGTCATTCGCGGCCTTACCA
>NZ_JAHDYS010000040.1 GCF_018531195.1 Pelotalea chapellei | reverse complement strand
GTTGCAATTACCTATGCAGGTAGTGCGACTGCTCCGACTGCAGCAGGTTCTTACGCAGTAGTTGCTACGGTCTCCGATGCCAATTACACTGGTACAGCTAACGGTACACTCGTGATTGCCAAGGCTACTCCAACCATTACCTGGGCAGCTCCTGCTCCGATCACCGTAGGAACAGCACTTTCTGCAACACAGCTTAACGCTACTGCCAACGTTCCGGGTAGCTTCGTCTACACCCCGGCTTCAGGAACAGTGTTGAATACGGCCGGTGCACAGACTCTATCCGTTGCCTTTGCACCCACCGATGCAGCAAACTACAATAATGTATCGGCAACTGTCAGCCTGACCGTGAACAGCAAGCAGAATCCAACCATCACCTGGAACAACCCGGCGGCGATCACCTACGGTACCACCCTCTCCGCAACACAGTTGAATGCTACCGCCAGTGTAGCCGGTACATTCGTCTACACCCCCGCAGCCGGTACCGTGCTGAATGCCGGTACACAAACTCTGTCGGTTACATTCAATCCGACCAATACGACTACCTACAACAGTGTAACCAAGACCGTGACTCTGACCGTGAACAAGGCGGCAGCAACGGTCACTCTGGCAGGATTGACCGCTACCTATAACGGCAGCGCCAAGACAGCAACTGCAGCAACAACTCCAGCAGGTCTTTCCGTTGCAATTACCTATGCAGGTAGTGCGACTGCTCCGACTGCAGCAGGTTCTTACGCAGTAGTTGCTACGATCACCGACACCAATTACACCGGCAGCGCTACAGGAACTCTGACCATTGCCAAGGCTACTCCGGCCATTACCTGGGCAGCTCCGGCTCCGGTGTTTGTTGGAACTGCTCTTTCTGCTACCCAGTTAAATGCTTCATCAACTGTTGCCGGAACCTTCGTCTATACTCCGGTTTCAGGTACGGTGATGAATACCGCAGGGACACAGACGCTAAAGGCTGATTTCACACCGACCGATGCTGTCAACTATTCTACTGCATCAGCTACGGTTTCGCTGACGGTCAGCACCAAGACAACTCCAAC
>NZ_JAHDYS010000003.1 GCF_018531195.1 Pelotalea chapellei | reverse complement strand
ATAGGTGATATCTTTGTGCGTATCCTGACAGCAATTTTAAATACATCTGCCGATCTTCGTCATCGAAAAAGACGGTGATGCGATTGTTGCCGCGCTGCGTTATATGATGCGGATAGCCAGCGGCTATGATGCGTGCAATTCTTGGCATGGCATTGATAATACGATCAAAATATGGATTAGCAACAGGAAATATGGGAAGTGTCCCTAGTTTTCCAAAGACTCGGCCAAACTCCACATAAATCAAATTGAGGGAATTGTTGATCTTCAAATAAAGCCATCGGACAGACTGTCCGAAAGAACGATGCTGCGTGGTTGGGGAATCAAAATTAAGCTGGAGAGGGAAACTTTCAGCTCTTTCGGGGAAATGTTTCTGTTCGGTGCGCTGCTGGATCGTTTCCTGAGGGGACTTGCCACCCAATCATGTTTTATAAGAGCTATTGTTGAGGATGTTCAGAGTGCAAAGGCATATGAATGGCCGGCAAAGATGGGAAAGAAGCCTTTGCTGTAATACGTTAAATCGAGGAAATTTATTAATAGGTCAAAGGGAAAAATATGAAAAAAATCTCTATAACTTTCGCATTGCTGCTTTTATCTGTGTCTCAGGTTTTCGCAGCCAGCTTCGACTGCGCTAAAGCAAAAACGACCATGGAGAAGACAGTTTGCTCTGATGCCAAGCTTTCAGCATTGGATGACGAGCTTGCAAAGGTGTATGCGGAAACTAGAAAAGAGCTGAGAAGCCGACCTAATAAGTTGAAGAAGTTGATTAAGGATCAGAGAGATTGGTTGAAATCGCTGAAAACGACGAAGGCAGAGTACCTTGGTGGCGATTATGAACGGCGTATAAAGGGGTTAAATCATTCTCTACATTTGGCCCGCGCCACTGCTCCCACTGCGATAGGACCATCAAAAGATACGGTAATGAGGCGGCTCACAGAACAGCTGACACAGTTAAAAGAACTAGTGAGCAAAGCCAAAGACGTTGAAATATCCGAAACACTTGAAAGTAACAAGCCTGAAGTATGTAACTACATCTGGAAGAATATTCAGGAGGCTACCGTACCCGAACCGACAGTAAATGCGAGTACCGTAGAAGAGAAAAAACAGATGTATATGCAATTGCGTGAAATGGCTTTTTACAATCAAAAGCATTTCGTTGACATGGGCAACACCCCCAAAGACCGGAACATGTATAACTCTTTATTCAGCTATAAGTGGAGCAAATATGACAGGTCATTTTCTGAATACGGCGAAAGAATGGACGCTACAAACTTGCTCTTCATTCAACCGGACTCAAGAACTGGGTTCAAACGGCCAATTTTTGTCACAATACTCCTGGATCTGGATGAAAAAGGTATTACCGTTGATCGTCAGGATCTAGCCCCGGACGGATTGCTTCAGGACGATGTATCAGGACTTGGAAATGGAGGTTATTCCTTTGAGTATTATGCCAACTACCTGACTAGTGAGGAACCTAATGTTAGTGGTCCTGAAAACTTATTAGGCCTGTTATCGCTGAACAAAGAAGTTATGTTTTGGACGGTTCATAAAAAGTCCCTTACGTTTAAAAAGAATTGGAAGGTAGTTATCCAACCTGTACGCAATCCGGTCGATGGTAAAGACATATCATGTTCTTTTGAATTTGATTCGGATAGTTAATAACTAAAGACGAGGAGACCTTAATATATGATGGCTCGCAAGGACGGGGAGAAGGATTTTGTCATAAAATGCTGGGCTGAACAAATGTATATGACAAATGAGATTATATGAGAAAAATTATAATGTTTGTTGCAGTGATGCTCTTATATGTTACCCAAGTTTTCGCCGTCAGCTTCGACTGTAAGAAAGCACATACCGAAACAGAAAAGACAATTTGCTATAATGGGAGTCTCTCGGTACTTGATGATGAGCTTGCAGTGCTTTACAAAAAATCGCTTGACTTGGTTTCGTATAAAGAGGAACTGAAGCAACAGCAGCGGGACTGGATTAAAAATGTACGTGATGCCTGCAAAGATGAAGATGATTGTCTGCAGTCGGAATACGAAGCCAGAATTGCAGCTTTCAATAGTACTGTAACGGCAGCGAGCTTTGTCAGGAAACCTGGATTACAAACAACCGAACGAGAAGCAATCATTTCTGCTGCAGAAAAAATGCAATTAGAAAAACCGTATTCAGAAGAAAAATTTACAAAGAAGGAACGCACAGACAGAAGTTTCTGCACCACCTTGTTGGATGATTTAAAAACTGGACAACGTGTTGAATTCATAGAACCAATTGTTACGACAGACGACTACAACAACCAAATCCTGCAAAGATACCTCACTAAATGCCCAAGGCTTAAACCGTCTAAATCAGTTTATTGGTTACCTCATGTATGGCGTTATCTTCAAGAGAATAAAATACCAAAGGACGAGTGGGAAGAATCAGGGACTGTAACTTTTGCAAGCTATGATTTTAGACTTTATCATGTGGCTTTTGATGGCAAAAAAAAGGATGAGGAATTTGTACTTTTCGAAGAGAGTACCGCTAAAATACTTGATTTAAAACAGTGCACAGTACTAGACGAAATTTCAGTAGGATCAGCCGCCATGATTGATTATAAAACCAAGAAATACACTGGAGCTAGAAATGGTGTTTTTAGATACAAAGGAAAATCATACATTTATGAACTTACAAATATATTAGACAATATAGGATTTTTACGTATTAATAAATATCATCAAGTCGGCTTATGCCGTTTTGAAATACCACAAAGAAGCAATTAGTTATGCCAACAAATAATCATAATTTATTTCCAAAAACATTACATGATGTTGTATTTGATTTATAGTTCATGGAGAAGGCTTTAAAGATAAAGTTTATTTAGACTCAGTTGGAGTACCAACCATAGGTTATGGCACTGCTCTGGTTGTGCACGGCGCTACATGGGTTGTGTTGGATAATGATAAAGTTCGTCTTGAAAACAGACTTAAAGAAGCGGGTATCCAATTGGATGCTGCCAAGTTTCAAAGCGACTATAACATGTTGCAAAAAATAGCCGATGCCCTAAATGATAAAAATATAGCTAAAGCCAAAAACATTTTTCACCTACATAAATTCAGCTTTTCTGTAACTGAAGAGCAGGCAAAGAAGCTCTGGGAGATAGGCATGGACCAAGATATCTTGCCACAGCACAAGACCAGGCTCGACAGCGAAAGCACCAAAAAAAAGAAAAAAAAGGGAAAAAAGCATTAGGGTCAGCCCTTGAAAAGGAAAAAAGCATTAGGGTCAGCCCTTGAAAATAGAAAATAAAGTTATATTCTCTTCATAAGATTTGAGGAGGCTGCGTTATGGCACGACCACTACGTATCGAATACGAGGGCGCTATTTATCATGTAACAGCGCGTGGTAACGAACGGAAGAAGATATTCTTCTCACAAAAGGATTACCATAAGTTTAAGGAATACATTGCGGAAGCAGAGGCTAAATTTGGTTTTTTTTCTGCACGCTTTTGTTCTCATGACAAATCATTACCATTTGGTTATCGAGACACCCGACGCTAATCTCGGCAAAATTATGCATTACCTTAACAGTTCTTACACCACATATATCAACATAAAGAGGAAACGAAGCGGCCATCTGTTCCAGGGTAGATATAAAGCCATCCTTGTCGATAAAGACAGTTATCTGCTTGAATTGAGCCGTTACCTGCATTTGAATCCTGTGCGCGCTAACATGGTTGAACGGCCTGAAGAGTATTCCCATAGCAGCTATTGCTCCTATATTTCCAATAGCAAGGATAAGATCGTCGTCACAGCGCTGCTGCTTGAGATGTTAAGCGCCGACACGAAAGCGGCTAAAGAGCGCTATAAGACTTATGTGGAAAGCGTTCAGGGTGAGGAACTGACAAGCCCTCTGGAAGAAGTTTACGGCGGAATAATGATCGGTAATGAATATTTCATCCGATCTGTGTTGTCCCGCTTGGCAGACAACCAATTGGAAAGAACGGAAGTATCCCATCGTAAGGGCTTACGAACAAATATCGGAACAGAAGAAATCATAGCAGCAGTCTGCAATCACTACGGAGTTGCGCTTGCAGAAATAGCTGGTGCCAGGCGTAGCCAACCCAGGAACATGCTAATTTATTTACTGAAAAAGCAATCCGGGGCCACAAATGCCGAGATAGGCGAAAAATTTGGTGGTATTAGTTATTCGGCGGTTGCCAAGATATCGAAGAACTTTTCAAAGCAGTTGATACGCGATAAAGCGTTGCAGAGGGAAATCAAGAAAATTCAGCAGCAATATTCTATTTTCAAGGGCTGACCCCTTTACTTTATTTTTACTTTATTTCTTGGCATGACATTGATAATACGATCAAAATATGGATTGGCAACAGGAAATATGGGAAGTGTCCCTAGTTTCTTAGTTTTCTCTGATCAACATCGGCGGCGCAGTCCTGCCACCGCCGGTGTTTGCATTCATCGGCAAGGTGGTGGATCAGCTGGGCACCCCGGTGGAGGGAGTCAGTGTGACCGTCACCCCCACCTCCCTGGGGGCTCGCCGGCCTATACGGCGGTATCTGATGCCAATGGCAACTACATGATTACCGGCATGGTCAGCGGCAACTACGAAGTGACCCTCGGCAAAGCGGGCAAGCTGATCAAGACACCCAGGCGGCTGGTGAGCTGCAACAACCAGAACCTGCAACTGGCCGATATCGTTGTCAGCACGGCCGACTTTGCTCCCAACAGCTACACCCTGCCTGACGCCCTTAAATCGCTGCGCCAGGTGGTGGGGCTGGAGAGCCCATCCAACTACGAGAAGTTGCGTTACGACGTGGCTCCCTTCTTGGGAGGATTCCCGGCGCCTGACGACACCATCGACATCCGCGACTCGCTCAACATCCTCAGGATGGTGGTGGGGTTGGATCCGCTCTAGCGGATAGTAGTTACATGCAATGGGCCATGTGAAGCCCCCGTCGTGCGAGGATGTGATGTTCGCACGGCGGGGGCTTTTTGTTTTGGTAAATGCGCGAGGGGAAATTAAAAAACTTACGTGCTTACGGTTGATGTAACGGTCACTGGCCCGTGGCAAGGGCAGGCAGCCCTTCGACACCAAAGGTTTGCAGGCTTTTATTGAGATTTACTTGATTGTCTTGATTCTGCATAAAATTTAAGTTATTAAATACTGTTTAATTAATAGATTGTATGGCAATGAAAATACAATATCAGGCCGTGGTGCCTTGAAACTTACTCAAAGGAGCGACACAATGACCACCGGATTCAGCAGCAGAACTCACTTACTACTACTAGCATGTTCGATATTGATGATATCCGCTTGCACCCTTAACAAAGGAACGATGACAAGTCAGGCTGATCAGATGGCTGGCTCTGCGATCGAGGCTGGAAAATCTGAAGCCCAGTCTGCTCTGGTTAATGAGGTTCAGGCAGTCGCACAGCCCAAGGTGGTTGAACCGGCTCGGGCTGTTGCTGAGGAGGCTCCCGAAGTTGTACAGCCCCCCAAGGCTGCTGTAACAAGGATCAATTCGACAGAGCGGCTGGTGAACATCAGAACTTCTCCTTCTGCGAAAGCCCGCAAGGTGGCTGTGCTTAAGTCGGGACATTCTCTTGAAGTTCTGGATGTAAAGGACGATTGGGTGAAAGTTCAGTGGCTAAAAGGTAAAACTGTCAAACAGGGGTGGGTGAAGAAGAGTTTTGTGGAAGGGTATGGGCTTCAAAATTGACTACCTGTTTAGCAATCAAATCACGAACAACAAGATTCCACTGTAAATATCTCGCGTGTTCATCCCACATAAATACCACCAATATAGATAGGAGTTTCCGTGCTTACCGCTGACCTCAAAGCCCTGCTCAACCGCCTCAATCCACACTGTACCCGCGCCCTGGAAGGGGCCGCCGGCGCCTGTGTCAGCCGGACCCATTACGAGGTTACGGTGGAGCACCTGCTTGCCCGTCTTCTGGATGAGCCGGACGGCGATATTCCCCGTACCCTCAAGGCATGGTCGATCGAGCCGGCTGCTGTCCGGGCGGAGGTGGAGCGGAGCTTTAGCGGGCTCCACACCGGTAATGCCGGCAAGCCGGTTTTTTCACCTGTGATGCTGGAGTGGCTGCAGGATGCCTGGTTGGTTTCTTCCCTCGATCTGGGGGATGATCAGATCCGTTCCGGAGCGCTGCTGCTGGCGCTTTTGACCCGTCCGCTGCAACTGGCCACCGGCCGCTATGTGGATCTGCTGCTGCCGATCGGGCGCGACGGGCTTAAGGCCCGTTTCGCCAGCTATACTGCCGGTTCTCCAGAGGCCGCATTCGGGTCGTCAGTTCCAACGGCCGACGGTGCCCCACTTGCGGGAAACAGCGCCCTGGCACGCTTCTGCACCGACTTCACCGCCAACGCCGCCGCCGGGGGGATCGACCCGGTCTTCGGACGCGACCGGGAGATATCCCAGATGATCGACATTCTAGCCCGGCGGCGCAAGAACAACCCGATCGTCGTCGGCGAGGCCGGAGTAGGCAAGACCGCCGTGGTGGAGGGGCTGGCCCTGCGCATCGTGCAGGGGGATGTGCCCGATATCCTGCGGGACGTCTCGATTGTCGGCCTCGATATGGGGCTTTTGCAGGCTGGCGCCGGGGTAAAGGGTGAATTCGAAAACCGACTCAAGTCGGTAATCAGCGAGATCAAGGCCTCGCCCAAACCGATCATCCTCTTCATCGACGAAGCCCACACCCTGATCGGCGCCGGTGCCCAAGCCGGGGGAGGGGATGCAGCCAACCTTCTCAAGCCGGCCTTGGCCCGGGGGGAACTGCGTACGGTGGCCGCCACTACCTGGTCGGAATACAAGAAGTACTTCGAGAAGGATGCCGCCCTGGCCCGGCGCTTTCAGCCGGTGAAGCTGGACGAGCCATCGGTGGAGACTGCAGTGCTGATCCTGCGCGGACTGAAGGAGACCTACGAGCAGGCCCATGGCGTGGTGGTGCGGGACGATGCCATCATGGCCGCGGCCGAGCTGTCCGGGCGCTACATCTCCGGCCGGCAGCTGCCGGACAAGGCGGTTGACCTGCTGGACACCAGTGCCGCACGGGTCAAGATCCTGCTGACCGCCAAGCCGTCAATCATCGAGGACCGCGAGCGCGCCATCCAAGCACTGGAGCGGGAGAAAACGGCCCTGGAACGGGACAGCCTGCACGGCGCGGCGGTCGATGCAGAGCGGATGCCGGGGATTGATCTGCGGCTGAATGAATTGCAGACGGAACTGGCCAAACTGACCGAGCGCTGGCAGCAGGAACAGGGACTGGCCCAGCGGCTGGTGGCGTTGCGCCGGGAGTTGGGCGAAATTGCCGGACAGGAAGGAACTGAAGGCAAGCGCACAGAGATCAAGCTAGAGATAGCAACGCTGACGGGAGACCTGAATAAAATCCAGGACGGTGCGCCGCTGGTGCGGATCGAGGTCGATCCGGACGTGGTTGCCAAAGTGGTGTCGGACTGGACCGGCATCCCCCTGGGCAAGGTGCTGCGCGACCAGGCCGGCAGCGTCATGCAACTGGAGAACGACCTGAAAAAACGGATCAAGGGGCAGGACGAAACGATCCGCATCATAGGCGAGACCGTGCGGGCCGCCAAGGCGGGCCTGAACGATCCTGACCGGCCCCAGGGCATCTTTCTGCTGGTGGGTCCATCGGGTGTCGGCAAGACCGAAACCGCCCTTGCGGTGGCCGACCTGCTCTTCGGCGGTGACCGTTTCCTGACCACCATCAACATGAGCGAATTTCAGGAGGCGCACACTGTCAGCCGCCTGATCGGCTCACCCCCCGGCTATGTCGGCTTTGGCGAAGGCGGCCTGCTGACCGAAGCGGTAAGGCGCCAGCCCTACTCGGTGGTACTGATGGACGAAGTGGAAAAGGCCCACCTGGACGTCGTCAATCTCTTCTATCAGGTTTTCGACAAGGGGAGCCTTTCCGACAGCGAAGGGCGGGACATCGACTTCAAGAACACGGTGCTGTTTCTTACCAGCAACCTGGCTTCGGAACAGATCAGCCAACTCTGCGCAGGCGGGGAGCGGCCCACCCCCGAAGCCCTGACCGAGGCGATCCGCCCTCTGCTCTCGCGCCATTTCAAACCGGCGCTCCTGGCACGCATGACGATTGTCCCCTTCTACCTGCTGGACTCATCCTTCATGAAGCAGATTGTCTCTCTCAGGCTGGAAAAACTGGCTGCCCGGCTGCTGGAAAGTCACAGGATGGTACTGACCTGCTCCGGCAAAGTAGTGGAATGCATTGCCGCACGCTGTACGGAGGTGGAAACCGGGGCCAGGAACATCGACCACATCATGCGCGGAACGGTCCTGCCCCAACTCTCTGAAAAGATCCTGACCCGCATGGGCACCGGCGACATGCCGGCCGAGGTACGGCTGGATGTGGCTAAAGGGGGCGAATTCATCATCGACTTCGGAGAAGTCATACCATCTGCCAAACCGCCCAAGAAGAGCGTAGCGCGCAGGACGAAATCAGACAGGAAGTAGGAATTATTCAGGCACCGTGATTGGCTGCGCATCTGATCACCACCTCCCTTTTGGACTGTACGGTTCATCGTCACAACTCCCGATCCACATCAGCTGCAACGGTCTTATATGAGGATGTATAAAATGAAGTCCAGACTCATCCTCGCTATTTTAGCGTTATCGCTCTTGGTAACAGCCGCCACTGCCGCCGCAGAAGGGTACACGCACCTCTGGGGCGGTTTCTCCACGCCGCTGGCGGGACGCTCGCCGCAACAGCGCCATAACGCAGCGCGGGCTGCGGCCGACCTGAACGGGATTATTGTCCCCCCCGGGGCGACCCTGAGTCTAAACGACATTCTCGGCGTGCGCCTTGCCGAAAAAGGGTACGAGATCGCGCCGATGGTCACCGACAAGGGAACGCTGGAAGATGTGACCGGGGGAGGAATCTGCCAGATAGCATCAACGATTTACAATGCTGCGCTGGATGCGGGGTTGCAGGTCGTGGAACGCCATCCTCACTCCCGCGTGGTGCATTATGTGCCGCCGGGGCGGGACGCGACCGTTGCCGGATGGCTCAAGGACCTGAAAGTGAGAAACCCGCATGAAGTGCCGCTGCAGCTCGGAATGGATGCGTCAAGCGAGCGGCTTACCGCTGCGTTTCGGGGAATACGTCCCAAAAACTTTCGGGTGGAACTGAAAACCGAGATAATCCCTCTGGAGCCGGAGACTGCTGTGGTTTCGTCGTCTAAGTGGGCAGTGTCTCCCCAGAAAGGGGGGAGCGGGTATTCGGCGCTTACCCGCCGCATCATCCGATCCGGAGACAGGGTGCAGGATGAAGTGCTTTCCCGCGACCGGTATCCCGCTCCCACGCGCCTTGTCGGGGGGGGCGGGCGATGACTTCTCTCCGCCCTTTCATTCTCTGCGTGGCGCTGCTCGTTTTGTGCGCTCCCCTTCCTCAGTCGTGCGCTTTCGGCGCTGAATCGGCAATCAGATCGACAGTTTCGGAATCGGTGATCAACTCCCCTTCAGGAAGGGAAACCGTCATCCGTTATGCAAAGGGGGTTTTCCTGGAAAGGCTCGGGTACGGGCCGAAGGTTGATCCCCCTGCCGCCATTGCCGCCTCACGTCGGAGCTGCTTCGTTACGTTTTTCATTGGGCGACGGGTGGTGGCCTGCTTCGGCGGATTTCAACCGCGAAAATCGACTCTCGCGGAAGAGATCGATGAAAACATTCGCCTGGCGCTTCTCCACGATGAGCGGGCAACCGGAATCGACCGCCGCACGGCGCTGGAAGCCCGTGTTCAGCTTACCTTTCCCGATACTCCCGAGCCGGTTTCCTCCCCGGAGCTCATCAGTCCGACCAGGGAAGGGCTTTTCGTGGAAAATGACCTCCGGGGGGTGGCCATCGTGCCGGGGGAGGCGAAGACCGCCGCGTGGGCGTATCGTTCCGCCATGAAGCGACTTGGCGAAAGCGATCCTCTGCGGGTTCGCCTGTACCGGTTTCGGGCCGCTGTCGTCACGTCGCGGGAAACCGGCGGCGTGTCTGGAAAAAGATAAACTTAGGTTTTTCGCCCTTGGCGGCAATGGGCGACACTATTATTGAATGATTTGAAATTACTTCTGGAGGTCCGAATGAAGTTGCTCCACAGACTCTCACTGGTTCTGATTATCCTGATTTCGCCTTTTTCATCCACTGCCTTTGCGGATGCAAAGCCGGTGGCGGCGACTATAACGGTCGTGAACGAGGAATCGAACATTCCCGTTTCCGGAGCTCTTCTGTCGATTGTGACGGGGAGCGGCAAGCCCAAGCAGGTCACGACGGATGGAACCGGCAAGGCGAGGCTGGAGCTTTCCCCCGCAACATATCAGTACACCGTGCGAAAGGAAGGTTTTGCGGTAAGGAAGGAATACCTGCTGCTTGAGGTAAAGCCGGTTGAGGTGACGGTTCCGCTGCAGCGCGAGGCGCAGGTTTCCGGGAGGGTGGTGACCACCTCCGGAAAGCCGGTGGCAGGGGTGACCGTGACGGTTTCCGGAGAGAGTTCGGCCAAAACCGGGAGCGACGGGCGCTTTCTCGTCAGGGGCGTGGAAGAAGGATGGCAGACCGCCACGATTGAAGATAAGGAATGGATCGCGCAGAGGTCAACTCCGTTTCAGGTCAAGCGGGGGGAACGCCGCGAACTGGCCGACCTGAAGATGCTGCACCCCGGGAGGCTTACAGTCCGGGTTGTCGGGATGCACGAGGGGCGCGAGCGGGCGATAACATGGGGATCGGCTTCGGTGTACGGCGCCGGTTACGATTCGAAGTTGCTGGGTAAAAACGGGATAACCTTCTTTTCACGGGTAGCCCCCGGCGAAGTCACAGTGGACGCCTCCGGCAGCGGTTTCGCGGGAAAAGAAGTCAAAGTGACGGTTGCCGAGGGGGAAGAAAAAAGTGTCACTGTTCCGGTGAAGGTCCATCCTCTGGAACTCTCTCTCTATGAGTTCGGCGAGGTCTATCTCCCGCAAAGCCGCGTCAAGTTCCGTCTGAAGGGGGTCTGGAATCCGGCTGCCCAGGTGAGGGTTTACTCGGTATCCAAGGACGACCTTGTTGCCGGACGCCTATCGCTCCAGCGGCCGGATGAGATTCCGCCCGCTTCTCTGCGGCAGGTAAAGAAGATGCCGGTCCGCCTGAATCCGCCCAGCAAGGGGAGCTCCCTTACCCGGGCGACGGTTACGCTCCCCCTTCTCCCCTCCGGTGCATACGTGGTGGAGGCGCAGGCGGGGAGCGCAAAGGTTCGATCCGCTTTTCAGGTTACACGACTTGGCTTGGTGGCAAAGGTTTCACCTACATCCATCCTTCTCTTTGCATCCGACCTCTCCACCGGAAAGGCCCTTTCCGGCGTCTCTGCGGCAGCTTTTCCGGCTGAAGGCACCGGTAAGGAATCGTTTCTCGGCGTCACCGGCGCCGACGGCCTCATCTCCATCCCCTTCGCCGCAGGAGAGCTTCGGGTGGTGGGGAGCAGCGGCGAAAATCTCGCGTTTCTGAATGTTGCCGCTGCAGACCTTAAAAAAAAGAACGAGCTCGCCGGGTTCCTCTATACCGAGCGCCCCGCCTATCGCCCCGGCCAGACGGTCTATTTTAAAGGAGTTCTTCGGAAGAGGGTCGGCGACGACTACGCCCTTCCCGGCGTTTCTTCCGTTCAGCTGAAAGTTACCGACAGCCACGAGCAGACGGTTCTTGAACGCGAGGTCCCCCTCACCAAAACCGGGGCATTAGCGGGAGAATTCCCCCTTGCCGCCGATGGCGCCCTCGGAGAATACACGGTCACGGTTCGATCCGGTGAAACGGAGTGGCGAACGACGTTCGACGTCCTCGAGTACCGCAAGCCGGAGTTCGAGGTAAAGGCCGCGCCGGCCCGCCCATACGTGCTAAGCGGCGATCCGGCTGAATTCACCCTCGTTGCCCGCACCTACACCGGCGGACCTGTGGCGGCAGCGCCGGTAAAGTACAGCGTGTACGCCCAGCAGAGCTACCGGTACGGCGAAGGCGAAGAGGAAGTCGACTATGCCGCCGACGGCTATGCCGATTTCATTCACGAGGGTGAAACGGTTACCGACGAAACCGGCAAGGCGGTTATTACCGTCCCAACTACCGAGGCTGAAACGGAAATGGTGTACCGGGTGGAGATGACGGTGACCGACGCGGCATCCCGCCAGATCACCGCCTCTGCCTCCATTCCGGTCGTACCGTCGCTGATCGCCCTCGACGTGCGGGCGGAGCAGTATGTGACATCTCCCGGCGTGACGATACCGGTGGCCTTCACCGCGAAGGACCGGGATGGGAAGCCGGTATCCACCACTCTGGTCGTCGGTGCGGCGGAAGAGCGATACGATGGTAAAACCGGCAAGCAGACGATCTTTCCGCTGGAACCTCGCAAGCTTACCACTGATAAATCCGGACGAGCCGTAGACAATTTCACCTTCCCCCGACCCGGTTTCTGGCGTCTGGCCGCTTTGACTGCAGACAGCAGAGGGCGGATTGCCACCGGCTTCGACACCATCTGGGTCTGGAAGCAGGGTCACTCCTGGCAGAGTGTCTGGCGGGAGCTGGAGATGGAATTCGACAAGAAAAGCTACCGAATCGGCGAGACCGCGAAGCTCCTCATCCGCACCCCGGCCACCGGCGGCACGTTGCTCCTCACCCTCGAAGGCCGCGATGTCTACCAGCGCCGGACGATCGCTCTCTCCGGCAGCGTCGAACTGGTGGAAATTCCGGTCACCAAAGACTTCGCCCCGCTTCTCTACGTATCGGCCGTTACTGTCCATGACCGGCGTTTTTACAGCCGCACCGCCTCCCTGAAGGTTCAGGACCAGCCCCACAGCCTGGCCGTAACGGTGGAGCCGGAGCGCCCCGTCTACGCGCCGGGCGATACGGTTAATCTTGCCCTCTCCACCATGGGTGCGGACGGGAAACCCCGCCCCGCCGAGCTCTCTGTAGGGGTCGTGGATGAGTCAATCTACGCCATTTCCGGAGAGAAGGACGTCGACATCCATCGCTTCTTCCGCGGGAGCCGCGAACACCTTGTCGAGACGTTCCATTCCTTTCCCCGCGTCTACCTCGGAGGAGCCTCCAAGGACAAAGCCATGGCGCCTGCCCCTGAAGCCGGGGGGAAAATAAAAATCAGGAAACTGTTCAAGGATACCTCCTTCTGGAATCCCGAGGTGGCTACCGATAGCGATGGGAAGGGGAATGTCTCATTCCGCCTCCCCGACAACCTCACCACCTGGTGCGCAACAGCCATCGCCCATACCGGGGAGAGCGCCTTCGGCACCGGGCGTGGAAAGTTCATCAGCCGACTCGATGTCATGGCGCGGCTGGCCCCGCCCCGCTTCTTCATTCAGGGTGACGAGCTGTCGGTTCCCGGCCTGGTGACCAATATGACCGGCGAAGAACGGCCTGTGAAAGGGCGGTTTGCCGCCACCGGACTCACCCTTCTCGCCCCGGCCGATTTCGCGCAAGCCGTCCCCGCCGGAGCCACTGCGCGTCACGACCTGCCGGTGCGGGCGGAATCCCCGGGAGAGGCGATGCTGCGTCTTACCGCCGATGCCGGAGACCGAGGCGACGCCCTGGAGCTGACGGTGCCGGTGTTTCAGAAGGGCATCGACCGTAAAATTGCGGGGAACATGGTAGTGAAGGAAACCTCCGCCACGACCTCCGTCGACCTTCCTGCCGATGCCCTTCCCGGAAGCGCGACCCTCGACATAACCTTCGCTCCCACCCTTCTTGCCAGCCTCGGCGAAAGTATTCGGGAACTGGTGGAATTCCCCTACGGCTGCGTGGAGCAGACCATGTCCCGATTCCTCCCGGCGGTCTATGTGAGAGGGCTTGCGACAACGGGGCGGGCCGAACTCCCTCCCGATCTGGCGACCAAGCTCCCCGAAGTTGTGGACAGCGGCCTGCGCCGCCTTTACGACTTCCAGCACGAAGACGGCGGCTGGGGGTGGTGGAAGGAAGACTCCACCAGCCCGGCCATGACCGCCTATGTGATTTACGGCCTCTCACTCGCCCGGAAAGCCGGCGTTCCGATTAGAACGGAGGCGATGGAGAAAGGTGTTGCCGCGCTACGCAAGATAATCGTCGAAGCGGGGGGCGATCTCACTCCCTATGCCTACCGCGCCCTTACCCTTGCCGGTGCCCGCGAGCGCTCAGTGGAAGAGATGATCGACCGTGAGTGGGATCGCATCGCCCCGCCCCAGCGCATCTTCTACATCGAAGCGCTCCTCAACCTCGGCGAGGGGGAAAAGGCACAGCGACTCCTGGCCGAGCTTAAGAGGAGCGTGGTACGGGAAGGGACCGCCGCCCGTGTAAAGGTCGACGATGAAGTCTCACGGTACTCCGAACCATGGGCCGGTTCGGCTGTTGAGGCCACTGCCGCCCTCCTGGAAAACATGGTCCGCATAAGTCCGGCCGATCCCCTGGCGCCTTCCCTGGCCGAATACCTGGTCCGCAAACGGGTCGGCCGCTGGTGGGGAAATACCCGCGCCACCGCTCTTGTCATCAAGTCGCTGGCCGATTTCTCCGGCGAGAGCGGGAGCTATGACGGCAGGCTTCTGCTCAACGACCGCGAGATCGAACGCTTCAGCGTTCGCAACGGCAAGCTTGCCGAGGGGCGCAGCCGCATTGCTCTCCCCATGGCCGATCTAATTGCCGGGACAAATCGGTTGAAGTTCGAGCGGAACAATGCCTCTGGAGCGGCATTCGTCGCAGGCGTCCTCTCGCACCGGTTGCCGCTGGAACGGGCGGCAGGCGCCCTCGGCCTGACCGTAACCCGCACGGCCTCACGCCTCGCCACCCGGAAGGAGGGAGAAAGCTGGATGGTGGACCGCCTCCCGCTGAAGGGGGAAGCTCTCCGGACCGGTGACGAGGTGGAGGTGGAATTGACGGTAGCCAATCGCGAATCTCTCGATTATGTCATCATCGAAGATCCCCTCCCAGCCGGATTCGAAGTGCGGGAAACCTCTGACGACGGCCGTTTCGCCGGTGACGATTACGACGGCTGGTCGACCCACCGCGAGCGCCATGACGAAAAGATGGCCTTCTTCATCACCTCACTCCCTCCGGGTGAGCACCGTTTCCGCTACCTGGTCAAGCCGGAACTCGCCGGCAAAATGGTAGCCCTCCCCGCCGCCGTCTGGCCGATGTACCGCCCCGAACTGCGCGGGGAAAGCGCGGCATGGCATGTGACGGTGGAGAGTGGGAAGCGGTGAGCGGTTTCGTATACGTTTTTCTCGGTGTAGTTCTCTTTCTTTCACCTACATCTGCGGCTCATGCTTCCCTTTCCTCAATCAACTTGAGCCGCCTGCTTCCAGGCAAGGATGTACATCAAAGTAGTCTTATCTGAATCGCACTCTGAGAGTAATTAGAATAGGTGCCCCGTTGATGAAATATTTGATGCCCCTTTTAGTTTCAAGATCGTAAGCAAGAAAATTCCGCATTGCGGAGAAATTCAAGAGTGGAAGGAAAAGAAAACTCCACGAAAAGAAATCACCACGAATGTATTTAACGAAGGGCTGGAGCATCTTGTTGCCACAACGGAAAAATGCTCCGGCGATTTTGCCAAGGCTGTTAGGCTGCCGATATCTCCCGTATCAGTAGGAAGAAAACCGGACAAGGAAACCGCTGCCATGGCTACCAAAGCCTTCAAGGCATTGGAGGCGTACAGGAGCGATATCAAGCCCTATGTCAAAGATGAGTATTACGAGAGCATCAAGATTTTTGAGTTCAGCCACTCAGGTAAAACTGAAAAGTGGGTCTCCATGTATGCCCAGTCAGGAGTTCCTTATTGCGGCCATGATGGCGGCATTCTGGGTGTGTTATGGAAGGTGGAAATGAGCGCCAAAGGCAGCAAACTCAGCTTCGATCAGTATATAGGAAACGAGCTTGAATACCTTACGGACATTGACAATGATGGAAATCCTGAGTTCCTGTCGAGAGACACCTATACCCGGGGCGTGCCCCAGTCCTTTGAATTTATTCCTGCGAAAAAAAGCAAAATGAAGGGTTATATCTTCAAGGGGAGTAACGATTACGATTGTCCTTGTTAAGTTTTTGCTCCCTGCGGCGCGATCATCCCAAAGCGATAGGCCCTCTTGCCGATAAAGCTATAAACAAAGTGTTTGCATAACAAAATACTGGAGGAGCAGAGAGATGATTACGAGAAACAATATGAAGCGTTTCAAGAAGATTCCGGCTATAGCCGCCTTAATCCTGGTTGCCGGTTCAGCACTTGGTTCAGCCGATGAATGTCATTTCCCGATGAAACTTGGGGTAAAAATTCTGGACTACAACACGATTTGCCGGATGGGGGACACACCCGTCGCCGTGGGTGATGACGAAGACGAGGGGCCCGGCCCCAATCCGGTACCGAAGGGGAAACGGGATGGAACGGAGCGCTGCTACGACCACAACGGAAAGAAAGTGAAAGCCGAATTCCTCTGGCACAAGGGGGAGCTGCAGAAAGGATGGGCCTTCGTTTCCACCAATCAGAAGATTGATTTTACGGCCAAGGACGGCACCCTCCACGGTATTGCGCGGGTATATTCTAAAAAGGGAGATCTTTCGTGCGAAATACCTTTCGATCACGGCATCGCAAATGGAGTCGTTCGCGAATTTTATCCCAGCGGCGCTCTCAAAACCGTCTATATTGTCGAGAAAGCAAATAAAACCGGCAAGGGAGAGGTTGCGTTCGACAAGGACGGAGAGATAATCCAGCTATCCTGCGGTCCCCAGCCGGTTCACCCAAAAGATGCGGAATGGTGCGGACGGAACGGCAAAGAGGCTACTGTTGAAATTTCCGGGCGCAGAGGTGGGGCGACCAGGCTGACCCACCGCGACGGCAAGCTCGTTCAGACGGAGGTCACCGATAAGGAAGGCCAAAGGCTGGCTAAAATCTTTACGGAACCGGGGAACGACCGGCAATACGAGCAGAAAGAATACTTCGCCACCGGCAGGCTGCGTCGTTCATTTTCGATTAATAACGGGAAAACTGTAGGTAAATATCTGCTTTACGCAGAAAGCGGAGCGTTGCTCGATGAAGTGCGTTTCAGCGACAAAGAGAAGCCGCTCGAACATAAATCGTATTACCTCAATGGAAAACTCAAAAGCCATGCAGCAAAGTTTGAAGCTGCTGCAAAAGATGCGGCTGAGACGGCATCGGGAAAGAAAAAGCGGTCGGGACGAGCCGAAGATGACCAGTTTTTTGTTCTCAAGAGTTACCATGACAACGGCGTTATAGAACACGAAGGGATCTACACAACTGCCTATGAAGGGATGGATAAAGACCGCCCCGTCTGGGAATTCTCCCGTCCCCACGGAATGGTCCGGAACTACAACGAAGACGGCTCCCTTGCTTTCGAGGGGAATTACCAAAACGGCCGGGCGGAGGGGCTTTTGCGCAACATCAACAGCAAAGGAATCAAAACCGACGAGGTCTACCGCCAGGGGACTCTCCAAAGCCGCAAGCAATTCGATGCCGGCGACAAGCTTCTGCTTGAGGAGGAGTTTTTTGAGGATGGATCGAGGAGTAAGTCGATCCGCCATGACGAAAACGCAGAAAAGATATGACGCGTAGGGGCGAGGCATGCCTCGCCCCGCCATTGCATTTCATGTGAAACAGGGGACCGGTACAATTCTGACCTTCATCCTGCTCTTATAAACCAACCCTTACAAAATCTGCCCCTGCAGTCCTGCTCCTATACCCTCTCGCACTTGCACACCTGTCCCTCCCTCTGCCGGTTGATTTGCAGGGAAACTATGTTACGAGATACCTATAACCCCCTAGTGGAGGCGACTTATGACTTCCGGCCCAACGTCCAATCCATTTGCTGGTCTCGGCCCTTTTGATCGAATAAGTGGCGGGATCAATACCGTCATCGAAACCCCCAAAGGTAGTCGCAACAAGTACAAATACGAGGAAGATCCGGGCATTTTTCGTCTGAGTGGTGTGTTACCTCTAGGCGCTGCCTTTCCGTTTGATTTCGGTTTTCTGCCAGGTACTGTAGGAGGCGACGGCGATCCGCTGGATGTCTTGCTTCTGATGGATGAGGCGGTTTTTCCCGGTTGTCTCGTGCCTGCCCGGCTGGTGGGTGTAATTGAAGCCGAACAGGTGGAGGAGGGGCAGGCTGAGCAGAATGATCGCCTTATTGCCGTCGCATCAGCCTCACGGACCCATGGCGATGTTCACTCTCTGGCAGACCTTAATGGCAGATTGCTTGAGGAAATCGAGCATTTCTTCATCTCCTATAATCACATCACGCAAAAGATTTTTCGTCCCCTAGGGCGCAACGGCCCTGAAAGGGCAAGGCTGGTGGTGGAGGAGGGAATCAAGCGGTTCAGTGGTAGATGATATTTGAAAGACATGTGCAGTCTGAAATATTTGTAGCCAAAGGCAGCGTGGCATTTGTTCTGCTGAATTACAAATCAAGGCCCAAAAGAGAACCCAGAACCGTAAATGGACAGAAATCTGGCAACGTGCCGATTCATCAATGCAGCGATCAGGTAGTGGAGAGGCCAGACCTTGAGTTTCCTCGACAATGCGTTAAGGTTTTAGAAAAACAGGGAAGGGAGGAAGCTAATGACGAGACAGTGCTCGCATCTTGACCACGTACAGAGGCCTGCGCCGAAAACGAACGGCTGCGAAGAGTGTCTGAAGAGCGGCGATTCCTGGGTTCACCTGCGCCTTTGCGAAACCTGCGGGCACGTGGGGTGCTGTGATAGTTCAAAAAACAAGCACGCCTCCCGGCACTTTCATACCACGAACCATCCGGTGATCAAGTCGTTTCAGCCGGGGGAAAACTGGCGATATTGCTATTTGGATGACCAGATAGTGGAGTAGAACGTAATGGCGAGGAGGAATCATGGCTACCCACGCATGGCCGGAACTGCCGTTGGCTGAATGGGAACATACCTACGCAACGTTGCACATGTGGACTCAGATCGTAGGCAAAGTCCGCCTGGCGCTGACGCCGCTGATCAATCATTGGTGGAATGTCTCTTTTTTTGTGACACCACGCGGCCTCACTACTTCGACCATCCATCATCCGGAACGCAACTTCGAGGTTTCATTCGATTTTATCGAACACAGACTGGCGATTACTTGTGATAACGGCATGATAGGAACCATGGCACTCATTCCCGGTTCGGTCGCCGGTTTCTATGGCAGATTTACCTCTCTGCTGAAGGAATTGGGACTGGAGGTGGAAATCTGGCCGGTTCCGGTTGAGGTTGAAAATCCTATTCCGTTCCAGAAGGATGTTCAGAATAACGCCTATGATGGGGAATACAGCAACCGGCTTTGGCGCATCCTGCTGCAGGCGGACAAGGTCTTCAACCAGTTTAGGGCTCGTTTTATCGGCAAATGCAGCCCGGTCCATTTCTTTTGGGGAAGCTTTGATCTTGCGGTATCGCGGTTCTCCGGAAAGCGTGCGCCGAAAAAGGAAGGTGCGGATTCAATCACCCGCGAGGCCTATTCCCACGAAGTTATCAGTCATGGCTTCTGGCCCGGGAAACGAGCTTCCGGTGCAACTGAGCGTGAAAATTCCGCGAGCAGTATCTGCGCCCCTGCCTTCTATTCCTATACTTTTCCCGAACCGCCCGGTTTCGATAAAGCACATATCCTTCCACAGCAGGCATTCTATAATTCCGAGCTGAAAGAATGGGTCCTGCTGTATGATGATGTGCGAAAGGCAGAGTCGCCTGAGCAGATGCTGCTGGATTTCATGCAGAGCACCTATGAGGCTGGAGCCAATTTGGCTGGATGGGACCGGGCAGCGTTGGAACGAAATTAGGAGGTTGTTGAAAAACAGCCATCTCGCCGCCGTCCTCGAAAGCCACCTTGTGCGGCGTAGCGTTGCTACGCCTGAGTAACTTCAACATAACCTACTGAAATCACATAAGCGGCACTACTGAAGTTACTCTGCGAAAAATCGGCCCCGAAGGGGGCGTAGGTCGCTATTTTTGAACAACCTGAGAATTTCAACAATCTGTTAGACGTTTTTGTAAAATGATAATGATTTTCAGTTGCAATTAATTATGAAGGTCATTAATATGTAATTACAAAGTTGCAGATATTAATGAATCAGGAGGTTGGCCATGAGAAGCATAGCTCGTATAATTCCCATGCTGGCAACCGCATTGATGATAAATGCTGTGCCGGGATATGCCATTGAAGCGACGGGTGCAATGAATGAGGGATTGCAGAAGGATGAGTGCCTGTTGGTTGCAATGAATTGCAGAAATCAGGTGGATTCAATACAGCAGCGAATTGATCGACTGCAGGGTGAGATCGCACGTGGAGGCGGGGTATATTCTGCCGATGAGCTGAGGGTGCTGAAGGACAAACTGGAAGATGCGAATAAAATCCTGGATAGCATCGTCAGCGGCGCTTAGGCTTTAAAACTGGAGTGGTGTAAGTTAAAAACGGGCTGCAAGGGCACATGCTTTTGCAGCCGTTTTTTTTATGTACTTTTCCTGCTGTACTTCGTGTTAAGTGGAATCTCTTCAACTTTCTGAATTCTCCCGCACAATCACGGCCTCTTTTTCCTGCATCGGTATCGGCATCTTGGCTCCGGGAACCACTGCTTCAACCGGCCCGGGGCAGGCAACGAAGGCTTCATCAAATGCATCATCAATGGTTTTAACCGGAACGATCCGCACCTTTTGAAGGATCTGCCGTGGAATGTCGACCAGATCGCGCTGATTGCCTTCCGGAATAATTACCACTTTTATACCAGCCCGGACTGCACCGAAAATTTTCTCTTTAATTCCCCCTATCGGGAGAACCTTGCCGCGCAGAGTGATTTCCCCTGTCATCGCGACCTCCCGGCGGACCGGCTTGCGGCAGAGTGTGGAGAGTACCGCAGTGGCCATGGTTATTCCTGCTGATGGCCCATCCTTGGGGAGCGCACCTGCCGGAACATGGATGTGGAGAGATGTGTCTCGGAAACGGCTGGTGGGGATGTTGAAGCGATCAGCATTAGCACGGATATAGGAGAGGGCGGCGTCTGCCGATTCCTTCATGATGTCTCCCAGGGAGCCGGTCAGATGAAGCATTGGTTTTCCCTCCATCGCCATCGCCTCGACAAAGAGAATTTCACCACCCGCAGGTGTCCAGGCCAGTCCGGTTGCGATTCCCACCTCATCCTGGTCCAGCTCCGTATCGAAAACCCGCGGCGGCTCGCCCATCAACTCCTCCACGTGGGATGCACCGACATTTTGGTGCTCCACCAAACCCTCGGCTACCTTTCTGGCGATCTTCCTGCAAATCTTTCCGATACCTCGTTCCAGGTTTCTTAAGCCCGCTTCCCGGGTATATTTGTCGATGATGGTGGTGATTGCATCAGGAAGAAAGGTGACTTTGGATGCATCCAGACCATTCCTTTCTATCTGTCGGGAAATGAGGTACCTCATCGCAATGTCCAGTTTTTCTTCCTCGGTGTAGCCTGCCAGCTGGATTATTTCCATCCTGTCGAGCAGCGGGGGAGGGATGCGCTCCAGCGTGTTAGCTGTGGTAATAAACACCACATTTGAGAGGTCGAAGGGAACATTCAGGTAATGGTCGGTGAAATTATTGTTCTGTTCCGGGTCCAGGATTTCCAACAGCGCAGAATAGATATCTCCCCCACGGTAGTCGCTGCCGATCTTGTCTATTTCATCCAGCATGAGCACCGGATTCTTTGTGCCCGCCTGCTTCATGGCATAGATGATCCGTCCCGGCATGGCGCCGATATAGGTGCGCCGATGGCCACGCATATCGGCTTCGTCATGTATGCCTCCCAAAGAAAGCCTGACGAATTTCCGCCCCATGGCCCGGGCAATCGATTTTCCCAGCGAAGTTTTCCCCACACCAGGGGGACCAACGAAACAGATGATTGATCCCCTGGAAGTGTTTTGCAGTTTGTGCACGGCCAGAAACTCCAGGATCCGCTCCTTTACTTTTTCCAGAAAGGCGTGGTCCTCATCCAGTACCTTCTTCGCCTCTCCAATATCGATTGAATCATCAGAGAATGTATTCCAGGGGAGATCGACCATCCAGTCGAGGTAATTCCTGACAGTTTCTGCCTCCGGCCCCTCCTGGGACATCCGCTCCAGGCGAGCCAGTTGACGGAGCGCCTCTTTCTCCGCCACCTCCGGCATCTGTTTGCCGAGAATCTTTTCATTCATTTCGGAAGCATCCGAGCGGGCGCTGTTGCCCCCCAGTTCGTTCTGAATCGCCTTCATTTGTTCGCGGAGATAATATTCCTTCTGATGCTTTTTCATTTCATCATCGACAGCGGATTTTATAGCATTTTGAACGGAGACAACTTCTGCCTCTTTGGCCAGAATGCCATACAGTATGTGCAGACGCCGGACCGGATCTGTCATCTCAAGAATAGACTGAGCTTCCGGAACGGAGAGGTGGAGGCTTCCTGCAATGGAAAAAGCGACAACCATGGGATCAGATATATTCTGCAGAAAATAGACGAGTTCCTGGGGGATGCTGTCGCCTGAAAATGCGATGGCTCCAAACCGTTCCAGTACATTTCGCATCACTGCACGCTCTTCAACCTCATCCACCACCTCGGTATCGGGGAACTGTTCAACGGTGACAGCCCTGTAGGTCGGTTCGTGCCAGATAGAGCTGATCCTGGCTTTGGTGATCCCTTGCACAAGAATTACTGCCCCTTGTTCCTGGGGAACGGAATGGAGCAGGATGCAAATTGTACCGACCTGGTACAGGCTCTCATCGCCAGGCTCTCCATCTGAAGTCTCCCGTTGGGATACGACAAAAATACGCCGGTCCTGGGATAGTGCCTGTTGTACTGCAGCAAGAGATTTTTCCCGTTCTACCGCCAGCTGGAGGCGCATCATGGGAAAGATGACTGTGTCCTGTAACGGCAGCAACGGCATCCGGTCAGGAAGGTTGTTCTCGGGTGTGGGAGGGTCGTCGCTCATCACTTTAGCCATTGAGTTCTCCTTCTCTGGTTTTTCAATAGCCTGCTGGAAAAGTGTATCAGCCTTTTGGGCGTTGAAAAGGCAGACGGACTGTCCATGGGGGAGCTGTTGGTAATGAAGAAGTACGATGTTTAAGCTGGATTCAGCTGGGGCGGGGGCGGAGTTGAGAATAGGGGGAGGGTTATATTTTGTTGGCCTTCAGCTCTTTCAGCGAATAAAAAGTGCCGCGCCAGGAGATGCCCCCCTGTATCAGGTTCAGCAGCATGGTGCGCAGCAGGATGTAGATGAACAGCGCCGACATCAGGGGATAGCCGACAGCGTACCATTGCCGGGAATAATGGAAGCGGGCACTGTCCGCCACCATCAGCATGATCAGGGCTGCTGTGGCGAGATACATTCCCTGTATCCAACCGTGGGTAACAAAAACTGCCGCAAAAGGCCAGATGCTGCAGAACAGATGACACATCACTCCGCCCAGCACCAATGGTATGTTGTAGTCTGCCCCGGAAAAGGCATTTTTTTCCAATCCCTTGATGACCTCTCCTACAGATGCGTACCACTCTACAGCCAAAAATTCCGGTGCATAGGCGGCATCCTGACGAAAGCCCGCCTGTTTGATGATTTTGCCCAGCTTGATGTCGTCATCCGGCCGCAGACGAATGGTTTCATGTCCTCCCACCTGCCGGTAAGCCGAGGTTCTCACCAGGTTGAAGGCACCGATGCCGATATGACAGCGGCTTTTGGGGTCCCTGGCTTTCCAGGGGCGTGAAAAAAGGGAAAAGAAGATGATAAAGGCTGCTCCGAACATGCCCAAAAAGGCAGTCGGCATGCGCATTGAAGGGGTGGCGGCCAGGTGGTCGAGATTGTTCTGCTCCACAAAGTTTACGGCGCGGGTGATAACGGTCGGCTCCATGACGATGTCTGCATCGGTAAAGAGCAGCAGTTCTCCGGTGGCTCGCATGCCGCCAACCCACTGGGCGTGATTTTTACCCAGCCATCCCGAGGGCAGGGCATCAACATGGATCACCTTCAGATGGGGGCTGGTGCTGCTCATGTTGTTCAGTATCCGGCCGGTGGCATCTTCCGATCGGTCATTGACCACAATCAGTTCATAGTCGGGATAGTCTATATCCAGCAGTGACTGCAGGGCCTCACGAATGTTGCGCTGTTCGTTGCGGGCCGCCACGATGATGGAAACCCGCAAGGGATCGGCGGGCGGAGTTGCTGAAACGTCGCGCAGGGCACGCACGGAGCGGTTACCGATGAACAGGTCAAAGGCTGCAAGGATGGTGAGGATCAGCGTCGTTACAGCGAGCCAGAAAAGGATGGTCATGGTGTGGTATCTGGAGTTGGAAGTTGGAATGATCCGACCAAACGTGTGAAAAGGTCGGGAATCCTGGTCTGGAACTGAAGGCGTTTTTTGCTGACCGGGTGGGTGAAGGTAATTGAGCAGGCATGCAGCGCCAGGTTCGGATAGGAAGCATTACCCTTGCCGTATTTTCGGTCCCCGACAACAGGGTGCCCTTTTTCTGCAAAGTGTACCCGGATCTGGTGCTTCCGGCCGGTAAGCAGGTTGATCTGCAACAGGCTGAGCCCTTTCTGCTCCTTAACCAGCGTATAGGCCGTCTGGGAGAGTTTGCCCTTGGCGGGGTCGGGGGTGGAGTAGACCATGAGCGCGGCATTCTCGGCCAGATAGCTGCTGAGGATTCCCTGCGGGGAGGCGAGACGTCCATTCACCACAGTCAGATACATCTTGGTGGTGTTGTCCCAGTCGGACTGCAGGAACTGCTTGGCCTGCTCGCTTTTGGCAAATAACAGAATTCCGGAGGTTTCACGGTCCAGGCGGTGCACGATGTAGACCCGGTTGCGCGACTTGGGATTTCCCTTGCGGACATAGTCGTTGAGAGTTGAGTGCACGGTGCGGGATTTGTCCCGGTCCGTACCTATTGTCAGCAGACCGCACGGCTTGTCCACCACGAGGATGTCGGCATCCTCGTAGAGCAGGGTAACGCCTTTGGGCTGGTGTTTAGGTTTCGGGGCCGGGGTTCTGGTTGTATTCATTGCAGCCTTTAAGGACGGTGATCACACAAAGGCATGAAGTCACGAAGAAGTTGCCCGGCATGATACCCGGTGGAATTGGAATACTTTGCGCCTTAGTGCCTTTGTGTGAGAAACGGTAAGTTTGGTAGAAAACAGGTTTGGCAGGTACGAAAGTCAATCACAAGTACGGACAATCTTTTCCCGGTCCATCTGTGTCAGATACAGTCTGGTATCGAATTCCAGCTGATGGTAGGCCGGCTCCATGTGTTCGCACAGCTTGTAAAAAGCTTTGTTGTGGTCCTTCTCCTTCAGGTGGGCCAGCTCGTGCACGACAATCATCCTCAGAAACTCCGCAGGTGCCTGCCGGAAGACCGATGCGACCCGGATCTCATGCTTTGCCTTGAGTTTCCCGCCCTGTACCCTGGATACAAACGTATGACTTCCCAGGGCATGCTGAATCACGTGGATCCTGCCATCGTATTCCACTCTGCTCAGTGGCTGGGCTGTTCGCAGAAATTCGTTCTTTATTTCCATGGTGAAATCATAGAGAGCCCTGTCGGTTGTGATCGCATGGGCAGTCGGATATCTATGCTTGATGAAGGCACCCAGCCTGTCTTCCGCAATCAGGCGGCCAACCTGGTGGAGGATCTGCTCGGAATAGCCTGTCAGATATTTCAATTGATGCATCTGCTGTTTTTTTCCTTCCTGATTCGGAGATACCAATTGTGAACGTAAGGGACCGCGTAAGGGTGACCGGCCGGTCGCCCCTACAATCATCCCGTGTTCCGAAGTCCTGCCGAAATGCCGCTGATGGTGGCGGCAAGGACGTAATTCAATTCTTCGTTTTCGTCTCCCGCACGTTTCCGCCTCAGCAGTTCGATCTGGATCAGGCTGAGCGGATCCACATAGGGGTTGCGCAGGCGGATGGAGCGCGCCAGGGGAGCACTGTTTTCAAGCAGGTGCGATTGTCCGGTGATCGCCAGCACCATGCGCCGGGTGCGCTGGTACTCTTCGACCACCATGCAAAACACCCGTTCGCGCAGTTCCCCATCGTGCACCAGCAGCGAGTAGCGGCGGGCCAGGGGAAGATCGACCTTGGTCAGGGCAAGTTCCACGTTTCTAAGCAGATCGGTAAAAAAGGGAAAGCTGTTCATCATGACCTGAAGCTGTTTCAAGGTCTCTTCGCCGCTGGCCAGATAGCGCTCCAGGGCATACCCGACTCCAAACCAGCCCGGAATCACGTGGCGGCTCTGCATCCAGCCGAAGCCCCAGGGGATTGCACGCAGGTCGCTGAGGTCACGGGTAGCTCCCCGGCGTGCGGGACGCGAACCGATCTTGGCCAGTTCAAATTCCAGAACCGGGGTAGCCTGTTCGAAATAGGGGAAAATATCGGGATTCTCCGCAATATGCTTCCGATAGAAGGCGTAGGCATCGCTTGATAGCGCTTCCATGGTCTGTGTCCACTCGGTGCCCGGCTGCTGCTCTTGCAGAGGAGAAAGTGACAGTGCCTCCAATGATGCGGCGACCATCAACTCCAGATTGCGCTGGGCCAGGGAGGCATCGGAATACTTCCAGTTGATCACTTCGCCCTGTTCGGTGATTTTTAGAGACCCTGTAAAGGCTCCGGCAGGTTGGGCCACAATTGAACGGTGGGTTGGACCGCCCCCTCTGCCGACCGTGCCGCCGCGGCCATGGAAAAGCACCAGACGTACCCCGCACTCTTCCGCTACCCGGTGCAGCTCCCTGTGTGTCTTGTGAATCTCCCAGGTGCTGGTGAGCATGCCGCCATCCTTGTTCGAGTCGGAGTAGCCGAGCATCACCTCCTGTCGGCGTCCCCATGAATCCAGGTATGGCTTGTAGGCGTCAGAATTCCACAGAGTTCTGCAGATATGCGGTGCCTGGCGCAGATCCTCGATGGACTCGAACAGCGGAACCGGCATCAGGCCGGGATCGCCAGCCTCACTCGCCGCAACACGCACTCCGCAGAGTTCCAGCAGCCAGACCAGCGAAAGGGAGTCCTGAACGCTGCTTGCTCCGCTGATTACATAACGCTGGATCGCCTGGGGGGGAAAGTGTCGTTTCAGGTCGGCTATGGCGCGCAAAGTCTCCAGAAGTTCGCTGGTGGTTGACGAAAGTGGCGGCGGTAGTGCGGCTTCCGAACCGGTCATGGTGCCGCTGGCAAGTTCTGTGATAGCGGTGGCATGAACCTTGGCATGCTGGCGGATGTCGAGGCAGTGAAGATGGAAACCGAAAGTGTCGATCTGCCGCAGCAGCGGGTCTATCAGGGAGTTGGCCAGCCGTTCTCCCCCTCCGGCGGTCAGGCTTTCCCTGATCAGCTGAAGGTCGCTGCTGAACTCGACAGCTGCGGGATAAGCATCGGAATGCTCCGGCTCCTGGAGTGTTCGGCGCAGCCGATGGAGGATGAAGCCGGCAAAGCGTCGATATTGCTCGCATGGGGGGATGGCATCGCTCTCCTGTTTGGTAAGAGCAAGGGTTGCCTGGTAGTTTTTTACGGACTCTGCCAGGAGCTGAGAGACAGGTGCCCGGCAGGTGGAAGGGGTGAGAAAACGGCGCAGTTCTTCCAGAGAGGCAATATATTCCCCCAGGATTGCTTCGCGTCCCTTTTGCAGGGCTTCACGGGTGGAATCGGCAGTGACATAAGGGTTGCCGTCACGATCGCCGCCGATCCAGGAACCGAAGCGGACTACTGTCGGCAGCTCGGCGGGGCAGAGTGCATGGCCGTAAATTTCATGGATCGCTGCAGCAATATCCTCGTACAGTGCCGGGAGAGGTGTGATCAACGAGCCGGGGTAATGGTCCAGCCCCATTTTGATTTCGTCCAGCACCGTCGGTTTCCGTCGCCGCACCTCATCGGTCTGCCAGAGCGCCGTAATCTCGGCCAGCATGGCACTTTGGCCGTGCAGCGCCCTGGTGTCGGTCAGGGGAAGGCGATCAAGCGCCTCCAGTTCGCGCGCAATGCGGCGGCGTTTGAAGTGGATCACCCGTCGTGCCACATCGGTGGGGTGAGCGGTGAAAACCGGCACAACCTCCACCTGACCAAGCCATTGCAGAGCCTGCTCCACCGTAATCCCGTTCTGCCGCATGCGGAGCAGGGTGCCGCGCAGAGAGCCCGGCTTGTCCGTACTCGTGCTCGTCAACCGGGATGCACGCTGACGCCGCTTGCGGTGGTTGGTTTCTGCCAGGTTGGTCAGCTCGAAAAATGTTGAGAAGGCTTTGACGATCTGATAGGCACCGGCGATCGACATCCTGCCGATGATAGCCTCTGCTTTATCCTGCAGTTCCTGTTCGCCGGGATAGTCAAGACACGCCTCTCCCTGGTCTTCATTCAGCTGGCGATGTTTGATAGCCAGGTGGCGGAGTTCCTCTTCAGCCACAAAAGCCTGTTCTCCGGCCTGCTCCCTGATGACTATTCCCAACAAAAGCCCCAGAGAACGCACATCCCTGCGCAGGGGGATTTCTCTCAACTCCCCCTCCATGGTGATCAATTCCGCCAACCGGGCGGACTGATCTGCGGTTTTCCAGAACAATTCGTTATCGTTCATGGCTCATCTGCTTCCATCTTCCACCTCAAGTACAACTCCTCGACCTTGTCCCGAGCCCAGGGAGTTTTCCTCAAAAATTTAAGGCTGGAGGAAAGACAGGGATCATGGGTAAAGCAGCGGATTTCGATGCGCCTGCCCAGCTCCTCCCAGCCGTACTCCGCCTCCAGTTCGGTAAGGATCATCTTCAGCGTGACGCCGTGCAGGATGTCGTTCGGTTGCTGGTTCATGCCGTAACCTCTATTATAATTTGAATCCTGAGAAATGGAATGAGGCCGAGCCCTACATACCCATCGCTTCGCCGCGCATGACACCCGCCGGTCTGATGAAAGCCAGGAATCGTTCCTGGAGTTGTTCGGCCTGCTCTGTATTGCCTGTGTTGCGAAGAATTTCAATCACGCACTCGGCAGTGCAGAGGCAGGCTTTTTTCTGGTTCTTTCTCAGGTTGTACTGTGAAGGGCCGCTCGGCTTGAGGCAGATGCGCCGGGCCTTTTGCAGATACGGGCTGCGCTGGTGGATTTTGCGCGCTTCGTGCCAGGTGCCGTCGATCAGGATGAAGCGGGTGATGTCCGACAGGTCATCATTATTTTCGTCTGGTGTCCCGGGATAAACCAGTGCCACGCCCCCCGCCTCGATCTCCTCCACCAGTCGTGCTGGTGGATTGATCCTGTCCCAGCGGACCTGTTCGGCCGCATCCCCCAGGATTTCAAGCACCAGCTGGCCGGTGTTTGAGCGTTTGTCGAATTCTTTGAAATGTGTCAGGAGAGTTATTTTCATTGTTGAGCCTGTAAAATGATTTTGGGGTTTCTCTCGAAAATTAAAGAGGGCACCATTGAAGTTCACGTTCAGAGGTGAATTCCATTGGTGTGCCGGTGACCGGATCAGTGAATCGTACTTTTTTGGCGATCAGCTGAAGCGGGCTGCTGAAGTCGTCATCTGTTTCCGGTGTCAGCTCGGGGTAGTACCTGTCATTCAGGATTTTGAACCCGAGGCTGCTCATGTGAAGCCGCAGCTGATGAGTCTTGCCGGTCAAAGGGACAAGGTGGAATCGCGCCAGATCACCTTTTCGTTCCACAAGCCTGATGATCGAGCGGGAGTTTGAATCTCCCGGTTCAATCTTCATTATGAACCAGGGTTCTCCGGTCACAATCCGGTTTTCAATGCTCCATTCCGTTGTTTCCGGATCGTGATTGCACTTAGAGACCGCGTGGTAAAGCTTCTCCACCTTACCATTCACAAAAATTTCATTGTAAAGCGACCTGGTTTTCCTGTTGGCAGAGAACATCACAATGCCTGCAGTTTCCCGATCGATCCTGTGGATCGGCACCAGATCGTGGTTTCCGGTACTCTTTCGCAAACGGTTCAGCAGGCATTCGGTAACATAGGGTCCGCTTGGTGTGACCGGCAGAAAATGAGGTTTGCAGGCAACTACCAGGTCATCATTCTGAAAGATGATCCCTTCGGTGAAAGGAATAACCCGCTCCTGTTTCACTTCCCTGAAATAAAAAATTCTTTTGAGGGGTTTGTACTCTGTATCAGCTGTTATCGGATTGCCATCGTCATCGAGGACTTTCCCTTCCTGAATCCGTTGTTGCCAGACTGTGTGCAGAACACGGGGAAACCGCCTGGTCAAAAAGTCCAGGATGGAAGGATAGGGCTTTTCAGCTGCAGGCATGGTGACTTTGGAGCAGTACCTGGAGATGGTCATTTTTTGGGGGAGCGCAGCTTGACACCTTCGGGCGTTATATCGACCAGACCTTCTTTGTACAATCCGCCGATCCCTCTTTTGAAACTCTTCTTGCTCATGCGCAAAAGTTCGGCAATGGCTTCCGGGGTGCTCTTGTCGCTCAGCGGCAGCAGCCCGTTACGGGCTTTCAAGGCATCCAGAATCACGTCCTGGTCGTTTGCCGCTTCCCGGGTCCCCCCCATTCGCAGGGTGACATCAACCTTGCCGTCTTCGCGGATTTTTTTGACATAGCCTCGCATCCGTTCGCCGATGGCTGGGTTGCCGTAGAGTTCGTTGCGAAAGAGCAGCCCGCTGAACGTGTTGTTGATAATGACCTTGGCACCCAGATCGCTGAAGGCATACACCAGCAGCTCAACCTCGTTTCCTTCGGCCAGGGTGTCATCAGCCGGCTTGAGGAATTTATCAAGCCTGGCGGATGCAGCCACCCGTTCGCTGCTGTGAAGGTACACATACACCAGCACATCCTGCCCCCTTCTCAGCTGATCAGTCTGTTCGCCAAAAGGCAGCAGCAGGTCCTTTTCCAGCCCCCAGTCCAGGAATGTGCCGACACTTACATTGTCTTTTACCTTCAGAAGAGCGAAATCACCTACAACGGCGAACGGCTTTCTGGTGGTGGCTGTCAGGCGGCCTTCAGAATCAACGTAGACAAACACGCTCAGCGTTTCACCCGGCTCGGCACCCTTTGGGACAAGGCGTCCGGGGAGCAGGATATTTCCCGCCTCGGAAGACAGCACAGCGCCTGCTGCGGTTATTCTGATTATTTGCAAGGTATTAAAGTTGCCGATTAAAAGCATGGGATCTCTCATTTTTTTTACAGTTTAAGTACAGTAGGTTCGGGCAGGGGAAAGGTGGACCCATGAATAATAAAAAAGGCACCTACCGCTGTAAGTGCCTGTTGTTTATTGGCGCGCCCGGACAGATTCGAACTGCCGACAACCTGGTTCGAAGCCAGGGACTCTATCCAGCTGAGCTACGGGCGCAATGGGTAGAACTTGGGTAAGATAACATGCGGAAGAGCGGTTTACAACCGCTTTAGCAGGAGTGGTTTCAGTCTCTTTAACTTCTACTCCCCGTAGCGTTCAATGAATGATTGCACCTGGCGTGCGGTTTCACTTGAATTGTCCAGCTTCAGGTAGCGCTGCCAGACCTGCAGGGCCTTGTCAATCCGGTTGAGGTCAAAGGCGTAAACATACCCGGTGTTGTAAAGGCTTTCGAGGTTGCTGGAATCGATGGCAAAAGCCTTTTCGAAATTGGTCACCGCCTTTTCAAAATCACCGGTCTGGCGGTACATGGCCCCTTGGTCATTCAGCACGTCGGTATCCTGTGGTTTAATCGCAAGCGCCCGATTATAGGCCGGAATGGCTTTGTCCGGCATTTCTGCATCATAGTAGGCGTTGCCGAGCGCCACCCACGCCCTGAAATCTGACGGTTCCCTTTGAGTGAGTTGCAGTGCGTCTTTGATCTGTTGCTGAAGATCCTCGGGCGCCGTAGTCTGCTGCGCGGCAGGTTTGTCAGAAGCAGGAGGGGCTTCATCATTTTCCTGAGGTGTCTCCTCCAGTTTTGGGCATACTTTGGATGCCGCCAGGTCCAATGCAGATCCGGGGACAATGGTTTCGGGTTTGCCGTTTCCTTTTTTGCGTGAAAGCCTTCTGCCGCCTGCCCCCAATACGTCAGTCAGTCCCATGACTGAAGTGTTTTCCCCACAGTCGATCTCGTAATATTCAAGATGAAGGCGATACCCCTTCTGGCTATGTTCCGTAGCAGCTTCCCGGCGCTGACGTTCACCACGCGGTATGAACCGGAGCCACACGCCCAGTCTGCCCAGGCTGGTGAGGCGAACTGATTCCGTATCCAGGGCCACGTTGTGTCGCGCTGTTTGGGCTAGTTGTGTCCATTGTACAGCCGGTGAGGGGGTGGGCAGGGTGACAAGGAAAAGAGAAGCGAGCAGTACCACGTTGTGCAGTCCGGGAATGGGCAACTGGCGGTTTGCCTTCATTAGCTTTTCTCCAGATATTAGCGATAAACAATCTTCCGCTTATTGTACAGAGAGTTCAGCTATTTACAATAAATAATTTCCGGCTGGGGGAGGTGTTAATGATGCCCTTCATGCTTGACGTGTCTCTGCTTTTCAGGTAGCGTGCGCAGATTAAAAGATCGAAAGATGGAGCATTTATGCGCGTAATAGCGGGAAGCGCGCGAGGGACACAGCTTGTTGCGCCGCAGGGGATGAAGACGCGTCCGACCGCGGACCGTGTACGTGAGGCGCTCTTCAGCATTATAATGAGCCGGTTTGAGCTGGCGGGAGCACGTGTACTGGATATCTGTGCCGGAACCGGAAGTCTGGGCATCGAAGCACTGAGCCGTGGGGCTGAATCCTGCTGTTTTATCGAACACGATAAAGATGCTCTTGCGAGTCTGAAGAAGAATCTGGAAAAAACCAGGCTTTCCGCACGGGCCAGGGTGCTGCCGATTGATGTTCTCAAGGCGCTGCGCCTGCTGGACGGAGACAGGTTTGGAATAGTCTTTTTTGATCCCCCCTATGCCGCGGAACTATACCCGGCAGTTTTGGAAGCTTTATGCAGCCATGAGCTGGTGACTGCCGACAGCCTGGTCGTCGCCGAAAGCGCGGCGCGTACCATACTTCCTGATCGGCTGGGGACTTTTATGAAGATTGATCGCCGGGTATATGGTGACACGGCACTGGAATTGTACACACTGGAGGTTTCATGAAGAAAATCGCCGTCTACCCCGGTTCCTTTGATCCTATTACCTTTGGTCACCTGGACATTATAAAACGGGGTCTGAAGGTATTCGACGAGGTTATCGTGGCGGTTGCGTGTAACTCCCAGAAGAACGCACTGTTCACCTTTGAAGAGCGGGTTGCACTGATCAAGGAGGTGCTGGGCGATGAAAGCAGGGTCACGGTCGACACCTTTACCGGCCTACTCATCGATTACGTTTCCGATCGTCAGGCCCATGTGATCATTCGTGGGCTGCGGGCGATTTCGGATTTCGAGTATGAATTCCAGATTGCCCAAATGAATAGCTGCATCGGCAAGGGGGTTGAGACCTTTTTCATGATGACTTCTCTTCAGTACGGCTATCTTTCCTCCTCCATCGTCAAGGAGGTCTGTTCCTTGAAAGGAAATATCGACGGATTTGTGCCGCCTGAGGTGAAGATTGCGCTCAGGAAAAAGTATGGACTGGACTGACATCCACAGCGGCGTCGGCCGCATAATCAGGCATAGCATATAAAAAAAGGGCCCGCGCAATGCGCGGGCCCTTTTTGCTGATTATAGAATCTCGGGATCAGGTTAGGTCCAGAACCCCCTGGTAGATGATGTCGAACAATTCCTGGATGTTCTCCTCGGCGATGCAGGAGAAAGCGATGCGCAGGTCGGTCTTGGTGGTGGAGATGGCGCCAACGCCGTATTTGTCCAGCAAATGGACGCGCAGTTTTTCAGCATCCACGTTTTTCAGCTTCAGACACATGAAATAGCCTGAGTTGAAGGGGTAGTATGTCCAGGCAGAATCATACTTGCCACTGTCGAGGACCTGCTTGGTCTTCAGGGAGCGTCCTTTCATGACCTGGAACTTCTCCTCTTTTTGAGCCAGGAACTGGGGAGAACGGAGCGCCTCGATGACAAAGGTCTGGGATGGGTGCGGACAGTTGGAGATCTTGGCGCGGATGATGCCCATGGCCTTCTTTTCGAGAGCGGTGATGACTGGTGCATTTTCATACTCGTTGCCGTCGGCAAAGGTGATGAAGCCGGTGCGGAAGCCCCAGACGAATTCCTCTTTGGTGGCGCCGTCCAGTTTGATCGCCAAAATCCGCGGGTGGAGGTTGGCCAGTTTGCCGAACAGGGACTCTTTGAGGCTGTCCTCGTAAAACAGGCCGAAATAGGCGTCGTCTGAAATGGCGACCACGTTGCAGCCCGCTTCGGCCACTTCCTTGATGGCGGCCACCAGGGCGTCACCCTCGGCAACCGTGGGGGTGTAACCGCTTGGGTTATTGGGGAAGTTGAGCAGGACAATTGCCTTGCCTTTTTCTTCGGCGGTATTCTTGAGCTCGGCCTTGAAGGCTTCCACGTCATAGCCGCCTGTTGCGGTGAAGGTCGGATGTTTCTTGACGATGGCGCCGTTGCAGGTGCCGAAGGTCAGGTTATAGTTGCCCCAGAGCATGTCGGGCAGAATCAGGTGATCCCCCTTATCAACGAACATGTCGCCGACGATGGAAAGACCGTGGGTCAGGGCGTTGGTGACGATGGGGTTGCTGAAGTGCTTGCCGTTCTGGCTCGGATTCTCCCGCAGCATCTTCTCGCGCCAGAGAGCACGCAGTTCTGGCTTGCCGGCCGGAGGCGCATAGGGGTAGATGTCCTTGGGGTCGAAGGCGGACAGCTTGTCCTGGATGCACTGCAGAAACATGGGTCCGCCGTTTTCAGTGGCGATGCCGATGGTGGCATTGTATTTGTGTGCCTTGTCTTTAGCCTCCGCCGATTGGGTTAGAATTCCCTTGGGAAAGAAGAGGTTCTTCCCTAAGTCGGACAACATTTCCAGTACGTACGGGTTATGCTGGGTGAGCAGGTCGTTCAGTTCTTTTGCCAACGGGTTCATTGATTTCCTCCTGGGCTGATGTGAAAGACTGACGTGCAATGAAAAATTAGTTAATGTCTATAAAGTCGCAATTGAACAGTACCGATTGCACTTTGTCAATAGAGAATGTATATTGCCGACTTCCTCAGTGAATAGGCCGCAAGATACCTGAACAGCCCGATGAACAAGGATGCTACTACATCCTTTGCCCTTAGCGAGCGAGGCCCCGCATGATAACCAGAGACATGATCATCGCTGACATCATCACCAGCTATCCCCAGACCCTTCAAATTTTCAAAAAGTATCATCTTGAATGCTACGAGTGCCAGATTGCCGATCTGGAAACACTGGAGCATGGCGCCGGCGTACATAAGATTGCCATCAGCGAATTGCTTGATGCATTGAACGGCACCCTTGCATGACGCATACTGCCCTGACCGGATTCCACGCCTGTCGATTACCTGCTGAACCGGAATTACTCCCGTGAGCGACATGGAACACTATTCCAGTTACTACTCCATCGGCATGAAGGTTGGAGTTGTAATCCCAATGGCGCATGCCGCTACTTTTCGCGACTGGGCTATCATCCACGAGGTAGACGAAGACCTGGTTACCTTGCAATTGTCACGTGACCAGTTGCCTGAAAACGTCGGCCTGCATGTGGGTCAAATCCTGGAGGTGCGAAGTGGCAAGGAAGGTGCTGCCTATAGTTGTCGTGCCATAATTGTTTCCGAGGGCACGGCGCGCCAGATTCTGCTCCGTCTGATCGGTGAGATAGTAACCGATGAATTGCGTGAGTTTTACCGCATCGATGCATTCCTTCCGATCAAATATCATGTTTCAGATGAGCAACATCCCGAAGTGCTTGAAAAGGAATGGAGTGCCCGGCGTAAACAGCGCCTTGACGATGAAATGAGTCGCAAGCAGCAGCGCTGGGAGACTTGTTTTAGTGGAACAGATACTGATCTCCCGGCGGAACGCCGCCACCAGATATCCACGAGCGGTGAGGGGGATGAACCGGATGCATCGTGGGACTCCATAATTCCTCTGGCTGCAAATATCAGTGGTGGTGGTATCCGTATCGTTGCGCATCACAATTTTGTTGTGGGCCAATATGTGCCACTGGAAATATTGGTGCCCTCTCCGCGCAGGATAGTGGAAGCGGTAGGGCAGGTAATGTTTTCAAACTCTAATGCCGTCTTGGGGAATGACAGGGAAAGTTATAGTGTTGCTTTGAAGTTCATCTATATTGACGAGCGTGATCGCGATGCCATTGTGAATCATATTGCCGGGGTCCAATTGAAGCGTATCCGGCAACTGAGAGAACACTTCTCCTTGGGTGGCGGTTGGGAAATTGACGACAACATAGCCGTAGAGAGCAACGGCTGGAAGGCCATGGTTCGTAAGATTGTTATAGCGTTAATTCTTATTTATCTGGTTTCGTTGATGGTCGGCTATTTTCAGGGATACGCAATTAATCCGTCCAAAGGTGAAATCGCTCAGACTTTTGAAAAAGGCATCAAACGCTATCTGGAAAAAATCGGCGGTAAATGATGTGGTCTCGGCACTGCATTGACGATATGAAAGGGACTGACTGAATGATAAAAAGTATGACAGGTTACGGCAAGGGGGAAGCAGTATCGGATCAGGGGCGCTTTCTGGTTGAGATCCGTTCGGTCAATCATCGTTATGGTGAGGTGTCTGTGCGCATGCCGCGCGGATTCCTTGCCATTGAGAATGATGTCAAGAAGGCGGTCGGTCAGGTGTTGAAGAGGGGGAAGATCGACATTTTCATCCTATGGGAAGAGGCTGGCGGCACAGCAACAATTCCCCAGGCGGATATTGCACTTGCCCAAGGATATGCCCATCTTTTTCGTACGCTTGCCGCTGATCTTGGAATGACCGGGGATCTGCCGCTTCAGTTGGTCCTTGCCCAGAAAGGAGTGCTCAAGGATAGTGCCTCCGCAGAAATAGATGAGCATGACTATCTGCCGCAGTTGCTCGAAGCTGTTCAGGAAGCTGTCGCAACAATAGATGGCATGCGGGGGCGCGAGGGGGAGGCGCTTTTATCTGATCTGGCGGACCGGCGCAGGCAGGTGGCGGAGTGGGCAGAACAAGTAGGCAATCGTGCTCCCCTGGTTGCCGGGGAATATCGACAAAAGCTGCAGACTCGTTTGGGGCAATTGCTGGAAGGGGCGGAGGTTGATCCGACACGTTTGGCACAGGAAGTCGCCATGATGGCTGACCGATGTGATGTGACCGAGGAACTGGTGCGGTTGGCCAGTCACTTTGCCCAGTTTGACGAGGCGCTTTTACTGGACGAGCCGGTCGGGCGCAAGCTGGATTTTCTGATGCAGGAGATGAACCGTGAGGTGAATACCATCGGTTCTAAATCCAGTGATGCAGAAATTACTTCGCTGGTAATCAGGATCAAGGCGGAAATGGAAAAAATGCGTGAGCAGGTGCAAAACGTGGAGTGAGAGAAATAGCAGCTTGTAAAAGAGGCTGAAACCATTGAAGCTCTCCGCCTGGAGGGCTTTTCTTTTTAATCTGTTTTTGCTACTGTGCCGGAAAATGTTCGAAAGGTGTGCCATGAAACGCGAAGGCTTGATCATGATAATTTCCGCTCCATCCGGAGCGGGCAAGACAACCCTCTGTCGGGAATTGCGTCAGCGCTATCCCCACCTGCGGGAGTCCATCAGTTACACCACCCGGACACCACGTGCCGGAGAGGTTGACGGAGAAGATTATTTCTTTGTTTCCCGTGATCAGTTTCAGGCTATGGTTGCAGAAGATGCTTTTGCTGAATGGGCTGAAGTGCATGGCAATCTCTATGGCACTTCGCTGGCAACTCTTGAGGACGCCCGACGCAACGGAATCGATCTGCTGCTTGATATCGATTGTCAGGGCGCGGTGAAGCTCAAAGAGTGCCTGGATGGGGGGGTGTTTGTTTTTATCTTGCCACCCAATATGGTTGAACTTCGTCGTCGACTTGAAAGCCGTTCCTCCGACGCACAGGAAGTCATTGAACGCCGCATCACGCGGGCAGCCGAAGAAATCAAGGAGGCTCGCTGGTATGACTACATCATTATCAACGACCGCATCGAGCAGGCAATTGAGGAACTTTCCGCCATTGTTCTTGCCCACAGCCGCAAAACCTTCCGAATGATGGAACAAGTGGCGAAACTATTTGATATTTGAGGCTGGATAAGGTAAAAAAATCTTTCGTCAACGCATCCTTAGAAACATTGGGTAATAAGGCAGCGAATTTCCAGTGAGCATGTTATACTGCTTTGGACATTTTACGTCCCCCAGCCTGAGGTTCTGGCGTGAATCTCAAATGTGCAGCAGAAGGAGTTACCATATGGCACGTGTAACAGTAGAAGATTGTCTTGATAAAGTAGAGAACCGTTTCCTTTTGGTCATGCTGGCCTCCAAGCGCGTTAAGCAGCTCTATAAAGGCGCCAAGCCGCTTGTGGAATCCAAGAACAACCGTCTGGTCGTCAGTGCCTTGCGGGAGATTGCAGCCGGTAAAGTGAGCTTCGAGCTGACCAAAAAGCAGCAGCGTGCCCTCTAGTTGTTCTCTGGGTGAAACCAATTTCAGGTTGGTTTCACCCTTTCTTTATCCTTCCCGTAACATCTTTATTCCCAACTCTCACCAGGCAATGGAACTATGATCAGGCTCAATGACATCCTTGAGAAGGTAGCAGCATACAACCCGGCTGCTGACATGAACCTTATTCGCAAGGCCTATGTCTACTGTGCCAAGGTTCACCAGGGGCAGACGCGCCTGTCGGGAGAGCCTTACATTATTCACCCCATGGAAGTGGCCGGTCTGCTGGCCGAACTTCGTCTGGATGTCCCCAGTATCATTACCGGCTTCCTCCACGATACAATCGAAGATACCCTGGCCACGGCGGAAGAGCTTTCAGAAATGTTTGGTGATGAAGTTGCCACGCTGGTCGAAGGTGTCACCAAGATCAGTAAGATCTACTTCAAAACCAAGGAAGAGAGTCAGGCAGAAAATTTCCGCAAGATGCTCTTGGCGATGGCCATTGATATCCGGGTAATCCTGGTCAAACTGGCCGATCGTCTTCACAATATGCGCACTCTGGAATTCCAGCCGGAAACCAAGCAACGTTCCATTGCGCGTGAGACGATGGATATTTACGCCCCTATCGCCAATCGCCTTGGTATCTCCTGGGTAAAGGTAGAGTTGGAAGATCTCTCGTTCAGATACCTGAACCCTGAAATTTATTTTGATCTGGCGCGCAAGATTTCGATGAAGAAGCAGGAGCGCGAGGCCTTTGTCGAGGAGGCCAAGGCGGTTATTGCTGAGAAACTGGAGTTGCACTCGATCAAGGGAGAGGTCTCCGGGCGCAGTAAGCATCTGTTCTCCATCTACCGCAAAATGGAAAAGCGCAATGTGGAATTCGAGGAGATCTATGATCTGATCGCCCTGCGGATTTTGGTTGATGATGTGCGTGAATGCTATGAGGTTCTGGGTGTGATTCATTCAGCCTGGAAGCCGATTCCTGGACGCTTTAAGGATTATATCGCCATGCCCAAGGGGAACATGTACCAGTCGCTGCATACGACGGTCATTGGTCCCCACGGTGATCGCATGGAAGTGCAGATCCGTACCCATGAGATGCACAGGGTGGCTGATGCCGGCATCGCGGCCCACTGGAAGTACAAAGAGGGCAAGGGCTATGACGAGAAAGAAGTCAAGCGCTTTGCCTGGTTGCGTCAGTTGCTCGAATGGCAGCAGGAATTGCAGGATTCCAGAGAATTCATGGATTCCGTTAAGGTCGATCTCTTTTCGGAAGAGGTATATGTCTTCACCCCCAAGGGAGATGTGAAGTCATTTCCAAAAGGATCTACGCCGATTGATTTTGCGTACGCCATTCATTCCGACGTGGGACATCGCTGCGTGGGCGCCAAGGTCAACGGTAAGTTGGTCCCGCTGAAGCATGAACTGAAGAATGGTGACATTGTTGAAGTCATTACTTCTCCCCATCACACCCCCAGCAAGGACTGGCTCAAGATCGTCAAGAGCTCCAGAGCCCGCAACAGGATTCGCACCTGGATCAAGACCGAAGAGCGCAAGCGGAGTATCGGGCTGGGACGAGAGATCTGCGAAAAAGATTTCCGCAGGTATTCGCTGAATCTGCAGAAAGTTCAGAAAACCGGTGAATTCAAAAAGGTGGCTGGCGAGTTCGGGTTTGCTGGTGACGATGATCTGTTGGCTGCCGTAGGTTATGGAAAAATCTCTTCCGGCCAGATTGTCGGCAAACTTTTGCCGGAAGAAAAGGTTCAAGAGCGGGCCGAGCGCAAGGAGTCCCGTCTCAGCACGGTCATAGACAAGCTCAAGGGTAAATCGTCAGGGGCGGTTGAGATCAGCGGGATTGACGATGTGTTGGTACGTTTCGGCAAGTGCTGCAATCCTGTGCCTGGTGACGATATCATCGGATTTATCACCCGCGGTAAGGGTGTCACTGTTCATACCGCTGATTGTAAAATAGCCATGGAAACCGACATCCAGCGCCGCATAGATGTGGCTTGGAGCAAGGCCAAGAGTGCTGCACTGCCGGTCAGAATTCGCGTTCTTTGTCATGATGTGAAGGGGGTGCTGGCAGGTATCACTCTCGCCATCACCAACTGCGAGGCCAATATCGCCAGTGCCCAGATTCACAGCACGGTGGACAAACGCGGTGAGAATGTCTTTGAGGTGAACGTTGTCGATCTGGCACACCTGCAGAAGGTTATGAATTCGATAATGAAGGTTAAGGGTGTGATCAAAGTGGAAAGGATAAAACAATGAACTTGAAATCGATTGCAACTGATAAGGCTCCAGCAGCAATAGGTCCCTATTCCCAGGCTGTTCAGGCAGGTGGATTGCTATTCTGCTCCGGACAGATACCCCTTGATCCCGCTACAGGTGAAATGGTCGGGGAAGATGTGGGTGGTCAGGCAAGACAGGTGATGGCCAATATCAAAGCTACACTCGCTGCTGCCGGGGCAGGATTTGACGATGTAATCAAGAGCACCATCTTTCTGGTCGATATGGCTTATTTTACGGAAGTAAACGAGATATACGGCAGCTGCTTTGCTGCTCACAAACCGGCGCGCTCGACAGTAGCCGTTAAAAGTCTGCCGCGTGGTGCACTGCTTGAAATTGAAGTCATAGCCAGGGTGCAGGAATAGCAGGTTGCTTCGTAGTATTCGAATTGTCGATTGGGGAATTGATTGGGCAGAAGGTGTGTAAATCGGATGAATAAGCGGCAAAAGCCGCGGGCAATAAATGCACCGCGGCTAAAAACTGCAAACTGTTGTAAGTTGCCCTTAGAGCGCTTTAGTTACGTGGCCGGAGCGGATGCAACGGGTGCAGACCTTGATGGATCTGACGTTGCCGTTTCTCACTGCTTTAACCTTCTGAAGGTTCGGGTACCATACGGTACGGGTTTTGTTGTTAGCGTGGCTCACGTTGTTACCGAAGCTGGGACCTTTACCGCAGATTTCACAAATTCTCGACATATAGTTATTCCTCCGTTAAATTCTGAAAAACATTTTTTATCAGATCCGCCCCAAGGTTGCAAGGGAAAACTTCCGGATTACCTATGAAGATCATCAAGGCTTTGCTTACATTGCTGTTAATTGCACTGGTTGTGGTCGCAATTCTATTTATAGATTTTACCTATAAAACCTTTTCCTATCGCCCTCGTGAGGTAAAGGCCGATGCGATCGTCGTACTGGCTGGCGGCAAGGGGAGGGTAGAGGAGGGAGTGCGGTTGTATCGCGAAGGCAAAGCTGCGTGGCTTTTCCTTATCGGGGTCGATCCATCAGTGCGTCGTTCAGATCTCTATCGGCCAAGGCAGGGCGATCCATCTTCCGAAGGCGTGATCCTGGAAAAAAACTCACGCAACACTTTGGAGAATGCCATTTACGGACGTGATGTAATCGTACAGAAAAACATCCGCTCCATCAAACTCATCACCTCGCGCTACCACATGAAAAGGGCTTCAATCCTTTTGCGCAATGCTTTGCCCAAGGATATTGCCATTTATCCCCATCCGGTTGATACAAAGAATCTGAAGGAAACCTGGTGGAATCATGGCGGCAGCTTTTCCCTGCTGTTCAGCGAATTCTATAAATACTGCATGTTTCGGGCATTTTTCCTGATGGCTCCCGGAGAACTCCGCCAGGGAGTGCTTTCTGTCTCTTCTGGCGGGTGAACCTCTTTTCAATCCGATCCCTTTCTGTTATATTTACCGATCATTTACTTCGCAAGAGAGGTTACCTTGATGCACTATATCAGCACCCGCGGCGGAATCCAGCCGATCGCCTTCAAAGACGCTGTCATGATGGGACTGGCAACAGATGGTGGTTTGCTGCTTCCGGAAGCATACCCTCAGGTCAGCCGTCAGCAGTTGGAAGAGTGGCGCTCTCTTTCCTATCAAGAGCTTGCCTTTCACATTATCTCGGGATTCGTCGATGACATCCCGCCTGCAGACCTCAAGGATTTGATCAATCGCTCTTACGCGACCTTCAGCCATCCGGAAATAACCCCGGTGGTCAAACACGACGGCGTTTATATTCTGGAACTGTTTCATGGTGTCACTCTGGCATTCAAGGACGTGGCGCTCCAGTTCCTCGGCAATTTGTTTGAATACATCCTCGCCGAGCGAAATGAGCAACTCAACATCATCGGCGCAACCTCCGGCGACACCGGCAGTGCTGCCATTCACGGTGTGCGCGGCAAGAAGGGGATCAACATCTTTATCCTGCATCCCCATGGTAAAACGTCCCCGGTTCAGGCCCTGCAGATGACCACCGTTACCGATGCAAACGTGCATAACATCGCCGTAAGCGGAACTTTTGATGATTGCCAGGACATCGTCAAGGCGCTCTTCAACGATCTTGAATTCAAGAAAAAATATTCCCTCGGTGCAGTTAACTCCATCAACTGGGCACGCGTGCTGGCTCAGGTTGTCTATTATTTCTATGCCTGGCTGCGTGTAACAGATGAAGATGAGCGGAAGGTTTCCTTCTCCGTTCCTACCGGAAACTTTGGCGACATCTTTGCCGGGTATGTTGCAAAGAAGATGGGACTGCCTATTGATAAGCTGCTGCTGGCCACCAATGAAAACAACATCCTGACCCGCTTCGTCAACGATGGTGATTACTCGCTTTCAGACGTTGTATCCACTGCATCACCCTCAATGGATATTCAGCTGGCCTCCAATTTTGAACGCTACCTTTTTTATCTCTACAACCAAGATTCCGCTCGTGTGCGGGGTGCTTTTACCCAACTAAAGGAGCAGGGGCGTATTACCTTTTCGAGTGAAGAAATGGCTCGTGTGCAGGCTGACTTTGCTTCCGCTTCGGTGGATCAGGCCCAAACACTAGAAACCATCGGCAGCTTTAATCGGGAAACCGGCTACATTCTTGATCCGCACACAGCAGTAGGCGTGCGGGCGGCACTGGACCTGCTACCTGCGGATATTGCACGTGTATGCCTCGCCACGGCCCATCCTGCAAAATTCGGAGAAGCGGTGGAAAAAGCCACCAGCGCGGCCACGCCCATTCCACCCGGGATAGCTGCTCTGCACGGCAAACCGACCCGCTGTGACCTGATGGATGCCGACCTGGAGCAGGTCAAAGACTTCTTCATCAAGCATATCGTTTAGATTGGCGCAGCTGTCACGGCCAATTAACTGTTGACAAAACTGCGATCTCTTGGCATTTATACATGCTCACCAAGCGGGAATAACTCAGTGGTAGAGTGTCAGCTTCCCAAGCTGAAGGTCGCGGGTTCGAATCCCGTTTCCCGCTCCATTAAATCATTAATGGGTTTGATAAGTTAGCAGCATCGAACCCCGCACTGTGCCCGGTACTGTATCTAAACGGTATCGGGCTTTTGCTTTTCCGGGGCATGATGAAGTCCTGGCCGAAGTAGTGGTAAATCGCTTCCGCATCCTCTTCAAGACCTTCCACGTAATTCCCGTACACCTCAAACACCATTTGCTTAGATGCATGCCCCATGAGCTTTACAAGTCGAAGATGATTGATTCCAATGGTAAGGCTCCAGGCGGCGAAAGAGTGTCGTGCAATATAGGAGGTCATTGGAGCTATCCCGGCTTTATCCACCGCTTTCTTCCATACTTTGGCAAAGTCGGTGCTGTTCAGTCTGGTTCCTCGACTGCTTGTTACAAGGAAAGGGGTCTTTGCTCTTGCAGTCAGAATGTTCAGCCGTGACCTGATCGCCTCTGTGATGTAGATATCACGCTTGCGGAAAGCGGTCTTCATGCTGGTTTTCTCTTCCTTGAGCACATAAGAAGAGGTCAGTTTCAGGTATTCCCCCTGAATGCTGTCTTTTGTCAGGGCCGAAAGTTCTGAAACAATCATTCCGGTCAGGATCATCAGTTCTGCAATAGGCTTGTAATGCTCTTCCAGGTTTTCAAGGAACAGTTGCCAGTCGTGGAACCGAAGGGCAAGGCGCTCTTTCTTCTCGGTCTTTGGCAGCTTCTTGTGGATACCGTCACAAGGACTTTTTATCACCCATCTGTAATGCTCACAGGCATCATTCCAGATAGCGCGGAAGGGAATCAGAATATTAACCTTGCGTGACCGGGACAGCGGTTTGCCCTTGTTGGCTCCGGTCTTCCATTTCAGTGACTCGGTGAATCTGTAAAGCTCCTGGCCGGTGATCTGGTGAAAGGTCATGTTGCGGAAGTAAGGTAGAATCTTCCTGATTGATTCCTGGTAATCCCGGTGCTTAGTTGGTGATCCGAAAGAAGGGAAGACGGTTTTCATCCATTCTTTGACGTAATCTCCAAAAAGCACCTGGTGAGGCTCAGGATGATATTCCCTTCCTTCCAGGCTTGTGAAGAAAGCCTTTTCCTTTCTGGTTGATCCTGGGAATGCTTCAGCAAACTTGAAAGTTCCCGCTTCTATCCGTCCCGTAATCCGATTGAGGAAGTCTCTGACTTTCTGTTCATTGGCCGGGGTGTCATCAAGTTCAGTGGAACGGATGATCCTGTGACCAAAATAGTAAAAGTCCACATAGAGCTTCTTCGAATCCTTGCGCCGCTTGACGCTGCCTATTTCTTTTGCTGGTGTTTCCAGGGCTAGCGTGCCCTTTCTTGCTCTCATTTAATTACTCCATTCCGTTACCCTCCCTTCGATGTGCCAAAAGTTCGAGAGGGAGCATAGCGGCTTTAACTTCCCTTTACAATCTGTTGTTGAGGCCGCGAGAGACAGCGCCAGTGATTCCGGCATCTTCTACGCGATTCAGCCTCATCGGGTAATGCACCGGCACACGGAAAAGCAAAGGCGGTTGTGGATGGCGTGAAAGCAAAGGCCCACACGCCATGGTTATTGAGGCCTGCGGCCTGACCTTTCATACAGTCAAAGCCCCATAATCCAAATTCACCGCTGCCGTTGCTGATGGTGCCGATCGTCCCGGTGCTGTTGGTCGCTTCTTGGAGGCTGTCTTCTTTTTGTTCCCTGGCCTCTTTCTGAAAAGTAATTCTTCTTGCCAGCGAAAGCGGAGAATTCGACCGAGACGAATGTAATGAACACCTTCCTGGAGGTCGCCAGTTTTCAGAAGGTGGAACACAGTGGTTCTGGATACCTTGAGCAACACTGCGAATTGATCAACAGTCAGAAGCTCCAGACTAGAAGGGGAGGGAATCATCTTCAGCACCTCCCAGGGTTCCACGATAGCCAAGTTTGATCAGTTTTTCCTGATACTTTGCGTTGAACTTATCATCATCGGTGCTGTCAAAAAGAAGCTTGCACAGGTGATGGATTGACTTTGTTCTTTCCTTGACGCCGGAGAGAGCGGCAATGGTGATCATGCGGCCGAACACGTGCGGCAGTATCTCTTTGATGCTTTGCACATCATCACTGGCGTAGATTCGTTTTATTCCGATGTTGTCACCAAGCAGAGCGCCGCATCCCTGAACAGCCTGCCACCAAGGATGAACAGTGCGCCTTTCTGCTTTGTCGTTGTCTGGGATTCGCAAAGAGAACCATTCCGAGGTGAGGTATTGCCAGATTGAACCGAGCATCTCTAGGAGGCCGTCCAGGTCCTTTACTCGGAATTGGCGGAGCACTGAACGCCTGATCTGGTATTCCACCCGCCAAATGCCGGTAAGGTCGTCCGTATTCCAGAGAGCGGCAAACCATAATTTATTGCTTTTGCATATTTCCTTGCCCTTGTCATAGATACGGAGCCGCATCGGTGCCCCAGGAGCCCCACAATAGAAGGTTTCCAGAGTGGTGCCGTCCATGAAGGTTTCCGTTTTGCGGCTTCTTGCTGTTCGGTGGGTTTCCAGAAAGGGAAAGCTAAGTGGAGCATCAAGTCTGAAATCTGCACAGAGATCGACACGGCTTGGTTGAACACGCTCTATTGTGCCGCCGAAATTTGCCAGGTCGAACTCTAACAGTTCCAGGAGGCAGCCAATCTTTAAATGCCAAAGTGCAGAGGAATTGATTGATACATAGACATTGGGCGAGGTGCCGTACTCTTTGGAAGAGGCGAGATACAGATGATATTCCAGGAACTGAAGATGAAAGCGGTAGTTTGGTGGTTTGCCGCTGGGCAGGTGTAAAAATTCACGGCCAATGTCGGTGGTGTCAGTAATTCCTTTCTGGTTCTGGGCAGTTTGCTTTTTTGATTCGAGAGAAGAACAAATCTCCTCCCAGTTTGTTTCCCATTTGACAAACAAACCGAGATCCAGAGAGTCGAAACCGCAGAGCAGGAACTGGAAATTTTCAGCAGGTGGGTTTTGCGCATGGCGTGTTACAGATGACGCCATGCAAAAGGATCCTTCCGAGCTTGCGGCAGGGGTGCCGGCAGAGCCAGCGAACCCTGCCGCTTCATCAGAAGAATTGACATTAAGAAGATGATTGCTGTTTTCGGGAATGGGATTGCATTCGGCGGGGGTGTTGCTTTGGTTTTTCATACTGCCTCCTAAGAAAAGTAGAAATCTTAGGAGGTGGTTTACTCTTCAGCCGGGGAGTGTACCCGGACACTACTTCACTTTCTTCTGTCCGGGCTGTAACAGCGGTTTCCAATCGGGCCGGTTACGCTGAATAACTTTGGAGTATGCTTCCTGGCTTTCAGGAAGGCTCGTGTCAATCTCTTGCTTGTCGGCATCCTGGGCCACAGCATCAAAGAGGTCGCGAATGTCTGTTGATGTGAGAGGTTGCTTGATAGCCTCAGCCAGTAGAGATATAGCCCCGGCAAGCATGTCTTTTATGGTTCGACTGGTTAGTTTGACTCTGACCGGTTTTAATGGGGCGGCCAATAATTCCGCATAGAGGCTCTGGCGGCCATGAATTCGAATGTGCTGAATTTGTTTGCCGATTGCTGGATCATGGAGCGTGAAGGGGTCAAGGCGTAATAGTTTATGAATGGCAGTGGTGTCTCCCTTGATTGCCTTGTGGTAAAGCCTGGAGGGCCATTCCTTGTATAGGAACCAGCAGGGATAAGCTACCAGGAACATGAAAGCAAGCGCCGTTTCGTCATTATCCTTGTATTGCTGGACTGCAGCACGTACTTCCGGTGTAAGCGGAGTGTCGTCTAAATCTCCCTGAATTTCGGCAAAAGACATCTGCAAGATTTCTTTTAAGTACTCTTGCCCCTCTTTGAGCTGTTCAGGACTGATGCCCTTTTCTTTAAATTGTTCCAGGTGGCGGGGAATGTCTTGGAGTGCCGCCCCGAATTCAATCAAATGTCGTGCATATGGCGAAGCCTGGAAGATCATTTCAAGGAAAGGGTTGATGTATCGCCGATGTGAACGGTACATGGCGTGCCAGGAAGGCAGGTCGGGGACTGGAAAGGTGTGAGACAAGAGCCTGTGACTTTTCTGGTGCTTGAGTATATCCGGTGCTTCACGTGCAAAAGCGGCAACCTGGGGGGCAAACAGGGCAATAAGTGGGTGTTTATTCTGTGCCCATTTTTCAACTGCAAGCATGCGGACTCCGGAAATTTTTGATGTTATCAGGCAGATTATCATGAATACCACAAATCAAATAATGAAGATGGAGACTTTTGACGATTGAACACTGATACCGAAGAACCCTCGACGCTTTGCTATCGCTCCGCTTACCGGCTCACATTCGCTCGCTTCGGGCCTTAACGTCGCCCATTGGTTTGCTCCGGTCTGCACCCGGCCTCCGCACTCCATCGGGGCGGCCACGGGCTAAGTGGATATCTGCTTTATATGAAGGACCTCATGTGATATGGAAGGAATGTATTGCTAGGTTCCTGTGTTACTTAAACGGGGGCAAATTTTGATATTGCCACCGGCAGTAAAAATACCTGTATAAAGAACCTGCGTACCACTACTGAATTTTGATCCACAGACGTTATTAGGGGGGGAAATGAAAATAAAGAGGTTCTGCATAGAAGCATATAGGTCGTGCATTAAAACAGCAGTTCCATTTAATGCCGAGCTAACAAGCCTAATTGGGATAAATGGTGCAGGAAAAAGTTCAGTGCTAAATGGAATACAGTTGCTTAAGAAGTCATGTAGAATAAGGTATTCTCCTATACAAGAAACTGAATTTTCTACATATACATGCAAAATTAGTGTTGACATCGAGCAAGGCGATAAGTGCCTGTATTTAAAAGGCAGAATAAACTATGATACGGATGAAAAAAATACAGATTTTGTTATTTCTTCTGAGATAAAGTGTAATCTTAAAGACTACACTGGAAAATCAGAATGGCTTGTTATTCCGATCGAATTTGTACTTAATTTCGAATCAAGTCACATTACTTCAGATAATCGAATGATTAATCACCGTAGATGGTGGTTTAATCACAAGTATATTGAAAAAATAGTCGAGATCAATAGATATCCTTTAATAAAGGAGGCTATCGAATTATTGAATAGTATAAGCTATTACAGTGCTAGCCAATTTTCAGATCCTTCACGCTGCCCAGTTTCAATTGAATTAGAAGATAATAAGCCTGTTAGAAGAACAAGATATTCTACTTCGCACGATCAATTTATATTAGATTTATATAAATCCTTTAAAGCTGATGAAGTCTCCTACAAAAAATATATAAATGCAGTAAATAGTAATGGCATTGGTTTGATTGATAGTATTTCTTTTACTGAAGTGGAGATGCCTTCAAGCTCTTACGAGGTGAGGTCAGGTGGTAAAATACATAAAATTGAGAAAAATAGGTTACTTGTCGTACCTAATATAAATATAGACGGCAATAATTTATCACCAAATCAGTTGTCTGAGGGAACTTTCAAAACATTGGCTCTAGTGTACTATATTTTAACAGATAGTAGTAAAGTGTTGTTGATTGAAGAGCCTGAAGTATGTATCCATCACGGCTTGCTAAGTAGCATTATTGAACTAATAAAAACACAGTCAAAGAAAAAACAAATCATTATAAGCACTCATTCAGATTTCGTTTTAGACCATCTTGAACCTGATAATATTGTACTTGTTAAAAAATCAGAAAAAAGTGGCACTACTGTAAAACCGTTAAATAAATATATGAGCAAAAACGATTATAAAGCATTAAAAACTTATTTGGAGGAATCAGGCAATCTTGGTGAATACTGGAAAGAGGGGGGATTCGATAATGAGTAAGAAGACCTCTCTTGTTGGCATAATCGCTGAAGATGATTCAGACGTTGAATCCATTAGATTATTAATTAAGAGGATATCTGGTAAAGAGAATATTGGTGCTAAAAAGTTTGTTGGTAAAGGTTGTGGAAAAATCAAAAGAAAATGTAGTGCTTGGGCAAATCAATTAAAGCAAAAGGGATGTGGTGTCTTAATTGTTGTTCATGACCTTGATAGAAATCAGGAGGGAATATTAAGGAAGCAAATAATTGATTCACTTGTTCCGAATCCATTCAGTAAATGGCTTGTTAGTATCCCTACTGAAGAACTGGAAGCATGGTTATTGTCTGATTCAAATGCAATCAAAGATGCTTTAAAGTTAAGAAAGATGCCTGATAATATTCATCACCCGGAAACCGTCATTTCACCCAAAGAACATTTAGGAAGCATTGTTGAAAAGTGCTCTGACGATACTGTGGTTTATATAAATACAAAACATAATTCAAAAATCGTTGAAAAAATAGATGTTTCGCAAATATCTATAAAATGTCCATCCTTTGTGAGTTTCCATGATTTTATCTCTGAACATTTCTAAATTTTGGGAGCCTTCGAGGCCTAGGAACAGCTGTAACTAAACTGTTCCTGTGATGCCTGAATTGACACGAATCTGCTTGAATTCAATTGAACTTTGGACACACCGAAAGAAATAGTAACTGTCTGATATTATTTTGATATCGCCTGCATAGCTATATAGCTATTTGATTTTAAAGGGCTTCGAATCCCGTTTCCCGCTCCATTAGAACTACAGGAAATCATTCGTGATTTCCTTTCTTTTTGCCCCGGCTTTCACCAGGACTTTCACTAAGAAAGTTGCAATGAAGGATGGGGCTTTTTGTTTTTCACGGAATTGCTATCGGATAAACCGGTTGCTGCATCTGCCAGGCCAGGTGTGGTATCAAGGCTTGCTGCATGGTAATCATCGCATCCTGCTTTACTTCCGGAGCAATAAAGTCTTTGCCAAAGTAGCGGTGAAGGTAAAAGCACCTCAAGCAACAATAGTCTTCGACAAGTTCCACATCGTCAAAAAGCTCACAGAGGCCGTTGATCACCGGTCAGCCGGTGGAGGTACTGCGCAGCAGGTATGACATCCTTATGTGGCAGGCGGTAACCCTGCGTAACCACAGCTGGCATCAGCGTGATTTGTCCGGCAAGCTCTGCGTCATTCGAGCTGGAGTGCCTGCCGCTGATGATGGTGTGACATGTGAAGATTGGGGAGGTGCAACGAGCAGGCTGTTTGCAACCGGCCCCAGTGCGTCCCTTTCCATCGGCACGGACATCTGTCGTCAGGCAGCCTGGCTGGTCAGCCATGAGCCAGACTATCTGCTTACTTACCCTTCCAATCTCGGCGCGCTCATGCGGTCTTTCCGTGAACATGGATCGATTCCGTTGAGGCTTAAAGGAATTCAGACTATCGGCGAGGTTCTCCCTTCCTGCGTGAGGATGGAGTGTGAAGAGCTGTTTGGTATACAGCCTGTTGATCTCTACAGTTCACAGGAGGTGGGAAATATTGCTCTCCAGTGCCCTGAGTCGGGCCTTTGCCACGTGCAGTCGGAAAGCCTTCTGGTTGAGGTTGTGGACGATTCGGGCCGCCCCTGTGCCCCGGGAGAAACCGGCAGAATCATTGTCACCACGCTGCACGGTTTTGCCATGCCGCTGCTGCGCTAGGAACTACGCGACTTTGCCGAGGTCGGTCCGCCTTGTCCCTGCGGCCGGGGACTTCCCACACTCTCCAAGATATATGGACGTGTACGAAATATGGTCACCATGCCGGATGGTAAGAAACACTGGCCCCTGGTGGGATTCGCCGAATATCGCTCAGTTGCGCCGGTGCGTCAATATCAGCTGATCCAGAAAAATATCTCAACTATTGAAATGCGTCTTATTGTAGATCGCCCACTTGTAACTTCGGAAAAAGATGCTCTGTGTGCAATTGTCAGGCGATCATTAGGCCATCACTTTGAAATGACAATTGTCTGTTTGCCGGATCTGCCGGTAGGGCCGAATGGGAAGTTCGAGGAGTTTGTGTCGGAGATTTAAGAATAGGTATCCCTTTGGAGACGTAGTTAAGTTGGTTGACCTGAGAGCTGACGGCCTGGCAATGGCTGGCGGGAGGGGTTTCCGCCGGAAGAATACGGGAAGTGTCCCTAATTCTATCCGGAAGAATACGGGAAGTGTCCCTAATTCTATCCAGACGGGCAGGGAGTTTAAAAAGTGTAGAAGAAGCTTAAACCATCAGACATCTTGTGGAGGGGAAGAATGGCAGCAACGAATAAGCAACAAACTTGGTCTGGGGTCAACAATGAATCCAAGAGGACGACTGAAGAAGAGGGAAGGGGAAAGGTAGTCTGTCCCCTTAATGTCCCTTCCGAAAAAAATCCTGCTTATCCTATCGTATTGAAGTACAAACATTTATTTTATTTCTTTGTTATGTTTGCACTTGCTGGATGTTATGTGTTTGCAGTTTTCGGATCAATTATTCCTTATTTGTCAACAGGCAATCTTGCGGCAATCTGGCCAACAAATGAGGGCTCATTGGCAACAAAATCAATACTTTTTATATTGTCATGGATACTCGTAATTTACTCTCCAACGATCATTCAAATATATCGTATGGGTGATGTTATATTTTATAAAACCTGTGTTGAGGTAAATCCATATCTTCGAATTTTCGAGAAAAGAACAATATATTACGAATCCATGCATGTAAAAGTGCGAGGTGATCGAGCAATGTTTCTAACAAATAGTAAGCCACCACTATGGACAGAAGATTTGTTTAATTATTGGAAGTCAATATATTGGGACGGAATCGTCGTAACATTTACAGATATGGTTGTTGAAGATTCTGAATCAATTTCACAAGCAACAAAAATAATCAAGGAGAAAGCAACTTCAATAACAAGCTTTTAGTAATTTTAAAGGTCATTTTTCAATTTCCGATCAACGGTAAAGTGGGTCAATTTTCGGTTGCCGTTGACAGTAGTTAAGTTGGTTGACCTGAGAGCTGACGGCCTGGCTGGTGGGAGGGGTTTCCGCTGGAAGAAGGTGACCTGATCCGATGAACTGGAACAAAAATGAAGATTCTGAATTCAGAGGGGGGGGGGATGGGTGGCAATGCGACAAGGAATACTGAAACAAATGGCACATCAGGCCGTAATTTAAAAAATGTCCCTATTTATCCCAAATTGAATAATGATATTTGTCAATGCCCTAAATGTTTGGAAGTGCAAGAGTCCAATGAAGTTTGCATAAAGTGTGGTTTAATCTTTGATAAATATTACAAATCAAAACTCATCAGAAATAGTAATTCAAGTAAATTAAACAAAAATAAAACTATTTTGGATTACGGATTACAAACTAAAAATTTATTCGATCCAAGAATGCAGAAGGTCTTTAATAAAATAACTAAAACTGTTTATTTCTACTTGTTATTTGCTGTAATGATTTCAATATTTGACCTTGGCAACCTTGTAATATCAAAAAACTTTTGTGAAGTAGTAAAAATATTGGTTCCATCACTTAAAAATACAACGATTATATCTAAAGACCCAAACAACACATGTTTGATACTCGCCATTTCCTGGACGATGTCAATATTAATGATTGCTATATTGTCAAATTGGCTAATCAAAAAGCCAATTACTAACTCAGTAATTTTTCCATCAAATTGCAATTTGAAAACAAGACTTATGTCATTAGTACTATTTTGCTCAATTGTCACAGCCTTTTACTTGAATGCGCCATCACACCCTGAGGCTGGAAGAATAAGTAAATTTGTCTATTCATTACTAAATAGTGGAACTATAACATCTGCTATATGGGGATTAGTTATCTATTTGCAAAGCGTTTTCACATTTATGTTGATAATAACATTCGTAGTAGAGTTTATAGAAAAAATCAATTCTAACAACTGATGACATTGATTGACTACTTAATGAAGGAGGAGGATGTATGTCTAAAGGAGTTACATTGAAAAGCTTTTTGGATCTGATTGTAGAAACAACATCAAATACAGGCACTTTTATCGGTGAAGCTGGTGGTAAAATTCCGGAAGGCATTATACCACAGGCAGAGCAAAGGAGGCTGTAGAGGAGGCTGTAGGAGGAGGCTGTAGGGTCAGGCTTTGAAGATTGCCTGGAAGTTCAGGTCTTCAAGTCCTGACCCCGAGCCCTGACATGATCCGTGGTGGTAATGGCAACGATACTATTCAAGCGGGCCTGGGAGATGATGTTATTGACGGAGGCCATGGTGACGACATTCTTTATGGTTTTGCCGGTAATAGCTTTTACAGCCTGACGAACGACAACGATGTATATCTGTTTGGACTGGGTGACGGCCATGACACCATCTACAACAGAAATTACGGTATGGCGAACAGCGATACGATCCGTTTCAAGGAAGGAGTCAGCGGCAGGTCTCCGGCTGATTGAGGATCTGTTAGGAGTAGTCGTGGCGGCTAGATGAACTATAAATCGAAGGTATTGCGTAGAAAAACTTTCACTCGGCTTTCACCAATTGGGCAGCTTTCACCGGGGATTTGCTGGACTTTAATGGACTTTGCTGTGGGGCTAGATGCTTAAGTATTTTAATGGAAAGAGTGGAAGTGGTTCAGAAACAGTTTCCGAATCCAGTTTCCTGCTCTGGAAAAAAAATCAAGGGGTTAGGCAATTTGTCTAGCCCCTTTAACTTTTTGTGGGCCCAGCTGTTGGCTGGAATAAAAAACCGTAGGCAGGGCCTCTATGCCTCCAGCCACTTTATTGGACTTGATCTTGGTAGCACCCATAGATCGTAGCGTCGATCTTGACCCCTCCTTGTCGTTCCTGTTTACACAAAATCACAGTAAAGTTTAAAAATTCTTAAAAATTAAATAACTTACATTAGGCATATATATTGCTGAAATATACGCAGTTTTACAATCTGCAATATTCGGAGGGAACATGAAGCGTGGAATCATCGCATGTGTCGCCATAGGATTCTGCTTGCTCACAGGTATTCCGGTTTTTGCCTCCCCCGCCATACCGGTCCCCGTGGACGCAACCCAGCCCGATACAACAAGGTTCAAGGTAAGGATACGGGGAGATGAACGTCAGCACTGGCTGGAACTGGCCGAGACAGGTCACGCCATCATCCAGAATAAGAAGAGCAGTTTATGGGAATATGCCGAGCCCACGTCAGAGGGCATCTTTGTGCCGTCAGGTATTAAGGTGGAGCCGAAGGGCAACAATGCCCCTCCGAGTATCCCCAAAGGTTTCAAGCCGCCCCAAAAAACTGCGGTCGATGTAGCGGAATTGTCGCCACAGCAGGATATGTTGGCTGTGCCATCCGCCAGCAGTTGGTCCCACGTTTTTGGGATCCGGAAGGTGCTGGTAGTGCTGGTGAATTTTGCTGACCGCTCTTTTATTACATCGGCAAACGACTGGCATAACCTTCTCTTTTCAACAACACCCGGAATGAAATCCATGGTCAATTTTTTCTATGAAAATTCATCCGCTAACGTGACCATTTCCCCTGCATCACATACCCAACCCGGCTCCCCTGCAGGAATAGTATCCGTCAATATTGCAGACATGCATCCCTACGGAGGTACTTCAGGGGACAGCGCTACCCTGGCAACCCACATACTCGATCAGGTGGCATATTATGTAGATTTGGAAAGTTGCGATATTAACAAGGATGGCATGCTTGATGGGTCGGAACTGAGCATATATATGGTATATGCGGGATATGAACAGTCCGGTTCCGTCAAAATCCCGAGTGTCTGGGCGCATGCGGAGTCTGGAGATATCCAGTCTGGAAATGTACGGGTGCGTGAATGGGCGCTCAGTGGAGAATTAAACGACCAGGATGTGCAGCACCCGGTTGGAGTTGTCGTTCATGAACTGGGACATTCGCTGCTCGGTTTACCCGACCTTTATGACTCAAGTTATACCAATGCAGCTTTGGGCATGTTCTCTACCATGGCCTACGGTTGCTGGGGCGCTGATATTGGCGAATATCAGGGCACCACACCTGTTGCGTTGGATGCATGGTCACGGGAATTCCTGGGGTGGACGATACCGATCGAACCGGCGGCCGGTTCGCTTGAATTTCCTTCTTCCTCTTCCTCGCCCGCGGCCAGTTTCAAGCTGAGTCGTCCGCTCGTAAGCGAAAATGAATATTTTCTCCTAGAGAATCTGCAGCCTTCAGGCTGGAACAAGGGTTTGAGGAGTTGGCTCGGATCCGATTGGGCGGGCGGGTTGCTGATTCTGCATATTGATAGCAACCGTTTCAATAATTATTATTTTGGTCCGGGGGAACATCAGAAGGTTGTGCCTGTGGAGGCCAGCACCGGGTTCTGTTCCATGCTGAGAGAGGGTTCAACATGTACTGGGCATAAAACCACTCTTTTTTACCAGGGCAACAATACCGATTGGAACGAGACAACCACTCCAAATTCAAACTATTACAGTACATTTCCTTCAGGTTTCAGCATGACGGCCATCTCTGCTCCCCTTAGCACGATGAGCGCGATCTACACCCCTCCGGACGAAGTTTTGCCCGTTGTCACGGACTTTGTTCTCCCTGTCTCGGTCACATCGCTAACCGTGCCGATCTTGACCTTCACGGCCTCCGATAACCTAGGTATCACCGGATACCTTGTAACCGAAGACCCTACGCCCCCTTTGGGGGACAGGCCGGTCTGGCTCGTGGCCGCGCCGACGAACCATACCTTCGGAACCGGCGGCTTCAAAACCCTTTACGCATGGGCGAGGGATACGGTAGGGAACGTCTCCCTTGTCAAATCCGCCACGACCAACATTCTGTTTGTCGATACAACTCCACCGAAAATGACGGGAATTTTCGTTTCACCTACCCAGATTTCTCTCGATGTGTATTTCAGTCTGTCGGCCACAGACGATGTTGCCGTTACCGGCTATTACATCAGTGAAGATCCTGTCAAACCATTAGCAACGGATTCGGGTTGGCATTTTTTCGCCGCTCCATATTATATCTTCAACTCAATTGGTACGAAAACCTTGTACGCCTGGGCCAAGGATGCCGCCGGGAACGTTTCAGAAAATTATCTTTCCGCCACCTTCACCATCGTTGATAACTATCCCCCATCTATTTACACATTCATCGTTCCTTCTACCGCTTCATCATTGAGTGTGCCAATCGAGATCAGAGCCTACGATAACACCATACTAGGCGGCTATCTTGTCAGTGAAAACAGCACCCCGCCTTTGGCGGCCGATCCGCGTTGGAGTACTGTCACGCCAACGAGTTACACGTTCACTACCGCGGGCACCAAGACGCTCTATGCCTGGGTGAAGGACACGGCAGGTAATATTTCCGCAAGCAAAAGTGCAGTTATTGTCATCGCATTGCCGATAACATCGCTTTGGCCGAATACGGCAGTGCCCGCCATCCTGGCGATCACCGATGGCGTTCCTATCGAGGTGGGGTTTAAATTCCGGTCGGATGTGAACGGCAACCTTACCGGTCTGCGATTTTACAAAGGGGCCGCTAACACCGGCACCCACACGGCCAATCTCTGGAGCCGCGAGGGTGTCCTGCTGGCCACAGTGCCCTTCAAAAATGAAACCGCTTCGGGCTGGCAGGAGGTTTCATTCCCCGTTCCGGTTCCGATCGTCGCCAACAAGACCTATGTCGCCTCGTACCACTCGTCCTCCGGATATTATGCTGCCACTGACTGGTACTTCACGCGGGCAATTGACAATGCGCCACTCCATGCTCTGGCAGACGGTACCGACGGTGGCAACGGTGTATACAAATATGGCAACAGCGGTTTTCCGAGCAATTCCTATAATGGCAGCAACTATTGGGTGGACGTGGTCTTCGATGCAACTGCCATTGCCGACACGACGCCTCCGGTCGTAACGGCGTTCGTTATTCCGGCGACATCATGTGGACTTGTTGTGCCGATTCAGACCCTTACCGCCAGCGATAATGTGGCCGTTTCCGGCTATCTGCTCACCGAAACGGCAAATGTCCCTTCACCCACAGCCGGCGGCTGGTCAACGACCACTCCAACCTTCTATGCCTTCGGCTCTGCCGGTACCAAAATACTCTATGCCTGGGCAAAGGATGCCGCAGGAAATGTATCTGCCGGAAACTCCGCTACCGTTACGATATCCATTCCGGATGTTACCCCGCCAACGGTGACAGCCTTTTCCGTGCCGGCGAACTCTTCGCTTCTGACAGTACCCGTCCTTACATTCACTGCAGCTGATGATACGGGTGTCTTTGCCTATCTTATCACCGAGAGTGCCAATCCTCCCCTGGCGGCCGATCCGCGTTGGAGTGCTGCCACGCCAACGAGTTACACGTTCGCTTCCGCGGGCACCAAGACGCTGTATGCCTGGGTGAAGGACACGGCAGGTAATATTTCCGCAAGCAAAAGTGCAGTCATTGTCATCGCATTGCCGATAACATCGCTTTGGCCGAATACGGCAGTGCCCGCCATCCTGGCGATCACCGATGGCGTTCCTATCGAGGTGGGGTTTAAATTCCGTTCGGATGTGAACGGCAACCTTACCGGTCTGCGATTTTACAAAGGGGCAGCTAACACCGGCACCCACACGGCCAATCTCTGGACCCGCGAGGGTGTCCTGCTGGCCACAGTGCCCTTCAAAAATGAAACCGCTTCGGGCTGGCAGGAGGTTTCATTCCCCGTTCCGGTTCCGATCGTCGCCAACAAGACCTATGTCGCCTCGTACCACTCGTCCTCCGGATATTATGCCGCCACTGACTGGTACTTCACGCGGGCAATTGACAATGCGCCACTCCATGCTCTGGCAGACGGTACCGACGGTGGCAACGGTGTATACAAATATGGCAACAGCGGTTTTCCGAGCAATTCCTATAATGGCAGTAACTATTGGGTGGACGTGGTCTTCGATGCAACTGCCATTGCCGACACGACGCCTCCGGTCGTAACTGCGTTCGTTATTCCGGCGACATCATCTGGACTTGTTGTGCCGATTCAGACCCTTACCGCCAGCGATAATGTGGCCGTTTCCGGCTATCTGCTCACCGAAACGGCAAATGTCCCTTCACCCACAGTCGGCGGCTGGTCAACGACTACTCCAACCTCCTATGCCTTCGGCTCTGCCGGTGCCAAAATACTCTATGCCTGGGCAAAGGATGCCGCAGGAAATGTATCTGCCGGAAACTCCGCTACCGTTACCATAAGTGTATCTGCTGGTCTGGTGATGGATGTAATAGTTAGTGGAGATGTATCCAAAGGAGGTGCCTCGGTCACAACCTCTTCGTTCTCCACCGGCACGTCAAACCAGCTGCTTCTTGCATTTGTCGCGGGAGCCAATCCTACCGAAACTGCACCAGCAGCATTCGTCACAGGTGTCAGCGGTGGTGGGCTTACCTGGACCCTTGTTCGCCGTACCAACGTGCAACATGGTACCGCCGAGGTGTGGAGGGCATATGCTACATCACGGATTTCCGGCAGCAGGGTTACCGCGACTTTTAATCAATCGGTTTCGTCTGCTTCTGTCACCGTAGTGTCGTTTATCGGAGCCGATTCTACCGGCACAAATGGTTCCGGAGCGATCGGTGCGACGGGGAGTGCAAACAGCCTGAAAGGTGCCCCCACGGCATCTCTGGTGACGACGCGTGCACATTCCTGGGTTTTAGGTGTCGGCAACGATTGGGACAGTGCCACGGCGCGCACGGTGGGGCCGGTCCAGGTACTGGTGCATCAATATCTTTCTGCCACACAGGATACCTATTGGGTTCAGCGGATGAACAATACGACACCGCTTGCCGGTACTATTGTTACTATCAACGATTCGGCACCCACTACTGACCGCTATAATCTGACCACAATCGAGGTTCTGCCATCATTTAACCAGCAGTCAGGAGAGAGAGGATCTGAGGAAGCCGAATAAATATGGTGACGAATGGTGCCTGTTGAAGATTCTTTGCATGCACCAGACCAATACGATGGGTGCATTGATTGCCAGGCTATACGAAGGACTTAACCAACAGCCGGTTAAGTCCTTTGCTTTTGTGGGTTTTGTTCATGATTAGGTTTAAAATATGTAATTTTGGGCCTGTGCTTTGACGGCCCGCGGTTTGGCAGTAAGCTTATGATGAATTCTTCACTCCGAAAAGCTGGTCGACAAAGGAATGGTGGAAAAAACGCCACACATCAAATTGAAAGGAGAAACACATGGCAATGGCAAGGCAAATCGCGAGTTGGTTATCAGTAATGGCAGCCGTCACACTGGTCGCTCTGATCTTTTCTCCGGTGAATGCTGCGCAAACCCAGGGCGGAAAGTCCGCGTGTATTACGTGTCACGAGAAGGTCACTCCCGGCATTGTGAAACAGTTCCTTTCCGGGAAGATGGGCAAGACCATGGATTGCTCATCCTGTCATGGGAAGGAACATATGTCGGCAAATGATGTGGCCAAGGTAAAACTGCCGACCCCCGACACCTGCGCAACCTGCCATGCCGAAAGGGTCAAAGAGTATCGTGAGGGAAAACATGCACTGGCCTGGACCGCCATGAAGGCGATGCCGATGATCACCCATCAGCCGATGGCCGTGGGTGGCGGCGACTTGAAAGGATGTTCGGCTTGTCACAAGGTGGGAGAAAAAGCAGCCAGCGAGCTGAAACGCTACGGTTCAGGCGCCTGCGATTCCTGTCATACCCGTCACAGTTTCTCCAGGGCCGAGGCGAAAGACCCCCGTGCCTGCCGAACCTGTCACATGGGCTTCGATCATCCCCAGTGGGAGATGTGGCAGACCTCAAAACATGGCAGCATTTGGGAGATCGAACCGACCACCGGCCGTGCCCCTACCTGCCAGAACTGTCATATGCCCGACGGCAAACATGATGTGATCACCTCCTGGGGTTTTTTGGCCCTGCGCCTGCCCGAGGATGACAAACAGTGGATGGAAAACCGGGTAACGATTCTGAAGGCGATTGGCGTGCTGGATGAAGCAGGTAAACCGACTGAGCGGCTTGATGCCATTAAAGCGGCCAAGGTTGCCCGGCTGGACAAGGCCAGCTTTGATAAGGCCAGGGCAAAAATGATCGATGCCTGCACCCAATGTCATTCCCGCAGTTATGCCGAGACCAATCTCAACGCAGGTGATGAAGTGATCCGGGAGGTGGACCAGGTCTTTGCCGATTCGATCCGAACCGTCAAGGGGTTGTATGATGATGGCATTCTGGTGAAACCAAAGGGATGGAAATACGCTCCCGACCTGCTGCAGTTCTATGAAGCTCAAAGTGCAGTCGAGCAGGAACTCTACCTGATCTTCCTTGAATATCGGCAGCGGGCTTTCCAAGGGGCCTTCCACATGAATCCGGATTACATGCATTGGTACGGCTGGGCCAAGGTCAAGGAGGCGGCCGCCCGCATCCAGGAGGATGCACGTCGGATGCGCCAGGAGCACAAGAAGATGTAGGTGTTATGGACAGCAGTTTTAAAAAGGGCAGGGGTTATTCCCCTGCCTCAGACTGCTGATAAGCCTTCACCCTTTGGTGGGGGAGATAGAGCCGATCCAAAATAAAACCAAGAGGGCTGGATGAATCCAGCCCCTCTTGGTGTGATATGCCTGGTTCATTCCACTGTATAGCGAGACAGAAGTGGTTGTCAGGCATCGTACTTTAGAGGCTCAGCATTGACGAGGGTAATGAACTGATCAAAAAGCTTATTGTTTTCTAAAGCAATCAACTGTTCCGCATCAGCAAGAACATCTTTCGAAACCTTTGCTTCGCGACACATTCCAGCAAACACGGTCATATCATTCATGCTGCCGAGAAGGCTTTGGTAAGATTTAAGCTGTTTAAGAACTTCGTCATGGTTTTGTTCCGTTATTGTGGAATGGATTTCAAGAAAGTAGCGCCATTTTTTGATGGAGATTCTCAGCGTATGCCGCTCTTCGGCGTTTTCAGGAATAAGTGCTGGCGGCAATGACTCCTGTACATTGTCATACAGTCTGATCGCAGCAGCGCGAATATGAGATTGGAGTGCAGAAGTATCCTGCTTTCGCGTTTTTTCCTCTGTTGTTCTAACCAATTGATGCACGCGCTTGTCCAATTTATCCACCTTGAAATGCTTCAGGATCTTCAAAATCCTGTCTTCTTCGCTACTCCTGCTGTCAGCGAGTCTTTTTATAAGGGTGGTCAGATCGCTTTCCCCAGCCTTGGATCCGAAAAAAGATAAGGCTTCATCCAGATTGCGAACCTTTCCCAGTGTTCGAGTGAGCTTTTGTACTTTCCGGGAAAGTTTTCCAGTTTCCATTCTGCCACATACAGGAGCCAGTATTTTTAGGGCTGACCTGAAACGGCGTGAAGCCACTCTCAGATCATGAATATCCTCATGCTCGCCCTTTTTGATCACAAGTCGCCTGAGACGCAGTAGTTCCGCCCAATGGGATAGGGTCACCCCTTCGATAAGCTGCAGCGATTTGACGTAGCTTTTCATAGATTATTCCCCCCGGTTACTTTAAAGTTTCATCTTGGCACTACCGTTTCCATGCCAAAGTGCTGCCGGTGATTGAGTTCCATATTTTGCTCCGAGCAGTTTCATACTCTCTCATCCCTTTAATATTATAATCCATACAACGAAGTATCAATCACACCAGTTATAAGGTTATCTTTGCCATCCAATGAATAGAAACCACTCGTTTTACAGGAGTGATCTAAAAGGGGAGAAAATGTCTCCAACCAGATACTCCATTTTGGCAGGCGGGGTTTTTGTTTGGGCACCAGACCTCATTAGTATATATTGTTCGCCCGCTTATTGATGATTAAAGCAGCCCTGATTAAGTGTTGGAAGTGGTGATAACAGGATGAAGAAGAAAAAGAGCCTGCAAGAAAGCGGGATTATGGTTGTCCCGCGGCAGGAGCATGGAATCTCCCGCAAGCTGATGAGCCCCAATGCTCTGCGTGTCCTCTACCGGCTGAAGGACAATGGTTTTGTCGGCTATCTGGTTGGTGGATGCGTGCGCGATCTTCTGCTGGGGCGGGAACCGAAGGATTTTGACGTGGTGACCAATGCCACCCCTGGCGAAGTGAAGCGGATGTTCCGTAATTGCCGCCTGATCGGGCGGCGGTTCCGTCTTGCGCATATTCATTTTCAAGATGAGATCATCGAGGTAGCAACTTTTCGGACTCAGGCGCCTGACGAGCCGGAGCCCGAGACGGAAGTAGCGCGCGAGACGGAGCATCGGCATCGGCGCCCGCGGATGTTGATGGATGAGGACGGCATGATCCTGCGGGACAATGTCTATGGTACTCCCGAACAGGATGCCCTGCGCCGGGACTTTACCGTCAACGCTCTTTCCTATGACATTGCCAATTTCTCGATTATCGACTATGCCGGCGGCCTCGCCGACCTCAACGCCGGCATCATCCGCACCATCGGTGATCCGGCGGTCCGCTTTCAGGAAGACCCGGTGCGGATGTTGCGAGCGGTGCGCTTTGCCGCCCTGCTCGGCTTCATGATGGAGGACGATACCCGCAAGGCGCTGGTCGCCGCTGCCGGCACCATTGTCAGGGCGGCACCGCCACGCCTCTATGATGAGATGCTCAAACTCCTTCTCTCGGGGGAGGGGGCTAAATGTTGCGAACTTCTCCGTCAGACCGGTCTCTTCGCCGCGCTTTTCCCCAACTTTTCTGCCTGGCTCGGTGTAGAAAGCGAAGGCTTCCCCCATACCCGTTTCGGCGAAATGATCTCCTATGTGGATTCGCGCTTCCAGCAGCGGGACAAGGTTTCTCAGCCCCTGCTCTTTGCGCTTCTATTCGGGGATTATCTCAATGAGAAGGCGGAAAAATTCCGCCGCAAAGGAGCGCCGTGGCAGCAGAGCATTGATGCCGCTGTCGCGGAATTCATGGGAGAAGTCTGTCCGATTGTAGCGATCACCAATCGTGTGGGGCTCGCCCTCCGGGACATAATTTCCCAGCAGACCCGCCTGAACAAGATTCCCGGTCGCCGACCGCAAACATTCATCGCACGTCGTGATTTTAACGACATTATTGAATATTACCGCATTACCCAAGGGGGCAAGAAGGGTGTTACGAAACAGCTAGAGTGGTGGCTGGCCCAGGCAGAACAGCAGGAGCCGCTGCCGCCGCCATCCGGATTTATCGAAGAAAATGAGGCACCGCAGCGAAGGAGAAAACGACGCCGCCGTAGGCGCAAGCCGAGTGGGCCAGCAGTGGCAGATGCCCTTGATTTCAATATATAATTTTTAAATGTGCAGTCTTTTTGTGACCGATGGGAGCGGCTCCATCCGTCGAATCAGATTGTAAAGTTTTACATCTTCAGAGGCCAACTAACCCCGTGCATGATTGCTCGGGGTTTTCTTCTTCCTCGTCTTTTCTTTACCTATTCCGGCGGTAGCCATACCTTCAGTGTCAATGAAAACGGTGCAATATCAGTCTGCGTAACATTGACCAATTCCCTCTGTTATTCTCTATTTCTCTGACCTGCCAGGCAATACCCGGTTCTGCCGGAACCATCTTGGGCGGGGATATAATCTAACTGAAAACCTGACATTGGACCGAACCATCAATCTTTCCATCATGGGCGTTATAAGGGTTTCCATTGCCGGCTATTTCGCTTGAGAATTCTGGTGGACTGGACTGGCATTTTCATGGATATGACCAGGGGCATTCGGCGCTATAATATTAAATGGTATTTTGGGTATTTTGTTTTCCTGCTTTGAGCAAGGAGGGTCATATAGCGTCTTTGGCGCCAGGGAAGGAGAATCCATGGGAACATCGGTGGGAGTAGGGTACAGCCTCAGCAGAAATCCGCAAGAGGCGGGCAGAGAAGCGGCCCGGAAGGCGCTTGAGCAGCAAGGTCTTTCCCTACCGGATTTTGTCTTTGTCTTTGCTACAGTCGGTTATGATCAACAACTACTTATTCAGGCGATCAGGGAGACAACTTCAGGCGCCCCTTTAAGCGGTTGTTCCGGAGAGGGAATCATAACCCAGGCAATGGTTGCAGAAACAAATTTTGGTGTGTGCGTAATGGTGATCAGTTCAGATGAAATGAGGTTTGACAATGTCTATGTCAGGGACATAGGCAGAGGGACGGATTTCGCAGGAGAACGGCTGGCGGGAGAAATAAAGCCGCTACTGAAAGCTGACACTCAAGCTTGTTTTATCTTTGCAGATGGCCTGTTTTTTGATTTCGATCCATTTTGCAGGACATTCGAAACAGCACTTGGTGCTGAAGTCCATCTTCCATTGTTTGGCGGTTTGGCTGCCGATAACTGGACTTTCGGAAGAACCTATCAGTATCATGACGATCAGGTGTTCTCCCAGGGTATATCCAGCGTTCTCATGTCGGGTCCTGGAATGGTTGCTTCGGGAATAAGTCATGGCTGTGTCCCGATCGGGACCAGACACACGATTACCCGCAGCAAAGGTAACATTATCTATGAAATTGACGGCATTCCGGCCCTGAATGCGCTTGAGGATTACGTTGAGGATGGCTGGAGAGATCAATGGAACAAGATGTCTCTGAACCTGTGTCTCGGTTTCAAAACTCCGGATACCATCAAGAAGGAATATGGGGAATATGTTGTACGGTACATGATTGAGAAGGAGGACAAGGAAGGATATGTAAAGATCCAATCGGATGTTCAGGATGGTAATGAATTCTGGATAGTTCGCCGTGACAAGGAGCTGATTCGCAACGGACTGCAGGATATCTCACGCCAGATAATGGCGAAAGAGGGAACCGGTAATCCCAAGTTCGTTCTGCAGTTCGAATGCATGGGGCGGGGAAAAGTGGTCTTCAGGGAGCAGGAGAAGACAGAATTGATCAGATCTCTTCAGGAGCAGATCGGAGGAGATGTCCCTTGGATCGGTTTTTATACTTATGGTGAGATCGGACCTGTCTCTGGTTGTAATTGTTTTCACAACTTCACGGCGGTAGTGGCTGCGATCTTCTGAAGGTTATATGAACGAAAAAAAAGTTAGCGATATCCCGCGATGCAATCAAGCGATAGATGAACTGAAGCGGGAGAACGAGATCCTTGCCCAGCAGGTAAAGCGGCTGGTCAAAGCTGAGAGCAAGCTCTATGAATTTCAGGAGGAGCTGGATGCTCAGCTCAAGGAATATAAAGATCTCTACCAGTTGAACAGAAAACTCAATGCTCGCCTCGATATGAGGCAAATTTGCAGGCTTACAATTGATTATGTCATTCAGAACTTGAATTACGAGCGGGCACTTTTTTTTGTGCAGGGGCCAACCGGCACATATCAGGTCTGTTCCCTGGATGGTTATTACGAAGAAGCGGAGGATAGCGAGGTGGCGGGCCTCAGCATAGAACAGGATGATCCGTTTCTGGCGCCATTGTTTGCGGGAAGCGAATATCTGCTGTGTAAGGCAGGAACGGAAACGCAGGGGCTGGAATGTCTGACCACGTTGCACATGCACGAGTATTTTGTTTACCCATTGGGTGCTCACAGACCACGTCCCGTGGCACTGCTTGCGGTCGGTAACACGGCTGCGAACTCCGAATTCTATCGGAAAGTGGACGACAGCAACGGCACGCTTCTCAGCATGGGCAATTTCGTGGGGTTGGTATCTTCTTCAATTGAAAATTATTTTTCCTATCACCAGCTGGAAGAGAGTGAGGCCAGATACCGGCACCTGAACGAAATATTGGAACAGCGGGTCAGGGATGCCGTGAAGGAGTTGCGTGAGAAGGACAGGATTTTGATTGTCCAGGGTCGTCAGGCTGTCATGGGGGAGATGATCAGCAATATTGCTCATCAATGGAGGCAGCCGCTCAACATACTGGGACTTCTTGCACAGGAACTGCAGATGATCAAGCAGCTGGGGGATTTGAACAGCGAGCATATCGACGAAAATGTTAACAAGACGATGAAAGTAATTCAGCAGATGTCGAAGACCATCGATGATTTCAGGAATTTCTTTAAACCTGACAAGGAGAAAGTTGAGTTTAAAGTACTGGAAGCTCTGGATAAAACTTTGTCTGTGATTGAGGAACGTTTTAAAAAGGATCTGATTCAAACGGACGTAGAAAGGACCGGAGATCCCGTTGTGATTGGTTATCCGGGCGAGTTTACCCAGGTCCTTTTAAACATCCTGATCAATTCAAGAGACGCATTGATAGCTCGCAATGTCGATAGTCCTAAAATCTGCATCAAGGTCTTCGAGGAGAGAAGCAAGACAGTGGTAACTATTATCGACAATGCCGGCGGTATCCCTGAAGAGATCATAGATAAAGTCTTTGAGCCCTATTTTACGACCAAGGGGCCGGAGCAGGGAACCGGAATTGGTTTGTTCATGTGTAAAACCATCATAGAGAAGAATATGAATGGAACCTTGAGTGTTTGTAATGTTAAAGATGGCGCACTGTTCCGGATTGAAGTGTGAATGGCTGATTTTTATAAGGGGATGAGATGAAAAACGGCCATAAACAGAGTATCAAAGAACAGGACGATACCATGCTGCTGGTCGCGACCCTGCCGGCGCAGTTGCAGGCTGGCCTGCGATCATTGCCATTGGAAAATCTGATCGAAGTGGTCATGGACCTGGGACGTCTGCCGGAGGCGCGTTTTCTGGACCAGGTGTTGTGTCTTTCCGAAAGGCCGGTCAGCCAGCAGGACCTGTCACACGTAACCGCCCTGGTCGGGGAGTTCGGTGATGATAATCGTGCCGGGATCGAGCGCACCTTGCACCGTATCTCCGGCATCAGGAATCGCAAGGGACAGATCATTGGTCTGACTTTGCGGGTCGGCAGGGCAATCTTTGGCGGGATTGAACTGTTGCGCGATCTGGTGGAAAGCGGTCAGAGCATCCTGATCCTGGGACGTCCCGGTGTCGGCAAGACCACCAAGCTGCGGGAGATGGCTCGAGTGCTGGCGGATGATCTCAAAAAGCGGGTAATTGTCATCGATACTTCCAACGAAATTGCCGGTGATGGTGACATTCCCCATCCGGGTATCGGCTCGGGCCGACGCATGCAGGTGCCTCGCCCGGAACGCCAGCATGCGGTGATGATCGAGGCAGTGGAAAATCACATGCCCGAGGCAATTGTTATTGACGAAATCGGCACCGAAGCCGAGGCGACAGCAGCCCGGACCATCGCCGAGCGCGGGGTGCAGCTGATTGGTACAGCCCACGGCAGTGCCTTGGAAAACCTGATCAAGAACCCGACTCTTTCCGATCTGGTGGGTGGTGTGCAGGTGGTGACTCTCAGTGACGAAGAGGCCCGTCGCCGTCGAACCACCAAGACGGTCAGCGAGCGGCGCTCACCTCCGACATTCGAGATATTGGTGGAGATGGTCGATCGGAACGAGTTGATCGTGCATCGAGATACTGCAGCGGCGGTGGATGCGATTTTGCGTGGTTTTTCGATGCCTGGCGAACACCGCGAACAGGCTGCCAATGGTCAGATCCATGTGCGTGAAATCGAGGCGCAATCTTCAGCCTCATTTGTTCCCCCTCAGGCGTCAATACCGGAAAGAGAGCCGGTTCGGGAAGGTCCTTTGCGAATCTATCCCTATGCGCTTTCCCGCGATCTGCTGGAACGGGTGATCCGCAGTCTGCATCTGGACGCCCGCAGTGTGGGAGGGCCGGAACAGGCAGATATCGTGATTGCGCTGCGCTCGCGTAGCGATGATCAGCGACTGAAGAAATTGGTGGCAGGGAACCATGTCCAGCTTCATTTCATCAAGCGCAACACGGCCAATGAGATGCGCAGGCTGATTGAGCGGGTCTTCCACCTGTTTGATGATGAGGCTGAAGATGAAGCTGCCGGACTGGTGGAGGAAATCAATGCCGCTATTGCCAAAGTGAGCAGCGAAGGGGTGGAGGTTAAACTGTCTCCGCGTCCGCCGCTGTTGCGCAAAATGCAGCACCGCATCATCTCCGGCCATGGTTTTCTCTCCATGAGCGAAGGGCGCGAGCCTGGTCGGCACCTGGTGATATATCCGCGGGAAGCAGAATAGATAAAGTCTCCGGGTAGGGGAGTCCGGCCGGTCGCCCTAGACCTCTCGCATTCGTGTTGACTCAGTGACTGATCTTCCAGGCCTGTTATACTTTAAGGAGCAGTACACACGGAAGCAGTAACACTCATTTCACCGGGAGGAACAGACCATGAACGTACGTAATCTGGCACTAGGCCTGGGAGTGTTCAGCATCGGGCTGGGAGTGACCGAATTGGTGGCGCCTGGAAAACTGGCCAAGGCGCTGGGTATGAAGAAAAGAACCAAACTGGTTCAATTGTATGGCCTGCGTGAGGTAGCCACTGGAATAGGGCTGCTGTCGCGGAAAAACAAGGGGCCTTGGGTATGGGCTCGAGTGGTGGGAGATGTGGCTGATTTGGCAACTTTGGGGCAGGCGCGCAAAGCTAAATCTCACTACAGGAAAAATGCCGCTGTGGCCGCAGCCGCTGTGGCTGGAGTGACCGCGCTGGATATCTTCTGCGGCAGGAAGCTGAGCTCAGCTGCGGTGTAGGAGCTGAAGCAGGTACAACAGTCTGTGATGAAAATGGGCCGCTCTTTGGCTAGAGTGGCCCGTTTTTTTAGAATCGATTTGCGTAGCCGGAAGTAGGTGCCTCTAGGCAAGGCGCAGAGAACACAGAGAGAATCTAAACCAGAGGGGTTGGATGAAACCAAGAATTTGTATGTCTTTCTCTGCGAAACTCTGCGCCGCTGCGTGAAACAAGGTTTTCGGAAACGTTCCCCGGTGCTGCACTTCAGATTGAACAAAAATTCTGTTCGAGCTGAAGCTGGTAGGGTTTTATTGTGTATGCCCGATACATGAGGGTGCCGTCATAGTCCAGCAGCGCTCTGAGTCGTTCCCTCATGACTGTGCCGGTTACCATCTCCAAAGCATCGCTTTCCGACGCCCAGCAGGCTTCTGTGCTGTCTCCCTCGCAGGGGGTTAAATCACCGCTTTTGTAGGTGCCCAGAAAGGTGAAAACAAGAGCAGAGGGGGGCGTAATCATGGACCAGACAGCTGCCAGAGAGCCTGCCTCAATCTCGACACCAGCTTCTTCAAGGACTTCGCGATGCAGCGCATCGATCAGAGTTTCTCCTTCTTCCAGCCTGCCTTGGGGAATTTCCCATCCTCTTTTGTGATGTTTTATAAGCAGGACCTTATCTTCGCTGTTTCTGATAAGCCCTCCCACTACCACGCAATGCATCGGATTCGTACCTGACATGTCAACCTCTCTTTCCTTTGTTCTGCAATTCATTTGGGGCAAACAGTTCATCAATAGCGTCAAAATCAATTTCCTGCTCAGCCAGTGTCCGGATAAGATCAAGTTTTTCCCGGTCCTCCGGAATCAGCTTGGGTGTGTCTTTGCTGATAATCTGGTACAGCTCTGTGCTGACCTTGTGCACGCTGCGCATGTAGGGGATTTTGCTGCGATCCAGAATCTGTTGGGTGATCGGGCTGACAGGGGTGGAGCCGGAGATGATCAGGCCAACAACCAGCGAGCGATATTCCGGCATCTTGTAGAGGTGGGCCAGAGTTACCAGCAACTCATCCCGGCTGCTGGTGACCAGTATCAAGGAGGGCTCAGTAAGCAGTTCCATTACACGCTGGGTTGATGCTGCTCCCACAAGCACCTTGTAGATGATCCTTTGCAGCTCTCGCTTGTTACCCTGCAGGGGCAGTCCAAGCAGGGTCGAAATCCGGCGCAGGGTCGGGTTTGCCAGCAATGGATGGTAGTCAAACCCGCCAATGACGTGAAAGCCTTCATTCTTGAGGGCGCGTCTCAAATAATCGAGGGTCTGCTCTCGTTTATCTGCAAGCAGCATGTTTACGAGTATGGCGCGCACATCGACCTGTTCTTTCTCGAAGAATGCAAGAATCATCGAGAGTCTGTCAATCACGCTTCCCAGACCGCCTCCTGTTACCAACAGCAGCGGTGCATCCAGTAGTCTGGCGATGCGGGCATTCGACAGTTGCATCACTGAGCCGACACCAGGATGTCCCGATCCTTCGATAATGATAAAATCACACTCTTGTTGAAGAGTCTCAAAAGCCAGTTGAATCCGCTCTTGAAGAGCGGCGGGTGATATTTTCCCGTCAATAACCTGTCGAGTTGTCTCAGGACGGATAACTACTGGTGATATCATCTCGATATCTCCGGTCAGTTCGAAGACCTGGGCCATCAGTGCAGCATCCTTGTCAACCAGTTTCCTTCGGAAGGTCAGGGTCTGGCCGCCAAAAGGTTTGATGTAGCCTACCCGCCGGTATTTCTTCAGGGCAAGATGCATCAAGCTGATACAGGTGGTGGTTTTGCCGCTGTTTTTATCCATGGCGGCTATGAAAAGCTTCTTAGCCATTTTCCCTCTCACGATACCTTTTAAGCCGACTGCTGATGATATCCTTTTACCACAGGGCTTTGAGCTTATCGAGTTCTGGATGACAAAAATATCGTCAACCCGGTTTCCTCGGGACCATCACATGTCGCAGTTCTGTTGCATGTGATGGACTTCGCTGACAGAATTTAGTTTCCCGCATAACATTTTTTACAGATTAGTCTGCAGTTTAAGTGACTTAAAGCGGCATCAGAACCGTGGCACGTAAGTTGTAAAATTTCTTGTGACCGGAGTTTTCCGTCTATCTCACATCCAGAAAGGAAATCACTATGAACTTCAAGAAACTACCTCTTTTCCTGGCAATGGCCTGCATCGCCGGCTCACTCTCGATCATGAGCGGATGCGCAACAACCGGTGCGGACCGGGCGGCAAAAACAACTACCAGCATGCGGGATGTACAAACCGACATTGACCAGGCCGCCATGCAGGTAGATGCAACCAATGCATCACTGGATGATCTTGTCAATCCCGGGCAACCTAACATCACTGAAAGCTTCAAGAAATATTCTGCAAATGTCGCTAAAATGGATAAAACTGCCAAACGCCTCGACAGGCATACAGAGCAGATGAAATCCCGTGGCAATAATTATTTTGAGGAATGGGACAAGCAGGAAAATCGTTATACCAATCCTCAGATTCAGGCGCTCAGCGAGCAGCGGCGCACTGAGTTGCGTGAGACATATTCCCAGATTTCTGCTTCCAGTGTGGGGATGAGGGGAGCACTGGATGCATATGTGAAGGATATTAAAGAAATTCAAAAGTATCTTTCCACGGACATGACTCCCAAGGGAGTTGAGGCTATCACTCCGGTTGTCCAGAGAGCCAAAGAGGAGGGAAACAAGCTGAAAGAGGTAATTCGTCCGGTTCAGGCTGCAATCCAACGGACTCAGGCTGAAATGACTCCTGGTTCACCACGGTAGGATGCTGGAAACGGCAGAGAAAGCAGCCCGGCTTTAAACCGGGCTGTTTTCGCGCGAATCCTTACCATCAAAGTTGAGAGTAACTGCTTTATCAGTGCAAGGAGAAGGACCATGCTTGACGTCACTATTACCATGAACGTACCGCCTGAAAAGCGCAAGGAGGTGCTTCAGACTGTCAAGGTTATTCTTGGGCCGATCCGCCGACAACGAGGCTGCATACGCTGCAATTATTACTCTGATGTAGAAGACGAAAGCAAATTCTGCTTTCGGGAGGCGTGGAGAACAAGGGCGGATCTGGATAATCATCTCAGATCAGACCGTTTCGGAGTGCTTATAGGTGCTCTCAGCCTGTTAAGTGTTGAGCCTGATGTGGATATTGCCACAGTCAGCTCCATCGCCGGTCCGGAAGTGATCAAGTCGGTTCGGCAGTGATACAAATTTACTCTTCGGCGGATGCCACTATGCGATTTGGAGAAACACCATGAACAGATCTCTGCTTGCGACAGTAATTTCAGGACTGGTAGTGGCTCTCTTTTCAGGGGGCTGCAGCTCGACAACAATAACTTCTCACTGGAAAGACCAGTCTTATCAGGGGCCACCACGCAAGATTATGGTGGTGGGAGTAGCGAAAAAGCCCAGCAACAGGAGGGTTTTTGAAGATGAGTTTGTCAGGCGGCTCAGGGAAGCGGACATCAATGCCATCGCCAGCTATCCCATTATTCCGGATCAGAAACAGGGCAATGAGAAACTTATTGCCGCAAAGGTCAAGGAATCGGGTGCTGATGCTGTTTTGATCACACGGTTTGGAAACAGGAAGACAGTCAGAACTTATGTGCCGGGAACCATGACCCATACACCCAGTTCATTTTACTATGGGGCATGGCGGGACCATTATCCTGCCTACTATGGAACTTGGCCGGACTATTATGGATATGGTTCTCAGATGGTCTATACTCCAGGCTATGTGGATGAGGACGAATATGCTCTCATGGAAACCAATCTCTATGCTGCTGGTGATAACAGACTGATCTGGTCAGCATCGTCCGAGACTGAGATCAGAGGTTCTGATGAGAAGATGATCAAGTCGTTTATCGGCAGGATGGTTAAAACGATGAAAGAACAGAAAGTGCTGTAATTGAATCAGCTAAGCGTCTGTCGGACTTAGGAAGTCGTAGTAGTAGATTTACCCTAAGTTCGACAGGCTTCTAGTGTTGGCAACAAAAAAGCCGCCCTCAAAGATGAGGCCGGCTTTCGTTTTGCTCGCTTTAACAGATTCAGGCGTAGGTGGAGAAGTTGTAATTGCTGTCGGCTGCTGGTTGCGGGGTTTGCTGTGCATTCTGGGCCAGTATGTTCACTATCTGGTTCTGCTGTTCAGCGGCCTGTTTCATCAAGGTGGTTGAAAGTACCTGCTGCGTCTGGGCAGTTTTCATCAACTGTGCCGCTCCTGCTATGCTGACTGTGTCCATTGTCTTCCCTCCTTTAATTAAGAATACTGCCGCGAATCCATGATGTTTTGCAAGTAAAACTTTTTGAAGTTGTAAGGCGTATGCTACACTCGCGACTGCAAGCTACATACTACTGGTATGAAGGGCTGTTCTCGTACTCTTTGTGGCGCTTCAAAGCTTGAAATCGTGAGGGGAATCCTATGCAATTGGAATGGTGGTACTGGATTATCGCCGGTTTCTGTCTAATCGGTCTGGAGCTGATTGTGCCTTCGTTTACGATTATCTGGTTCGGCATGGGTGCTTTGGTGGTTGGTGTGCTTGTGTTGGTCTGGTCAGGCTTCCCTGTTGCGGGGCAGATTCTTCTGTGGAGTGTGGCTTCCATAGTTTTTACCCTGATGTGGTTCAAATATCTCCGGCCTGAAAAAAACAGAACTCATGCCGGAATGTCCAAGGAGGGGATTGTCGGCGAAACAGGTATCATCATCCGTGGTACGGACGACAGTTACGGAAAGGGTACTGTTAGATTTCGCATCTCGGTGCTGGGGGCAGATGAGTGGAGCTGCTATTCCGAGCAGATATTGCAGGTGGGGGATTCTGTACGTGTTGTTGATATTGAGGGGCAGATGCTCAAGGTTGTAAAAATATGATGAGGTCCACAGGAGGAGGCATATGCCGGGAATAATAATTTTTGGTGTTTTATTGGTTGTTGTTGCCGCAACTCTTTTTGCCGGGGTTAAGACAGTGCCCCAGGGTCAGGAATGGATTGTCGAACGACTGGGGAAGTATCACTCAACCCTGAAGCCGGGACTTAATTTCATCATTCCGTACATCGATGTTGTTGCCTATCGCGTTTCCACCAAGGGGGATGTGCTGTCCGTTGGCGCACAGGAGGTGATCACCAAGGATAATGCCGTGATCATCACCAACGCCATCGCCTTCATCAAAGTCACCGATCCGACCCGTGCGGTGTATGAAATCCAGAACTACGAGTATGCCATCCAGAACTTGGTCATGACATCGCTGCGTGCCATCATTGGGCAGATGGACCTGAATAGCGCCCTTTCCGAGCGAGAGCACATCAAGGCCAAATTGCAGGACAATATCTCCAAGGAGGTTGCTGCCTGGGGTATCTACGTACAGTCCGTTGAAATTCAGGATATCAAGCCATCGGAATCAATGCAGCGGGCCATGGAGCAGCAGGCCAGCGCAGATCGGTTCAAACAGGCCACCATTCTGGAAGCGGAAGGTAAGCGCGAAGCCACTATCCGTGAGGCTGAGGGAAGGCTGGAGGCTGCCAAGCGTGAGGCAGAGGCGCAGATCAGGCTAGCGGAGGCTTCAGCCAAGGCTATTGGAGATATCAGCGAAGCGATTCAGGACAAAGATCTTCCGGCTGTGTTCCTGCTGGGGGATCGCTACATCAATACCTTGCAGAAGATTGCCACATCCCCGAATGCGAAACTGGTAATTTTGCCGTCAGATCTGCCGGCCGCCATTCGCGGTCTAATGGGCAAAGGGTAGGGTGAGTGTGCTGTTGATGGGCCAGTGAGCCTTGCCTTTGCACCGCAGTGTGGGATAATTGCCTGAGACGGCAGCACTGGAGATAGCGGTTAGTTCAGGCACCACAGGAGGTTCACATGAGCTGTTCGCGCAGACAGGGTGAAAGGATCAAGAGTTACGAGAAATTGGTCTTGAGTCATAATGGAAGAAGTACAGTCTGCTTTCTGGAGGATATTTCTCCATCGGGCGCTATGATCAACTGCTACGATTCTCTGGGTGATGCCCTTGATTTGGGTGATTCATGCACCATCAAACTATTTGATACCATCAATCACTGTCTGCGGGAAATCAGGTGCAACGTATCCCGACATCATTCCACCCAAATAGGTCTTCAGTTTTCCTGCTATACCACGGACATGGAAGATGCTTTTGCGGTTTCTTTCGACAGGCCTGAACAGATTACGTAAAAACTGGCTGTTTTTCTGAAGATTGTGGAGGTGGTTATCAAGCCCAGTGTACGACATCGTACGGTGGGCTTTTTCATTTTTTGGAAATGGTTGATCTTGAGTGTGTTTTGTGGTGATGTAGTGTTTTACGGCGTGTTGCTGCTTTAATGAGACACAATAACATATCAGAAGGAGTTGTTCAGATGAAGGTTCTTGTTGATTTATGCATAGTTCCCCTAGGTGTGGGGATTTCCTTGTCTCCATATATAGCAGCATGCGAAAAAATTCTCATTGATGCTGGCCTTAAAGTCGCGCTGCATTCATATGGGACCAATATCGAAGGGAACTGGGATGAGGTATTTGCTGCGATTAAGCGGTGTCATCAGGCTTTGCACGAAATGGGCAGTCCACGCATAACTACGACCATCAAGCTGGGAACCAGGACTGATCGGTATCAGACAATGGAAGATAAAGTTAACAGTGTCAGGGAAAAGATGTGAATTCCATCACCGAACGGTGCTGATTGTGAGAAGAGATGGCATTGCCTGACAACGAGAGAGAGAGCGTTAACACATTGCTGAAGCGGCTGTGCAGTCACAGGATCACCCTTTATAAAGGGGAGAATGTTGAACTGAAATATGCGGTCAGCGGCAACAAAGTGACACTGGTGGAATCGAGGCCTTTTTTTGTGGATCCTGGGGTGTGGAACCATATCAAAGTGGCACAGTTCGAATTTTCACCAACAGCCTGCACCTGGACCCTGTACTGGTATGACAGGAAAAACAGGCGACAACCTTATCCCACCGGAAGAAACAGGGATGTACTAGAAAAGCTGGTAGATGAAGTTACGAAGGATCCCACCGGCATTTTCTGGGAATAGCCCTCCGCGTGTTGACCTGAAAAGATGAACCTGATATAAACACCTCTTTAAATTTTCGACAAGGAATGGCCATTTATGCCGCATATCGTGATAGATGAAGCTCGCTGCAAGGGGTGTGGATTGTGTACCATCGCCTGCCCCAAAAAGCTGGTCGCGTTGAGTGATTCACCCAACAGCATGGGATTTACAGTTGCTGTGTTTTCCGATGCATCGCAATGCACCGGCTGCACATTGTGCGCGGAGATGTGTCCGGACGTGGCCATTACTGTGTTTAAATAGTTTTCGTCCGGAAAGGGTTCTTTTTCGCCCTGGCGGCGTCAATCTTCGGACTTACTTGTGCGGCGTACCGATGTACGCCTCCGCGCAATCCCTCGATTTCCTTGCCAGGACAAAAAATCTCTCTTTTCCGAATCGGAAACCAATAGTTTCTCATCCGGAGTTTCCGGATGGAAACTAAATAGAAATGAGTATTCAGATGGAGGCGGGATTGTCTACGAAACTTTTTGTCAAAGGGAACGAAGCAGTTGCCATGGCCTCGGTCGAGGCGGGCTGCCGCTATTATTTCGGGTATCCAATTACCCCACAAAGCGATATTCCCGAGTACCTCTCTCGTGAGCTGCCTCGCCTGGGTGGTGAGTTCATTCAGGCTGAAAGCGAAATTGGCGCGATCAACATGTTGCTGGGGGCTTCGGCCACCGGAGTGCGCTGCATGACCTCTTCATCGGGTCCGGGCATTTCCTTGAAGCAGGAGGGTATTTCCTATATGGCCGGTTCGGAACTGCCTGGCGTGATTGTCGATATCATGCGCCAGGGTCCCGGGCTTGGCGGTATCGATGCTTCCCAGGCAGATTACTGGCAGGCTACCCGTGGCGGCGGACATGGCGGTTACCGCATTATCGTGCTTGCCCCGGCTTCGGTGCAGGAGATGTACGACCTTACCATGCTGGCCTTTGACCTGTCTGATATATACCGCATCCCAGCCATGGTTCTGGCAGACTCTGTGATCGGGCAGATGAAGGAATCCCTGGTTGCAAATCCACGCCCTGTCGCCACACTCCCCGCCAAGGATTGGGCGGTTCGTGGAAGAGGGGAGGGGCAACTGCAACAGGTGGTCAAATCTCTCAAACTGGGAGATGGTGAGATGGAGGCACATCACTGGAAGATGCATGCACGCTATCAGGAACTGGCTGATGCAGAGTGTCGCTGGGAAGAGCTGCAGACTGACGATGCAACTCTTATTGTAACCGCTTTCGGTTCCGTGGCCCGTATCGCACGTACAGCCGTTGCTATGGCGCGTGCCGAGGGTATGCAGGTGGGCCTGTTGCGCCCCATTACACTGTTTCCGTTTCCGTCTAAAGCCTACGCCGATCTGTCCACACGTTGTAAACGCTTCCTGGACATTGAGCTCAGTACAGGCCAGATGGTGGATGATGTGCGCCTCTCCGTGGCACGTGATACTGAGGTTGATTTCTATGGCCGCCCTCCGGGAGCCGGCTCCCTGCCCACCCCGGAAGAATTGTTCGAGCAGATTGCCAAAAACTACAGACGTTGATTCAGGATCGGGGTAAATTGAGGCTGTTGGTAAGATTTAGTCTCCAATCCCTCGTCCCTGGTCCCCATTTCGAGGTTTTATAATGAAACAGGTATTCAGTAGGCCCGAGAGCCTGAAAGACATTCAAACCCATTTTTGCCCCGGCTGCCATCACGGCAGTGTTCACCGGTTGGCGGCCGAGGCCATGGATGAATTCGGAGTGCGTGGGGAGACGATCGGAGTGGCTTCCGTGGGCTGCTCGGTATTTCTGTACGGCTATTTTGATGTCGATGTGATCGAAGCGCCCCATGGCCGGGCCCCGGCTGTTGCTACGGGTGCCAAACGTGCCCGCCCCGACAGAATCGTGTTCAGCTATCAGGGTGATGGTGACCTGGCTGCTATTGGCACTGCGGAGATCATACATGCTGCCAACCGTGGTGAAGACATTACCGTCATTTTCGTCAACAACACGACCTACGGCATGACCGGAGGACAAATGGCGCCCACCACAATGGTCGGGCAGAAAACATCCACCTCCCCCTATGGCCGAGATCATAGCAAGGATGGTTACCCCATTCGCATGGCAGAACTATTGGCTCAGCTGGAAGGAGTCGGTTTTTCTGCCCGGGTGGCAGTGAATAGCCCCAAAAATGTCATGCAGGCAAAGAAGTTGATGAAGACTGCTTTTCGTTATCAGGTGGAGAAAAAGGGCTTTGCGTTCATTGAAGTCCTGGCCGCGTGTCCCACCAATTGGGGAATGAATCCGCTGGCAGCCAATCAACGGGTTGGAGATGAGATGGTTCCTTACTTCCCGTTGGGCGTGTATCGCAACACTGCAAATCTGTAGATCAGGAGTCTCCCATGCGTCATGATGTTTTCATATCCGGTTACGGCGGCCAAGGAGTTCTGCTTGCCGGCAACCTGCTGTCCTACGCTGCTATCCACGAAGGCAACAACGTCTCGTTCTTTCCTGCCTACGGTGTAGAAAAGCGTGGCGGTTCAGCCATGTGCACGATAGTTTTTGCCGAAGGCGACACCGGTTCGCCCGTTGTGGGTCATCCCTCGGTCGCTCTGATTCTCAACCAGCTTTCATTCGATAAATATGCCGCAAAAATAAAGCCTGGTGGTGTCTGTGTTGTTAATTCGACCCTCGTTGACAGTACGACTCTCGACCTTCCAGATGTCCGGATCATCAAGGTTCCGATGAACCAGATCGCCCTCGATCTGGGAGATGTGCGCATGGTCAATATGGTCGCCTGTGGCGCATATGGTGCTGCAACTGGCGCACTGTCGCTCGCCTCTATGGGAGAGGCGCTTAAAAAAGCGCTTCCAGAACGTAATCATCGGCTGATACCGGCAAATATAAAAGCCATGGAAGCGGGCGCCGCTGCGGCGTTGGTCTAAAAGAGCTTGACGAATATCAGCATGATTTGCTATAAAACCGGTTCACTTTATTGGGGTATCGCCAAATGGTAAGGCAACGGACTCTGACTCCGTCACTCTAGGTTCGAATCCTGGTACCCCAGCCATAAAAAACAAGGGCTTACAGAAATAAATCTGTAAGCCCTTTTTTTTATCTGCAAGTAGAGTCTGCTACTACATTACTATCTCTATTGCAGACGGTTTTTCAGCAGTTGCTTGCCGCGCTGGACCAGGTTGGAGTTGGTTTCCATTACTTCATTGAAAAACTGTTTTACCTCCTGATCCCTTTCTTTTTCAGCATCCTTGATGTATTGGCTACAGGTTTCTGTAGCTTGTGAGGCATTGTAGATGACGCTGATCAGATCATAGTCTTTGTTTTCAGTTTTTCTGTCATGTCAGACCTCCCTTTATATGGTTGGTGTTTATAAAAGCATAGAAGAGGGCGAAGGAATGTCAACATGTCGAACAATGCCTGTGCCGCTGCCTGGTCATCTTGCCTGCTGCCCATATTTTTTTTCAGAGTAAACTCTAGTTGTGATAGTCTCGTTAGTTAGTTTCCATCCGGAACTCCGGACGGAAATCAGTTAAATACGCTATGGCAGGTCTTCCATGAGTACACCCATAGATAGTGCATTTATTGCCAACCTTTCCGGTGACTGGATTGAGTCTCTCTACAATGAATGGTGTAAAGATCCGGCATCTGTTTCTCCGGATTGGCAGGCTTTTTTTTGTGGGTTCCACCTTGCTGAATCAGTCGAATGTTCAGAATCGTTACTCCAAGAGCAGGCGCTGAAGCATTCTGCCGTACAATCCCTCATATATCGCTATCGAGATATAGGTCATTTACTGGCCTGTATCGATCCCCTTTCCCCTTGCCTGCTGAGCCATCCCTTGCTGTCTCTAGAGGCTTTTGGTCTGAATGAATCCGATATGGAAAGTGTATTTGCCACCCGCCGCTTCATGAACCCAACTGCCACATTGCGTGAAATTGTCTCTACCCTCCACGAAACCTACTGTCGGGAAATCGGTGTTGAGTTCATGCACATTCAGGATCCGGATGAACGGCAGTGGCTGATTGATCGGATGGAGCCGTCCAATAACCGCGCCACCTTCTCTGTAGCGAACAGACTTCATATCCTGGAAAAACTTCAGGAGGCCACACTGTTCGAATCATTCCTGCATCGACGGTTTGCAGGCCAGAAACGTTTTTCTCTTGAGGGTGGTGAAGTACTTATTCCTGCACTTGATACAGTGGTGCAGTGGTGTCCTGGCCATGGAATCGAACATGTGGTGATGGGGATGTCCCACCGCGGACGCTTGAATGTACTGACTCATATCTTCGGCAAGCCTTACGAGAATATTTTTGCAGAATTTCGGGACACCGATTCGGTCGGTTTGCCAGGCGATGGCGATGTCAAGTATCATCGTGGTTATTCCAAAGATATGCTTTTGGGTGATCATACGGTACATTTGACTCTGGCCGCCAATCCCAGCCATCTTGAAGCTGTTAATTCTGTGGTTGAAGGCAAGTGCCGCGCCATTCAGGACAGAATTGGCTCTCATGGGATGTTACAGGTTCTTCCGGTACTGGTTCATGGCGAAGCAGCCTTTGCGGGGCAGGGTAGTGTCATGGAAATCTTGAATATGTCCCAATTGGAAGGATATGGCACTGGCGGGACCCTCCACATCGTACTTAACAACCAGATTGGCTTCACCACTCTTCCCAAGGATGCTCGTTCGACTCACTACGCTACCGATGTTGCCAAAATGTTAGCATGTCCCATTTTTCATGTGCAAGGCGAAGCACCCGAGGCTGCTGTGCATGTCATGCAGCTGGCTCTTGAATACCGTCAGACATTTAACCGGGATGTGGTGGTGGAGTTAATCTGCTATCGCCGGCGTGGGCATAACGAGGGGGATGAGCCGGCTTTCACTCAGCCGCTGGTGTATCGCCAGATTGTTGATCGACCGCCTGCCAGCAGAATCTATGCTGAGATGCTTGTTGAGGAGGGAATTCCTTCTGATGTGGTGCGTGGAATCGAAACAAAGGTAAACGATCGGTTGGAAACCTCCTATGTAAAACCACCACAGGCAGAAGATGGTGGTTATCTGGATAATTGGAGCCAAATTGAGCGAGAATATTTACCGATGCGCGTGGAGACGAGCGTAACTGCTGAAAAACTGCATCTTCTGGCAGATAGACTGGCAGTGATACCTCCCGATTTTTCTCTGCACCCCAAGATCAGCACGTTGCTGCAAAAACGGCATGATGCAGTGGTAAAAGAACAAGCTATTGATTGGGGGACTGCCGAAACTTTGGCCTATGCCACATTGCTGGAGGAAGGAATCTCGGTGCGGATCTCAGGGCAGGATTCACGAAGAGGAACCTTTAATCACCGTCACGCGGTCCTGCATGACGTGAACAGTGAAAATACCTATGCACCACTGACCGCTGTTTCCACAGGAATCGCCAGTTTTCAAGCTTGGGACAGTTTGCTTTCGGAGTTCGCTGTGACTGGGTTCGAGTATGGTTATTCGCTGGAAAGTCCACAAGGACTGGTACTGTGGGAGGCTCAGTTCGGTGATTTTGCAAATGGTGCGCAGGTAATCATTGACCAGTTTATTTCCAGTGGTGAAAGTAAATGGAAGCGGGCAAGCGGATTGGTACTGCTGTTGCCTCACGGATACGAAGGCCAGGGGGCGGAACATTCCAGTGCTCGGATCGAACGTTATCTGCAACTCTGTGCCCGGGAGAACATGCTTGTTGCCACCCCCTCCACTCCCAGTCAGATGTTTCACCTCCTGCGCCGCCAAGTAAAACAGTCTTTTCGCAAGCCACTGATAGTGTTTACCCCCAAAAGTCTATTGAGGCATCCACGCTGCATCTCAAGCCTTGATAATTTCTGCGGCGGACATTTCTCCGAGGTGATCATGGATGCAGATGACCCGGCAGGTGTGCGGCGAATTTTAATCTGCAGCGGAAAGATTTTCTATGAGTTGCTGGAGGAGCGTGATAAGCGCCAGGCGCATGATGTTGCCATTATCAGAATAGAGCAACTATATCCGTTTCGCAAAGATCTGCTTCAGGAATTTCTGCAGCGATTGCCTTCCGATGCCTCCGTTGTGTGGGTACAGGAAGAACCGGAAAATATGGGGCCATTGCCGTATCTTCGTCAAAAATTGTCGGATTGCTGTAATGTCATAAGACATGTCAGCCGTCCGGAGGGATGTGCTCCGGCTACAGGTTCTCACAGTCTGCATGCACAAGAACAGATTTCCATTGTTCATGCTGCTTTTGACTCTATCTAATTAATGTTGTCCAAACACAATCTTCCTACGGACATTGACAAGCCTCTCCAAGCTATGTCAATAATCTAAAATCTCGCTGAAGGTGATTCATGCTCAATCTGCTCTTCATATCGTGTAACCCTAAAATAGGAAAGCTCAAAAATATTTTGCAGCCACAGCTGAAGGCAAAAGTTGATGTTGTAGATGACTTTGATCTCGGACTTAAAGAAGTACTGGAAAAACGTCCTGCCGCAGTTGTCATTCAGGATCATATTTGTGATGTTGCAGGGGAAAATGTTGTCCGTCACATCCAGATGTTGCTAGGAAAAGAGGCACCTAAATTTATCCTGCTTCATGAAGGGGATGTGAAGGCGGATGGAAAAGCGCTTTTCGAACAATGCATTGATCTGGCTCATTCTGAGAAACAGTTGGCTGAAGAAATTCTTTCTGCCCTCAAAACTATCCTTGGTGAGCAATGGAAGAAAGTATTTGTTCTTCCAAAAATGGATGCCGAAACCGTGGCTGCATCTGTCAGCGTTTTGTCAAAAGAACGTGAAGTCGCCAATAAAATGGTGGATGACCTCATTTCCGATATGAATGGTCCTGAAAAATTACCGGAAATGGCTGAATCCGAGCAGGTTGATAAATCTGAAGCTCTCGTCACTTCCACCACAGATGAAATGGCTGCCATGCTGATTGAAGCTACACGAAGAGTTGATCTGTCAGCTATAGAGCCCACGTCATCCCCGGCCAAAGCTCCTGAGGTGGCAGATGTTAAGATGAAAGACACGGGACTTACTCAGGCCAGGCCCGCTTCCTCGGGTTCTCCCAAACAAAAGCCTGTCACATCCACCACTTCCGGTTCTGATCCTGGCGGGTCGAATGTCACCACTTCTACGGCACAACCAGTTCAGCTTAAGGCACCCCTTATTCCTGCTGCAACAGCCTCACAAGGCGAGAAATCTTCGATATCGTCCCGTCCCTCATCTCCGAATGCTCCGGTTTCCCCTGCAAACTTTAACGTCAGTGGGAAGCCTACACCAGTAAATGATCCTATTCCTGAGGAACTGTTGCTGGCATTTGAAGCAAATTATCGCTCTCAATCCAGTTTATGGCGTAATACGGCGATGGCTGTGGGTGCAGTCTGCGTATTAGGAGCGGCTGGCTGGTTCCTACTCTCGACCAAACCGGGTAACTTGAAATTTATACAAAAAAAAGTACCCCAACCTGTTGTTACTGGTGTCAGACCACTCCAAGACAAAACAGCTGCTTCACCGGTAGCAATTCCCCGGGCTGACACTGCTGTTTCCAAACCAGCTCCCGCAGGTGGTGCGGGTTTGCCTTCATTTGTATCCCAAAAGACTAAGGACACGACATATACGACGAGAAAACCAGGATGGGAACGATTTGTTGATCCCTCCCGCGAAGTACGAATTTTCCGGACGGGTGACCGTATTAAAGCGGTTCAGATTATGGCTGGCAAGGGAAAGACAATTGATAAGACATTTCTGGAATCAGTACTTCAAGAGTTAGCTGGTACCAATACCTACACCCTCGGACAAAGGGAACGTAAACAGGGATATCAGGGATATCTGGTTCAGCATGGCACGGTTGGCAATAAAGCTGAACTGATCGTTTACCGAAAAAAAACATCCGATGCAATAGTGGCTTTTGTTGTTTCACTTGATTAAACTCTAAAGTCACTTGTCAAGACTTCTTGCGGAGCTGTAATGAGATCATGTTGCTATAGAACTGAAAAAATTGTTGTTTTTCTGATTGCTGTTTTTTTGGGGGGGGGCTGTTTGGCGGAGGCGGCAATGGATCCTCAATTCGAGCTTGACCCTCAAGCTTTAGGTGCTTCTACAGCTACAAGGACAATCAAGAAAGCTGCTAAGCGCAAGGTACATCACTTCTCGAAATCTAGCGGAAAAAATGGCACCGTCTATACGATCAAGCCTGGTGATCATCTTTTCAAAATCCTTATGCGTGACTACGGATTAAGTAACGATCAGGCCGAAGCCTTCATTGATGAAGTCTGTCGTGAAAACAATATCCATGACATCAAGCGGCTGAGGATTGGGCAGAAAATAACCATACCCGATGTGAGACGCTCTGTGGATAAGGTTCTGCCTAATGTCCAGCCTGGTGAGGAAAATGAAGGGTTGCGCACTGAGGAAGGTAGTGGCAGCCTCGGTCAGGCTTTGAGACTCGATGTTCCCTCTGCACCTGTGGGCCGGGAAGCAGCGGTTCAAATCAAGGAAGTGTGGGATAAATTGGTGCCGAGTGGAACGGATCTTCAAAGTCCCATTTCAGTCCAATCTCCTTCTTTCTCACTGACGCTGGATTCGAGACGATACCCTGTTTATGCCTCTATGGACGGTGCCAAAATAGTAGTGGATCCCACTGCTTCTATCCCGCCATTGGTTCGCTCATTAATTACTGAAAAAGATCCGACTGTGCGTATCGTTTCCGGTTCATCCGACAACAGACAATTTCTGGCCGATATGCTGAAGTCGGCAAAGTTTTATTCGGTGGAAGAAGATTTCAGTGTAGTGTTCGGGGGTGATCCGAAGTTGACTGTAAAAGCAGATTTCAAGGTGGAAAAAACGCCGGAAAGTCTGGTTCGGCAAGATGTTGCTTTGATTAATAGCTCAGAAAGTCCTTTACCCGACAGCCTGACGCACTTTCTTAAAAAAGAAGGTTTTACTGTTCACGAACCTTTTGCAGTTTCGAAAACATTCAGTTCATCTGCATCCAGGTTACAGGTTCATCAGGTGACGGCAAAGAAACAGTCTGATGTTGTTGATGCACTTCTTCAGGCTCTGTCGATAAACAATCATGTTGATCGAACACTGGATGTCTTTGCAGCGGATAATAATGGTATTTCCCTTTCTGTACTGGCTGAACGTTATTTTGAACGAGGCGGTCGACGCTATGTCATTACCCGTTTTGATGGTGACCCGGTAACATATACTCTGTTTCGTATCCTTGAAACAAAGGGATATCAAGTGGTAATCCTTGAAGCTCAGGATAACTTTCGAAAAATCTCTGAAAAAATTCTTTCGCGTATGAATATACGTGGCAGCTTTGTCCAAAACGCTCTTTTATCACGGAAAGATTTGAATTATTCCTTACAGGTTTCTGGTTTCAAAATGGAAGGTGATGATATTCCCGGTGGTTCTCTTTTCCTTACGGATTTAGAATTGAACCAGGTTGTCCGTGACATGCTAAGAGAAAACGGTTATCAGGTGCACGAGCACAAATGATTGTTGTAATGTTGTTGTGGTTTTCTACTGAATCTTTTCCGATCCTTTGCTGTCTGAGAGAAATATGAGCTCAAAAAAAATTGGTGAACTTTTAATAGAGCAGCAACTGATTACTCCAGAACAGCTGACTGAAGCTCTTGAGTTACAGAAAGTTTTTCAGGACCAGACCCTCGGCCAGTTGCTTCGCAAGCTGGGATTTCTGACCGAAAGTGACTTGAGTTTTATCCTTGATCAAAAAAACAAACGCCGTAAGCTGGTCGATATCCTTCTTTATGGCAATTATATTGATAAGCAGAAACTTTCCCATGCCCGAGAGATAAGCAAACAGAACGGCCTTTCACTAGAAAAAACTCTATTAAAATTACGTTATGTTGACGAAGCGCAACTTTCTAAGGCACTTGCGAACCAATATGATCTTCCCTACATTCAAATTGATGCTGCTGACATCGATGTTTCTCTTTCAAGCTACATTAGTGCCGTGTATGCCCAGAAACAGCGGATAGCTCCTATTTTCAAAATTGGCAATACTCTTACTCTTGCAATGGCGCGCCCTCTCAGCCAGCACGAAATCCGGGAACTGGAAGATAGCATCCGTTTGAAGATTATCTCTGCCATTGCTACAGAATCCAATATTGATCAGGTGCTCAAGCGTCTCTATAACGTGAATATCGCAAATGCTGTTACCGCTCAGGATGAAGTCAATCTTGATATTGTTCCTGACAGCATCATTGAACTCTTAAGTAAAACTTCTGTCACGGATGAGCCGGAAGTTGAGGAAGAGACCAAAAAAGTCACTGAGAAAGATAGTGTCATTGTTAAGCTGGTTAACAAGATCATTTATGATGCCTGCATAGATAAGGCTTCAGATATTCACATAGAACCATATCCAGGCAAAAAAGATGTTGTGGTCCGTACCCGAATTGACGGGCAGTGTTCAATCTATCAGCGCATTCCTTATAAGTACAAATTCGCAATACCTTCAAGAATTAAAATCATGGCTGATCTGGATATAGCTGAACGCCGTAAGCCTCAGGATGGCAAGATAGATTTTAAGAAGTTCGGTCCGCTGAATACTGAATTGCGAGTTGCAACCATGCCGACTGTAGGTGGGTTGGAGGATGTTGTAATCAGGGTGCTTGCAAGCGGCGATCCTTTGTCTTTCGATGATCTGGGACTGACAGAGCGTAATTTGAAGATTTTCAGAAAAGCTCTTGCGAGTCCTTATGGGCTGGTATTGGTTGTTGGTCCTACTGGCTCAGGAAAAACAACCACCCTTCATTCCGGTCTTGCTCAGATTAATACTACCCAACGCAAAATATGGACCGCTGAAGATCCGGTTGAAATTACACAGGCTGGATTACGGCAGGTGCAGATCAATCCACGGATTGGTTTCACGTTTGCCACAGCATTGCGTTCTTTTCTCCGTCTGGACCCTGATGTAATCATGGTCGGTGAAATGCGTGATGAGGAGACAGCCACCACCGCGGTCGAAGCGTCTCTAACGGGGCATCTTGTCTTTTCCACGCTGCATACAAACTCCGCTCCGGAAACGTTGACCCGGCTTCTGGAAATGGGACTTGATCCCTACAGCTTTTCAGATTCCCTTGTCTGTGTGCTTGCTCAGCGTCTGGCTCGTCGTCTCTGCACGCATTGCAAAGAAATCTATCAACCTGACTCCTCTGAGCTGGATGAGATCATTGACGAGTATGGCAGAGAATGTTTCCAGAATACCGGTTTGGTGAGTTCTGATTTGGTCATGGCCAGAGCAGTTGGATGCGAACGGTGTGGTCAGAGCGGTTATCGTGGGCGCCTCGGAATCCATGAAATCCTCGATTGCACACCGCAGCAGAAAAGCCTTATCAAGAAACGGGCTGATACGGATCGTATTCATGAACAGGCTGTTCTGGATGGGATGACTACATTGAAGCAGGATGGTATTTTGAAGATTTTTCAAACCCTGACGGATATCCATGAGGTGCGTAGGGTCTGTATCAAGTAATCCGCGCCAGAACTGAAAAAACGCTTGCAATCGACTGTTTACCATGGTAATTTTTTTAAAATTATTGTTCACCTGGAAAGTGAGCTCGAAAGGCTCACTTTTTTGTTGTCTAAAAAGGTTTTTTTATGGCTCTTCAGCGTGAAGACATATGCGAACGTGTACGGCTGGTTTCACAGCCGATACTTGAATCGCTTCGGCTGGAATTGGTTGATATCGAATACAAACGGAGCGGTAGGGATGCCATACTTCGTCTGTTCATCGATAAAGAGGGAGGCGTTACTCTTGATGACTGTGCCGTCTTCAGTAGTGAGCTGTCAGCTGTACTTGATGTCGAAGATTTCATCCCGTGTGAATATAGCCTTGAAGTTTCATCTCCGGGACTTGATCGCCCGCTTAAGTCAGCAGCCGATTATGAGCGCTTTAAAGGCCGCTTGATAAAGATACGCACCTATGAACCCTTTCAGGACGATGCTGGAAACAAGAGAAAGACGTTTCTCGGCCATCTCGAGGGTTTGAAGGATGGAAATGTAATTATGAAGCTTACTGAGGGGCAGGCTGCCTCTATACCGTTGGAACGGGTTGCCAAGGCAAACCTGGATTTCGAATTTTGATCTGATTTATATAGTCAGCAAGGAGCAACCGTGGAAACGAGCATCAGTCTCAAACATGCCATTGAGCAGATCGTCAAGGAAAAGGGAATTGACCGCCAGGTGGTCCTGGAGGCCATGGAACAGGCGGTTTTGACCGCAGCCAATAAGAAGTATCGCAATACCCGTGACCTTGAGGCCCATTACAACCCCGAAACAGGTGAGGTGGAACTGTTCGAGTTTGTGACTGTTGTCGAGGAAGTTGTGGATTCCTATAAAGAAATAGATATAGAAGAAGCCCGCGAGGTCGATCCTGATGTTGAAATAGGAGATTCATTAGGAGAAAAACTGGACGCCAGCGGCTTTACCCGAATTGCTGCGCAGACAGCCAAGCAGGTCATTATTCAGAAAGTGCGTGAGGCTGAGCGTGAGACGATCTTTAACGAATACAGTGATCGTCAGTGGGAAATTATAACCGGTATGGTACGGCGCTTTGAAAAAGGTGATCTCTTGGTGGACTTGGGACGTGCTGAAGCTGTTCTTCCTTCCAAGGAACAGATGCCTCGCGAAGTATATCGTCCCGGGGACCGGATCAGGGCTCTTATCACGGATATTCGCATGACAACCAAAGGTCCACAGATAATACTGTCACGTACCCATCCAAGTATGCTGGCAAAATTATTCGAGGCTGAGGTGCCTGAAGTTGCCGAAGGAATTGTCGAAATTAACGCTGTGGTGCGTGATCCAGGTAGCCGAGCCAAACTTGCAGTTTCCTCTAATGATTCCGATGTGGATCCTGTGGGCGCATGCGTTGGCATGAGAGGAGCCAGGGTGCAAAATGTTGTTTCCGAACTGCGCGGTGAAAAAATCGATATTATCCCGTGGTCAGAAGATATCGCACGTTTTGCGTGTAATGCCCTTTCACCAGCGCAAGTTTCCAAGGTCTTTGTGGATGAAGATAGCCGTGCATTGGAAGTTATTGTGGCTGAGGATCAGCTGTCGCTTGCAATCGGCAAACGAGGACAGAATGTGAGCCTTGCAGCCCGTCTCACTGGTTGCCGCATTGACATCAAGAGCGAAGCTAAGGCAGCTGAGGCTGAGCTTCAGGAATTTTCCTCATATGACGGGACAGAAACTCCTGGGCAGGAGTTTAATGAGACGGATGTGCAGGAAGTTGAGCAGGTCACTGAAGCAGCTGCATCTGAAGAAAAAACGGAGTAGCAGGAGAGTATGTCCCGAGCGCAGGAGAAAGAAAAGCCTCAGCGTAGTTGTCTGGGATGTCGAACAGTTCATGATAAGGAACAACTGATCCGCTTTGTATTATCTCCTCAAGGCGAAGTGGTGCCGGATATCGACGGACGTTTGCCAGGTCGTGGCTCCTATACGTGCATTAAAGCGGAATGTCTGGCTACTGCAGCAAAACTTCGCACATTCAATAGATCCTTTAAGCAAGAGGTAAATCTGTTACCTCCGGCTGATATGGTTGCTTTGGTTGGTCGGTTGATGCGCAACCGTATCCTTGGATTCCTCGGATTGGCAAATAGGGCTGGTAAAGTCATTTCTGGTGGTTCTCTTGTCAGTGATGCCATACGTGGAAAGATTAAACCCGGAATTGTACTAGTTGCATCCGATGTTTCTGAAAACATTGGTGAAAAGATTGTGGTGTTGGCAAGAGTGCACGGCATACCATGCGAGTGCCTGCTGACGAAGGATGAGTTCGGTGCAATACTCGGTAAGGCACCACGCAGCGCGATCGCTGTCAAGCCGGGTGGTTTTGTTATCCAACTTGCTAATGAAATTAAACGATACAGAAACTTCCTGGGGGAGGTGTAGGCCTATGACAAAAATTAGAGTGAGCAGCCTGGCAGAACAGCTGGGGCTGGAGAGTCGGGAAGTAATTACCCGTCTCAGAGAAATCGGTGTTGATGCGAAAACAGCCACATCAATGGTTGATGAAGATGTGGTCAAGAAGCTGTCCGTACCCCAGTCGAAAGACAGCGGCACCGAAGAGGTCAGGGTCACCACCAATATAATCCGTCGTCGCGCAAAAGCTGCACCGGCTGTGGAAGAAACCCCGGAAGTCATGGTCGTCCATGAGGCGCCCGTCGAAGTTCCGCCAACACCAGTTGTTTCCGCACCCCCTGCGCAGCCTGCTCCATCTGCCCCGGTTGAGTCTGAAGTTGTGGTTGCTAAAGTTGCTCCTGCACCTGTCATACAGGAACCGTCGGCTCCGGTTGTAGTGGACATCCCTCAGCCAGTCGTTGCAAAGGAAGAGCTTGTTGTTGAAAAGCCCAAGCCAGCTGTAGAGCCGGTTAAGGCCAATCCGAATCAGGCACGAATTCTCGGTCGCATGGAAATACCTGGCGTAACTACACGACCAACCAGGGTTGTTACCAAAGAGTCCCCGGCAACGACATCACAGACCCAGCGTCCTGCTGCGCCTCGCCCTGATCAGCAAGCTCAGAGAAGGCCTGCACCAGCTTCGACTTCACCGGAGCCGGATCGCTCACGCATGAAACAGGTGCAGATTGCTCCGGCAGCACCGCCTGCTGCTGATGATCGCCGCAAGCCTGGCGGCGGTAAGGGTAATGGTGGGTATGCTGATGCAAATAAAGGTAAGAAAGGTGCTCCACCTGCAAAAAAGAAGGAGCAACCACGTAAAAACGAGATCCTTGAAAAACGTGAGCGGGTATTTGATCCTGTTTACAAGGGAAAGAAAAAGGGCAAGGAACGTGCGGTAGAAACTCGTAAGACTGAAATAACCGTTCCCAAGGCCATCAAACGTATTATCAAGATTACAGAAACCATCAGTGTAGGGGAATTGGCCAAACGTATGGGTATAAAGGCCACCGACCTTATCAAGTCCCTCATGAAAATGGGTATGATGGTTACGATCAACCACGCGCTGGATTTTGATACTGCTGTAATTCTTGCCTCTGAGTATGGTTATGAAGTTGAAAACGTTGCTGTTGACCTTGATGAAATTCATGAATCTGCTCCTGATGCACCGGAAACACTGATAAAGCGTCCTCCCGTTGTAACCATAATGGGTCACGTCGATCACGGCAAGACCTCTCTACTGGATGCTATTCGAGAAGCAAACGTCATTGCCGGAGAGGCAGGAGGCATCACCCAGCATATCGGCGCCTATGATGTTGAACTGGATGGTCGTAAGATCACGTTCCTCGACACTCCTGGCCATGAAGCTTTTACCGCCATGCGTGCCCGCGGGGCAAAAGTAACCGATATAGTTATTCTTGTTGTTGCTGCCGATGACGGCGTCATGCCCCAGACCCGCGAAGCCATCAATCACTCCAAGGCAGCTGGAGTTCCAATCATTGTGGCTATTAACAAGATAGACAAACCTGATGCTCGCGCCGAGCGAGTGAAGCAAGAGTTGATGGAGTTTGGTTTGGTTGCCTCTGAATGGGGAGGCGATGCGACCATGGTTGAGGTTTCGGCTAAGAAACGTCTTAACCTTGAAGAACTACTGGAAATGATTCTGCTTCAGGCTGACGTCATGGAATTGAAGGCGAATCCTGACAAACTTGCCAAAGGTACCATTGTCGAGGCAAAGCTTGACAGAGGGCGTGGTCCTGTTGCGACGGTCCTGGTGCAGGAAGGTACCCTTAAAACTGGTGATTTCTGCGTTGTGGGTATTCATTCTGGCCGTGTCAGAGCAATGCAGAATGATCGTGGAGAAAAGGTTCTTGAAGCAGGACCTTCCCGGCCGGTCGAAGTTATCGGTTTGTCTGGCGTACCAGATGCCGGTGACGTATTTGTTTCGCTGAAGGATGAGAAACAAGCCAAGGAAATTGCCACTCTGCGCCAGATCAAGCAGCGTGAGGCCGAATTGGCAAAACACTCTAAAATTACTCTTGAGGATCTTTACAAACAGATCCAGAGTGGGGAAGTCAAGGATCTTAATGTCATCGTCAAAGGTGATGTGCAAGGTTCTGTCGAAGCAGTCGGTGAGTCTTTGCGTAAGCTGTCAACAGATGCTGTTCGTCTCAATGTTATCCACTCCGGAGTTGGTGCCATTACCGAAACAGATGTGAATCTTGCTGCCGCGTCCAACACCATAATCATCGGTTTCAGCGTTCGGCCCGAAGTCAAGGCTCAGCTCATGGCGGAGAAGGAAGGCGTTGATATCCGGCTTTACAGTATTATTTATGATGCAGTTGAGGATGTGAAAAAAGCAATGGAAGGCCTTCTTGCACCGACTCTCAGGGAGAAGTACCTGGGAAGAGCAGAAATTCGCGAAGTATTTTCTGTTCCCAAAATCGGTAATATTGCCGGTTGTTATGTGCTTGACGGGAAGATGGTGCGAAACGGTCAGGCCCGCTTGCTGCGTGACAATGTTGTAGTCTACGAGGGCAAACTTTCTTCATTGCGCCGCATCAAGGATGATGTCAAAGAGGTTGCCACCGGTTATGAATGCGGAATTGGTTTGGAAAACTATAATGATGTCAAGATTGGTGATCTGATTGAGGCATTCGAGATTGAAAAGATAGCTACCAAGCTGTGACATGGGCGGGACAGGTTAATCTGAAAGATTTTCCGTCCTTGCCCTTCGAGGTTTTTTATGAGCAAGCGTTCGGAAAAAGTTGCCGAGGCGATTCACGAAACAGTATCATCTCTTTTGTCACGAGGATTGAATGATCCCCGGATCGGTTTTGTTACCATAACTGCTGTTGACATTACGGAAGACTTGAGTCTGGCACGCATCTATTTTACCGCTATAGGCGATGAGGCTTCCGGAAAGAGCAGTGAAGCCGGCCTTAACAGTGCCAAAGGTTTCATTCGCAAAGAGTTAGGTCGCGTATTAACTATCCGCCATATTCCCGAGATCATTTTTAAATATGATCATTCGCAGGAGTATGGTAACCGGATAGACTCTATCCTCAGAGAAATCGGCAGGGAGCATGACGGAGACGATTCATAATATATTGCATGAAATTTCCTGCAATCAATCTTTTCTGCTGACCACACATGAAGGACCTGATGGTGATGCGGTCGGTTCCACACTTGCTCTTGCTTCTTTTCTGCGCCAGATTGGAAAAGAAGTCTGCGTTCATTACCGTGATCCGGTTCCGGATCTCTATTCCTTTCTGCCTGGCGCAGCAACGGTTCAACCCCACATTCCCGATCAGGATTTTGATGTAGCTTTTGTTCTCGATATAGGTGAGCTTCGCCGTGCGGGAGAAGAATTTTGCCGGTTTAGCCGTATTGGGAAAATGATCAATCTTGATCATCATCTTTCGTGTGAAAATTTTGGCGCTTTTAACCTTATTGACAGTACTGCAGCCGCAACCGGTGTACTTGTTCATCGTATTGTTTCGGCGTACGGTTTTGAACTTGATTTTCAGACAGCTCTTTGTCTGTATGTGGCCATTATTACTGACACCGGCTCTTTCCGGTACTCCAACGCCAATCGTGAAGCCTTCACTATTGCCGGTGAACTGATTGATTGTGGTGTCAATGCCTGGGATGTTGCTGAGCAGCTTTATGAAAATCAGCCTAAGAAACGTCTTGAGCTCTTATCCCTTGCACTGGCCACTCTTGAGTTGTTTAAAGGCGGGTTAGCTGCCTCGGTTACTGTTACCCTTGACATGTATAAGAATACCTTTGCTGATGCCGAATTTACTGATGGTTTTGTTAATTACCCCAGATCTATCAAGGGTGTTGAAGTGGCAGTTTTCTTTCGGCAGATTGAGGAATTAAAATTCAAGGTAGGATTCCGTTCAAAAGGGAAGGTGAATGTAGCTGCTTTTTCGGCCGCTCTTGGGGGCGGAGGTCACCACAATGCGGCTGGCTGCACTTTGGACGGTTCCCTCGAAGAAGTTAAGGAACTAGTTTACCGGACAGTGGAAGCCAGTCTTTGATCAACGGTTTTTTTGTAATCGATAAACCTGCTGGAATTACCTCACATGATGTTGTAAGTCGTGTGCGACGCATTCTAGACACTCGTAAAGTAGGTCATACTGGTACACTTGATCCCTTTGCAACAGGTGTCCTGCCAATTGCCGTCAATGATGGCACCAAAGTAATTCCCTTTCTTGATGAAGGTGTAAAACAATACGAAGCTGTCATGCGATTGGGTGTAACTACAGATACCCTTGACACTACCGGCACTGTACTGGCTGAAGTTGATCCTGGTCAGGTCAGCCGGGAACACCTTGTAAACGTTCTAATGCATTTTACAGGAAGTGTCAGCCAGACCCCCCCGATGTTTTCTGCTATTAAACAAAACGGCCAGCCGCTTTACAAACTTGCCCGCCAAGGAGTAGAGGTCGAGCGGAAGGCGCGCCAGATCGAAATCACTTCTCTTGAACTTACTTTGTTTGATCAGCCCTATGCCGCATTTGATGTGAAATGTTCACGCGGAACCTATGTTCGTTCTCTTGCTGACGATATCGGTTCAAGTCTCGGATGTGGGGCTGCTCTCCAGGAATTGCGGCGAACCGCAAGCGGACCTTTTACCATTGAAGCAGCAGTCACTTTGGAACAATTGGAAAATGCAGTTGGTGATGATTCGCTGGAAAAGCTGTGCCTTTCTCCTCATGCCGCGCTCGGGCATCTTGCTGACGTGGTGCTGACCGCTTCTGAGTGCGATAAGATCAGGCATGGACGTTCTCCAACATGGCCGGATTTACAGGCTGCTGGTACCTCTGCCGTAAGTATCGGCTCTCTGGTGCGTCTTTCCCGAAATGGGGAGCTCATTGCTGTCGCGAACTGTGAACTGTCATCAGAGGGTACAGTGCATCTTATTTTGAAGAGGGTCTTCAATTGACTTAATGCTTTACATGCAGATGCTGGTATGCTATTAATTTCAGCTTGCGGATTGCACATAAATTATGCTGTAACCCATATATTTATCGAACCATCGAAAGGGGGTGTTGGCAGTGCTGGCAACCGAAAAAAAACAGGAAATAATCAATTCTTTTAAAAAACATGACAGCGACACAGGTTCTCCCGAAGTGCAGATTGCAATTCTCACGGAGCGGATCACCTATCTGACCGAGCATTTCAAGATTCACAAAAAGGACCACCACAGCCGTAGAGGGCTTCTGAAGCTCGTCGGCCAGAGGAGGCGCCTTCTGGACTACCTGAAAGGCAAGGAGCTCGACAGGTACAAGAAGGTTATCGAACGACTCGGCATACGCAGGTAATGACTGGCAATATGCCCTTGCTATGGGGTATATTGCCATTTGTTTTTTCAGTATGCTGTATTCCAAAAGGGCTTATCGGCCCTTTTTCATTTTCGTTGGGGGCGTGGGTAGAGTCTCTTTGCAGAAAACAGGAACAGTCATTGTACGAAGCAACGTTTTAACGATGTACCTGCAGAGAGATTGTAACGACGGCCCCAACACAACAGACAACAGGAGATGATTATGGAACACGTTGTAAGTGTTGAGTTCGGTGGCAGAATGGTCAGCATTTCCACCGGCAAGATGGCCAAACAGGCTAATGGCGCAGTAATGGTACGAAGCGGCGATACGATGGTTCTGGTGACCGCGGTGGCCCAGAAAGAAGCCAAGGAAGGTCAGGATTTTTTTCCCCTGACTGTTAATTATACCGAGAAGGCCTATGCTGGCGGAAAAATTCCTGGCAGCTTTTTTAAGCGCGAGGCTCGTCCTTCAGATCCCGAGACTCTGATTTGTCGTCTGATCGACCGTCCGATCCGTCCGCTTTTTCCCGAAAACTTTCTCAATGATACGCAGATCATGGCAACGGTCGTGTCTGCCGACAAGGACAACGATCCGGGCATTCTATCGATGCTTGGCGCATCTGCAGCCCTGATGATCTCAGACATTCCGTTCCAGGGTCCGATTGCCGGTGTCAAAGTCGGCCGTGTAGATGGTAAATTCACTTGCAACCCCACTGCCGAAGAGCTCGAAAAAAGCGATCTTGAAATCGTAGTGGCTGCCAGCCGTGATGCGGTCATCATGGTCGAAGGAGAGGCGAAATTCGTGTCCGAGGCAGACATGCTGGATGCTATCTTTTTTGCCAAAGAAGCCATGTTGCCGTTGATTGAGGCCCAGGAAGAACTGCAGAAAAAAGCTGGGGTGGCAAAGCGCGTGATAGCGCCTCCAACCGTAAACGAGGTCCTGCTGGCCCGGGTGCGCGAACTCGCCTATGACCGCATCTCTGAAGCAGTCAAAATCAAATCCAAGCAGGAGCGCCATAACCAGATCGACCTGATCAAGGCTGAAACTGTTGAAGCACTCAAGGAAGAGTTTGAAGGGAGCAGCAAGCAGATCAAGGCTTTCCTGGGTGATTTTGAATATGAACGTGTTCGCACCGATGTTCTTGAAACCGGCATTCGTATCGACGGCCGCGACACAACCACTATCCGTCCCATTACCACTGAAACCGGTTTGCTTCCTCGTACCCACGGATCGGCGCTGTTCACCCGTGGTGAGACGCAGGCGCTGGTTACTGCTACCCTGGGAACCTCCAGCGATGAGCAGCGCATGGACTCGCTCTACGGCGAGTACCGCAAGCGCTTCCTGCTGCATTACAACTTCCCGCCGTTCTCCGTTGGCGAAACCAGTTTTCGTCTGGGGCCTGGCCGTCGTGAAATTGGCCATGGGATGCTGGCCGAGCGGGCATTGTCAGCAGTTCTTCCCAAACACGATGATTTTCCTTACACAATTCGCATAGTATCCGAGACTCTTGAGAGCAACGGGTCTTCTTCAATGGCCTCAGTCTGTGGTGGCAGTATGTCTTTGATGGATGCCGGCGTTCCCGTTACTGCACCGGTGGCTGGTATCGCCATGGGTCTGATCAAAGAAGCAGACAAGGTTGCAATTTTGTCCGACATTCTCGGTGATGAAGATCATCTGGGTGACATGGATTTCAAAGTTGCCGGCACAGTCGACGGAGTGACCGCACTGCAGATGGATATCAAAATTGGTGGTGTCACCAAGGAGATCATGCAACAGGCTCTCAAGCAGGCGCGTGAGGGGCGCTTGCATATTCTTGGCAAGATGGCCGAAACTTTGGCTGCTCCCCGGCCCGAGATGTCGTCCTTTGCGCCACGCATCACCACAATCTGGGTTAAAACTGATAAAATTCGTGACGTCATCGGAACCGGCGGCAAGAACATCCGCAATATTACCGAAACCACCGGCGTTACCTGCGATATCGACGATACCGGACGCATCAATATTGCCTCCACCAGCAAAGAAGCCTGTGATTTGGCAATTCAGATGATCCGAGGTCTTACTGACGAAGCTGAAGAAGGTCGTCTCTACATGGGTACCGTCAAGAAGATCATGGATTTTGGTGCTTTTGTGGAAATCATGCCCGGTACGGATGGCTTGGTCCATATTTCAGAGTTGGACACAAAGCGCGTTAAAACGGTAACTGAGGTGCTTAATGAAGGGGATAAGGTTCTTGTCAAATGTATCGGTGTAGACAAAAATGGCAAGATCAAGCTTTCACGCAAAGAGGCGCTTGGCCTCAACCCCGATGGCACACCGGCAGAAGGTACCAGCGGAGAATAATCCTTTTTAGTACATGATGTCAGGAAGGGACGAAGCGCCAGCTTCGTCCCTTTTCCGTTATGGAGCGTGAAAAAACAGTTTGAGGATCCCATCGACCACATACTGTACAGCTATGAAGGCCAGTATGAAACCCATTATCCGAGTTATTATTTTCATTCCAAGGGTGCCGAAAATTCTGGCCACATCGTCAGCCCAATAGAGGCAGAAATACACTGCACAGAAAACAAGGGCTGAACCAGCTACAAGGGTGATATAGGCAAGAACATCATTTGCCCTGCCTGCAAACACGAAGGTTGTAGCAATGGCTCCCGGACCGGCCAGTAACGGTATGGCAAGGGGGGTAACGGAAACGTCTTCTTTTTCTTCGGCAAGTTGTTCCTCAAGGGTGCTGGTTTCTGTTGTTGTCGCTTTTCCCCGAAGGAATTCAAGGGCTATGATAAAGAGTAGAATTCCTCCGCAGATTTGGACGGTAGAGGTGGTTATGCCCAGATAACTTAATATTGCATTCCCTGCCACCACAAAAAAAGCTAAAACAATAAAGGCTATGAAACAACTTCTGCGCGCCATGATGCGGCGTTCATTTTTAGTCCGGCTTGAGGTAATGGCAAGGAAAATGGGAATACAGGCCAAAGGGTCGACGATTATGAAAAGCTGAATGACAAAAACGGTAAGTAGTTCGAGATAAGATTTCATGGATTGCCTTTCTGTTAATACCCATTGAAGAGTCTTCTCCCGAAACTATAGCAAAGTTTTTCTGGCTGTCCCCACCGGATCATTTTGAGCATCAAAAGCGGAGCTGATGGGCGTCCGGCCTGTTCTTGGGTTCCTCTTGGGGTTGCTATTTTTCACATTTTAGTATTTACTATACAGCTTCTTTAGCCATAAACAGGGCATGCTGTAAAATGCAAGTCGCAAATTTATCATATCGGAGTAGACATGATTGCAGATGAGGCACGGCGGGTTATTCGAACCGAGGCGGAAGCTCTTCTGGTTTTGGCAGATAGAATCGATACATCTTTTGAAAAATCGGTAGAGCTTATATTGGCAGCCACAGGGCGTGTGGTGGTGAGTGGTATGGGTAAGTCCGGATTGATTGGCCAAAAAATAGCTTCGACCATGGCTTCAACGGGTACGCCGGCATTATTTCTCCATCCTGCCGAAGGCATTCATGGTGATCTAGGAATGATCATGAAGGGCGATGTGGTCATTGCCATTTCCAATAGTGGTGAAACTGAAGAATTGCTGCGGATTCTTCCTGTAATAAAGCGATTAGGTGCCCATTTAATTGGGATGAGTGGAAATCCATCTTCTACTTTGGCGCGAAGCAGTGATGTGTTTCTTGATGTGTCCGTAAAAGAAGAAGCATGTCCCCTCGGCTTGGCTCCTACTGCGTCTACCACTGCTACACTCGCTATGGGGGATGCTCTTGCTGTTTCACTTTTGGTTCAACGCGGTTTCAAGGCTGAAGATTTTGCTATTTTTCATCCTGGTGGTTCTTTGGGTAAAAAATTGTTTTTGCGGGTCGAAGATCTTATGCATAGCGGTGATGCTCTTCCGTTGGTTGCCGAGGATACTTTGATGAAAGATGTGTTGTTTGTAATCAGCGCCAAGCGCATGGGAGTGACAGGAGTTATTGATGGAGCAGGATACTTGCGTGGAGTAATTACTGACGGTGATTTGCGACGAGCCTTGGAAAAAGGCCTCGAAATATTTGGACAGCGAGCAGGTGAACTAATGAAACTTAATCCGCGCCGGATAAAGCGTGACGAACTGGCGGCAGCAGCACTTCAGGTGATGGAACAGCATTCCATTACATCCCTCTTTGTGTTCGAAAATGATAGTTGCTGTACGCCATGTGGTATAGTTCACCTCCATGATATTCTTCGCGCGGGGATTGCCTGATGAATGCAAAACTGAAGGATATATGTTTGTTACTGGTTGATGTTGATGGTGTTATGACTGATGGTCGTATCATTTATGATGGTAATGGCCTTGAAAGCAAATTTTTTAATGTCAAGGATGGCCATGGCATTAAAATGTTACAACGACATGGAGTCGAAATAGGTATCATAACTGGTCGTACCTCAATTGTAGTTGATATTCGCGCCCGTGAACTCGGAATCTCTATCGTTTATCAAGGGGCGCTGAAAAAACTTGAATGTTATAATGAAATTAAACTAAAAACCGGTTTATCTGATGATCAAATTGCTTATATTGGTGACGATATTGTCGATGTGCCGGTTATGCGCCGTGTTGCATTTTCTGCCTCCCCTTCAGATGGGCTCCAGGAGGTGCGAAATTTAGCAGATTATGTGACATCTTGTGCGGGTGGAAAAGGCGCAGTGCGTGAAGTGTGCGATATGATAATCAAGGCGCGTGGCGGGTGGGAAGAAGTGGTCGCCCGATATGAGTTGTAGTGCATTCAATCTTTATGCCAACACTTGAGCCTGTTAGACCTTTTGCTGGACAGCCTTTGGTCGCAGTGTTATAGTAACACACTATATGGTATGGTCTCGGTACATTAGATTTGCGCTTGTCGCAACAGTTTTGGTTGCGGCTGTTGGTATCGTGGCTGCCATCTTCCTGAAGAGTAAAAACTCGGCCTCGCCGAGACCTGTTTCCCGGCAGATTCCCCAGAATATAGATGTAGCTTTGCAGAAAGCACATTTCACTGAAATGCGTGACAAAGATATTGTGTGGCAGCTTGATGCCGAGCGTGCCGAGTACGATAAGAGCGGAGAGATGATCTACCTTTCCGGGGTGAAAATGGAATTTGCAAAAACACCTTCAGCCGGAAAGATTATGGTTACTGCCCTAAAAGGTCAATATTCGAGCAAACAAAAAAATGTGAGACTTGTTGGAAATGTTCAAGTAGAGACCGAGACAGGTGCGCGTTTTTCGACTGAATCTATAAACTATGTAGCATCAAGTTCGAAACTAATAACTTCTGAGTTAGTGATATTTCAGCATCAACGACTTGAATTGAAGGCCAGGGGAATGGATATGAGCATTAAAAAACAGGTCGCTCATTTTAAAGAGACAGTTGATGCAACAGTCAAAGGTCTGTAGCGTGAGAGAAATCAGTTATATTTCAGTATTTGCAGTTGCTTTATGTGTTTTATTTGGCGGCACAGTTGCTCCCGCAATTTCAGCCTCTGCTCTGCAAAAGGACCGCTCCAGTCTGCCAATCACCATCAAATCCAATGAACTTGCTGCAGATAATAAGGGCAAGACAGCGATTTTTACTGGCAAAGTTGTAGCCAAACAAGGTGACATTACTATTTATGCCGACAGGGTCAGCATTAACTATGGAACCACAAAGGGCGAGGTAGAACAAATTGAGGCTCAGGGAAATGTTCGTATTGTGCAACAAAATCGCACTGGTATAGCTTCCCATGCGATCTATCATAGCAAGGAAGGGCGCATTGCCCTTACCGGTAATCCCCAGGTTGTCCAAGGATCTGATACCATTTCGGGAGAAACTATAACCTATTTTATTGATGAAGATCGAAGTATCGTCACAGGTGGGGCCAACAAACGTGTAGAGGCGGTCATTCAATCGCCATCTCGGAAGGCTAATGGTTCACGCTGAAAAAACACGACTCTGGACCGCAGGCCTGCAAAAGAGTTATGCTGGTCGTCAAGTGGTAAACGGGGTGGACCTATCCATACGGGCTGGGACAGTAGTAGGTTTGCTGGGCCCGAATGGTGCGGGGAAGACTACCACATTTTATATGGTTGTCGGACTTGCCCAGCCGGATCGAGGAAAGGTGTTTATAGATGACACTGATATAACAGCAATGCCTATGTTCCAGCGTGCTCGACGAGGCATTAGCTATTTGCCTCAGGAAGCCTCTGTATTCAGAAAATTATCGGTATCTGATAACTTGCTTGCTATTTTAGAAACTGTCGAACCGGATCGCACTCTTCGTAAAGCCCGGATGGAACGGTTGCTTGAGGAGTTTGGAATAACTCATATTGCGGGTTCAAAGGGATATGCTCTTTCTGGTGGCGAACGGCGCAGAGTGGAAATAGCGCGCGCATTAATAACGAGTCCATCCTTTGTTCTGTTGGATGAACCTTTTGCGGGAATTGACCCAATAGCTGTTTCAGAAATTCAGAGCTTGATTGTGTCATTGAAGAAGAGAAATATTGGTGTATTGATTTCCGACCACAATGTGCGTGAGACACTGGGAGTATGCGACGTGGCTTATATACTGTCAGCCGGTGAGGTTCTTGAATATGGTACTCCGGATGAAATCGCTTCCAGTACCAAAGCCAGGGCAGTATATCTGGGAGATGATTTCCGTCTCTGATCTTTCTATCTGCTGAATACAAGGATTTTGCATGGCAATGGAGATGCGCCAACAACTGAAGATGACCCAGCAACTGGTAATGACACCCCAGCTGCAACAGGCCATCAAACTCCTCCAGTTGACCCGCATTGAGCTTCAGGATGTGGTGCGCCAGGAACTGGAGGAAAATCCTCTTTTGGAAGAGGCTGTGGAAGCTGATGAGATTCGTGAAAGCGAATCTTTGGAATCAACCGAAAAAGAAATAGAACCTGACAATAAGAACGAAGAGTTTCACGAGGTGGAGACAGGCGACGACACTTTGAGAGACTGGGACAGCTATCTTGACGGTTACAACTATAGCTCCGGAGAACAGTACAGCGGCGAAGACGAACGGCCTTCCTTTGAAAATCTTCTGACTCGTAAAGATACCTTGATTGATCATCTCCTATGGCAACTCCATATGGGGCACTTTACCAGGGAAGAAGTTCATATTGGTGAAGAAATAATTGGTAACATTGACGAAGGTGGGTACTTTCGTGCTTCTATTGAGGAAATAAGCCAGGCGTGTACAGTTCCCGAGGAATCGGTTTTGCCTGTGCTGGAACACATTCAGGAATTTGACCCAACAGGTGTTGGTGCCCGTGACCTGCGCGAATGTCTTTTGATTCAGGCACGTTTTCTAGGGATGGAGGATAGTGTGGTCGAAAAGATCCTCCTCAACCATCTAAAGGATCTTGAAACCCGCAAATACAAGGAAATAGCCCGGGCCCTTGCTATCGATATCAATCAGGTGTTAGTCGCCGCCAAGATTATCGGAGGGTTGGATCCACGACCTGGCAGAACCTTTGGATCTGAAGATGTTCATTACATTTCACCTGACATTTTTGTGTCCAAGGTGGGGGATGAATATGTAGTCATGCTAAATGAAGAGGGATTGCCTAACCTTAAGGTTAGTCCCTTTTATGCCGACGCACGTACCAATGGTTCCGTAGATTCACGCGCCGAGGAATATATCGGTGAAAAAATGCGCTCTGCAATGTGGCTTATTAAAAGCATTCAACAACGTCAGCGTACCATTTACAAGGTTTCCAAAAGCATCATCAGGTTTCAGCGTGATTTTCTCGATCGGGGGGTTGAACATCTCCGTCCACTCGTTTTGCGGGATGTTGCGGATGATATTGGTATGCATGAATCCACCATAAGCCGCGTCACAACGAATAAATACATGCAAACTCCCCAGGGGTTGTTCGAGCTGAAATATTTCTTTAACAGTGGATTATCAACCAGTGGCGGCGATTTTGTAGCATCTGAGAGTGTGAAATGCCGTATTAAAGAAATAATCGATAAGGAAGATCCTCGAAAGCCGCTGTCTGATCAGAAAATTGCTGAAATGCTTTCCGGTGAAACTGTTAACATTGCGCGTCGCACGGTCACCAAGTATCGAGAGGTGTTGCGGATAGGGTCATCTTCTGAGCGAAAGCGACACTTTTAATTAAATTAGGGAGTGGTAGCCACAGCCACAACCATGCGGGGCTTTATAGTCCCGGTATGTCATAATAAATGTGAATACGACAACAACACGAGGAGGAAGGTATGCAAGTAACAACAACTTTCAGGCACATGGAACAAAGCGAAGCCCTAAAGTCCTATGCTGAGGAAAAACTTGACCGGGTAGCGAAATATATTGATGAGCCAGTTGTTGCTCAGGTTTATTTCACGGTGGAAAAGAAAATCCGTCATATCGTAGAGATAGTTATCTCTGCTAAAGGAATCAGCACCAAAGCTTCCGAATCAACAAATGACATGTATGCTGCAGTGGATGCTGTTATCGACAAGATCGAGCGTCAGCTCAAGCGCTACAAAGAAAAAATCAAAGCCCACAAACCTAATGGGGATGAGCGCGGACGACAGATTTCTAAAATAATCTATCAGGCTGAAAGCATTGAAACCAGTGTTGAACCTGTTGTTATCAGAACAAAAACAGAAACAGCCAAGCCAATGTCAGTTGAAGAAGCGGTCATGCAGATGGATCTGCTGCACAAGGATTTCATCGTCTTCACTGATGCAGTCAGCAATGAGATTAATGTGCTTTATCGCCGTAAGGATAGCAATTACGGCCTGATTGAGCCTCAGAGGGGCTAATAGAGAAGAAGTTGAGACTGGAGTTCTGTAGGCCGGGTAACTCCAGTCTCAACTCTTCGCCCTGATCTATAAGAGGCCTTTCGTGGACGGAATCAGTTTATCCATACAGGAATTATTAGACGACAATGAGTACGGGCTAGGTCTGGCTCTGCTGGCCGGCCAACGCGGGTTGGTTAACCGTATCTTTAGCTCGCGCATTCAAAAACCTGGTCTTGCATTGGCAGGCTACACAGAGCATTTGCATCCCGACCGGATTCAGGTGCTTGGCAATACAGAAATTTCCTACCTCAATCAGATCGATGATCGATTGGCCCTGGAATGCGTCAAAAACCTCTGTTCGTTTCCCGTTTCATGCTTCATCATCACAAAAGGCCTTGTTCCCCCAGCTTTCTTTCTCGAAACGGCCGAAGCGGCCGGTATTCCGACACTCAGCTCACCTCTGCAATCCTCCACATTTATTTCTCTTATCACCAGATTTCTTGAGGAACGGCTGCTTCCCACTACCCATATGCATGGTGTACTGGTCGATGTCTTGGGAGTCGGAATCCTTTTGGTCGGAAAAAGCGGAATCGGCAAAAGCGAATGCGCTCTCGACCTGATTATTCGCGGTCATCGTCTTGTTGCTGACGATATGGTGTTTATCAAGAAAAAGGTGCCGGCTGCACTGGTGGGACAATCTGAGGAGGCTATCCAGCACTTAATGGAAATTAGAGGTTTGGGGATCATAAATATCAAAGATCTCTATGGTGTCTCTTCCATCCGCGAAAAAAAGATCATTGATATGATGCTGGAATTGATGGAATGGAATCCGGCCCAGGAATATGACCGTTTGGGAGTTGATGACAAGCATATTACTATCCTGGGAGTTGATATTCCGCACATTATCATTCCGGTTCGGCCGGGTCGTAACCTTGGTTCAATTATTGAGGTTGCAGCACGTAATTTTCTCCTCAAAGGAATGGGCTACCACTCTGCCCGGGACTTCCAGGAACGTTTGCTTTCACGCATGGAAGTACGGCCCCTTGGCAATGAGGTAGAGTAAGATCATGAGAATCATTGTTATCACCGGAATGTCCGGTTCCGGCAAATCAACAGCTGTTCGTGCTCTAGAAGATGAAAATTTCTATTGCATAGATAATTTGCCGGTGCGCCTGTTCAGACGATTTATTGATCTCATAGAAAAATCGGGTGAGGACTTTAAAGGTATCGTACTGGTTGCCGATATTCGTGGTCGGGAGTTTTTCAAAGGGTATGAGAGTGTTTTCCGTCAGATCAACAAACATGGCCATAGCTTGGAAATTCTCTACTTCGAGGCTGCTGATGAAACCTTGATCCGCCGATTCTCTGAAACTCGCAGACGCCATCCTGTCAGCGAAACATGCACCGTCAGCGAAGGAATCCGCGTAGAACGAGACCAGCTCTCTACTCTCCGGAGACTGGCGACACGCATTATTGACACCTCTGAGTTCAATGTTCATCAGCTCAAAGATTATATCCTGAACATAGTCAGGGGGAATGGTCGCGACGCACCCTTTGTCATTGATGTGCAGTCCTTTGGTTTTCGTTATGGGATTCCGTTGGAATCAAGCATTGTCATGGATGTGCGCTTTTTGCCCAATCCTTACTTTGTGCCTGAACTCAAACCAGGGTCCGGACGTGACGACGAGGTTCGTGAGTATGTACTCGATAACCTGCAGACCGCCCAGTTCCTCGATCATTTTTTTCCATTACTGGATATGCTTGTACCTGCCCACCGTCAGGAGGGGAAGGCATATTTTACAATTTCCATAGGCTGTACCGGAGGACGGCATCGTTCCGTTGCAATTGCAGAGGCTACCGCCATGCATTTGCAATCTACAGGGGCGATAGTGCGCGTTTCACATCGGGATATAGAAAAGGGGCAACAATGACAGGTTTGGTTCTGGTTACACATGCAGGATTGGCCGGGGCGCTCATGCGTTCGGCTGAAATGATCATAGGCAGCATTGAAGGATGTGAACAAGTGGAGGTAGCTCCCAACGAGTCTGCGGACCACATCATGTCACGAGTAGTTGCTGCTGTTGAAAAGGCACGTGCAGATGGCGCCATCATCATGACAGACCTTTTCGGTGGCACTCCTTCCAACATGGCCATGTCTTTTCTCAAAGACGGTCAAGTAGAGGTGCTGACAGGTGTTAACCTTCCCATGGTTATTGAATTTTGTTCAAAGCGAGGACGCATGGGAGTAACGGAATTGGCGGTAGAACTGCAAAAGAACGGCAGGGATGGAATTATTAATGCAGGAGAATTTCTTCGATAGGCCTACTTTAAGCTGATTTACGCGGAGTTTTTTCAGGAAAAGTACAATATGAAATGTTTTTTATCAGCACTGCTGATGGTGTTAGGTGTTTGGACGTTGCAGGCTTTGGGTGACCAGAGGGAGGAATCACTGGAAGTTCTGCGGCAACGTTTTGCCGCCACAGCACGCACCCCGTTGGAATGGTCTGAAACTGCTACTGGTGTCCGGACCAGGCTCAATACCGGAGAAAATGTTCTTGCACTGACGCTGGATGCGTGTGGCAGTCGCTCGGGAAAAGGCTATGACGCAGCCCTGATCACTTATCTTGAAAAAGAACGTATTCCCGCCACTTTGTTCATCAACGCTCGCTGGATAGATGCAAATCCGGAAATTTTCAAAAAACTTGCTGCAAATCCATTGTTTGAGATAGCCAATCACGGTTTGCTGCACAAGCCTGCATCCATCACCGGTCGAAGGGTTTATGGTATTGATGGTACCAGGGATGTTGCAGAACTGGTGGATGAAATTGAACAGAATGCTCGCAAAGTTGCTGCTCTCACCGGAAAACGAACACGCTACTACCGTTCAGGTACCGCTTATTATGATGAGGTAGCTGTTGAGGTGTCCCGTAGCCTTGGGCATGAAGTGATCGGGTTTTCCATTCTAGGGGATGCTGGGGCCACATATACCAAGGATCAGGTAAGATCAGCATTGCTTAAGGCGCGACCCGGAGATATCGCTATCCTGCACATGAATCATCCTGCAGGTAAAACTGCTGATGGAGTGATGTCAGCCATACCCGAGTTAAGGCGGCGTGGATTCAGATTTGTAAAGCTTTCCGAGTACGAGCTGCTCTGAAGGCTTTCTTTAATTTTCGTGTCGAACGTGGCATGATAATGTCATGATAGTAAATAGAGCTGCTTCGACGCAGCTATTTAAATCCAAAGGAACCGGTAATACATGCTCCAGAAGGAATTTATCATTGTTAATAAATTAGGGCTGCATGCCCGAGCCTCTGCGCTTTTCGTTAAGACCGCAAGCCGTTATTTTTCAGAAGTGAAGCTTGCCAAGGAAGGGGTGGAAGTAAATGGAAAGAGCATCATGGGTATCATGATGCTGGCAGCTTCAAAGGGCAGTACCGTGCGTCTGACAGTTGATGGATCTGATGAGGCCGAGGCGATGCAGGCTATTGGAGAGTTGGTGGAAAATGGATTCGGCGAAGAGTGACATGCGTCGCTTTCACGGTATTCCCGCTTCGGCCGGCATAGCTGTTGGACGTTTGCGCGTTGTCGACCGCCGTCGGCTTCACGTACATGAAAATTTCGTCCTGGAAGAAAATACATCAACCGAAATAGACAGGTTGCAAGACGCCATTATCCGCACCCGTGATGAGTTGGCTACCCTTAAAGAGCAACTTCGAAAGACCACAGGAGATGAACACCTCTTTTTTATCGAAACCCACCAGATGATTCTGGCCGATGAGCGGCTTTTCGCTGAAACAGCCGCGCATATCGAAACAGGACTGCTTAACGCCGAAGGAGCCTTACGACGCACTCTGGCCAAATACCGGGAAATCTTTTCCGGCATCACTGATGCTTACTTACAGGAACGGATCAGTGACATCGAGATGGTCATCGAAAAGATCCTGCGCAATCTGGTGGATGAGCCTCATTCGCCTATTACCCATGATGATGTTCAAACAATCATCGCGGCTCATGATATTTCACCGGCAGATATCCTCCAGATGGATCGTAGTCGCATTGTGGGGATCCTTACCGAGATTGGCGGTAGGACTTCCCATACCTCGATTCTTGCGCGGGCCTTTGAAATGCCGGCTGTTGCAGGTGTTGAGGGAGGGGCTGACATCTTGTTGGATGGAATGCCGGTCATTCTCGACGGCCTTAGTGGCGAAGTCATTATCAACCCTGACCAGACGACTTTTGTGGCTTACCTGGAGCGCAAACGTCATTTTGAGTACATAGGTCAGGAACTGCTCAAGGAGGCAGGACTGCCTGCAGTAACCCTCGATGGTCACCTTACCCGCCTCAAAGGCAATGTGGAGATTCCTGAGGAGGGTGCTTCGGTGCTTCGTCATGGTGGCGAAGGGGTAGGGCTGTACCGCACTGAGATGCTCTTCATGAATCGCAAAGACATGCCGGAGGAAGAGGAACAGTATGCAATCTATGCTGCCATGCAGCAGGCAATAGCACCTCATCCGCTTACCATACGAACTCTTGATGCTGGCGGAGATAAACTGTTGGATGGCATGTCGCTTACTGATGAGCAGAATCCCGCCCTTGGAGTTCGCGCCATCCGTTTGGCGCTTAGCATGCCGGAAGAGTTCAAGAAACAGCTGCGCGCCATTCTGCGTGTCAGTGCCAGTGGCAAAGTACGTATCATGTTCCCGATGATTTCAGGACTTGATGAGCTGCGAACCGCCCGAATCCTTTTGGAAGAAGCCAAGCTTGAACTGGACTCTGCCGGTATCTCCTATGACCGTTCTCTACCGGTAGGAGTCATGATTGAAGTTCCTTCAGCGGTTCTTGTTGCCGATCTTCTGGCTCGTGAAGCTGATTTTTTCAGTGTCGGCACCAATGATCTCGTGCAGTATTCATTAGCTATTGACCGCTCAAATGAACATCTTTCCGAGATGTTTCAGCCACTCCATCCGGCAATACTCCGTTCCCTGAAAAGGGTGGTTGATGCGGCTCACCAGGAAAGTATCGAAGCTGGCATCTGTGGCGAGATGGCTGGGGATCCTCTTTATCTGCCGGTATTGTTAGGGCTCGGCTTTGATGAACTCTCCATGAGCGCTGCCTCCATACCCCGCGTTAAACAGGTTTTACGGCGCTATACCAAGGCCCGTGCCTATGAAGTGGCACAAGCCTGTTTTCAATTCGGCACTGCTGCTGAAGTTGACCAGTATCTGAAAGAGGTCACGAATAATCGTGCCGAAGGTTTCCTTTGATGACAGAAAAATGTTCTTCCCTATGACACTTGAGCTCTATCTTTCAATGTGCGCATTCATTTTCGGTGCTGTTGTCGGCTCCTTTTTGAATGTCTGCATCTGCCGCTTGCCCCTGAATGAATCCGTAATTTCACCGCCATCACATTGCCCCCGCTGCTCCTGCGGAATCCGTTGGTACGACAATATACCTCTGATCAGCTATCTGCTGCTGCGGGGCAAATGCCGTGGCTGCGGATTGCACATCTCCCTGCAGTATCCCCTGGTGGAATTGCTGAATGGTCTGCTCACCCTGGCGCTGTTTCTGCGGTTCGGGCCGACATTCTCATTTCTGGTTCTTTTTCTGTTCTGTTCGGCGCTGATGGTAATCACCTTTATTGATCTGGAACATCAGATCATCCCGGACGAAATATCCCTTCCTGGCATCGTGCTTGGTTTTGTATTCTCGTTTTTTTTACCTAACCATTCATGGCTTAACTCACTGATTGGAATTCTGCTTGGCGGGGGAAGCCTGCTGCTTGTGGCATATGGTTACCATTGGCTGACCGGTAAAGAGGGCATGGGTGGGGGCGATATTAAATTACTTGCCATGATGGGTGCCTTTCTGGGCTGGAAAGCAATCCCTTTCATCATCTTTGCCAGTTCGCTGATCGGCTCAGTGATCGGCATTTCACTGATGCTTATCCACAAAAAGGATTCCAAACTGGCTATTCCCTTTGGTCCCTACCTTGCCTTTGCGGCAGTCCTCTATATTTTTTGGGGCCGTCAGTTGATCCATTGGTACCTCACCCTGGGCAGTTCCCTGCAAAGCTGAAAATGCGCACTTTCAGACCAAGTCTTACGGTATCCATCCTTGCCTTTCTCTGCTGCCTGTTGGTGCTGACCTGGCTTTTGTTCAGCCTGTTCGCGCTGCGCACTTCTGCAAATGATCTTTATTCCCAGAAAGCCCAGCACGCACGCATTTTGCTGGCAACCTTCGTCAACCAGCTTCCTGAAACCATTCCAGTCTATCCCGAAGGTCTGATTACCGCCGGTTCACCTTCCGCCATTTACGCCCAAAACCTGGCGGATGATCCTGATTTTGTGCGCCTCTCCCTGTTGGATGCCAACGGCAAATGTATTTACACTGCCGGCAGGGAAGGGAGCGATATCTATGGCCCTTTTAGTGTCAAGATATCAAGTGGAGCCGGAAGTGCAGTGCTCGGGGACGGCTCGGGCATTGCTTTGGTCAGTCCGGTCATTCGCAATGGCGCGGTTGCAGGACGCGCCGGCCTTGTTCTGTCACTCTCAGCTGAAAAGGGGCGATTGGAACGTTCGCGCCGGCTTTTTCTGGCCTATTTTGCAATTGATTTTTTTCTGCTTGCGGGCTTTGGCTCCTTCATTCTGATGCGCATTGTTGTAAAACCGGTCAATCGGCTGCTTCATGCAATAGATCGGATCATCGACGGCCATTATGATCAGCGGGTGCACGTTTCAGGGAGTGCAGAACTGGTACGGCTGGCCGAATCGTTTAATATCATGTCTGAGACACTTCAACTTAAAGACCAGCAGGTACAGACCCATGTGACAGCTTTGGAAAAAGCCAATGCAGATCTGCACCAGGCGCGGGAAGAGACCGTTGCCTCTGAAAAAATGGCATCCATCGGACTTCTTGCAGCCGGCACTGCCCATGAGATCGGTACGCCGCTCTCTGCCATAATGGGATATGCAGAACTCATGACCAGTGAAAACTCCTCTCAAGCAGCCATGCAGGATTATGCCGGTAGAATCTCCAAGGAATGTGCCCGCATCGACCGGATCGTGCGCGGGCTGCTCGATTATTCCCGTCCGCGAAGCAGCGAAATCAAGCAGGTCGATATCGGGCGGCTGGTATCGGAAACCACGGAACTGCTTACACGACAGGGAGTGTTGAAACAGACTCCTCTTAATGCGAAGCTTGACGATCCTTTGCCCTGCGCACTGACTGATGAGCATCAACTCCAGCAAGTGCTGATCAACCTTCTGCTTAACGGTCGTGATGCGCTTGGTGACAATGGGCGGCTTGCTATCCGGGTAAAGGCGGATCCAGCCGGTCTTCCCGGTCGGTCGGGGGGATCTATACGTATCGATGTAATGGATAACGGCAGGGGCATATCCGCAGAAAATTTAAAAAAGATTTTCGATCCATTCTATACCACCAAGTCTCCGGGAAAAGGAACCGGCCTGGGCTTGGCCATTTCCAGCCGTATCATGGATGGTATCGGCGGCAGGATTAGCGTACAGAGCAAACCGGGTACCGGAAGTTGTTTTACCGTGTGGGTTCCAGCAGCATAACGTATTCAATCGCAGGCATCTTTAAGCTCTAATGTTCATGCACGTAGGCTGAAAATATAGGTTGCTCCCATACTATCGTACCCCATGCGGAGGTGCTGTTATGACTGATTCCACAGAACGCGCAGATCTTGCGGATTATGCCTGCAAAAGCTCCTATTCCCTGGGCAGAAAACATGAGGAAGAATTCCGTGATAACCGCCCCGCTTTTGAGCGGGATCGCGACCGCATCATTCACTGTGCAGCTTTTCGCCGGTTGGAATACAAGACCCAGGTCTTCGTAAATCATGAGGGAGATTACTACCGCACTCGCCTGACTCACTCCCTGGAAGTTTCCCAGATAGGTCGTGCAATTGCGCGTAAACTTCATCTGAACGAAGAGTTGACAGAAGCATTGGCGCTGGCCCATGACCTGGGACATACCCCTTTCGGTCACACAGGTGAGGAGGTGTTGGATCAGCTGATGCGGGACTACGGCGGGTTTGAGCACAATTTGCAGTCTTTCCGGGTGGTGGACGAACTGGAGGAGCGCTATCCTTCTTTCAATGGGTTGAACTTGACCTGGGAGGTTCGCGAAGGAATCATCAAGCATGCCGGGCCCTTTGATAGTCCTACAGAAGTTATGGCCGGATTTTTGCCGGGAGTGGTCCCCTCAATCGAGGCGCAGCTTATAAATTACGCTGACGAGATTGCCTACAACAACCACGACATCGATGATGGTCTCAAGTCCGGCTATATCACCCTTGACATGCTGGAGCGCATTGACCTGTGGCAAAGAGTCAGCACCGAAGTCCGTCAGAAGTATCCCACCATCGATGACAGGCGCCTCGTTTACCAGACCATCAGTGCACTGATCGGCCTTCAGATCATGGATATCTGCAGTACCGTCGCCGCAAATCTTGAAAAATATTCTATCGTGAATTGTGAAGACCTGCGGCTGGTAAACCAGACTGTGGTTCATTTCAGTGATGAGATTGTGATGCTGAACATGAAGCTGAAACGTTTCCTGTTTGAGAATCTCTACCGCCATTACAAGGTGGAAAAAATGCGCATCAAGGCAGAGATATTCATCACCCGTCTCTTTGAAACCTACCTGCGTTATCCCACGCTGCTGCCTCCCAAGTACCATGCACGCTTCGACCAGTTCGGCATTCAGCGGGTGGTGTGCGATTACATCGCCGGCATGACGGATCGTTTTGCCCTGGATGAATACAGGCGTCTATTTGAACCATATGAGAGAACTTAAATGCTATCAACCATGCGTGGAGGAAATCTGTGAACACAAAAGATCATACCCCCCGGTCGGAGCAGTACGACTTTTTTGCATTCATCTCCCGTATGCGTTACATCAGTCGCTGGGGACTAATGCGCAATACCGTTCCTGAAAACATACAAGAGCATAGCCTTGATGTTGCTGTCATTGCCCATGCCTTGGCTATGATTCGTAATACCTATTTTGACGGTGATATCGATCCGAACCGGGTCGCTTTGTGCGGTATCTTTCACGATGCCAGTGAAATATTCACCGGTGACATGCCTACTCCGGTGAAACATTTTAACCCCAATTTTAAACATTCTTTTCATCAACTTGAAGACCGGGCACGGCGCAGACTGCTGGGCATGTTGCCGTCCGAACTGGCAGAGGAATACGAGTCGTTGTTCTTTTTTGAGGAAGAACCGGAGTACGCTGCCCTGGTCAAGGCAGCTGACAAGATTGCAGCGCTGACTAAATGCATTGAAGAGGAGAAGTCGGGAAATCTGGAGTTCCGCCGGGCCGGGGCAGAGCATCAGGAGTATCTGGCCGCCAGCCCGCTGCCGGAAGTGCATTACTTCATGGAAAAATTTCTGCCGGGGTACAGGTTGTCACTGGATGAACTGAATCTGGGGTAACTTTTTTATCACTCTCAACAATAAAAAAGAGCAACCTGCTTGGGCGGGTTGCTCTTTTTGGGTTCAGGAGTGCAGCTTGTCTATTCAAGCAACTATGTAGCTGCTGACGGCTGCTTCATCCATGCTGTTCGAAATGGTGAGAATTCTCTCGTTATCGTCGTGCTGAACCTTGATGCGGCAGTCCATACCAGCTTCAGCCTTGGTGTAGCGCAGCAGGATCCGGGCCGCCAGTTCGAGACAGGTTTCGTTCTGCACGCCCATGACCGCTCCCAACGGAGTATTGCCGTCGAGCCATGTGATTCTGGTTTCACCCGGCTGTATGGCTGTTTCCAGAATTCGATTGTCGTTTTCGTCGCGGCCGATGATGACTTTGGTGCGCTTGCCGATACGGAAATGGCGCCCCATCTTGAGCATCCGGAAATCCCGCTGATTGAGCTCGTCGGAATGGTCGAAGATGTCACGCACTTTGGGAACAAAAGAGAGTTCAGTCAGCAGGCAGCCACCGGCAGGGCAGGGGTAGTTCTTTACGTCAAGTTCGTCGGCCAGTTGGAACTGATCCTTGCGCGAACGTCCCTTGATTGCCAGAAGTTTTTCGCGGTCAACCCATCCCTCCAGCTCGGGAATGGTGGGTTCGAAGTGCTGGGCTGAGAGAGGCCGTAACAAGAGCCCTTCCAGGCCGCTTTCGCGTTCGATCACCCGCATGGTGTCCCTGCGCTGGCTCATGGGACGTTGACCCAGTACCTCTCCGGTGATGATGAAATCGGCACCGCTTTCCTGCATGTACTCTTTGGCCTTGCGCAGCAGATAAATGCGACAGTCCACGCAGGGATTAACCCCTTTGCCATAGCCGTGGCGCGGGTTGCGCACGATTTCAAGGTAGTCGAGGCCCTTGTGAACGACTTTGATGGGAATGTTGAATTCCTGGGCAACACGAACCGCTTCGGATTTGCAGCCTGAATTCTTGCCGGTGCAGGTGCAGAAAGGGGAGGTGAAATTAAGGGCTTCTACGTCAATGCCCATGTCGAGCATCATTTTGACCGCAAGGGTCGAATCGAGACCTCCGGAAAGGAGGGCAACTGCTTTGCGTTTCATAAATCTCCTGGGGCTCCATGTCATGGCCTATCTGGATGATGGGCGCCACGGCACGGGACCGATTTTTTCGGTGAGGCTATCACAGGGGTGATGAGATTGTAAAGGAAACAGGGAGTCCCAAAGTAGTGAGTCACGAAGTCCTCGAGTCACTGAGTCACGGGGTACGGTGGCAGCTTTTGCTCTTACCCCTTAACCCGTTTCCGTCTCACCCTTCCAGAGCCTTAAGACGCTCTTTCAACTCTTTTTCGCGCTGCCAGCGGGCCGTAACATCGCGGATAATGGCGGCTACGCCGAGCATGGTGCCGTCCTCATCTTTGACCAGCACCATGGAAAATTCTGTGGAAAGGCGTGTGCCATCCTTGCGGAGCGCCGGGGCCGAGAGCAGATCAATGCTGTAATGGCTGCTGCCGCTCTGCATCACCCGGTAATATCCTTCCCAGTGCCTGCCGCGGAGGTTTTCCGGTATGATGAGATCCAGCGACTGCCCTAGCGCTTCTTCTTCAGTGTAGCCGAACATGCGCACCGCCCCATTGTTCCAGAGCCGGATAAGACCCTCGCGGTCGGAGAACATGATCGCATCGCTGGATTGTCGGACAATATCCTGGCTAAGCCATTCCTGTGATAATAACGAATCCACGATTCCCTCCTGAACTTGCCTGGAAATGTAGCTGCAGATTGTTTTTACACTTCTCGCTCATAATGGGCCACAACTGTTTCATAATGATTGGCAAAATCATGGGTTGTTTTTGTTTCAGCTTGGGCATAGCCACTGATTATCGAGTCGCGCAGTTCTTCGGGAATGACCCGTTCTGCCAGAGGATACAGTATCTCGTCTTCCTTGCTGATATGCTCACGCAGCAGTTCTGCATACGCCAGTGCATTCTCTGAAATAATGGTCCTTGCGTCGGTCTCACCTGCCAAGGCTGCACGGGCCGCTGTTTCCATGGCAGCCACGTAAGCGCGTCCCTGGTCATGTTCCATTAACATAGCAGCAATCGGACTGTTCTCCCTGGGCATGCCGTTTGTTATCAGGGCTTCAAAAAGCACATCTTCTTCCTTGGCATGATGATATTTATCCGCATAATTCCTGATAAAGTCGACCCCATCCAGATAGAATTGCCAGTTGGAATAGCTGCCTTCCGCAGTGAGTTTTGCATTACGTTCCAGAAGAGCGATCATTCTGAGAATAAGGCGATGTTCATTCACCAATGCGGCTGTTATATCCTTTTTCATCAGTTCCTCCGCTCTCCGTTGATACCAATGATAATGCTTTCCAGGGGAATTGCTTTGCCGCTTTTGTGAAGGGCTTCCTTGACCATGATGTCCAAACCTCGGCAGCAGGGAACTTCCATGATAGCCACTGTAATGCTTTTGATTTCATTGGCGCTGAAAATGTGAGCCAGCTTGTCAACATATGCGCTGGTATCGTCCAGTTTGGGGCAGGCAATCGCCAGCGCCTTGTCTTTGAGCAGGTCCTGATGCATGCTTCCCATGGCAAAGGCGACGCAGTCTGCACTTATCAGGATGTCCGCATTTTGAAAATAAGGTGCAGTGGGGGGCACCAAGTGTAGCTGAACCGGCCACTGTCGCAGTTCTGAAGGTGCCTTAGTTCCCGTTGTGTCTGCTGTTTCCTGCCGCTCAATGACCCGTGCCATGCTGCCGGGGCAACCGCATCCTGAATGTCCATTGTGTCCCATGATTATTCTCCTTTTTCCGTGAGGTAGTTGTTTATTTCCATTTCGATCTTAGCTTCATCATCCTTGGAAAGGCCGTGAATGGAGACCACGTCCTTCAACAGGCAAATACCGACTTTGCAGGTCACACATCCAATGTCATAACGATTGAGGATATCGCCAATTCCCGGATAATTTTGCATCACATCCTGAATGGCTTTGTCACCAAGTCCGTTTTTGAATTCCATATGTCGTCTCCCCTGTTCATGTTCTGTATGATTGAAATATAGCGCAGACCAGAGTTTAAATTTAATGACCGTGGTCAAGAAGTGGCATAAACTTTATGAAAGCTAGAGCGTACAAAAGGCACTGTGGAGGAAAGTATGGTTGTAGATAGCCGGCTGATTATGGGAAAGTATTTTGAAGGCGAATCTCTTGAGCTGATACTGATTCATGGAAAGATGGTGGCCGAGTTGGCAGTTGCCGTGGGGCATACTCTTGGTCTTGAGGAGACGGAGATTGTCTTCCTTGAAGAGGCAGCCATGCTTCATGATATTGGAGTTTGTCGTGTCAATGCGCCGGGCATCGGCGTGCATGGCGGTTTTCCCTATATTACCCACGGGATACATGGGCGAGAGATACTTGATGCCGAAGGATTGCCTCGCCATGCACTTGTCTGCGAGCGGCACATTGGTGTCGGCTTGACGGTATCTGACATTGTTGCCCAGGAATTGCCGCTCCCGCATCACGATATGACCCCGCAGAATCTGGCTGAAGAGATTATCTGCTTTTCGGATCTTTTTTATTCGAAGAACCCTCACAAGCTGTCACACAGGAAAACCATTGAGAAAGTGCGCTGCTCCCTCGGTCTGTTTGGTGAAGCGAAGGTCCTCATCTTTGATTCATGGTTGACTCGTTTTGGAAAGGTGCTCTGAAAGAAAAACCTTATTCTATATCTTCCGCCGAGCACTCGTTTTCATCTGTTTTTCTTGGCCGTCAACCTGCATCCTGCGCCGATCTGTTCAAGATCAAAACAGTTGCATTTTATAAGGTCTTCCAGTATATTCCGCGCTTTCCAGACTACTCCAAGGTGGTTCTTGTGCAGCAGAATACACCGACAATCGAACAACTTCGTGCCTCGATCGACAGTATTGACGACCGTATTGTTGAGCTTCTCAACGAGCGCGCACAGGTTGTGCTCAATGTGGGACGGCTCAAATCCGGCAGCAACATGGAGTTTCATGTGCCGGGCCGGGAGCGCCAGATCTATGAGCGCCTGTTAAGCGGCAACCAGGGACCTTTTCCCAATGATGCTCTGCGCAGCATCTACCGCGAAATAATTTCCGCCTGTCTTTCCCTCGAATCGCCGATGAAGGTGGCTTTCCTCGGCCCCAAGGCAACCTTCAGTCACCTTGCCACCATGCAGCAGTTTGGACTTTCGGCTGAATTGGTGCCGCTTAAGTCAATTCCTGCTGTTTTTGAAGAAGTTGAAAAGGGTAAGGCGCTGTACGGTGTTGTGCCGGTGGAAAATTCCACCGAAGGGGTGGTCTCTCATACGCTGGATATGTTTATGGAGAGCAATCTTCAGATAACCTCCGAGATCCTACTGGAGGTCCATCACGACTTGCTTTCCCGAACAGGCCGACTTGAAGATATCAAAAAAATCTATTCTCATGCTCAGCCCATTGCCCAGTGCCGGCAATGGATAGATGAAAATCTGGCAGGGATTCCTGCGGTAGATGTGGCCTCAACTGCCGTGGCTGCCCAGATTGCCAGTGAAGATTATACGGCTGCTGCCATTGCCAGTGAACTGGCAGCTTCCCTCTACGATCTAAAGGTCGTCAGGAGCAGGATTGAGGACCAGGTTAATAATTTTACGCGCTTTCTGGTTATTTCACGCAAGGGTTGTGAACGGTCAGGGAACGACAAAACCTCGGTTTTATTCTCGGTCAAGGACGAACCAGGCATTCTCTGCCGCATGCTGGAGCCCTTTGCCAAGCGCGGTATCAACCTCTCTAAAATTGAATCACGCCCCTTCAAAAGCAAAGCATGGGAATATATCTTCTTCCTTGACCTTTTCGGTCACATTTCCGACCCCGAGGTAGCCGCTGCCCTTGAAGATCTCAAGGAATGCTGCCAGTTCATCAAGATCCTGGGCTCATATCCCCGGTCAAGGTAGGGCGGCTGCTATGTCTTTCATAGTTGAACGTCTGACAATCATCGGCGTGGGACTGATCGGTGGCTCCTTTGCCCGTGCCCTGCGACAGGCTGGGGTGGTAAAGACGATCATCGGTGTAGACAGGGATATTTCAAATCTGAAACAGGCCCAATCGTTAGGCATTGTTGATGAGATCTCCGAAAACCCATGCGAAGGTGTACGCGATGCAGATGTTGTTTTTATTTCGGTGCCGGTTTGTTCCATTCCTGCAGTCGTTCAGCAAATAGCGGCTTCACTGGGGCCAGGATGTATCGTCACCGATGGCGGTAGCGTCAAGGCCGGCATTGTCAGTTGCTGCGAAAGGTTGATTCCGGAAGGGCGACATTTCGTCGGTGGCCATCCAATTGCGGGTACCGAATACTCTGGAGCGGCTGCTTCCTTTGCCACGCTCTATAAGAACAAGCGCTGTATCCTGACCCCCACGACGGACACCGATCCAACAGCACTGGCACTGATTTCTCATCTTTGGCAGTCCACCGGAGCCGATGTTTGCTCAATGGATGCACAGCGGCATGATCGTATCTTTGCAGAGATATCGCATCTGCCGCATATGGTTGCCTACTCACTGGTACACGCTGTGGGGACAGCTGATGCGGAAGGCGAGGATATTCTCTCCTATTCGGCCGGCGGGTTTCGGGATTTTACCCGGATCGCCTCTTCTGACCCCGCCATGTGGCGCGATATTGCGATAATGAATCACACGGCACTTCTGGCCAGTATCGACGGTTTCTCATCCAGTCTGGCTGTCCTGCGCGCAAGTATCGAACAGGGTGATGGTGAGGGTTTGGTTGATTTTTTTACAAAGGCCAAATGTTTCCGCGACGGAATCAAATAGAACCAGCTTTCTCGACACTCCACGAAAGGAGCATTTGTGAATTCCATCACCATCACACCGGTGTCATCTGTTAAGGGCGAAATCCATATTCCTGGTGATAAGTCCATTTCCCATCGTTCAATAATGCTCGGGGCAATTGCCAATGGCATAACCACGGTGAAGGGGTTTTTGCGGGGCGAAGACAATCTGTCTACTATGAAGGCTTTTCGTTCCATGGGAGTCAGGATTGACGATGACGGTGAGACTCTTGCGATTCACGGCAAAGGTCTGCATGGACTGACAGAGTCATCGGATGTTATCGATTGCGGCAATTCTGGTACAACGATCAGGCTGCTTAGTGGTCTGCTCGCGGGCCAGTCTTTTTTTTCCGTGGTTACTGGAGATCAATACCTGCGGAAACGACCCATGAAACGTGTTGTAGAGCCGCTTGTCCGGATGGGGGCACGCATTATGGGGCGCAATGTGGGGAATCTCGCTCCACTGGCTATCAGCGGCGGCGCACTGAACGCAATCGGGTTTGAATCTCCGGTTTCCAGTGCTCAGGTTAAATCTGCCATTATGCTGGCAGGGCTTTACGCTGATGGCGAAACCTCGGTGCGTGAGCCAAGTCTTTCCCGTGATCACTCCGAACGGATGTTTCGTCTGTTCGGTGCTACTGTGGAGACCTTCAGCAGCGGGGTCACCGTCAGGGGAGGAGTGGAACTGCAGGCGCAGGATATCACGGTGCCTGGGGATATTTCCTCGGCAGCGTTCTTTATTGTGGCCGCCTTGATAACCCCGGCGTCTGAACTGCTTATCCGCAACGTTGGTGTCAATCCCACCCGTACCGGTGTCATTGATATCCTGATATCCATGGGAGGCAGCATTGAGCTGCTTGATCAGCGTCAGGTTTCGGGTGAACCGGTAGCTGATATCCTGGTTCGCTCCTCACAGCTTAAGGGTATCGAAATTTCCGGTGCTGTGGTGCCACGAGCCATTGACGAATTTCCTGCAATTTGCGTTGCTGCTGCTTGTGCCGAAGGAATAACTACGATTCGTGATGCCAGAGAACTGCGTGTCAAGGAAACCGACCGTATCACGGCCATGGCAAACAATCTGCATCGGCTTGGCGTGATGGTTGAAGAATGCGAAGATGGTATGACCATCACTGGAGTCGAGCAATTGGGGGGAGGCGAGGTCGAGAGCTGTGGTGATCATCGTATTGCCATGTCCATGTCGGTGGCAGCCCTGATTGCCACTGAAAGTATAACCATCAATGACATTGAGTGCGTAGCCACATCATTTCCAACCTTCTATCCTTTGCTGGAACAGGTTTCAGGGCGGTAACTGCAATGAATGAACGTGAGCACCGATTGGTAATTGCCATTGACGGACCCTCTGGTGCCGGAAAGAGCACACTTGCGGCCAGGCTTGCCAAAAGGCTTTCCTACGTACAAATCGATACCGGGGCAATGTATCGCGCAGTGGCCTTCCTTATGCACAGCGCCTGTGTTGATCCTGACGATACTATCGCTGTGGAACGTTTCTGCGAAGTTGTTGACGTTCGCCTGGAAGATGCCAACGGAGTGCAACGGGTTGTTGCAAATGGCCAGGATGTCACTAGTCAGATTCGCACGCCTGAAATGTCTCTGCTGACCTCGCGCGTTTCAGCTTTGAAACCTGTGCGTGAAGCAATGATGCGGGCTCAGCGTGCCATGGGAAGTGCTGGTGGGGTTGTTCTTGAAGGGCGCGATATTGGCACGGTTGTGTTTCCTGATGCTGATCTTAAATTTTTTCTTTCTGCATCTCTTGAAGAGAGGGGAAGACGGCGCTATGCAGAGTTGATCGGCAAGGGAGAACAGGTTTCTCTCGAAGAAACTATTGCTGCTGTGGCGCTGCGCGATGAACAGGATTCAAAACGTGATCTAGCACCGCTCAGGCAGGCCGATGACGCCATAGCCATTGATTCTTCGGGTATGTGCATAGAAGACGTGCTGGAAAAAATGGAAGGGTATATTCGCCAAAAACGGCAAGATAGGAAGAACAGGATGAAAGTAATACTCGCAAAACGTGCAGGGTTCTGTTTCGGGGTCAAACGTGCCACACAAATGGCTTTTGAGGCTGCCGTCATGGACAAGAAGACATATACTCTCGGACCAATCATCCATTCCCCCCAGGTCGTAAACAAGCTTGAAGAAATGGGAGTCAGAGTAATCAAGGATCTCGAAACCATGGAGAGCGGCACCATTATCATTCGCTCTCATGGTGTTGCTTCCGAAGAAATTACTGAGGCCATGGAAAAAAACCTGGAAATAATCGATGCCACCTGTCCTTTTGTGAAGAAGGCGCAGGAGCACGTCAAAAGTCTTTCAGAAGCTGGATATGGTGTCGTTGTGGTTGGTGATGCAGATCATCCCGAGGTGCAAGGAATTGTCTCCTACGGTGGCGATAAGGTTGATGTCGTCGGTTCCGGTGATGAAGTTAAAAAACTGCCTAAGATGAACAAGATCGGAATTGTTGCACAAACAACACAATCCTTTGAAAATCTGAAAAATGTTGTTTCAGAATGTTTGCTGCGTGGTGGGGAAATTCGAGTATTCAACACCATCTGCGATGCCACTGCGGTGCGTCAGGAAGAGGCCAAAGAACTGGCCTGCCAGGTGGATTGCATGCTGGTTGTGGGTGGCTATAACAGCGCTAATACCCGTAGGCTTTCAGAGGTGTGTGCCGAACTCCAGACACGTACCCATCATATTGAGACAGCTGCTGAAATCGATCCTGTCTGGTTTGATGGAGTTGAACGTGTTGGTGTCACCGCCGGCGCATCCACACCGAAATGTATCATTGATGAGGTTGTCAGCAGGATCGAGGAGATCAATAAAAGCCATTGAATTTTTGTGAAAATGTGGTATTTTATCTAGCTTGATTAACATAACAAGCATCATAGCGGTAAAAAAAGAAAAACGTCCAGGGGGTATGGTTTAATGGTTGATTTCAAAAGGCTCAATACGGATAACGGTGAACACGAAGATCCGGATTTCGAGCAGCAGAGCGATGAATTCGCCGCACTTTTCAACGAAAGCATCAAGGAAAGGCCAGAGCGAGACAAAATTATTGAAGGAACGGTGGTTCGTGTCGACCAGGAAACCGTTCTTGTGGATATCGGCCTGAAGTCAGAAGGTATCGTTCCTATAGCTGAATTCCGTGATGCAAATGGTGAAGTGACTGTGCAGGTTGGTGAGCGCATTCGTGTTCTCATGACTCGCGAAGATGGAAAAAAAGGGTATATCCTTTCCAAAAAGAAAGCGGATTATCTTGTTGCATGGGAAAAAATTGGTGATGCCGGTCAGGAAGGCGGCATTATCGAAGGTACCATTACTGCCAAGGTAAACGGTGGCTTTAGCGTCGATATTTGCGGTGTACAGGCATTTCTCCCCGCATCTCAAGTTGATATCCGCCCCTCCTCCGATTCAGACAGCTATATTGGGGTTACCGGTAAGTTCAAGGTTATCAAGCTTAACCAGCGTCGAGACAATATCGTGCTGTCCCGTCGTGCAATTCTGGAAGAAGAGCGCTCTTCTGCCCGCGACATCACCCTCGAAAAATTGGAAGAGGGGCAGATTGTTGAAGGTGTGGTCAAAAATGTTACCGATTACGGTGCATTCGTAGACCTTGGCGGCGTTGACGGTCTCCTGCATGTCTCCGACCTTTCCTGGGGACGTGTCGGCAAACCTGCTGATGTGCTTAAGCCGGGTCAGCAATTGACAGCCAAAGTACTTAAGTTCGACCGTACCAAAGGGAAAATTTCTCTTGGTGTCAAACAGACCCTCCCTGATCCATGGTTGGATGTCCCCAATAAGTACCCGATGGAAACGCGCATCAAGGGTCGCGTGGTCAGTCTGATGGAGTATGGCGCTTTTGTGGAATTGGAGCCGGGTGTTGAAGGCCTGATCCATGTCTCCGAAATGTCATGGACCAAGCGTGTTCGACGTGCTTCTGATGTACTCAGTGTGGGTGATGAAGTCGAGGCAATTGTCCTTGGAATCGACATGGGCAATCGTAAAATTTCCCTGGGTCTTAAGCAGATCGGTGAGAATCCCTGGAAAAACATTGCCGAGAAATACTCTGTCGGTACCAAGATCGAGGGACAAATCAAGAACATGACCGACTTCGGTATGTTCATCGGCATCGAAGACGGCATCGACGGTCTTGTGCATGTGTCGGACATTTCCTGGACCAAGCGTATCAAGCACCCTGGTGATGTATATGCCAAAGGTGATCTGGTCCAAGCGGTTGTGCTTAAGGTTGATGTTGAGAACGAGCGTTTGTCGCTCGGTATCAAACAGCTCGAGCCGGATCCATGGAGTGTTGCCCCAACTACCTACCGTCCTGGCACCAAAGTGACTGGTAAGGTAACCTCATTGACTGATTTCGGTGTTTTCGTTGAACTGGAAGAAGGAATCGAAGGTCTGATCCATGTCTCTGAGCTTTCACGGGAAAAAGTTCCCTCTGCAAAAGCCTTTGCAGAAGTCGGAGATATGCTTGAAGCGGTTGTGTTGAACGTTGATCCGAAGGAGCGTCGTATTTCCCTTTCCATCAAGGCAATGCATGCTGCTACTGAAAAGGAAGAATTCGAGCAGTATCTTGGTTCTCAGGGAAAAGCTACTTCCAATCTGGGCGACCTGTTGCAGCAGGAACTGAACAACAAGAAATAAAAATATTCACAATGCAGCAGGAGATTCTCTAATGACCAAAAGTGAACTTATTGAAAAAGTTGTGCAGACACATGGCATGCTGAATATGAAAGTATCAGAAATGCTGGTTAACACCGTTTTTGATTCAATTGAGGAAGCTCTCAGAGAAGGTGATAAAGTGGAAATCCGCGGTTTTGGCAGCTTCACAATCAGAGAGCGTACCGGACGTGAAGCACGCAATCCCAAAAGTGGGGAGATCGTCAGCATACCCGCCAAGAAAACTCCGTTTTTCAAAACCGGCAAGGAACTAAAAGAACGCGTTAACTGCTGATCAAATCAGTGTCTGCGCCAGCCCGAATGGCGGAACTGGTAGACGCAAGGGACTTAAAATCCCTCGGCCGTAAGGCTGTGCCGGTTCGATTCCGGCTTCGGGCACCATAAGAAAATCCAGCACCATCCAAAGCAGTATTTAAAGCCCCAAAAAATCGGGGCTTTTTTGTTATCTATTGTCTTGTGTGATCCATTTTGGTATAGCTCAATCCAGGTGCTATGGAGGCGTCCTTGGGGTAATGATGCCTCCATGTCAAACCAGATACCTCCAAAAAGGAGAAAGCCCATGCCAAAACGCATTACGCCACTATCTGATACACAGGTGAGAAGTGCAAAACCGCAGGTTAAAGAGTACAAGTTGATGGATGGCTTTGGCCTTTTTCTGTTGGTTACTCCAACTGGCGGTAAGCTTTGGCGTTTTGATTACAGGTATGGAGATAAACGGAAAGCTGTGTCTTTGGGGGCTTACCCTGCAATCACGCTGGCTGATGCCAGACAACGTCGGGAGGAGGCAAAGAAACTTCTGGCGAATGGTGTTGACCCTGGCGAAACAAAGAAGGCACAAAAGGCTTCCCAAAGCGAAAAGGACGCAAACAGTTTTGAGGTGATAGCCCGCGAGTGGCATGCTAAATTTGCTCATACTTGGGTTGCAAGTCATGCACAGCACAAGCTTGAACGCCTGGAAAAGAATGTTTTCCCTTGGATTGGATCACGCCCTATTGCTGAGATAACAGCTCCTGAAGTGCTTTCAGTTCTTCGCCGAATGGAGGCACGCGGCATATTGGACACAGCACACAGAGTGAGATTTGAATGTGGCGCAATATTCCGCTATGCCATAGCAACCGGCCGGGTTGATCGTGATCCAGTTGCAGACCTTAAAGGAGCATTGCCACCAGTTAAAAACGGTAATTACGCTGCACCAACAGACCCCAAAGACGTTGCCCCCATACTTAGGGCAATAGACGCCTTTCAAGGCTCTTTTGTTGTCAAATGTGCTCTACAGCTCGCACCTTTGCTTTTTGTCCGCCCTGGGGAGTTGAGAGCTGCTGAATGGACAGAGATCGACCTTGAATCAGCGGAATGGAACATTCCAGCCGGACGAATGAAAAAGAAGATCGCCCACCTCGTACCCCTCCCACATCAAGCAGTTGAAATCCTAAAGTCCCTGCAGCCGCTTACCGGTCATAGCCGGTATGTTTTCCCCTGTCACAGATCCCCATTGCGATGTATGTCGGAAAATGCTGTCAATGCTGGTTTGCGTCGCATGGGTTTTGAGAAATCAGAAATCACTGGTCACGGATTCAGGGCAATGGCGCGAACGATTCTTGATGAAGTGTTACAGGTCCGGCCTGATTTCATAGAACACCAACTTGCACATGCAGTGAAAGACCCAAACGGCAGAGCCTACAACCGGACGGCGCACCTAGTCGAACGCAAGAAGATGATGCAGTTGTGGGCGGACTACCTGGACGGTCTGAAAGCCGGAGCCAAGGTTATAGATATCAGGAGGGAAGCTGCATGACCGGGTATCGAGCGAGGGATATAGATGAACTTCTACAAGATCCCGATTTCCTGACATCACCAGACTATCAGTGCTATCAGAATCTTGTTGATCAGGGGGCTTACCCGACCGTAAAAGACGCCATCTTGTCTTTTGTGGCAACCGCCATGCAGGTTCGTGTCGAGGATCATGCCGCTTGGTCTGATGAAATTAATGCAGCTATTGAAGCAGAGCGAGAGGGCAGAATATTTCCCCCCATGCCTCGCATTGCTGGCTCAATCGCCGATGTGCTGGAGATGGGCACGCCTCACCTGATACCAGAACCAAGCTGGCGCATGTTGATTGATTTCCTCTGTGGCACTCATCGAGGAAAAAAGGGAAGGCCAAGGAATGACTTTGATCGGGATTGCGATGCCAAGATTTTTGAGAAGTATGAACGCCTTCTTAAGGCAGGGTTCTCGCCATCCAGGGCACAAGCATCTCTTGAGGCTACCGAGCAACTTGATCGCAGAACAGTACAACGTACTTTAGATCGAGCTAAAGCAGACAGGGAAGGTTCTGTACTTCATGCTCAGTTAGCAACCCATGATATGACCAGGTTCTTTTTAGCTGATGATGGAGGAGAAACTGACGGCATATAATCCGAGAATTTAGCGCCGCTGACTATCACACCCCTCTGCACTAATTTGGCCTCCAAGGAACACAACAAATCTTTGGAGGCTTTCCCAAGTCTTATTCCACTCTACCGTCAACCGGTTATGTCCGCCTTTCCCAAATCATTGGCAATCCTAAAGCAGATCCTCCAACCCCAGCCATCATACCTGTTGGAAAATCAACTTGGTGGGCAGGTGTAAAGTCTGGCCGTTTTCCGCGCCCTGTAAAATTGGGGCCTGGCACAACTGCTTGGCGTGTTGAGGACATTCAGGCACTCATCAAGCAATTTGCTGAATGTAACACCGCTAACAACTAACCACAGCTTGCAGGGATAGGCGCCGGCTTGCAACCGGAGCTGATAAGGCGGGACGTTCCACTCGTTTTCCCTGCATTAAGCCAGGAACGCATATTTTGCCAAAAGGAACTAGGCTATGAAAAAACCCCTACCACACTTTGCATGTTACCCCGGAGATTTTTTTGCAGATCCACGTTTCAACCGCCTGCCGGGAGAGGTCCGCGGGACATGGTGCCAGCTTGTCTTCTTGATGTGGCACCAAGGACATGAAACGCAACTTGCTGATGATGATGAAGAAATTTGCCTATACCTCAATTTAGATATGGAAGTTTGGCTAGAACATCGGAACGAGCTTGAACGTGTAAAACTGTTACGGGTGGATACCCAGATGCGTCGCCTTTACAACAACAGACTCGAGAGAGAATACCGTATTGCTGATAGCAAATGCCAGACACAAAGGAGCAAAGCCATTAAGCGATGGCATCCAGATGGGGAGAATGCAGAAAGCATGCTGGATTCAGGGGGGTAATGCGACGGTATGCCACGGTATGCCACGGCATGCCGACTATCTCTTCTTATATCATCTCATATCCTATTTTCTCTTCTGTTTGTAAGTAGGAATCATAGGTAATTAGTTAATAAAGGGTCCTCCCATGCCCACCGACTACCACACCAGAATCAGAAACAGCCTCAACCGCTGGGGCAAACGCCAAGAGCAGCGGGCAAAAAAGGCCGCTACCACCACAACCGACATGAGCGGTTGGTACCAACCGGAACTCATCCCCCTCTCCGACAATGAAAAGGAACCACATCATGACCAGAACTGACCACCTTATCAAACAGGCCCAAACGATGCCGAAGAAGGCAGGCCGCCAGGAGTACATCAAGCACCTGGAGGGCAAAACCCTGACACGCCGTCAGGCAATCCGCGCCAAGTGCTTCGAGTGTGTAGGCGGTAACGACTCCAGACCATGCACGATTCCCACTTGCCCGCTGATGGCTTTTAGCCAGTGGAATAGTAAGGATGAAGGGAAGGATGAGGGGGAGGACATATAAATTGCTGGGAGCGCATGCACAGGACATCCCAGAACATAGAATAACGCGGAGCGTGACGCATGACAGACTACAAAGGCATGAAACTGACTGAGCTACGCCGACTGGCAATCCCTAAGAGGGAAAAGACCCCACTATGGAGCGGTGCTGAATTAATGGACGCGCCCAAAGAGGATATTGCCTATTTCCTGAAAACTGGGGCTGTGCCACCACTGACCTGCAAAGAACAGGGCGAGGGGATCATCAGACTCAACAGGCGGTCATTTACCAGGGACGAGTTCAGAGCTGTAGCAATGGCGTTGGGCATCGTTACTGAAAATCAGGCACCACAATATCAGGAACGACCCAAGGCCGGGGCCAGAAGAACCGGAAGGCCGGCGGCATCACTACCGGATGATACAAAGCCATTACTGGAAACTTTCAGGAATGCCAACAGGCAGGGGCAAGCATTTTACCGGACCGGCAAGCACGGTGTCTTTGCAAGGCGAGATGAACTATCAGAGGAGTTTCGACAGATCGGACGGGACCGCTTGGAAAAGCTGATTGGTGGAATGCTCCAGGCTGGGGAGATTGTGACGGCAGATGGCAAACTGACTGTTCCTGAAACCTTTCAGGAATGCAAAATACAGGGAGGTAAGCATGCACATTGAAAAGAACGGGATACGATATTTCCGGCTTCCGGACGGTGATCTTTTGCCGACGGATCGGGATGGAGAACAGGTGCTTTTTGTGGCAGAGAACGGAAACGAGGAGGTAAGGCTAATTCGGAAGCTTTTTAGGGGTATCCCCTACCTAGACCTTCGCAAATTCAGGGGGACCGGGGAAGATGCTAAACCTACCACCAAGGGGTTTATTGCTGACTTTGATGTTTGGGAACAACTGGCACCTATCATCTCCAAAATTTTTGAAAAAGAGTAGATAACTGGGGGGAGCGACCGTCTCCCCCCTTTCTTTTTCTACCCCTTAACACACTACCTATTAGAATCTTATTTCCCTAGGGAATCTGTACCGTATGTATATAGGGGCCATATGGGCGATATAATTTGTGTCCTCGGTGCTGAGTTATTGCGTTGGTTTTAGAACAGATACAGCGTTGAGCCCTTTTAAGATAATTTTTGATTTGGTAAACAAGAGTGGCAAAGGGTAATAATCACCAACTACACCTCCACTGTTTCGGAATGCAGTTCCCCCACCGGGTACAGCAGGGTTTAGTTGTATTATTCCGGACAAATCAGGGATAACTTCTATGAGTGAACCTTCAATTATTCTCCAAGTACCGGTAAATAGGCCATCAACCGGGCATGCAACTCTAAATGCACCTGATATAACAGTAAAAGTACCGTCATTGTTAAAAGTGACCTTGCCAGTGACATTCTCAGGATAGTTGGTCACATCCCAAGTGCCGACCAAGGTTGATGGCGACAATGCCGGCGCAAGTTCTTCAACCATTGATTGCAAACTGGTAGATGACAGCCTGGTTTTAGTATTATCAATCGCCACATTCGACGCCAGAACTTTGGCTGTGGTGTCTACGGAATCCGCATTTGACGCGGTACTACAGCCGCTACAACAAGCAGCTGCAATGAGAGCCAGCACAACACAAATCTTTTTCATCTTTCCTCCGGTGAGTTATTAATCATCTTTGTTTCGGCTATACTGTGTGGCCAGCTACAGTTGGCACTCCATCTAGGCTGTAGAATCCCCCTCCAGTTCCTCTGCCAGTGCCTCTCCCTTGGCTATCTTAAGCATCTCCAGCGGGTCTGTAATCTGAAGCGACTCCAGGAAGAGAAATTTAACGCGAGGACATACTATCAATCCATGAAGTTGTGTCAATTTTAATTATCAAATCTTTTAAATTTTAGGTAACTTGTCCTGTTTTTGAATAACGACATAAAAATTGTCAATCCGGCAACTTCTGAAAATGGGGCGGATTTGCGAGGGGGGGAGTCCCATTCAGGTTGGGCGCCGCGGCAGGCAGAGGGTCATAGGGTAGGGGGGTGGGGGTACTGCAATTATGGTAAGCTAAAGCGTTGAGATGAAAGACAGGTCTCTCCCTTGCCGCCCGGTGTTAGATCCAGGCAGATCTGCCTTGTGACAGTCTGACAGCAGACCGGTATTTGGTGTTAGCATCTGATGGCACCAATGATGGATGTCAACCGCGCCACCTTGGGTGGTAGATTGGAGGACTGAGCCGCTATGGTATCGACAGGGCAGCAGACGCCGAAAGCATGAATATCAACGTCTTGCCGGCCACCGCATACAGGTATCATCCAAGATGGGTTTCAATGCCACTCAAGATATATAAGTCATTGAAAATAAAGGAAAAAGTTGCTTGACAGGGGGTATTTTTATGCAGTCGTTTCCGGGCATGCTAACAGATGTTAGCACCAAAACGGAAAGGAGATCATGCTATGAAGTGCGCACAGGAGGTTTACACTGGAACCATGGAGGATCTGCTGAACAATGACGAACTCATGGTAAAGCTGTCTGGAGCTGATAGGGATATCCCTGCGTTCAACAGATTGAGTAGGGAGGAGTTGTTGCAAACAATTGCCAAGGCCTCTGAAACTATCAGGGAGTGTCAGACTGAGATAGAGAACGCCACCAGACGATTGATGGACACTGGATGCAAAGTGATCCCCCTGCGGGCTTTGTAAAGCCACTCCAGATAATGCAACAAGGCCGGGAACCCGTGACGGGAACCTGGCTTTTTTTGTAACTGCCGCCATTGTTTTTAAGCTAAGAAATAATTTTTAGGGGTATCTTTGGAGGTTGAGTATTTTTTTTGTCATTAAAAAACTCGGTTTAACAAGTGTTTATGCAATCAGTATTATCCCGGCTTCGCCAACAAATAATCCAACAAGATGTAAAGAAGTACTAAGCCCCTTGAAATAAGGGGCTTTTTTTATTTGATGTCTTTTGAGTCTATTCTGGTATGGATGAATCCAGTGGTCTTTGGGGGTAAGAAAAGCTACTGTCATTTGGTGCTTACCTGGCAATCCAATAAACGCAGGCTATTGAGTGTCAGGTAGCTTCTATGTGTAAAGTTTTTTCCCGTTGCAGTGGCTACAGATGGAAATCACCGGCAGCTTCCGGTTGGTAGAGGATGTTTTTCACTTTCAATTTTTTTATTCCACCAGGCACATGCCACGTGATCTGGTCTCCGGCGCGGTAGCCTATCAGGGCTGTCCCTATCGGGGCAAGTACCGAAATTTTGCCACTATCAAAGTCGGCATCACCCGGAAAAACAAGCGTATAGACCAAATTTTCTCCTGAGTCCATATCCTGAAGACAAACACGAGAATTCATGGTGATTACATCTGGCGGGATGCCGGCAGGAGTTACCACTTCTGCTTTGACAAGTTCCTGTTCAAGTTCTTCCAGGTATTTGCCGTCACGAGATGATCTGCGCTTCGTATCCTCAATAAGATACTCCAGTCGCTCTAAATCGAAATCTGTAATAAAAATCTGCCTGCTGTTGTTTTGTTTTTTCATGGTATTACCTCGCATTTTTTTTATTGGCTCAAAAAAAACCCCACCGGCTTTGGGCCGGTGGGGTTTTTGATTGACTTGATCTAAAAAGAACTAAGCATCTCCCTCCGGCACAGGCGAAATCTGTGCATCATGACGAGCCGGCACGATTTCCATCAGGCAGGTTTTAAGCTTGGATTTAAAGAGAATGTTCGATGACATGGTAATGATTCCTGTTATTTGCTAACCAAATTTTCTTACAAACTAGCACGAAGAACGATGGGAGTCAATTGAGGCTGCAGTTGCATAAAATGCAGGTTACGCGTTTCGGGTGTCTTTTATCCAATCCAGCATCCTACAGAACTGTTTTTCTCGTACATTTTCCTGAACTGTAGCCTTGCCGTTTAGGTACCTGGAATAGATCGCTAGCGCCCAGACCGGGAAGAAAAGGCTGTAACCGTGGTAGCGCAGGTAGAATACCCGCGGGAAACCGGTGCCGGTAAAGTGCTTCTCGTCCCAGCCATTGCAGTAGCTTTCCGTCAGGTATCGCACACCGTTCCTGACGGCGCTGTTACGCCACTCACCGGTTGCCATCAGAGCCATTAGCGCCCATGATGTCTGTGAAGCTGTGCTGGCGCCGCTTCCGGCCAGGGATGTGTCATCATAGCTGGCGCAGGTTTCCCCCCAGCCGCCGTCGCTGTTCTGGCAACTGATCAGCCACTCCACCGCTTTTCTTACATAGGGGGCATCCATATTCTCACCGGCCTGGTGCAACCCTGAAAGCACCGACCATGTGCCGTAGATGTAATTGACACCCCAGCGTCCGAACCAGCCGTCAAACTGTTCCTGCTCCTTCTGGGATTATTCAAGACGTTAGTTTGTCTGCCGGTGTTCTTTGTGATGGTAGTTCGCGTGTGAGAATAGCAATAAGCTTCCTTACCAGTTCCGGTTGCTCCCATAAGCAGTACAGTAATTGTTCAGCAGTATCCCGGGTATCCGCGATCTCCACAAGGTTTTAGTTTTTGTCTCATGCCGCACTAACTATAGGCCATGAGTATTTCTGACGCCTGCCATTCTCAGTTCGTTGGACGATCTCCTTTTTGTACGTATCAGAATTTTGAAGTTTCCAATCGGTTCCTAAGAATTATTTTCTTTAGTAGTAGTTGATTAATACTGGATTTTACATTTGCTAAGGATTTAATATACGCAAATTCCGATGAAGTACTTTGTGGAGAATTTTTAATATGAAATTCAAGAATCTTTCAGTTGTGGTTTTTGGTCTGGCAGTAATGCTTTCGGCCTGTTCTGCCAAAAAACAGGAATTGCCAAAGGGGCGGCCAGCCGCATTGGTTGTTGTAGCTTCATCGTCCCAACAGAATGTACCGATACAGCTAAAGGCAATTGGTACCATGGAAGCATCTGAAAGCATCGCAATCAGGACCCAGATCAGCGGGGAATTGACTATGGTAGCTTTTCGCGAGGGGCAGGATGTGCAGAAAGGAGCACTTCTCTTTCAGCTTGATCCGAGAAATTACCAGGCAGCTGTTCGCAAAGCCGAGGCCAACCTGGCTCGAGATCGTGTCATAACTGCAAATGCGCGCAAAGATTACGAGCGATATTCGCAACTTGTTAAAGAGGGGATCGTCACGCATGAACAGGCAGAAGGCTACCGCACCAAAGCCGATTCTGCTGCCGCTGACGTTGCTGCCGACCAGGCCGCAGTCGATAGTGCTCGAGAGATGCTCAATTACTGCACCATTAAGGCACCCATCAGCGGACGTCTCGGAGTACTGGCCGTGGATCGCGGCAACGTAGTAAAAGCAAATGAAACTGTGCTCGTAACCATTAACAAGCTGGTCCCCATCAATGCAACATTTACCATCCCGGAAAAAGACTTCCCCGAAGTACAGCGGCATATGGCTGCAGGAAGGATTGCGATAGAGGCTGAAGTGCCTGGGAACAGCGGTGTTCGAGAGCAGGGTACTATTACGTTCATAGACAATTCTGTCGATTCAGCCACCGGCACTATCAGACTCAAGGCGTCATTTGAAAACCGACGCAAGCAGCTTTGGCCCGGACAGTTTGTCAATCTGTCGATGATCCTTGCCATGCGAAACAATGCCGTGGTGGTTCCCAGCCAAGCAGTGCAAACCGGCCAGAAAGGTCAATTCGTGTTTGTGGTCAAGCCTGATGCAACAGCTGAGCTCAGGCCGGTTGAAACCGGTCCCGTTTCCCAGGGCATGACAGTTATTGAGAAGGGACTACGTTCGGGTGAGCAGGTTGTGGTTGACGGCCAGATGCGCGTAGTGCCTGGAGGCAAGGTTCAGGTCGTAAAGGCTGGTACCGGTGACCAGGGACCAGGTTCTGGTAAGGCAGCAACTGAGGGCACGGGATCGGGTCGAAAATGAATCTCTCCGAGCTTTTTATACGACGGCCAATCATGACCAGCCTGGTGATGTTGGCGATCATGATCTTTGGAGTCTTTGCCTATAGATTGCTGCCGGTCAACGATCTTCCCAAAGTAGATTTCCCGACCATCCAGGTACGGGCAGACCTGCCTGGTGCCAATCCGGAAACCATGGCATCTGCTGTCGCGACACCATTGGAACGCCAGTTCTCAACTATTGCCGGCCTCGATTCCATGAACTCCACCAATGGTCAAGGCATCTCGATCATTGTTCTCAAGTTCAACCTTGACAAGAGTATTGATTCGGCTGCCCAGGATGTGCAATCTGCCATCTCCAAGGCGGCTCGCCAGTTGCCTCAGGATATGCCCAGTCCGCCCTCTTACCAGAAGGTCAATCCGGCTGATCAGCCGGTGCTCTATCTGACGCTCAGTTCACCAACACTGCCGCTTTCCCAGGTCAATGAATTTGCTGACACGATCATCTCGCCACGCATCTCCATGATCAATGGCGTAGCACAGGTGCTGGTCTTTGGCTCTCAGAAATATGCCGTGCGAGTGCAGCTGGATCCCAAGGCGCTCACCAGCCGTAAGATCGGTATGGACGAGGTGGCTGCAGCTCTGGACAAAGGTAACGTCAACCTGCCTACCGGAGGACTGCAGGGTGACAAGCAGGCCTTCACCATCCTGGCCAGCGGACAGCTTTATAACGCCGAAGCATTTAAATCGCTGATCATTGCCTGGCGTGGCGGTGCTCCGGTCCGGTTGCAGGATGTAGCCACCGTTGTGGACAGTGTTGAAAATGACAAGGTTGCAGCCTGGTACAACACCAAAGGGGGCTCCACCCGGGCCATAGTCATGGCCATTCAGCGCCAGCCCGGTACGAATACTATTGAGGTTGTGGACAGCATCAAAAAGGAGATTCCCGGCTTTCGCAGCCAACTACCCGGTTCGGTTCAACTGAACATACTCTTTGATCGGACCGAGACGATCCGTGAATCGGTGGCGGATGTAAAGTTTACCCTGGTCCTGACGATCTGCCTGGTGATCCTGGTCATCTTCCTTTTTCTGCGGAACCTTTCGGCCACCGTGATTCCGAGTCTGGCGCTGCCGCTTTCCATCATCGGCACCTTTGCCGTCATGTATGGTCTCGATTTTTCGGTCAACAACATCACCCTCATGGCCCTGACCCTTTCGGTAGGATTCGTTGTGGACGATGCCATTGTCATGCTGGAAAACATCGTCCGCCATATGGAGCATGGCGAATCGCCGATGCAGGCTGCCCTGCGGGGATCAAAGGAGATCGGATTCACCATACTCTCCATGACCATCTCGCTGGTGGCGGTCTTCATACCGGTGCTGTTCATGGGGGGCATGCTGGGCAGGATGCTGCACGAATTTGCAGTTACCATCACTTTTGCCATCCTGATCTCGGGGGTAGTATCCCTGACCCTGACCCCCATGCTTTGCAGCCGTTTCCTGAGACCGCCGGCCGAACAGAAGCACGGTTCGCTCTACAACTTCATGGAGCGCTTTTTTAACGGCATGCTGCACCTCTATGAACGCTCTCTTTCCAAGGTGCTCCGATTCCGGCGCGCAACGGTTGTTCTGACTCTGGTCATGACCCTTGTAACCATCTGGCTGTTCAGGGTCATGCCGCTGGGTCTGCTTCCTTCCGATGATATCGGCGCCATCAACGCCACTACCGAAGGGGCACAGGGAATCTCCTTTGAGGAACTGAAACGTCAGCAGCAGAAGCTGGTGGATATCGTGCTGCAGGAGCCCAATGTCGAAGCCTTCATGTCGTCGGTGGGGGCCACGGGCAGTCGTGTCGGCGGCAACAGTGGATCGATGTTCATCAAGCTCAAGCCGCGCCATGAACGGACCCTGAATGCCGATCAGATCATTCAGAAGCTCCGCACCAAGGTTATGGCTGTGCCGGGCATCATGATGTTCATGCAGAATCCGCCACCCATACGTCTGGAAGCCACCACATCCAAAGCACCCTACCAGTTTGTGCTGCAGAGCCCGGATACCGAGGAACTGTACCGTCAGGCAGGCGCCTTTGAAATGAAGCTGCGCGGCATGCCGCTGCTGCAGGATGTCACCAGCGATCTGCAGATGAAAAACCCGCAGATAACTCTTGATATTGATCGTAACAGGGCCGCCTCCCTCGGTATCAGCGTCGACCAGATCGAGAACACGCTTTACTCGGCCTATGGTACACGCCAGGCGACTACGATCTACTCTCCCACCAATCAGTACAAGGTGGTGATGGAGCTCGAGCCGCGTTATCAGTCGGATCCCGCCGCCCTGGGGCTGCTGTACGTCCGCTCCACAAGCGGACAGCTGGTCCCGCTCTCTTCCCTGGGCACACTCAAAAACAGTTTGGGTCCGCTATCGGTCAATCATCTCGGTCAGATAACAGCGGTGACGATTTCCTTCAGTCTCAAGCCGGATGTGCCGCTGGGAAATGCGGTAGCTGCCATCGAAAAAGAGGCTGCATCCTTGCCTGCCGCCATCACGACAGGCTTTCAGGGCACGGCCCAGGTATACCAGGCCTCGACCAAAGGTCTGGCGCTGCTGCTGATTATCGCCATTTTCGTAATCTACATCGTGCTCGGCATTCTTTACGAGAGTTACATACATCCCATCACCATCCTCTCCGGTCTGCCCTCCGCCGGTTTTGGAGCCCTTTTGACACTGCTGCTCTTCGGCAAGGATCTGAACCTCTATTCCTTTGTGGGTATTATTATGCTGGTGGGGATTGTAAAGAAGAATGCCATCATGATGATTGACTTTGCTCTGGAGGCCCAGCGCAACGAGGGCAAAACACCCTTGGATGCAATCTATGAAGGCTGCCTGGTCCGTTTCCGTCCGATTATGATGACCACCATGGCTGCTTTGATGGGGACCCTGCCGATTGCCATCGGGTTTGGCGCCGGCGCGGATGCACGCAGAAGCCTGGGTCTGGCTGTTGTCGGCGGCTTACTTGTGTCCCAGCTGTTGACGTTGTACATTACCCCGGTGGTTTATTACTACATGGACCGTTTTCAGGCTTGGGTGACAATAAAGTGGAAAAAAACTGCAGCGGTGCGTGAAAGTGCCGATGAATAAACAGTGCAGCGAATAACACTGAGCAACAGAGAAATCAAAATAAATGATAAAAGGTCATTCGATACTGAATCAAAAAAACTACGAGTTCCTGGAATTACCTCCGTTGCTCGGTTGCTCCGTGTTTTAAGTTTAATGATAAATGAGTGAGGGCCAATGGCCAAGACAGCTGCAATAAAAGTGTCTGTAGATATCGAGTACATTGTGATCGGCAATGCGCTCGGGTTGCTGATCGCCAGTGGTGGTCTGCTGGCTGGTGTCATGGTACACGAGAGAAGTTTCGACTATTGGCCGGAAGACCTTGTGCCGCTTCTGCTGGCAGGTTTCATGGCTTTCAGGCTTATGAGGAGTTTCACGGCCGCTGTGAATGCCTCGTCAGCTCCGGTGCATCGTCCCCAGTCAGCAAGGCAAACCGTCACCCCTGAACCTGTTGCCATGGGACAGCTCCCGCCTGTGCCGGGATACACGGCTGAACAGGTGCTGGAAGCAGTTTCCAAGCGCATTGAAGCCAATAAGGGCAAGGCCAAATAGTCTTCGCCGTAAAAACTACGATACGATCAAATCATGCCCTTACCCGAAAAACTAACCATTGAAAACACAACTCGGCTTCTTCAGCACTGTGGTCTGCTCGACCCGGATCAAGCTACACAGATCATCTCATCGGCAACCGCCCAGGAGCACCGGTTTTTTGCAGCCCATCAGGCAGGTGCTTCACGCAGAACACATCCTGCCGAAGTAGTCACTCCTGCCGAGGTTATCGCGTCTTTCGGTGTTGAAATCAAGACCTCACCCGGAAAATATCTTACGGAAGATGTCATTACCGAGGCTATAGCTGCCAAGGTAGGATTGCCCTACCTGAAAATCGATCCGCTCAAACTCAACCTTGACATCGTAACTGCCCACATCCCACGCCCCTTTGCACTCAGACATCTGATTGTAGCCATTGCCGAAACCAACGGCTTGATTACTGTTGCAGTGGCGGATCCTTTTAACAAAGCGATTATTGACGACCTTGCCGAAGCCAGACGTCTGGAAATCCGTCGGGTGCTCAGCTCCAAGAGCGATATCCTCAAAATACTGCGTGAATTCTATGGATTCCGCGCCTCGGTCATGGCGGCTGAATCGGAATCAACTGCTGCCGTAGACCTGGGCAATCTGGAACAGTTCTTTAAACTCAAAGGGCGTCACGAGCTTGAAGAGACTGACAAACATGTGGTTTCGGCTGTGGATTTCCTGCTGCAGTACGCGTTTGACCAACGAGCCAGCGATATCCATATCGAACCCAAACGCGAGAAGTCATTGATCCGCTTCAGGCTGGATGGCCTCATGCACAATATTCACGCCATTCCCAAGCTGATGCATGCGCCGATTGTCTCCCGCATCAAGCTCCTGGCACGCATGGACTTGGCCGAAAAACGCCGCCCTCAGGATGGCCGTATCAAGACCCGTTTCAGCAACAAGGATATCGAATTGCGTGTTTCCACCGTACCGGTGGCTTTTGGCGAAAAGGTGGTCATCAGGATTTTCGATCCCGACATATTGCTCCAGGATCTGGACAGCATGGGCTTTTACCCACGCGAAATGGCGCTGTACAATTCATTCATCCAGCGGCCTAACGGCATCATCCTGGTCACAGGACCTACGGGTAGCGGCAAGACGACGACTCTTTATTCGACCCTGCGTTCGCTTTCCTCGCCTGAGGTCAATATTGTTACCGTTGAGGATCCGATTGAGATGGTGATGGAGGAATTCAACCAGATCGGCGTGCAGCAGGGCATTGGTGTTGGTTTCGATACCATACTGCGCAACATTTTGCGCCAGGACCCCGACATCATCATGATTGGCGAGATCCGCGATCGTGAAACTGCTGAAAATGCAGTTCAGGCAGCCTTGACAGGTCATCTGGTGCTTTCCACCCTGCACACCAACGACTCGGTCTCCTCAATCATCCGCCTGTTGGATCTGGGAGTGCCCCCTTTTCTGATATCTGCCACAGTGATTGGCATCGTTGCCCAACGGCTGGTGCGCAAGATCTGCCCCCATTGCACGGTTGAACGGGAGCTGACCGGGGATGAGCGCGACTATCTCCAACTTGGTGAAAAACGTCATGTGGTGCGGGAAGGGGAAGGGTGCAAGGAGTGCCGTGGTACAGGCTATAAGGGGCGTACCGGCATTTTTGAGGTACTGGAAATGAGTGATCGTCTTAAGGCCAAAATACGGCCATCGGTCGAGCTGGCTGATCTTGCGGCCGTTGCCGGAGAAGATGGACTGGTCACCCTGCGCCAGGTTGCGATCCGCAAGATGCTGGAAGGTGCCACCACTTATGAGGAAGTAGTGGGCATGACAGGGTAATGCAAGAACCTTTTTAGCTTCACAATTACTTCACGATTTTTTAGGCTAGAAGCAAGATGTGTGGAAAGGTTTTAACTGCTCTCTCGCCCGCTTCGCTCAAGGCGCCAAGACGCTAAGAAAATCAATATTTAATCAGAATTACTTCTCTTAGCGGCTTTGCGGCTCCGCGTGAAAAAAATCAAAGCCTAGGCTTTTTAGCCTCACGATTACCTCACGATTTTAAGGCAAGAACCGCAAGAAGCTTACATCTTTTTTTGGGTTTTAAATCCGGCCTTTTCGAGGCCTTTTCGTGAGGCTGAATTGTTTTTCAAGCCTTTCTCTGCGAAACTCTGCGACTCCGCGTGAGACAGCCTTCAGAAATCTTTTGCAGCTTCACGATTACTTCCCGATTTAAAATCCAAAGTTCAAAAACCATCTCGCGCAGCCAGAAGTAGGTGCCTCTAGGCAAGTCGCAGAGGACGCGGAGAGAGCAACAAAACCTCTTGGAAACCCCACCTTTAGCTTCGCGATTATTCCTGATCAGAATCAAAGTCGTTAATCCGGCTTCTTCGAGGACTCTTCGTGAGGCTGAATTAGTTTTCAAGCTTTTCTCAGCGTTACTCTGCGACTTGCCTAGAGGCACCTACTTCTGGCGGCGCGAGAAACGATTTCCATGAATCTTTTTCAGCTTCACGATTCCTGTCTCTATGTAAGACAATGAAGGCTCCGCCGGAATTCCGGTGGAGCCTTTTTGTGTTAAAAGTGTCCGCGAAAGGGAGTTACCAAGTTTCTCCTCCATGGCAGGTGGGCGTGCAGCCCTTCGTAGTCGGGTTCCAGCTCGTAATGCTGGTGCCTGCTCCCCCAACCTGGGCAGTTGTGCTCTTGGTTCTATTGGACCAGCCGTGGCGAGTATCGCCTGTTGTGAATGGATGGCACGTGGTGCATGTCCGACCAACGTGTCCCGCTCGGTTATGTTCTCCTGCTCGATTCGGGAAAGAGTTCGGAGCACCAGAGGGTCTTCCTGCCAGCAGAGCGCTTCCGTCATTTGCGGCAGAGCCATGACAGTCCGAACACTTGGGATCAGTAGTAGGATTCGCGTTCAGGTGACAGCCACGACAGTTGGGGGGAGTGGTTCCCGACGGAACTGCCGGGTAGGGACTGCCGGCAGCAAGGGGTGGATGACATGCCAGACAACCGACACCAGTGGTGCTTTTGTGGGATGCTCCCGGGTATCCGCCAGCCCCTAATGGTATGGCATGTGGTGCACTACCCGATGAAACCTCAAGTGTGCCGTTAATATGCTGCGCCTTGTTTACAAAAATAGTGGCATAGCTGTTGCCGGTCGGATTGATGTTGCCATGACAACTGCAGGTGGTGCCAAGGCTTGCGGTGGCAGGAAAGCCGGCAGGGATGGTGATTCCTCCCGGATGACCGGAGGCGGCGGTTGGCGGGAAGCCGTGGCATTTATCACAGAACGCTGCCGAGAGCACCGGAGGATATGTTGCCCCTGTCCAGACAGGGGCTCTGTTTGTTCCGGTCGTATCTCCACCCGGCATTGCATTGCCGTGGCAATAGGTATTGGTGCATTGTTGAGTCGCTGAATTGTAAGCAGGGACAAGACTGCCGGTTTTCGAAAGTGTGTTGAAAGCGATACCTGCAATCTGTGGCGCCGGCTGCAGCTTCGCCTTATTGAAATGGCTCAGCGTGCCGGAGCCGAAACCAAGATGACATTCATTGCATAATGAACCTGCCGCCACATTGATGATCAGGTGGTTTGAGTGCGCTCCATTGATATTCGGGTAAACCGTTCCGCTGGGGGGCTGGGAGTGGCAGGAACTGCAGGGATCGGCATTATTGATGGTTGACGTCGGCAACGCCGCCAGATGGCAATTCTGGCATCTGGGACCGATACCACCCTCCAGATTGGCACCGTGACAACGGTTGCAGACATCAAAGTTTGTAGCGGTCCGGTGCCGGAACCAGGGGGTGCCGAGGGGGTCGAGACTGGTGATGCCAAAGCCGGCGGGAATCTGCAGCACTGGCGGATGAGCGGTGTTGACCCCGTGACATGTTTCGCAGCCGGCAGTCAAACGGCCTAAAACGACATTGAAACGCGGGTTGCTGCCGGGCCCGCCGCCGGGATTGTTGGAGTGACAGGTTTGGCAGTAGGTCAGATTCGCCTTGGCGGTTGCGCCATGCTGGGCTGGATCGGCCCAACCTGCGGGGTGACCCATTGAAGCGTGGCAAAGGGTGCCGTTGAAACAGCCCGGCGTACCGCCGGCATAGCTGGTAATGATAGCTGTTCTGAGATTGGCCCCCTTGAGATGGCATTGGGCACAGACAGCAGCGTTCGATCCCTGGGCATCGTCAACCGTGGAAGTGTGAGTCGGAGCGGGTGAGGTAGCGCGCCAGGGGAGAGCCGCATGGGGAGCGTTTACGGGGCTGCCGTTGCGTAGATGGCAGCTTCCGTTCTGTGAACTGGCCGAGAAACAACTTACGCCAGTGGAACCACCTTTAAAATCATTACCGTGACAGTTTTTACAGTTTGTAAAACCGACGCCGGTGCCTGGTTGCGATTTGGCGGCAGTTCCATGCTGCGCGGGGTTGATCCAGCCGACAGGGTGAAGTCCGCCATGGCAGAGGGTATTGTTGAAACAGCTGGGAGGAGTTCCGGCCGGCTGTGCAGGCGGCGCAGGAAGGTTCTTGAGCAGTCTGCCGCCGGCATGGCACTGGTAACAGGTTGCTGCATTACCCGGGTCTGAATTGGAATGACTGCTCGTGGTGCTGGTTGCCCAATTCTTTGCATGGGGTGCACTTATTCCATGACAGGTAAAACAGGATACCGTCGACAAAAATCCCCCAGCGAAACCGCTTCCGTGGCAACCGCTGCAACTGTCGAGGCCGCTGGAGAAAGTAGGAGCTGCTTTGGCAGCTGCACCATGCACCTGAGGAGTGGCATAGCCAGCTGGATGGAAGTGGCACGTCATGGCACCGAAGCTCTGGCTGAAGCAGCTTACCTTCACGTTGCCCCCTTTAAGGTCTTTGCCATGGCATTCGGTACAGTTGGTTGACTGGGCGGTGGCCGGATTGTCGGTGGCCCCGGCAGTCTGCCTGAAGAAGGAAGCGTGTTTCTGTACCCAGTTGGCGGGATGTTTGCCACTGGCATCAAGAATGGTCGCTTTGTCGTTTCCCTTGGAGCATGACACCAATGTCAGCACGCTAAGTACCAGAAGGATTGTTTTGAATGGTATCTTCATCATAGGTACCTCGCTCCCTGGTGGCAGGCCACGCAGCGGTCGTTATTGCCCCGTCCGTGGCAGCGGTAACAGGAGGCCGGGTCAACCTTGCCCTCGATCTTGTGCAAGGTCATGAAATCACCCCGGTGGGGCAGATCCCGATCAGGCCGGTTTCCATATTTAAGGGATGGTTTCATTTCGACCCGGTTGGTGTGACAGTCGCTGCAGAAAGAGGTCTTGTGGCAGGAGGAGCAGAGTTGGTCATTGCTTTGGGCGTAAAAACGATGATTTTTGACAAACGCCGGGGTATGGGTGAAAGCTTCCAAAGGTTTGAGCGTGCCTTTTTGCTGGTCTTGGTGGCACTCGGAGCAGTCGGCTTGTTGGCCGATAGTCAGGGCCTGGGGATGGGAGACGGGCTGGCTGGTGATGGCCTGCATCCGGGCACAGGCAGCCAGCATAAAAAACAGGCCGATCAGGGCCAGAATGGGAAACAAGGGGCGGACCAGGTTCATTATTTTCCTCCTTTGCCATCAAAATTCATGTTGTAGGTCAGGCGAAGTAACCCCCTTAAATCCTCGGTGAACTCCGGATTACGGCCATAGCTGATATCTCCCGAAAGGGCCAGGGCAGGGGTGAGGTGATAGCCCAGGGAGAGTGTCCCTTCCCATGCATGTTTTTCGTCATAGACCTTGTTCTTGAAAATATAATCGATGGCATCCACCGCAGCGAAATAGGTCTTTGTGTCGTGCAGGGCATAGGCGCGCAGGCTGTGGTATGAGGCGGAGGTGTTGCTTGCGATGGCAAAATTCTGGCCTGCTCGCAGGTAGTGATAACCCAGGCCGCTTCGCACTCTATTGTTCAGGAACGAGAGCCGCAGATCTGCACCATAGCGGTCGGCATTGCCCAACTGGCGGGTGTAATGCCGATAGTCCGCCGTTAACCCCACTGTCTTGTTAAAGTCATAGGAAGCGATGCCACCCACCGAGCGCGACCGGTCGGCCGGATTGAGAGCCGAGCCGGAGAACAGGGACCAGGCATACAGGTAGCTCCGGTCGCGGTATTCATTGAATTCGCCGGACAGTACCAGCTGTTGGAGCGGTTTCAGGTTGAGCAGGTAGGCATGTTCGGCCATTTTGTGGGTTTCGATGTTGTAACTGGAGTGGCCGATGATTTCCATGAAGCGGTAGGGGCTGAACCAGATGTCGCCGCCTGCCAGACGGTGATTGCTGCGGATATCTCCATTGGGAGGGGCCTGAACCGGGGAGGCATAGTTGGCCAGGAGCGGCGCCTTGGACTCGCCGACTGCAGAAACTCCAATCTCCAGTAAGCCTTCGTGACGATAATTGATACGTCCGCCCACAATGCCATCTCCCTTACCGTCACTGGTTTGTCCCCATAGATGCCGGGTATGCACTGTGGCACCACCAAAGGCTGAGATGCCGAATCCCAGCGGCAGGTCTGTGCGCAGGGCAAGCCCATCCACATGTTCATTTACAATCCCCTCATGCACAAACAGCCTTCCTGCCCGAATGTCGGCATTGGCGTGGGTGAAACGGTACTGAAGGTAGCCATAGGTTAAGTTGCCATCTGCCCGGTCGGTGTTATAGCTCTTGTCGGCCAGATCCACCCGTCCCCAGCCGGAAAGGTGCAGGGAGAGGTTGCCGTCACCAAGCTTGTTGACGTCAAGGTTGAGAAACTGTGTTGCGGGCATAATGTCCTGGGTTGAGGAACCACTGACACTGCGTCGTTCGATTCGGAGGATGGTGGTGGCGTCAAGGGAAGTTTCCGCCGCAATGGCGGCGCTGGACACCAGCAGGGATGCGGCTGAGAACAGGCTGCAGAAGGTTTTTTTCATGGGCACGCTCCTTTCATCGAATAGGCATTGCAAAAAAAAAGGGTGTTTAAATGGTGTTTCGATAGCGGGATGACCAGATGGAGTGGAAGACACGTAAATTAGAATATGTTGCTTAATAATATTTATGTTAGAAAAAAGCAAGACCATAATTGGATGAAGGCGATTGTTTTTATCTTGTTGGGTGGGGAAGTGTGGCCAGGCTGGACGATTACTTCTCGATTTTAAAGTCCCAAAGCTTAAAAGTCATCTCACGCGGGGACCGCAGAGGACGCGGAGAGAACAACAAAACCTCCTGCTTAGAATCAAGGTGTTAAATCCGGCCTTTTCGGGGATTTTTCGTGAGCCTAAGCCTACTTTTTGAATTCTAGCCAAAATCGGGCTACGCATGCGACGCCCCTACGAGAAACCTACCTTTTCAAATCTTAGCCTCACGAATATTTCCTGATTTAAAATCCAAAGCTTAAAACCATCTCGCGCAGAGCCGCAGAGGACGCGGAGAGAACAACAAAACCTTCCGGTAGTCTATAATCCGGCTTTTTCGAGGATTTTTCGTGAGGCTGAATTTGGTTTTAAACTTTCTCTGCGTTACTCTGCGACTCCGCGTGAGACAGCTTTTCAGGAATCCTTTTCAGCTTCACGATTACCTCACGGCTTTAGAGCCGAAGCATGAAAATATCTCACGCAGCGAAAAGTAGGTGCCTCTAGGCAAACCCCAGAGGACGCGGAGAGAACAATAAAACCCTCCGTAATTTTAATCGTCATATTAGGCGATTTATTCAATAATAAAGCTTGTAAGTCGTCATGCTTTACGATAAGTAGAATATATGAAAATCCAAAATGATTTGAGCGATATGACTGTGCTTGAGGAGCTGGGCCACCGCTTATCTAAGCAACGATTGGACTTAGGGCTGACCCAGGCGGGACTTGCAATCAGCGCCGGTCTTGGAAAGAGAACCATAGAAAGGCTGGAGGCTGGCAAGTCTGTCCAGTTAGATACATTGGTGCGTATATTACGAGTCCTGAATGTGCTTGACCGAATGGATAGTCTGATTCCGGATGAATCGGCCCCGCGACCAATGGAACTCCTAAAGCTCAAGGGAAAAGAACGGCAGCGAGCCTCAACCAACCCTAAATCGGCAAAAGAAAGTAAAAAACCACTGAAACCCTGGGTATGGGGAGATGGTGAATGAGTACTGTAGCGGAAGTCAGACTCTGGGGGCGTACCATTGGGGCTGTCGCTCTGCCTGGCGGTTCTGAAGTTGCTACCTTTGAATATGATCGGGACTTCATCAACAGCGGCATCCAAGTCGCTCCCTTGATGATGCCGCTTGCTCCCCCAGTGTATTCATTTCCTGCTCTGGCACAACAGACCTTTCATGGACTGCCGGGCCTGCTGGCGGATTCGCTGCCGGACAAGTTCGGTAATGCGCTGATCAATACCTGGTTGGCAGCTGAAGGGCGTACTCCCGGGTCTTTTAATGCTGTCGAGCGATTGTGCTATACCGGCACGCGGGGCATGGGGGCATTGGAGTATCGACCCACAATCGGGCCTCGGACAAAAAAAGCTTCCAGGATCCAGATAGACCGGCTTGTGGATCTGGCATCCGAGATTTTGTCCCAGCGCAACGGGCTTAAGGGTTCCTTTGGCAACAAAGATACAGAAGAGGCGCTCAAGGATATTCTGAGGGTGGGGACTTCGGCTGGCGGAGCGAGAGCTAAGGCGATTATCGCCTGGAATCCAAAAACCAATGAAGTTCGTTCCGGTCAGGTCACGGCAGATGCCGGTTTTGAATACTGGCTGCTGAAATTCGATGGCGTTTCCGGCAACAGGGACAAAGAGCTGGAAGACCCCAAAGGGTATGGCACGATAGAGTATGCTTACTATCTCATGGCAACTGCAGCCGGCATAACGATGAGCGATTGCCGGATCCTCATCGAGAATGGCAGGCACCATTTCATGACCAAACGTTTTGATCGGTTGTCTTCCGGAGAAAAACTGCACATGCAATCCCTGGGCGCCATTGCCCATCTGGATTACAACGCGGCAGGCGCACATTCCTATGAGCAAGCCCTGTTGATAATCCGTCAACTGGGCATGCCCATGGCGTCGATCGAAGAGATGTTTCGCCGGATGGTCTTCAATATACTGGCGCGCAATCAGGATGACCACGTTAAGAACATTGCCTTCCTTATGGACAAGCGTGGAGAGTGGTCGCTTTCGCCGGCATTTGATGTTACCTACAGTTATCAGCCGTCAGGGATATGGACTTCATCTCATCAGATGACCATGAATGGCAAACGCGATGGTTTTGGTTTAGAAGATTTTCGGGCTTGTGCCAAGACAGTATCAATGAAGCGCGGCCGGGCTGAAGCAATCGTAGAAGAGGTTCGTAGCGTAGTAAGGAATTGGCCGGGATATGCAGAAAAAGCAGGAGTCTCGGATGCCTGGGCGAAAGCTATCCTCGGAACTTTGAGGCTGGAGATTCGATAAATTACGTGTGAAAGCCATATCACGCGGAGAACTGCAAAACACCCTGAAAAACACCACCTTTTAGTTTCACCATTACTTCACGATTTCATGGTCCCAAAGTCTAAACCATCATGCGCGGCCAGAAGTAGGTGCCTGTAGGCAAGGCCGCAGAGGACGCGGAGAAAACAACAAAACCTCTTGGAAACCCCACCTTTAGCTTCGCGATTACTTCCTGATCAGAATCAACGGCTTTTTCGATGATTCTCGTGAAGTTGAAGCTTCAGGTTTTTCGGGGTGATCAGTTGCCGGTATCAGAGAGAGTTCAGCACATTCATCGGAAACAGTAGAAGGGCGGGGGGAAGTAGCGTGAGGCTGCATGCAAGGCGCTGTAGAACAGGACTGTTCCGACAGCCATAAAAGTCATCAGGAAATGATCAGGAGCGTTGCTGGCCACAACCGCAACCCATGGACAGCATAAAATTGATAACCAGAGGATGCTGAATTACGTTAAACCCCCGCTGATAGCGATTTGGCAATCAGCGGGGGTTTAGTTTCTAATACATTTATTAAATTTTAATGCCCCACTATTTTCCAATTCTGATCAACCAAAGATGGAAGTTGAGCAGAGCCAGTACGCGTTATACCATCCATGTACCAGATAGCATTTTGTCCGTTGGAGACATTTCTCCATAACAGGTCGGGCTTTCTGTCACCGTTGTAATCTCTTACCCCAAATATTCGCCAATTGAGGTCAGTTAAATTTGAAAGTATAGCAGAACCTATTCGAGTTATACCATCCATATACCAAACACTATTTTGGCCATTTGCTATATTCCTCCAAAATATATCTGTTTTTCCGTCACCGTTTGAATCACCTACTCCAACAATTTCCCAATTTAGGTCAGGCGTTGGAGGAAAATAAGCAGATCCTGTACGGATTGCACCGTCCATGTACCAAACACTATTCTGGCCATTGGAGTAATTTCTCCAGTAAATATCTGGTTTGCCATCACCGTTGGAATCTCCCACTGCCACCACTTTCCAGTTCTGGTCAGCTAATGCAGGAGGAATGGCAGATCCCGTACGGACGACACCGTCCATGTGCCAGACGGCGTTTTGTCCGTCAGAGACATTTCTCCAAAGAAGATCTGATCTGGCGTCATTATTGAAGTCTCCTCTTCCCACAATCTGCCAATTCGGATCATTGAGCGTCTGAAATGATTTTGTGGCCGCAATCGCAGCGCCGTTCATAAACCATATCTGATCCTGTCCTGTCGCAGAATTTCTCCAGATTATCTGCGAATCAGAGAAGGTTGCTGAAACAGTTGTGTTTGCAATTACTGAAGAGATGGTGTGGCTGGTAACAGCACCGACGCTGACACCATTAATCTGCACATCAGCTACATGAAAACCAGCACTTGGTGTAATTGTAAATGTTGCTGCAGTGCCGTAGGGTACTGTTGCGGGTCCAGTGATGGTGCCGTTAGCGCCGGGAGATTTGCTAATGACAGCACTCACCTGATACGCCAAGGTGGTTGCCCTGTCGGACGCTGTCAACGGATTGGTTTTTACTTCAACCCCTATCTGGTGATTCCCAGGCGGAGTGGCTGCCGACATGGTCCAGGTTGCGGACGGTCCAAAAGGTTGGACTTCATTGCCATTCAGCAGAAAGCGGAACAGGTAATTGGAAGATCCCTGGGCCGCGGCAGTGAACAGAACTCCGGTTCCCGATGGATGCGGAGACGGCAGGTTGGGCGAAACTGTGACGTTTGTAACCGCTGGCAGCGGTGCATTGATAGTAACAGTTACAGTGGCGATATTCGAAATTTGATTGAGTACGTCCTTGACGGTATAGGTAAATGAAGCCGCTCCTGAGAATGCTGCAGCAGGAGTAAACCCTACTGTGCCATTCTGGATAATTGCAGTGCCATTCTGCTGTGCCGTGATTGCCAGTGTTGCAGGATTCAAGGCACCGCTGGTTGTGTCGTTTGCAAGAACATCAATCGTGACAGGTGTGAGGTAGGGAGTGCTAACAGCATCATTATTGGCTATTGGTGCTGTTGGTGGCAGCAGCACATTAACAGGTGCCGTGGCGGATCCCCCTGCAGCAGATGTCACCAGAATGGTAGATGGTGGTATGTTATAGGTTTTACCGCCGATGGTTGCCGGAAATGAGACACTGAGTTGCCCGCCTTCTATCGACCCCAGTAAAACTTTTTTGTCAGGAAGCACTGTCTCATCGATCATGAATACTTCCAAGGCAGGTGAATTAACTTTGTCTTGTGAGATGGCAGCCACTTTTAAAGTATGCGTTGCATGTGAATAACTTGTTTCCGTTACGACAACCCCGTCAACAAGCGGTACAACCTTGGCTGTTGACGGAACATCGGCAGTATTGGTCAAGGTAACCGTTGCTGGTAGTGCACCCGGTAATGGAAACAGATCAGTTGAAGCATAAAATTTGCTGTCCCTTGGATTGTTGGTTGACAGATTGAGAGTCGGAATATCCGTACCCGTCAATTGCAAGGAAGAAGGAATATTTGCAAGGTTGAATTGACCGGGAAATGCCGGTCCTCCAACTTTTTGATTCGACATTGCATCAGTAATGGCAAAGACACTAGCCTGCACCCCACCAACTTCACGGGCATAGGTGACTTTTTCTGCTGCCAGAGGCGTGGGAATCGGGTCGGTGTAGAGTTTGCCATTCACGCTGAAAAGATTAGTGGAATGATCAAATCCATTGGGACCCTGAATACGGAAGTAATTGGCGGGAAAATTTAGCCCGTTCGGTGGATTACCCGGGGGAGTATAGGTACTGCCTGAAACTACACATGGAGCACCATCTCCAATGAACCCGGCCGGACGCCTCAGAGGATCGGAGCAATACAGGAAGGGACCGATACTGCCGTGAAGTGCTCCGGTAAATACGCCACCTTCCGCAATGCCGATATCTTCGGTGTGGTTAATTTCAAGTGCATTTGCAGGTACATTGAAAACAAATTGTTTAAAGGGGGTGGTAACAGTATATATGCCAGCCTCAGGAAGGGGGTCGAAGCGAATCCTGATCCTGGCAAAGGTGACCTGCGCACCCGAAACAACATTACCGGTAGAGAAGGCAGACTCGATTGCTTGTACTAAAAGAGCCCTTTTTGCGTTGGGTATTGTGGTGATCGCTGCATCGCCAACCCAGTAAAAGAGTTCATCCCCAAGATTGTTGGGGAAGCTCAGGGGAGCTGCAGGATTGGGTTCAGCTGTCAGGCAGAACCCGCTTAACCGATCGGTACAGAGCTGAAGCGGCACACGGTTCGTATCCCGGTACCAGAGCGGGAAACCGTGTCCCAGATTTGGTTCCGTACTGCCGATTACCTCAGGTACGGTTGGTCCCACGTCCAGCAGGGCTGCCTGTGCGTTGCCTGTTTCATAGGCAATTACAAACAGAAGGATTGTTAATGTTCGGAATAGCTGTTTTAACATCTGTTAAACCCTCCTTTTTTAGAATGAGATTAAAACAATGCATAAAAGGGACCAAAACTTTTATCCATTAAATCAATAATAATATCAATAACATACCTTTATGAGTTAAAATTATTGGTTGCAAACAACTTATGTATCCAAAGATGCAATTTTAAGAAAGGGACTATGACTTAGGTCTTTTATTCATTTATCCGGTTTTAAGCCTTGCCAATAGATTTGCAGGGGGAATGAAGTGGGGTGGCAGAGATCAGTAGGGCTGAACGTGGGAATAAGTGGACAGGAACCTCGAATTTCGATGATGACAGGAACTGCAGTAGGCCCGATTGAGATACTCAGTGCTATCTCGTAGAGTAGTCGTCTCTAACCCTTTATTCACGCAGACCCCGCGGAGAATGCAGAGGGAACCCGAGTATAACTTTATCACATTCATGATTCTCACGATTCATATGCGGCCATTTCGAAGAAGTTGCGTGAGGCTGAACCAGCTTTTGCTTCAAGCTTTTCTCTGCGCTACTCTGCGCTACTCTGCGCCTCTGAGTGAGATAACCTTTAAAGCATCCAATCATTTATTATGCAGCCAGAAGTAGGTGCCTCTAAGCAGGCCGCGGAAAACGCAGAGAGAACCGGAGCCTTAGGGAAATCTATGGTTTCAGTTTCAAATACGGTCTTTTCGAGGAAGTTTTGCGGCTGGATCAGTTTTAACTTCAGGTTATTCTCTGCGTGTTTTCGATTCAGGATTTAAGCGAGATTAGACGTTTGTGGAACCTGGAATGCGGGATTTCAGTTGCGGGTAGACAAGGAAGGTTCGGGACATTCTTCGGCGATAACAGTGGCGCGAAGAGAAAAATAGCGCGTAACCATGTATAAGCCGCCATAAAACAAGATGGTGCCAAAAAAGATAAAGGCCATCAGGGAATAATCGGAAGCATTGTAGGCAATAACTGCAATTGCCGCCATGAAAGCCGAGCAGACGTGGATCACACGCACAGTTGATTTATGGCTAAGGCCAAGATCAAGCAGACGGTGATGCAGGTGCGCCCGATCTGCACTCATGATGCCCTTCTGTTTGTGCATCCTGCTGATCATGACATACAGGGTATCCAGTATGGGAACCGCAAGAATGATCAGCGGAGCAACCGGAGAAATTTTATCAGTTGAGGGCAGGGCAACTGCCAGCATTCCGAGGGTGAAACCGATCAGGTTGCTGCCGGCGTCTCCCATGAACAACCGTGCCGGATAGGAGTTGTGGGTCAGAAAACCGAGTACCGCTCCGAGCAGCGCTACGCTGATCTTGAGAACCTGAGTGTTTCCGCTGGAAAAGGCAAGCAAGGCAAAAGCAATGCTGGCAATGGCGGCAATGCCACCTGCCAGTCCGTCCAGACCGTCAATCATATTAATGGCATTCACTACCCCTACGATGCAGATGACCGTTAAAGGGATGCCGACAATTGGTGGAAAGGTAATCTCACCCAGCCCCAGCAGGTCTCCCAGGCTGGTCAGGTAATTGTTCCCGAGCACCACGCCGGTAGTTACACCCATAATCTGCCCTACCAGTTTCTGCCGGGATGTCAATTGCTTCATATCATCGATGAAGCCGATCAAAAAAATGATCACCGAGCCTGCAAGAAATCCCTGATAGAGTGGTCGTGTTGAACAGAAAAAAGTCAAAGAAATCATCATTGCTGCTACAATGGCGATGCCACCAAGGCGGGGTGTGGCGCTTTTGTGAACCTTGCGATGGTTGTCCGGAAGATCTACGCCGCCGATTTTTTCGGCAAGGGAATATATGTGTGGCAGCACCAGCAGAGATATTGACAATGAGGTCAGCAGGACGTGACACAATTTGATGGTTGGCATGATACGGCCCTTCTTGCGGCTGTGGCGTGAATCGGACGAGCAGTTGCAGGTGCTAATTAAGACCGGCACCACCATAAAGAAAACCGGCAACATTTTCAAGTTTAATGTTTACTTTTTGGGTCGAGAACGATTAATATTTAGCTTCTCAAGTTGACAAAAAGGAGTTTCTGTGGGTAGGCACATTATAAAGGTTATATATTCGTTTTCGTTAATGTTTGCAGTTTATGGCGGGGTGGTTTATGGAGAAAGTACGACGAGAAAAGAAGTGCCAGGGGGCAGCGCACCTCCTTCCGCTACCTCGCCATTCGCTCCATCTAAGATGCCGCCCCAGAATCTTACCTCACCATTGCCGTTAAATTCCCCTCCTGCCTCTGTCAATGCCATCAAGACAGATAAAAGCGGGTTTGCTGAGAAGGGCATGGCACCCGCTTCGTTGAGCCCCGTTCCACAAGATTCAGGTTTATCAACGTCTGTTCCACCAACGTCTCTTCAACCAACGCCAGTTCCACCCGCACCTGTTCCAGTAGATATTCCGGTTTCTGCAATAGAAAAAGCCATGAGTAGTGGCGACGACCCTGTCGTAGAGACGGATAAATCCCAGCATTTCAAGACCGGTCAACTCCGTCAGTTCGGTTATAATTTCTTCCGTTCTGGTGATCTGTTCGCGCCTCTTACTGACATTCCGGTTGGCCCGGATTACATTGTCGGCCCTGGCGACACCATCATCGTTTCCGCCTGGGGCAGCCTCGAAGGTACCTATCCGCTTGAGGTTAATCGCAACGGAGAGATTCAGCTCCCTCGCATCGGCCCCCTCAAGGTGTGGGGAGTTACATACGAGCGCCTGCCACAACTGATTCGCAACAATCTGGCCAAAGTATTCCGGGATTTCAATGTCAGCGTCACCATGGGCAAGCTCAAGGTCATCAAGGTGTACGTCGTGGGAGAAGTTGCCAATCCGGGAGACTACAATCTGAATTCGCTTTCTACCGTTATCAATGCCTTAAGCGCAGCCGGCGGTCCGCTTAAAAGCGGCAGCTTGCGAAATATCTCGATCCGGCGTGGCGGCAAACTGGTAGAAACACTCGATCTGTATGATTTCTTCCTGAGCGGCGACAAAAGCCGCGACGTGCGACTGCAGCCTGGAGATACGTTGTTCGTGCCGGTTATTGGTCCCATTGCCGGTATTGCCGGCAACGTCAGACGCCCGGCAATATACGAGTTGCGCAACGAGAAAAATCTCCATGATCTTTTAAATCTGGCTGGCGGTCTGCTTCCCACCGGCTATTTGCAGAGAGTGCAGATATCTCGTATCGAAGCCCATACTCGCAAAACCATCAGTGATTTCAACCTTGATACAAAAAAAGCCGAGTCCGCTCCTGATTCTGTAGCACAGACAATACCGGTTCGTGATCTTGACCTGGTCAGAATCTTCCCCATCGACAATACTCAGCGGGATCAGGTTCGCCTGGAAGGATATGTGTTGCGGCCAGGGGACTATGCCTTGAAACCGGGTCTAAAAATCAGCAACCTCCTGTTGCCGGATAACATTCTGCCCGAATACTATCGCGAGGCGGGTGAACTTACCCGACTGGTTCCTCCCGACCTGCATCCCGAGAAGATTATTTTCAACCCTGCCAAGGCTCTGGCCGGTGATCCAGCCCATGACATCAGCCTCACTGAGTTTGATACGGTACGAATATTTTCACGTGTTGAAATGGAAGAATTGCCCAAAGTACGGATTGGGGGGGAAGTACAAAGGCCGGGAGAGTATCGTCTGTTCAAGAACATGGCCGTTCGCGATCTGCTAATTATGGCAGGCAACCCGAAGCTGACCGCCTATCTGAAAAGCGCAGAAATCGCTCGCATTCGTAAAAGCGGTGAATCAGTTGTTTCCTACCCCATAACCATTGACGTCGAAAAAGTGCTGGCTGAGGATCCCAAGGCCAATATCCCGCTTGAACCATTTGACGAGTTAACTATCAGGCGCATTCCAAACTGGTCGGAAGAGACTGATCGTTATGTGACGCTAAAAGGGGAGTTTGTTTTCCCGGGAACATATCCTGTCTATAAGGGCGAACACCTCAGTTCTGTCATTGCCAGGGCTGGCGGATTTGCTTCCAAGGCCTATCTGCCGGGGACAAAGTTTACCCGCATATCGGTGCAGCAGGAACAGCAAAAACGCATGGATGAAATTCTTGCCCGCACCGAGCAGGACATTGCCGAGAAACAAAGTGAGTTGGCTTCAGTAGCAACCTCCAAGGAAGAGCTGGAAGCCACCCGCTCTTCTTTGGAAGCCCTTTTGAGAAATGTTGAGCACCTGAAGAAGGTCAAGGCCGAAGGCCGCATGGTGATCCGGCTCAAACCTCTCGATGAATTCCGGGGATCAAATCATGATCTGGAGCTGGCAGGAGGGGATGTGCTGGAAGTTCCGGCTCGTCCCAACTCAGTCAATGTGTTTGGGCAGGTCTACAATACGTCCACGATCATTCACGAACAAGGTGAGCCACTGACCTACTATCTGGAAAAGTCAGGTGGCGCCACCAAAGATGCCGACATGGACGAAGCATACGTCATCAGGGCTGATGGTTCCGTCTCAAGCCGCCAGAATGCACCCTCCAGCTTTATATTCTTTGATAGTTTCATGTCCACAGAACTGAATCCCGGCGACAGTGTCGTAGTTCCGCAACGCATGCAGCGCACGGCCTGGCTGCGCGAGATTAAAGACATCACCACGATCATATCCCAGATTGCGCTCACAGCCGGCACAGTCATGCTGGGGTTGAGGTAGGCTGGAAGGCGTAGTTCAAGAGTTTTTGCCTCGCGAAAATTCCTGGAAAAGGCCGGATTTAAAATCAAAAGGATGTAAAGCTTTTGTGGTTTTAGTCTTAAAAATCGTGAAGCAATTGTGAGGCTAAAAAAGACTTAGGCTTAGAATCACAACATTTTGCCTCGCGAAAATTCCTGGAAAAAGCCGGATTTAAGAATGAGAAACGGTGGAGCTTTTGCGGTTTTAGTCTGAAAATCGTGAAGTAATGGTGAGGCTAAAAGCATGGGATCGGAAATCTGATGACTACTGAAATTCTTCATCGTGATCTGACCGAGAAAATAATCCGTTGTGCACTTGAAGTGCATAATGTGCTTGGTAGCGGCTTCCTGGAAAAAGTTTATGAAAATGCATTGCTACAAGAACTTACAGAACATGGATTAGATGTCAGTTCACAGGCACTGATTAATGTAATGTACAAAGGAAAGACAGTTGGTGACTATGTGGCAGATCTTTTAGTTGACGGCAGGGTGATTGTTGAACTTAAAGCAGTAGATAAACTTTCAGATGTTCACGATTTACAGCTTAAGAATTATCTAAAGGCAACGGGGAATGAGGTTGGATTACTGCTTAACTTTGGTAAGAGTTTAGAAATAAGAAGGAAATTCGTAGCTGCTGAATGCCCGATGAAGTAAATAGTGATGCTAAAAACCTTAAACCTGGAATCAAGAGTTTTTGCCTCTCGAAAAACCCGAAAAAGCCTGATTTAAAGCTGATAAAACGGATGTGGAGCTTTTGCGGTTTTAGCCTTAAAAAATCGTGAAGTAATCGTGAGGCTAAATATTTTAGACTTTACATCACAAGCCTTTGCCTCGCGAAAATTCCTGGAAAAGACCGGACTTAAGGCTGAGAAACAGTGAAGCTTTGCGATTTTAGTCTTAAAAATCGTGAGGTAATCGTGAGGCTAAAAGACTTTGTTCTTGAATCAAGAGTTTTTGCCTCTCGAAAAACCCTGAAAAAGCCGGATTAAAGGCTTAGGAAACGGTTGTAAAGCTTTTGCGGTTCTTGCTTTAAAAATCGTGAGGTAATCGTGAGGCTAAAAAGCTCTTGTCTTGACTTAAAAGTTTTTGCCTCACGCTGTGACGCGGCGCACTGCCGAGAAAAACATAAAAATTTATTGTTACCAATATGTGCCTCTATACGAACGAGGGTTAGTCTTTTGATACTGTTATTGATTTGATTCTCTCTGTGTTATGCGCCTCTGCGCGACACGGATTTTAATGGAGCCATACATGCAGCAAAACGAAACACCCCAGCCCCCTAGTCCCCAACCACCGTCTCTCCTTGATTATCTCGAAGTTATTGCCAAACGTTGGAAGATGATCGCCGCCATCACCATTGGTGCTGCCGTGATAACAGCCATCATCACCCTCTTTATGCCCAACATCTACACTGCCAAGGCCATGATCATCCCCAGTGATGATGACAAGGGTGGCATGGGCGCGTTAATGGCTCAACTGGGGGGGTTGGCCGGACTGGCCGGCGGTGCGGTTGGCGCCAAGACAACTGGTGATCTCTATGTCACCATGCTCAAGAGCGAGACATTGAAAGACCCGATCATTGATCGTTTCAAACTGCTTGATGTGTATGAGGCAAAGTACCGGACAGATGTTTACAAGGTCTTGGACAAAAATGCGGCTATTGCTTTAGGCAAAAAAGATGGAGTAATCACCATCGCAGTTGATGACAAAGATCCCAAACGCGCCGCTGATATGGCCAATGCCTATGTGTCTGAGTTGGGCAAGTTGGCTTCCGGTCTAAATATGACCGGTGCCGGCAACAATCGTGCGTTTCTTGAAAAACGTATAGCGGAAGCTCGTGCTGATCTGAGTAAGGCTGAGGACGGACTAAAGGCTTTCCAGACAAAAAACAAGGCCATTTCCGTAACTGACCAGGCACAGGCAACCATTGCAGGTGTTGCTCAGCTGCGTGCCCAACTAGCTTTAAAAGAGGTGGAGCTGGGGACGTTTCAGCGTCAGTTCACAGATACTAGTCAGGAAGTCAAGACGACCAAGGCCACGGTGGCCAGCTTGAGATCGCAGATTGCTGGACTCGAAGGGAAGGGTGGGGCCAGTAGTTCGATTCCCAATGTTGGGAACATGCCGCAGCTTGGGCAGGAGTATTTGAGGTTGATGAGGGAGTTTAAGATACAGGAAGCAGTTTTGGAAATGCTGACCAAGCAGTATGAAGTAGCGAAGATTTCAGAAGTTAAAGAAGTTGCGCCGTTTCAGGTTTTGCAGAAGGCCAAGGTACCTGAAAGAAGGAGTAAGCCTGTAAGGAAAAAGATACTCATGATTGTGTTAGTGGGTGCGCTTGCTATTTCATGTGTTACGGTGCTAGTCCAAGAAGAGCTCCAGCGTGAAGTTAAGAATAGATGAGTCAAATTTTTAAATCGACTTTTGTTGTATCAATTCTTTCTGCGTGTGGGCTATGTCTTGGCTTATTATGTAATGTTGCTATTGCTGCAAAATTTGGTGCACATCAAGACATGGATATTTTTTTAGCAGCAACGACATTACCACTTTTTATAACTAGTGTACTATCAGGCTCCTTAAACCTTACTTTTATTCCCATCTTTGCAGAGTATCGTGCAAAAGAACCAACTCAAATTTGGAAAGTAGTTAGCAGCTTCATAAATTTAAATATCATTGTTACTTTAGTTGTTTGTATTGTGGGCGTTATATTAGCTTATCCAATCATGAAGATACTCGCACCTGGTTTTAATGATGTAGAACTAGTCAAGTCCGTCACATTGCTACGCATACTTTTTCCTATTATTGTTCTTAATGTCATAAATGCTTTAGTGTCAAGCGTATATTATTCAAATCAAAAATTTCTAGTACCATCACTAAATAACTTAATCAGCCCCATTCTTATAATCATATATGTAGCATTATTCCATAATATTTTGAGCACTAAAAGTATTGCCTTTGCAATGGTGACGGCGGCATTTATTCAAACCTGTTTATTAGTAGCAAGTGTTTCTAAAATACCGGGATTTAATTATCTACTCATTTTTGACTTTAAACACCCTGGTGTAATTAAAATATTAAAATTAATGGCGCCTTTAGTTTTTGGGATGCTTATCTATCGTGCGACTCCAATTTTTGATAATTATTTCCTCTCTATGCTTCCCAATGGGAGCATATCTCACATCGGTTATGCACAGAAACTGTTAGGTGTTATTCCACAACTTATTTCTTCAGGGATTTCTATTACCGTTTTTCCACTTATGGCTAAATATGCTGCAGAAAAAAAATGGACTGAGTTGCAGATAATAATGTCAAAAGGAATAAGGCAGGTTCTTTTTTTTGTAATACCAATAATATTCATCATGAGTACATCTGGACTTGTTGTTGTCAGGCTTGTTTATGAAAGAGGTTCTTTTGGTCTTGAGGACAGTATTGCTGTCAGTAACGTCTTTACAATCTATCTATTTTCTTTGTTTTTCTCTACTGCTAACAATTTAACTAATTGTTACTATGTCCTCAATGATACAATTACTCCTCTTATTGTAGGGACTATAAGCACAATTGCCTATGTCATTGCATGTTTTATGCTTTTAAAGATGCATTTTGGATACTTAACTTTTCCGATGGCTTATTTTATTTACTTCTCTTTTGTTATTGTGCATGCCGTTATTATAAGAAAAAAATTAAATAGTAGTGGTGGCAAACGTATCATTGCCTCTATACTTAAATTTACTATTGTATCATTAACAATTTCCGCCCTATTACATTATGCTAGTTTAAACTCAGACAATCTTTCATTTAATTCTTTTTTAATAGGTGTTTCATTCTTGCTGTACTATGTCATCTGCAATTATATACTTCATTTAGACGAGGCTAAAATAATCCACCGAAAACTAGCACAATCATTTAATTTCAATAAGTAGGCGGTCTATAAAAATGAAAAAGATGCACAACATGGTTGCACTTGAAGAATCTTTTGTAAGATTTATATCAGAGAAAAATTCACAAACTATTGGAAAAACTAGAGAAGCATATCTTGAAATTAGAGAACGGTTTGATTTCTCTTCTAAGAAATATAGGTCGCTTTGTGAAAATGTTCATTCTTTACATGAGATGTTTTATTTAGAAGCTGATGATGTTAAATTATTTAACCTTTATGATAAGCTAGAATATTTACATGTTCTCAGGCACCTATCTTACTCCTTTGAAAAAAAAACCTTTTTAACCAAAATAAAACATTTCCTTAAGACATTGATTACCAGGGACATCAAGTCCTCTCAGGAACATTTGCTGTATCTCTTGCACGAGCAGAAAAATGTAGTCCCTATAGTTGTAGATTATGGAGCAGGTTTAGGCCGTTTATCCTTTGAAATAGGTAGACAATTCACTAATACCCAAATTTATCTGATTGATATTGATTCAGTTGTTCTTAGATTTGCAGAGTTTTATTTCAAGGAAAATCTTCTTAATGTTGCAACTATCAAGGTAGATGGAAACAACCTGTACCCTGTATTGCCCGATTGCAATGTATGCATCTGTAGTGAAGTTTTGGAACATGTAAACGCTCCAATCCAAGTTTTCAACAATATTGTTAATTCGTTGCAAAGTGGTGGCCTACTTTACGGTGACTTTGAAGATCATTTAGAAGAATTCTTGCATGTATCTACAGATTTAAGTGATATTAGAAACGCGTTAAAAGATCATTTCGACAAAGTTTTTGATTGTATCTACCGAAAAAAATGAATTAAAAATCATTTTCTAAATATTTTAGTAAATATAAAGGAAATTTGAATGATAAATGAGGATTTCACGACTAGAAGCAAGATAAGAGATATTGGAAGATGGAATGTTACGAGTTTCGTTGCTGAAGTTGCCAACAATCTACCAGATAACGCAACTGTATTAGATGCAGGTGCTGGAGAGTGCGTTTATAAAAGATTCTTTGACCACTGTAACTATAAAGCAATTGATTTAGCTGTGGGCGAAAGTCGTTGGAATTATACAAATCTTGATTACATTGGTCCCTTACATGACATGCCCATTGAGAGTGGAACTTTCGATGCAGTATTGTGTACTCAGGTTCTTGAACATTTGGAATGGCCGAGAGAGAGTGTTAGGGAAATGTATCGAGTTCTTAAGCCTGATGGGAAGCTTTACATGACTGTACCTATGGCACATCCAGTTCATCAAGCACCCTACGATTTTTTCCGATTTACCTCTTTTGGGATTGTATCTATTTGTAAACATTCTGGTTTTCAAGACGTTAAGGTTACTCCTTTCGGAGGGTTTTGGGTTCGATGGGCATATGAACTGCCAAGAGCATTGTCTATTTTTCCTACAAATGACTCAGATAACCCAAAATGCAGTTTCACCGTGATGGTGCTTATTCCTGTTAGACTTGTAGCACTGGTAACTATACGTATTTTTCAGAGAATTTTTCTATGGCTTGATAGGTTTGATAAGAAAAAGGATGATCCTTTTGGGTGGGCCTGTGTGGCAACAAAATGATTGATTCGGTTAGGCTTGAAGATCTCCCTTGCCCACTTGGTTGCAGGGAAAACGACAAAATGATAATGAGTGGTTCCGACCTGCTTCATGGTCTGCCCGGTGAGTTTACTATCGTCAAGTGCTGCACCTGTGGTTTGATGCGCACTAATCCCAGGCCCACGCCAGAAGGTATCGGAGTTTATTATCCAGATGACTATGGTCCGTATGTGGGGACCCTGGTGCCACAGTCAACACAAAACCAATCTTCAATTATTAAAAAACTCCTCAAACGAGTGGTCAGACAGATTTTCAAATTTAATACTAATACCTTACCTCAGCTTTCATCAGGTAGATTGCTGGAAGTCGGTTGTGCCTCCGGTATTTTTTTGCATCAGATGGTCGGACAGGGTTGGCAGGTGGAAGGGGTTGAATTTTCAGCTAAGGCCGCCATGTCCGCAGCCGAACTTGGTTATCGGGTCCATGCAGGACCGCTTGAAACTGCTCCAGAGCCCAGTGAGCCTTTTGATCTCATTGTTGGGTGGATGGTACTAGAGCACCTCCATGATCCAATCAACTGTTTGAAGAAACTACGCGAGTGGGCCAAGCCCGATGCATGGCTGGTACTTTCGGTTCCCAATTCTGGTTCTTTTGATTTTCGGCTGTTTAAAGAAAAATTGTATTCATTACATCTGCCAAACCATCTTTACCACTTCACCCCTCAAACTATAGAGAAAGTGCTTGAGGCCAGTGGTTGGACGCTGTCAAAAGTTCATCACCAGCGAGTACTAAGTAATATTATAGCAAGTACGGGTTATGTGCTTCACGATAAGGGTTTTACTAATCTGGGCAAAAGGATGATTGAATTCCCCGCACATGCAGGTAAGTGGCATTTTGTTTTGTATCCTTTGAGCTGGTTGCTTTCTGCTTTTGGCCAAACAGGAAGGATGACGATTTGGGCAAGAAAGCGAATATGACGGTGGTTTTTGAACTATGCCGATGAATCCGTTTCCAAAAGTATCGATTATGATACCAACATATGGGCAGCAAGACTTTATATCTAACGCAATTTCAAGCGCCTTGATACAAACTTACCCGGATTTTGAAGTTATTGTGGTTGATGATGCATCCCCAGATCATACTGCCGAGAAGGTGGCCGTATTCAGTGATCCTAGATTGCGTTATGTTCGTAATTCACGAAATTTAGGTCGCGTGGGAAATTATCGAAGGGCCTTATATGAGTTGGCAACTGGAGAATGGGTAGTCAATCTTGATGGCGATGATAATTTCAGCGATGCTGATTTTATTAAAAAAGCTATAGAACTTGCTTATAGTGAACCAGGTATTGTCATTGTATCTGCTCGGCGTAATGTAGTAACAACCGCAGGTATGCGGAAACCGTTGCAGCTTGAGTCGATGATATTGTCTGGAAAAGAAGTTTTGTTGCGGTATCACGATCCAAGGTACCATTTCTCCCATTTGGCTACTCTTTATCATCGTCCCAGCGCCTTAGACTGTGACTTCTATCGAATGAATGTTATCAGCTCTGATTGGGAATCATTATTGCGACTGGCGCTCACAGGAAAGGTTGCTTTTCTTGATTGTGTTGTCGGATGTTGGAATCTCCATGGCAGCAATGCCAGCCTTAACAATTGCTGGCAGGATCTGGCTAGTAACTTAGAGATATGGAGATCAGTTCATCAAACTGCAATTGCAGCTGAAATTCCTCCTAAAACTCTTCGTCGTGCTGGAAATGCAACTCTTATACTCATAGCATATCGTGACATCTCACTGATTTTCAAAGGAAGCGGGGTTTTTGATGCATTTAAATATCTCATTCGTGGATTTCCAATATTAAAAACTGTCGTTGTCTTAAGAATACTTGCTCATCCTTACATCTGGATAAAGTGTGCACTTAAGGTTCTTAAACGAGTAGGTTTAGCTAAACTACTAAGATTGAGCTAGGTTTGCATATGGATACCAATAAACCAACAGCCGATGCTATGGTTCCATCAACACTTAAGATTGCCGTTTATACCTGCATAACTCAGGGGTATGATTCATTAAAAGTTCCTTTTTCAGTAGATAAGCGTATTTCATATTTTTGTTTTACGGATAGTCCACAGAGCGTTCTACCTCCGTGGCAGTTTATACCTATTGCGCTGAAGGAACTTTCACCAAAAGACCAGAATCGCTATATCAAGATGCATCCGCATCATTTTTTACAAGGTTATGACGTCACGGTATATATAGATGGTAACATACAAGTAGTAGGCGATTTGTTTCAGTTGGTTTGTAAATCCATACACTCATCAGGAGATATCTTCGTATATCAGCACCCTAATAGAAACTGTATATATGCTGAGGGAGCAGCATGTTCCCATATAGCGCACGAAAGGATTTGGAATATTGCTAAACAGATGCGCAGGTATCACAAAAAAGGATATCCAATCAATAATGGGTTGTTCGAGGCGAATGTAATTATTAGAAAAAATACTGATCGCATGCGCCACTTTATGAATGAGTGGTGGAATGAATATTGTCTAGGAGCAAAACGTGATCAACTATCGCTTCCGTTTGTTGCATGGTTGCTTCAAATCACAGTAGAATCCTTGGGTGAAAGTGACCCCCGATTTAAGAATAACGTATTTCGTCGTTTTACTCACCCTTCAAGCCTTAGGCCGAAGTTGATCATGCTTAAAGTTATTAACAGATCCATCGCATTTGTTATTTCATATGAAAAACTTTTTGGTCTGGATACTAAATTGAAATGGAATAATGAAATAAAAAAATCTGATTCAACAAGTAATTTAGAGTGCAGATAATGTCTTCTACTATAGATATAAAGGTTAACGGTCACTGTACGCCAAACACTAGTGTTAGATACAGAACATTTTTGATTTTCCTTTTATTCGCTTTGGTAGGCTTATTTTATATTGAGTCTGGAGTTGATTTTGAAAACTACGTTAATTATTTTGATGTAGTCCGTACCTACGATTATAATGATTTGCTTATTAATCGCATTGAACCTTTTTTTGGGCTGTTAACTTTCATCCTGGTTCGCTTTTTTATAAGTAATTTTTGGGTCTATTTCTTTCTTCTAATTATTTCAATTTTTCTAAAAAGCTATATTTTATCTCGTATAGAACAATCTTGGTTTAGCTTCAGCCTAATCATTTGCTTTTATCTATTTAGATATTTTCCGCTTTATGAATTAACACAAATTCGGGTCTCCATCGCTATCGGTTTTGTTATGATAGCTTTCCTTTTATCAGGAATGAGATTGAGGTGCATATTTTTTTTAGTAGCCTGTCTCACTCATTATTCTATTCTCGTGCTTTTGCCATTGCTTTTAATTTTATATATTTCAGAAAGATTTAGCAGTGAATATCAGTCTAATGAAAACCTAATATGGATGTTAACTATCATTTGTTTCTCAGTGGCTGGTCTGGGGGCCCATTCAGTTTTACAATATTTAACGCCTTATTTTTCTGTACTTCAAATATATGACACTAAAAGCTTTGGAGAAGTATCAGTAAGCCCATTCAGTGCAACTATCTTAATAGACATCGTTGGGATAATTTCAGCCCTTGCAATACAGCAATACATGACACCATCAACAAGGTTTTGGATCTATGCACAAGTTTTAGGAATTATTTGTTTCTATTCATTCATAGATTTTCCTATTGTTGCCTACAGAGTTAAGGAGTTGTTTAGCATTTTTTGGATTTTTTATATATTTAAGGCAGTACAACATGAAGGTTTAGTTCGCTTACATGCTTTTTTGTTTACAATTATTTGTTCAGTTAGCTATTTATATTTTTATTTTATTGGTGCAAGTGCAATATTTTAGTGTTTGTAGTTAGTTGATTTCAATATTTCATTTGTAAAATAAATTATAAGGGTAAATCTATGTTTGCTGCGGACAGGACCATTAAAAAATTACTGATCAGATTATTTAAAAAAAGCGTTGCTTTTTTGGGATATTTTTTTGATCACTTTTATTTAGATCCTACAGTTCCAATTTCAAAAATTGCTGGGCACAGTAATTACATGCAATATTTGACCGACATTGGGAATCATAAAGGTATTAAAATACTCGAAATTGGTAGTCGTGAAGTGACAGGTGTATCGGATGCGCGCAATAGATTTCTAAATGCAGAGTATGTTGGTTTTGATTATTATCCAGGACCTAATGTTGATGTTGTTGGTGATGCTCATAAATTATCTCAATATTTTGAAGAAGAATCATTCGATATAATCTACTCAAGTGCGGTTTTAGAACATCTTGCAATGCCATGGATAGCTGCCACAGAAATAGCAAAAATTTTGAAAGTTGGTGGAATACTATTTATAGAAACACACTTTTCATTTAAATCACATGAAAGACCTTGGCATTTCTTTCAGTTCAGCGATATGGCGCTTAAAGTGCTTTTTTCACCCGCTTTAGGAATTGAGTGTATAGAGGCAGGAGTTTCGAACCCCATTGTTGGTAGATTTTCTTCATATGCTGATGGTTATTTAAAATATAGACCTGTATCTGGATTATATTGCCACACTGAATTCCTTGGCCGCAAAGTTAGAAAAATAGACATGTTTTCTTGGGCTGATGTAGCTTTATCAGAGGTTGTCGGGGGAACAAAATACCCTGTACATCAAGAAGTATCACAAACTGCTATTTCACCCTTTGAAGCAAATAATGACAATATGTAGCGACAGTCTCATGCATGATTATTCATCCTAGCAGTGAACCTGATTTACCATGGAAAGGTTAAACCGCAGATGATTCAGAAAGATAAAATAGTTGGAGTTCTAGTTGCTTTTGCACCAACATTAGCTCAGGTAGTTAGCATTAGAACCATTTCCTTGGAATTGGACTATATGTTTGTTGTTGATAATACTGAAGGAGGAGCTTCTTTTCTCTTATCTGATAATCTTCCTGAAAATATTTTTGTTTTAGTTAACAACAATGAGGGTGGAATTGCAGGTGCTTTAAATGTTGGTATCAAAGCAGCCATAAAAAAACTTGGTGATTGCTTTATATTTCTTTTAGATCAGGATTCTTGTTTGCCTGCGCTTTTTTTTGAAAGGCAGTACTCATTTGCTATGGAAAACAAAAAAATGGTGGTTGCACCAAAATATATAGATATTAATTCAAAAACATTTGGAAACTATACTAAATTATGTAAGTGGCGAATTGAAAATATTAATGGTGAAACCATGTCTTTGCCTTTTGAGACAACGTTTGCCATTACCTCTGGGACCATGATATTTTCATCCCTGTTCGAAAAAATTGGTCTTTTTCGAGAAGATTATTTCATTGATCATGTGGATTCAGAATTTTGCATAAGACTTCATAGATCCGGTCATATGATTCTGATTAATCCTGATGTTGTGTTTGAACATGCCATTGGTAAAAGGAAGCTTAAAATTTTTTTGCGTATTAAATTCAAACCTAATTTCCATTCTCCACTTCGCAGATATTATGCTGTTCGTAATGGCATCTTTATGGTTAGGCACCACTTTAAATGTTTTCCTTCTATTTTGTGGCTACTTATACTCAGGATGGGATACGAGTATATGGGTATAATTCTTTTTGAAAACGATAAGTTAATGAAACTGAAAGCACTTTTTTTAGGGTTAATAGATGGTATACTTCCTAAAGTAGGTCGTTGTAATAGGAAAAGTTTGATTTGATATTATGCACCATACACATTCAAAAATTACTTCTATTATAAAAATTATGTTTATTAGAAAATTATATTTACTTTGCGGCTTGTTCGTTGTTTTAAATGCGACTAATGCTCAAGCCCTTTCATCCAAAAATGAAAAGTTCATTATCACATTCTGGTCCCCACCTCCTTTCACTTCTGAATCTCTTTCAAAAGCAGTAATCGAAGGATTTAATCTCACATCACCTGATGAATATAGACTGGATATGGTCAGTAAGAGCGGGATGATGTCAATGCTCAAGAATTCTCTTTTAACCCCTAGCACGATTGATACTTCAGAAGGACGTGCAAAACTAGATTTACTTATTAATCGCGTAAAGGATCATCCATCCCTGAAGGCCTACTATATTACTGACGAACCAAAAGCATCTGATTTTCCTGGACTAGCAAAATTAGTAGCCTACCTGAGAGAACGTGACCCAAAACATTTTGCATTTATTAATTTGCCACCTATTTATGCGTCAAACACGCAGCTTGGGGTCAATGGAACACCTGTCCATGCTTATCAAGAGTATCTCCAGCGATTTATTGAAGAAGTCAATCCTTCATTGATAAGTTATGATCATTATCATTTCTTTAAAACCGGTGACGGTGATCAATTTTTCTTAAATTTAGAATTAATACGCAAATTTTCGCTAAAGCATGGATTGCCTTTCTGGAATACTATTCAGGCAAGTACTGTAGAATCCAATTGGCGGACGGTTAATGCCAATGAACTACGTTGGTTGGTTTACACCACCTTGGCTTATGGTGCTCGTGGGATCAGTTATTTTCTATATTGGGGACCAGTAACCTATGGCGGGGGGGGATTGTACCAAGGAGGTATTAAAACACCCTTAGTTGATTCAGCAGCCGTTATTAATAAAGAATTGGCAGCAGTAGGTTCAATTCTAATTAAATTAGATAGTATGGGAGTTTACCATACAAGTCCGCTGCCGCCCGGCACCAATCCAGTACCCGTCTCATCGCCCGTACAATTTATTCGACCGGAAAACATTATTTTAGCTCTTTTTGGAAGAAACAACGTAATAACCACCTTTATGGTTGTGAACCGTAATTATAAAATTCCTGTTTTAACACAACTGACTATTGGCCAAGGCGTGATTGACATTGAAGAATTCGATCGAAGAACCATGAAATGGAGGATATATCAAAACAGAAAAGGACAAGTTATTTCTGTAACTATAGCTCCTGGCGATGGTAGAGTATTTCGTTTTATAAAATGATGATGAAAATATTTGATAGGAAGTGATTATTCTAATGATAGGGCTGCACTGTACTGCTTCGATTGTAGTTTACAATAATCCACCTGATATGATTAGGAAGGTGGTAGGTAGCTTGTTATCTCCAACATTGAGTATCGAACTTCATATTATAGATAATTCTGAGACACCAACTTTGAAATCTTTTCTCACAGATCTGCCAGTTAAGTATTATTTTTGTAATAATAACCTTGGATATGGAGAAGGTCATAATAGGATAATAAATAATGGTTTAAGTAGCAAGTATCACATAATTATAAACCCAGACATAATTATTGAACCTACGACTATCGAAATACTCTATACTTTCATGGATAATAATTCTGATATCGGCATAGTTTCTCCTAAAATACTAAACCCAGACGGTACCACTCAATTTTTAAACAGAAGACATCCTACTTTTTATAATCTATTTGCTCGCAGGTTCGTTCCAACATTATTACTTCCTCTTATCAAAGACAAACTTGATCACTATGAAATGAAAGATATTGGTTATGAAGAGGTTTGCGATGTTGAGTTTTTGACCGGCTGTTTTATGTTCTGTCGTACCGATGCGCTTACTACTCTCGGTGGATTTGATAGCCGTTACTTTATGTATTTAGAGGATGCTGATTTAAGTAGAAAGATGCAGATGGCAGGATATAGGACTGTATTCAACCCCAATACTTCAATAACTCACTTATGGGAACGATCTTCATACAAAAACATTAAAATGACATTGATACATATGCGAAGCGCATTTGCCTACCTGCATAAATGGGGATGGGGATTCTGAATTCCATGCATGTCTTGACTTCTTTTTTATTTTATTGTGTCTAATACAAAACCCAGGGAAGACAACCCCTGGGTTTTGTATTTTGGCTTCATGAACTAAATACCACTGACTTTATGGATATACGTAGTAGTTACCCAATATTTTCCAATTCTGATCAGTCATTGCTGGAATAGTCGTAGTGTCCAGACGTGTAGCACCTTTCATAAACCAGACTCTATTCTGACCGTTTGATGTGTTTCTCCAAAGAATGTCATTATAAACATCACCATTGAAATCACCAGTCCCAACAATCTTCCATGCTTGATCTGTTTCTGCAGGAAGATATACAGATCCGGTACGTATTGCACCATCCATAAACCATACTACATTCTGGCCGTTCGAAGTGTTTCTTAATAAGATGTCAGATTTGCCGTCGCTGTTGAAATCGGCTAAACCTACAATTTTCCAATTTGGATCGGTGATTGTCGGGAGATATGCCGATCCAACCAATGTCACGTTATTCATGTACCAAGCGGAAATTTGTCCGGTTACAGTATTTCTCCAGACGAGATCTGGCTTTCCGTCATTGTTAAAATCGGTAACACCTGCAATCTTCCAGTTCTGGTCCGTAAGTGCTTGAAAATATGCCGAACCAATCCGTTTTATTCCATCCATATACCAAACTGAATTTTGTCCAGTTTGCGTATTTCTCCAGACGATATCTAGTTTCCCATCACCATTGAAGTCGCCTCTTCCACCAAACTTCCAATTTTGGTCCGTCAGGTCAGGTAAATAAGCTGACCCGGTTCGCGCTACCCCGTCAAAATACCATAGAACATTTTGTCCCGTTGAGGTGTTTCTTAAAAAGATATCCGCCACTGCCTTGGTATTGAATATGATCGGGCGCATCATGTCATTCTCTTCATGGCTGAGGATATGGCAGTGCCATACATACTCATAACCGAAGTTGGTGAATGCATTCAGCGTCGGACTTGCCGCTGGGTTACCGGTGGCAGTGTCGATGTTGGAGAATCCTGCCATGTCAGACAGACCCAGCGGGGCTGCCGGGTTAAGCGGACGGATACTGTCGGGGAGTGCAAAAGGAACCCTGGGTGTAATCGGGCGCAAGGCCACGATGGTGTCTTCCAGAGGACTGATGCGGACGGTGTCTTTCCAGCCGAGTTCGTTGGCATCGGGCAGGCGAATGAAACCATCCCAGCCTACACGGTTAAGTACCTGCACGTCGAACAGGTGGAAGTGAATCGGGTGCGTGTCGACGCCATTGTGGGTGATTTTCCAAATTTGGACCTTATTCGGATTGACTACTTCAGTCGCCGGATCAACGAAGTTCTGGAGGATGAAGTTGGCAATTGCTGCATTTACGAAAGGAACTTCCAAACCAAGTTTGGCACTCATACGACCGTAATCGTCAAATGAGGCACCCATTTCATCATGGATGGCCTTGGGCAACATCGGGAAGTTGGTAACCGGAGTGCCGTCAGCTGCCTGGAAGCTGAGTTTGGTGTCAGAAATCCTGGAGAGGCCCCAGGTTGGGTACCTGGTCGGGAAGGTGCGGTTGTAGGTGCTGTTGTAAGCAGCCTGTCCGACCACAATCGGATCCTGTCCTGCTGCAAATGCACCTGCAGTGGCGCCATCGGTTGCAAATGCGGTCTGCAGGGTGGTCAGGGTTGCCGGATTGTAATCATCAACAGGAGCTGTGCCATTTGCACCGCTCACATTGATCTGCATAACGGTACGGACATTCGGGCCAAGACCCGGCGGGATGGCTGGAGCACCACCGATATCGGTGCGGTCGGGTGCGCCGGTGTAGTAGTCATAATGCGGATCCAGTGCCGGGAAGGCAGTGGGGGCATCATTGTAGAGGATCAGTGTCTTGCCGGCAAAGTTTGTGAAATCGACGATGATATCAGCACGTTCGGCAGGTCCCATCAGCAGGGTGCCGCCGTCGACGTTACCAACGTTGAACATGGTAGGATCGAGATTCCAGGTGACCGGTTTGTTGTTGAGGACAACCGGTGCCGGAAGGAAACCGCCCTCGGTGCCTATCTGGATCATGGCCGGTCCACGCAGAGCCGGATCAGGTACTCCGCCTTCACGGCTGTCGGCAGCCCAGTAATCCGGGAAGCATCCGGCTGGGTTGTTTACGGCCGGATCAGGGCAGGTGCAATTGGTGACGACAGCTCCACCGCATACCGGACGAGGTTGGGCAATAACCATCTTGACTTCTGTGTTGGTGGCGCAGGCGCCGGCGCAGATCGGTCCTGCTACCGGATCGGCGTTGGCATTAACAGTCCCGTCAGCCTGATACAGCTGCAGGTTGAGGAAACGGTCGTGGGACGCATTCAGAATGCGGAGACGGTATTTCTTCGGTGCGACATCGAGTTTGGGGTAGACGGTGCCGTTAACCATCATCGTATCAAGGAAAGCTTCTGCACCCCAGGAAGTATTGGGAGTACCGGGCCGCTCCGGTGGCTGGTTACAAAGTGCAGTTTCAACCGGTGAACAGTTGGGATCAGCGAAATAGTGCTCGTTTGGAACAGGTCCAAATTCGATGCAGTAAGGTTTGACTGCCTCGGCTGAAGAACCGCAGGTTGGTGTCGGCGGATAGAACCAGGGGCCATAATGCCAGCGTCCCATGGCGTTGACACCGCTAAGATCCGGATTAAAGGGGTTCTGAGCCGGCATATAAACATGCGGCCACCACAGATCGCCCTTTACTGGATTCATGCCCTGACCGGCTGACGCGGGTTGGCCGACAACCGGAGTTGGAGCCTGCGAACCCCAGGCCCAGGTAGGATCAGTGCTCTTGATAGTGAGCGGATCAACAAAGGTTTTGTCCTGAATGATCAGCGGAATAGTATCAGCCAGTGGGGGAATGGTGCCGGCGGCATAGCTGCGGCCCTGTCCGTTGGCTTGTCCGCCGCTGATCATGGCTTGCTCGACCGGATCGGAAATTATATAGCCGGCGGCTTCACCGACATACACATTAAGGCGAGTGATGCCCCAGGCGTGGTCGTGGTAAAACATCAGACGGCCGCTCTGCTGGTTTGTGTAATAAAAGGTCATTGACCCTTCACCGGGATTATTGGTGGAATTGGCTACATTGCAGGTGGTTTGGCCTTTGCAAGCTGCAACTGTTGCACCGGTGGTTTTGTCAAACCACATATCCGGCACGTAGGAGACGCTCATCCCTTTCGGGTAGTTGGCGGCAGCATTTTCGCCGACCGGAGCGGTCCATTGGTGAGTTGTGCCGTCGCTGATCCAGGGCGTGCGTCCGCCATGCAGATGCAGCGTGGCGCGGTTTTCGGTGAAGTCTCCTATCAAGCTGGGAGTCCCGTTTGGATATGGCGCCTTTGTAACCGGGTTATAATTGATTTCAAACTTGCCGGACCCCATGACTGTTGTGTCAGTAGGCACGAACAGTTTGCCGTTGGCACCGACAGGCAGTTTGTTGGTGAACTTGATGCGAACCGGTTTATCTTTGGTGGCAAGGATAATTGGTCCCAGGTAATGTGGTTCCCGCAACTCAGGTTTATCGGTATTGACCTGACGGTATCCTCGCAGTTTGGTGCCGCCTGTTGTAGCATTTATTTTGCTGCCTGCATTAAGGGTAACTGCAGTAAAATCCGAGTGCAGACGCTCGCGATATTCGACCAATTCGATCTCGTAGTAGTCCGAGCCGGGATAGGTCAGGGTGTCAGGCACTGCGATTGGCAGGCACTGCCCCAGGGTGTTTTTCGTACCGCAGTTGCCTGCTGTGTCGCCCAACGGAGCAAGGGTATCCACGAACTTCTTCAGTGGCGGGCTGTTGGCCCAGTTCGGGGTTTCAAAATAATCCGGGATCGAGCCGGGCGCTGTTATGGGAGCTGCAAGCGACCTGCTTTGATCACAGACGCTGACAAGGGCGAGTGCTGCCAATGTCATGCTTGACCATGTTAATAGCCTGTACCTCATGATTAATCCTCCTTGATGTTGTACTTACTTTTGCCATTGGATCTCATACAACCAGATTGCATTCCCTCCTTTCATTGTTTGATCATCCGTCTGTCCATTGAAATGTGTCTGCAGCAGGAACAGGGTAAGTGGATTACATGGGATTCATGTCGGAGGAATCGGAGATGGTGTCTTCCCTCTGTTCCGGTTCTGGTGGAGCTGTTTCAGCCTCTTGGCGCTGCTTTTCCTGTTCCTCCTTGATTAACTTCATCCTTATGGCCAGTTTGTCATTCCATCCTGTTTTAATCGGGCGGTTCAGCCTGTAAGTAATGATTTTTCTTACTTCCGGCTTCGCACCACTCTTCTTGGACTTAGAAGGAGTCGCCGGGATAACCAGTGGAGAAGATATTGATGGAACAACTTTTTCGTCACCGTTGCAGACAGCTTCATAATGATCCGGATATTCGATTACTCGGCATGAAGTGTCAGCTTGGGCTGTCATACCCAGAGCCGTGACAATGCAGAAACTGGAAAAAACTGTTGTGGTTTTCATGGCCGTGTCCTTGGTAGTCAGAGCAGACTTCGCTGTCTCATTGACATCGAAAGAAGCTATTTGATGGCCAATAATTCAACTTCAAGGATAACCGTTTCATTGGGACCTACGCTCAGCCCAAGTCCCTGCTCTCCATAGGCGAGTTGGGGAGGAATGAATAGCTGCCACTTTGAGCCTACCGGCATTAGTTTAAATGCTTCCTGCAGTGCAGGAATTGGACTTTCCGAGACTTTGACAGTTACCGGTTTCCCGCTACGGTAGCTGCTGTCATACTCCGTTCCTTTTAAATGGAGGCCCCGATAATTGTATTCAACAGTATCGTCGCTTGATGGAGTCTTGCCTTTGCCGGCTATCAAAACCAAATATTGGAGCCCGCTGGGCAGGGTCTTGACCTCTTCTCTGTTTTTGTTTTGTGCCAGAAATGCTTCACCAGTTTTTTTGTTGGCTGCTGCTTTATTGAGTTTTGCGCGAGCACCCTGTTTTTTGCGGACAACGTTTTGATACTGGATGGTTGCTTTACGCAGTTCCTGCTCGCTAAGGAGAAGATTGGCGTCTGTGCTGGCATCTTTAAAACCCTGCATTACAAGATTAAAATCAACCTCGAATCCTTGATTTTTAAGGGTATTTGCCATGTTGACGCCTACTGCGTAGTTTATGTTGTCTTGTGGCGTTTTTAGTGTCACCGGTTCGGCAAATCCGGTTTGGGCTGTGAAGAGTGCCACTGTAATCAGAGAAAATTTAATGAATTTCATGTCTTCTGTGCTCCTTTTGATTTTTCCAAACTACTATGTTGAATTGAGTCAGGATTAATGTGTGACCCAGTCGCTTCTTTTCACAAGTTGGGGGTTCTCTCCTCCGGCCAACTGAACGATGTAGCAGCCTTTTGAGGCGTAGCGCTGGCCGGGCCCAAAGCTGAGGCGTTCGTACAGCGGCACTACCCGGTCCATGGACATGCCGATGGCATCCAGAAAGTGGTCGCGGTAATAATTTCCCTTGATCTCCATTACCGCCATGTTCAGTGTCAGCACCAGGGCATAGGTCTGCTGGGCCACGCGATTGTCTCCAACCTGAAAATTGATGGCCTTTCCCATCATCGGATCTATGACCTTGTCCTGCGGCAGTCGGTAAGGGTAGGACAGGTAGGTGAAATCGCGAACCTGTTCCGGCAGTGTCATTAGATTTTTGCCCAGATAGCTTGAAGAGGCGAAAACCATGGTTGGTTTGTTCTTGCCATTGGCCAGAGCAGTCAGAATTCGCCCGGAATCGGGGCCGTCCCAGACCAGGATGATCAGAGGTTCCTCTTTGGCAGTCAGTTTTGAAACCATAGCGTCCGACAACTGTTCCTCTTTGGCCAAAGAAATTGTCAGCGGGGGATTATGGCTCATTGTTTTCCAGGTTTCTTCAAATCCTGCCGACAGGGCACGACCCTCGCGGGATGCACGGACAATCTGAATTATCCTGGTGTCTTGTAGCAACTCTTCCTTGCTATTCAGAAAACGAGCAACTGCTTCGCCTTCCTGGTAAAAACCCTTTGAAATATAAAGGGTGTACCAGTCGGTATCGGATATTACGGGAAAATCCGTGTTTGGAAAAATACAGGGAATGCCGTTTTCTTCGGTGAACTGGTGGATCGGCTGCCAGTCACCATTTACCAGTCCTCCCAGCAGTGCGAACGCCGGCTCGCGGCGGTTGTATTCCTCCAGCTGCCTGCGCCATGTTTCCGGTGCTCCCTTAAGGATCCAGCGTGACAGGGTCAACTTGCGAAGTTCCAGTTCTTTGGATGTGGACATGGCTTTGGCCATCATCCGGTCTCTGGGCGTCCTGACGTTGCGGTAATTGTTTGCCATACCGTTTTTGTCGGTAATAAATTTTTCAATGCCGCTGACCATTGCTTCCGTGTCTGCCGGGTTGGCATCTTCGGAAATAATCGTTGCAAAATGCAGCGTTGTATCGGTAACTCCTGGTGAGAACTCGGACGACAGCGACTTCAGGTACGCAATCAGCAGGGGAGCGTCTTCATCCTCCAGCAGATAGCGGGGCATGACATCATCCAGAATCTTGCCGACCGGGTCTGTGCCGGTGCGAAGCACTTCTGCCAGGGTTTCGTCAGTGTAAGCGGGCCTGCGAAAGGGATCTTCGCCATACTTTATCTCCACCCCTTTATGGATTTTCTTGAGCGGTTGATAGAGCGTCTTTCCATTTGTCGGGGGTGTATAGACTCCACCTTCTATAGAGCCGATGCCCCCGCGCAAATGGCAGCTTATGCAGGTGAAAGCGGTTCCTGGAACCGGCAAATCTCCTTTTACGAAAGCCATCAAGGGCTCTCCATTAGGAAGAATGCCTTCGCGATAGATCCGCTCCCCCAGCTTGAGTTTTTGTTGCTGGGAAAGCGCCGGACTGGCCGAGGTGGCAGTCGCGTCGCAAACAATCAGCAGAGACAGACATGCTGCAACGGCTGACAGGAGTATCAATGTCTTCCCAAGGCCTTTCATTTCAATCCCGCCTTTTTGGTTTCTTCCAGGAACTCTGTGCTGTTCATGAGTCCAAAGATTCTGATCCATTTATTGTTGCCCGCAGGCCGGAACAACGTCAGCGGGTAATGGGACATCTTGTTGGGGATATAGGCATTCAGCGCATACATCACCTTGTTGATGTCCGAGCGCGAGCCGGTGAGAAAATCCCAGCCCGGCTTTGCCTGATATCGTTTCAGATATTCCTTCATGATTTTCGGAGTGTCATGTTCCGGATCAATAGAGATGGATATGAGATGCACCTTGTTGGTGTCAGGCCCCAGTTTTCGTTGCAGGTTTGAATAACCTACCGAGAGTATCGGACAGATGGTCGTGCAGGTGCCAAAGATGAAATCCACTACAACAAGTTTGTCAGATTGCATGATGCTCTGCAGGCGCACTTTTTTCCCGTCCTGATTAATCAGTGTCACATCGGGCAGTGAATATGACTCAACAGTGCGTTTGTATGGTTTGTTTTCAGCTCTAAGCGGAGCGGCTGCACATGCCAGCATTGCAACAACTATCAGGATTCGGGTAAACGGCAGTTTCATGATTCAGGGCTCCAAGGTAGTAAATCTCCCCTCTCCCCATCCCTCTCCTTTAGGCCCTGTGGGTCCACAAGGGGAGAGGGGGGTAAAAGCTCCCCTCCCTTTATGGGAGGGGTTGGGGGAGGGTGTAAGAACTTCGACTATCGCTCTTATTTCTTCACTTCCAACAGTTCCACCTCGAACACCAGTGTAGCGCCCGGCAGAATGAGTTCTCCTGCTCCGGTTTCACCGTATGCGAGATTTGCAGGACAAACGAGTTGTGCCTTGCCACCCGGCTTCATCTTCTGCAGACCTTCCGTCCAGCATTTGATGACTGCATCCAATTTGAACTCCACCGGTTTATTGCGTTTGTAGGAGCTGTCAAATTCCTTTCCATCCGGGAGGGTGCCGCGGTAGTTGACCTTAACCGTATCGCTTGCTTTGGGTGAATCTCCTTTGCCTTCAACCAATGACTTGTAGACCATTCCTGAATCAGTCTTGATGGCCCCTTTTTCATTGGCCACCTTATCGAGATATTCTTTGCCTGCCGCTGCCAGTTTGTCTCCTTGGACTTTGCGCCGCGAACGAGCAAAGTCCTGAACTTTCGCATTGTACTCGGTGAGATCTACTTCCGGTTTTTTCCCGCTGACCGCATCGGTCAGTCCCTGTTTGACGAATTCCAATTCGGCAGGGGTCAGATTGAAAATGGAAAGGGAACGGGACACCATTAATCCGATTGCATAGAGAGTTTTCTGTTCTTCAGTTTTTGTCGGCGCGTCAGCGGCAATTGCCGGGACGCTCAACAGTGTGATCAGCAGTACAACGAGGCTTTTCTTCATGGTGCACCATCCTGTGTTGGAGTAGGCCGGTTCAATGTCCGACCGAGATATTTCAAGCTTTCTAATAGGATATTTTTTATCCTTAATGTCATTTAAATTATTTTTTTGCAACCAGTTATTTAATGACTCAATAATACTTCGGGGAAGCTTCCTTTGGAAAAGGGAGCAGGGGGATTTGGCTTATTTGTCACAAACAAATCCCCCTTCGATCCTCTTTAGGTCCTGAAGTGGACCTTTTATTATTGAATAACCGTGAATGGCCGCATCATTGCGTTATCTTCGTGAGCCAATATGTGGCAGTGCCACATGTACGTGCCCAAGATGTCGAATTTAGCCCGAATCTTGACGTAGCCCTGTGAACGGGTCAAACCCGAGCCTTGAGCCGGTGGTACCCGCACGGTGTCCTTGCGGCCCCGCTCGTTGGGTTGCAGGGTGTATGCAGAACTGGGTTGAGTAGGGTCAGGATTGGTATTCGGGAGCAGGCCAACTGGGGCGAAAGGTGCATTCTGGGCGTCGAAGGTCCCAGGAACAACGCTTCCCTTCTCAAGCACTTCAAAGTGCACAAGATGTATGTGCATTGGATGAGCGTCTTCTGTGTCGTTGATGATGACCCAGTCTTCGACGCTGTCGATTTTTGGATTTTCAGTGATAGGGTCATCGAAAAGAAGACCATTGATCAGGATCTTAAGACGTTTTGAGAACGAACCGGTGATGGCGTCATACACCAAGAAATCATCCTGCTCGGTTTCCTGGAGATTCAGAAAACGGGTTTTGGTCGCCACATCCAAGGGAATCAAGCTGCGGGGATTCGCAGGAATAGGGTCACTCGTATCAGGACCAGCCAGCGGTTTGCTGATCTTGAACTGCATAACACGGCCCGTGGTGGCGGGGTCAACATCGCTTCCGCCAGGGAAGGGGGTGGGGGCATCGTTTCGGATTGTAATGCTGGTGCCTGCGGGAAATTTGGAAAAGTCGATGATCAGGTCAGCCCGTTCGGCCAAAGCCAATAGCAGGCCGTTGTCCGCGCTGTCACCCACAGGGACGGAATCAGGCATAAGTCCGCCATCGTTGCCGATCTGGGTAATGGCCCCGGCCGGGATGGCTCCTCCGTCGGAACGCTCCAGCCACATATTGTAAAAGCGGGAATCCGAGCCGTTCAATACGCGGAAACGATACTTGCGCGGTTCTACATTCAACAGGGGCCAGGCTTTGCCGTTCACGGTGATCACATTGCCGAAAAATTCAGGATTAGAACTGTTGACCGGGTTGCCGGCGGCATCCAGGTATGGTGTGCCGTCCGGCTTCAGCAACGGATTGGCATCGTAGTGCAGTGAACCATCCTGGTTAAAGGATTTGTCCTGGATCACCAGCGGGATCTCGTAGGCCCCTTTGGGCAGGTTGAGGTTGTCCTCCACGCTGTCGCGCAGCAGGTAATTAGCGGCCAACCCTGCATAGACATTGAGGCGGGTAATGCCCATGGCATGGTCGTGGTACCAGAGGTGGTTGGCCACCTGGTCATTCTTGTATGTGTAAGTGACCTTGTTACCGGCAGGTCGCGCCGGTTCAGTGGCAGTGGCGGGAGCGCCGGCATAATTGGGATTATTGGTGATCCAGGCCTCGGGGTGGCCGTCAAACTCGGGCAGTACGTGGCCGCCATGCAGGTGGGTCACAATGCGCACCTCGGGTTCGCCATTGTCGGCGCCTTCCAGGGTCGGATCAACGGTCAGCAGATGTTTGGCCAGCAGATTGCCGCTGCCATCTTTCAGGTTGTTGATATAGGTGACCTGAACCGGTTTGCCCGTTGGTCCATCCAGGGTAGAGCGGGCTTCAATCGTAGCGCCCAGATATCCTGCCTGGATGCCATTTGTTGTGTAACCCCATACTGTGGTTCGAATCGGGGTTCCTGTAGCGGGATCGATAAATTCGCTGCCATCCTTTTTGCGCAGACCGAAGTCGTAGCCGCTGGTCTGTTCCGCAACCACGGTATAGGCTTCTACGCTTGGGTCCGTAGTTGTGTCGGGAGTTGCTACTGGAATCAGCGGGAGCGGATTGGCGAACTGCTGCAAGGCCAGTGGGTTGAGCATGGTGGTTTTTGATGCACCCTGGACCACTTTTTCATTAGTTTTTGTGCTGCAGGCAGAAAGCAGCGACAGTACAGCGACCATTACAAGAATGTGGATTGCAGTTCTTTTGTAGCTCATAGTTCCCTTCTCCGTACGAATGATGTCCTTCATAAAAATGCAGATATGGCTTGAAGAACAAGTATCGTTGCACACGCGTTTTGTCCGATCTCGTCTTTTAATCTTTTAAGCACAGTCATGATGTCAGAGGGCCGCACCGGCTTTTCAAAATAATGTGTGACTCCCATCTTGCGTGCGGCCAGCTCCACTTCCTGGCTGCCATAACCTGTTGCTACGATTACCGTGGCGTCAGGTTGAATTTCCCGGGTCGAACGCACAACTTCCAGTCCATCCAGGTTGTCTGTTCCGGCCAGACGCATGTCAGCGATCACAGCCATGTATTGAGTGGATTTGATGCTGGAAATGGCATGCTCGAGGCACTCGCATTTATCAACCATGATTCCTTCCCGCTGCATCATCTTGCAGTAGGCAAACAGAACCGCCGGTTCGTCATCCACGATCAGGATGCGGTGAGGGCTCTCTTTTTTTTCAGAATGAATGGCTTGCGAGGTGAGTACCATAACGGCAGTTCATCAAGAAGCATGCCGATCTGATTGACAGGAGCTGGTTTTGTGATTTCAGGTAGATAGGTAAAATAAGGAATAGGGTTTTGTCTCACATGTGAGATTTTTGTCTCAAAAGTGAGACGGGGTGAGAAGGAGAGACGGGGAACGTGAGGACCGGGAAAATTTGTTCTCGTAGGGGACGACGCATGCGTCGCCCGTTGTGGCTCTTATTTTTTCGCACCGGGGCTTCCCCCCTCCCAACCTCCCCCGGAGGGGGAGGGTTAGGGAGGGGGCTTAGATGTTGCAGCGCACTAAGGTTGGCTGTCCCGGATCTGTTTCAATCTGCGATACAGAGTAGCCCGGGAGATGTTGAGGCTCTTCGCGGCCTGAACGAGATCACCGTTCATCTGCTCGACGACCTGTTGGATGTGCCTCTGCTGGATCTCCTGTACCGTTGGTGAACATGATTCCTGTGTAGCCCTACCTGGGGGGTGCTGGATGAGGCAGGAGAAATGTTCCCTGCCAAGCCTGGTTCCACGTGGGGCGAGCAATAATGCCCTTTCGAGCACATTCTTCAGCTCGCGAATGTTGCCGGGCCAGGGATAGTCCATGAGCACCTGCATGACATCATCTTCAAGGACTGCTTCGGAAACTCCCAGCGTCCGGAGGAGATACGCGACCAGAGAGGGGAGATCGTCCAGGCGTTCTCTCAGGGGAGGGAGATGGATCACGACCAGGTTGATGCGGTACATGAGGTCCTGGCGGAAAAGTTTCTCGCGGACCAGATTTTCAATATTGTGATGTGTGGCGCAGATCGGGCGAAAGTCGCTCCTGTAAAGTTTGACATCTCCAAGCCGGCGGTAGGTCTTTTCCTCCAGCACTTTGAGCAGCTGCGCCTGGATCTCCATGCCCATGTCACCGATTTCATCAAGAAAGAGCGTACCGCGATCAGCTATGTCGAGCAATCCCTTGCGGTCCTGATCTGCTGATGTAAAAGCGCCGCGCGCATTTCCGAACAGCTCGCGGGCCAGCATCTCTCCTCTCAGGCTGGAGCAATTGAGCGAAACGAATTCCTGGCTTGATCGTTTGCTGTGACGATGGATCCAGTTTGCGAGCATTCCCTTGCCTGTACCTGTTTCTCCGGTAATCAGGACCGGAGTGTCGCCAGAGGCAGCTGCACGGGCGATGTGCGAGATTTCCTGCATGTACCTGTTTCTGCCAAAAAAGATATCCTCTTTTTGTGTGAGTCGTTTCTGGGCAGACAGCCGACGTTTAAGGGTGCCGATCTCCAGAGTCTTGCGCAGATAGGCTCCCAGTGCCGCGTTATCAACCGGTTTGCTGAGGAAGTTGTCTGCACCGCGCTGCATGGCTTCCACTGCAAGAGGCACATCTCCTGATCCGGTGATGACAATAATGGGAATACAAGGATCCTGACCACGTACAGTTTCAATAAAATCAAGGCCATTCCCGTCGGGCAGATTGATATCCAGCACGATTGCATCGAAAGGGCGTGAAGCGAGACTGTGGGTTGCGGAGGCCAGGTCGGCAGCTTCGCTGATTTCATATCCCTCTTTGCTGAAATAACGAAAAAACCCGAAACGGGTTCCTTCATTATCCTCAATCAGCAATACGGCAGGTTTCATGGCATTACCTCATTGGCGAGTGGTATGCGGATTTCTGCAATGCACCCGGGATCGGGGAAATTGTTGCGGATGTTCACGCACCCTCCCATGTGTTCGACAAAATGCTTGACCAGCGCCAGTCCCAATCCGGTTCCTCCCTTGCGGTTGCTGTAGAAAGGATCGAAGATGCGGTCCATCGTTGTATCCGCAATGCCGCTGCCGGAGTCTATGACTCGTATGACAGCGTTTCCGTCTTCGACACAATGAAGTTGGAAGAGGATCTTGCTTCCTTGGGGACTGTGATGCCCGGCGTTTTCCAGCAGATTGAAAAATACCTGCTGCAGTTTCATGCCGTCCGCCATAACATAGGATTCCGCTGCAGTTTGATCTGACGTGAGTACAACCCATTTGTTTGGGGCCAGGCCGGAGGATTGCCATAAGACGGCAGTTTCACGACACAATTCATACAGTGGAGTTGGCTGAAGACTTGATGCAGGAATCGGCTTGCCAAGGTCAAGAAGCTCATTCATCAGATGTGCAAGTCGCTTGACCTGGGTGCGGATATGCTGGAGGTATGGCTGGAACTCCGGATCGGATTCGATCTCGCTTTCCTTGAACAGTGCTTCGGTGATGGAAAGAATGGCGTTAAGGGGATTGCGTACTTCGTGGGCCACTCCGGCGGCAAGCTGGCCGATGGATTCCAGGGTGCGGGCCTGGGACAACTGCTTTTCAAGCTGCCTTTGTTCCGTTATATCCTGCAGAGTGCCGTGAAGTTGTACTACCCGTCCGTTCTCGTCTATAACTGCTTCTCCTCGGGCAATTGCAAGAAACTGGCTGTTGTCGGGACGGACAAGATTAAGTTCAAGCTCATAGGGTTCACCACTGGCAAGTGTATGTTCAATAGTCCGACTCAGCCGCTCCCGGCTTTCAGGCGTGTAGCGCTGGGGCTGTTCTGAAAAGGGCAGTGGCGGTTTGCTTGGATCGCTGCCGGTAAGAACAAACATCTCTTCGGACCAGGTAAGCTTGTTGGTGTCGATGAACCAGTGCCAGCTGCCCATTTTTGCCATGTGCTGGGCTTGATTGAGCTTGATGCGGCTGTCACGCAATTCCTCATCCAGACGCTTCCGTTCCGTAATATCAACCGAAAACCCGTGCCACATGTAGCTTCCATCATCCAGACGCTGCGGTTTGGCACTGGCTGAACGCCAGCAGAATTCCTTGCCGGGGACCTGTATGCGGAACTCCTCCAGGAAAGGCTGCAGGGTGCGGGCTGATTCCTGGACCGCTGCAAGGAAGGGAGCGTAATCGTCGGGGTGGATGCGGTTGAGCAGGGTATCGGCATTTTCAGTGACATCAGCCGGATGTATTTGATAGATCTCTCGGATTGAATCGCTGGCATAGGGGATGCGAAAGCTGCCGTCAGCCATCATCTGGAACTGAAAGATTACTCCAGGTACTTGGCGGGAAAGGCTTTTAAGCAGGTTGTGGCTCTTTTGCAACTCCAGTGTACGCTCTGCAACGCGTTGCTCCATTTTTTCATGGGCTTCACGCAGCTCAATTTCCGCCACCTTCTGTTGATTGATGTCCAGGCAGCCGCCTATGTACCCGGCAAAATTGCCTTCGAGATCGTTGAAAGGGCTGCCATGGTCGGCTATCCAGTGGTAACTGCCATCGTGGTGGCGCAGGCGATATTCCATGGCAAAGGAGCGACGTTCACTGAAAGCAGAATGGTAGGTAGTTATACAGGTATCCAGATCGTCGGGATGAACTCCCTCGGCCCAGCCCTCTCCCAACTCCTGTTCGAGCGTGCGACCGGTGAATTCCAGCCAGGTGCGATTGAAATGATTGCAGAGACCGTCGGTTCCGGATTGCCAGATAAGCACCGGGAGATTTTCGAAAAGCTGCAGGTGGTAATTCTGTGCTTGGGGAAGAATTTGTTCAACAGTGTGATGACTTGTGTCGGCACTTCCTGGGACCCCGTCTGTTTCCCAACGTTTCATCAGGTTATTTCCTTTTCAGTGCACGCTGGACATTCACGCGTTATCGAAGTTGATTTCCTTAGCACCTTGGCGTCTTAAGCGAAGCGAGCGAGCGAGCAGTTATAAGATCTTTTCTCACGCAAAGCCGCAAACACGCTAAGAGAGGCAATCTAATGGAAAGAAAATTATGGTTTTGCTTTGGCTGCAGCGCTTTTTTTGATCAGGTAATGGGCGGTATAAATATAGTCATCCTGGTAATCATGCACGCCGTCGCCATTCAGGTCACGCTTGGGAGGAGTGACGCCGCTGTCTTTGAGAAATGCGGCAAAATCTCCTTCTGCAGCTGAGATGTCCTCAACCGGCGGGACCAGCGTCAGCGGAAACTCTATCATTGTCTCGCCGCTGAGAATGGTCAGGCTAGCATGAAGTGCCTGCGCCTGGGGAATGGTCTTGATGATCCAGGTACTATTTTCCTTGCTGATCGAGACCAGTCTGGCGTTGCTCAAGGCAAAATTTGGCGAAGCTGGCTTTGAACCTTCCAGTTTGACCACAATAATGACCGGTGTAACACCATCACTGAGAGCGATAGACGGGTCCTGTCTGATGGTTGAGAGTTGTTGTGTAAAGAGTGCGCAGCAGGCTGCCGGTGTTCTTTCACTACCGAGATCTTTAAAATGCTCCATTACCCCCATGTGTTTTATTGATGCAGGGGGAGATGGCATTTCAGGTTGAGGTTGAGGTTGAGGTTGAGGTTGAGGTTGAGGTTGAGGTTGAGGTTGCTTTTCCGCCGGTGTAGCAACGGGAACCCGTACGATGCCGGGAGAGGTGGATGCCTGCTCTGTTGCGGGTGTGGCTACTATTACGGAGTTCGTCGCCGGGGGAACAGTCGACACCGTGGGCGGTGTGGCTGAATCGGGTATTCCTGCTTTGACAAGCCCATCTCCGGAGGGTGCAGTATCAGCTGAGACCGGTGCTCCCTTGCTGTCAATCATTGTTGCCGAAACAGAAATGGCCTCCACTGCGGCTGTATGTGATTTGAAAGAGATTGTAGCGATCTGGCCCGAACCAATAAAAGGACGAGTGTTGATAATGACAATCTTGATGCTGTCCTTGGTCTGGGTGGTGGCCATCATGGCCCCGGCGACAAGGCTTTCCTGCGTAACGGTGGGAGATGAGAGCGTGGCCGGATAATCGATTTTCATCTCTATCCCGGCCACGCCATCCATATTGTTACCTTGAAGTGTATATATGCCCTTGCCGAGGGGCATCACAGTGATGGAAGCGGCATGGGCATTCAGGGTGAGCGCGGAAAAAAGCAGTATTGCAGCCAAGCGTAGCATCATGGGTAACCTTGGATTGGAAAATGGTAGTGGTCAGGGCAGGGTGCACCTTGGCTCTGGATCAAGTTTCTTGACCTTATCACTTTAGAAGCGTTTAGTCCATATGCTGATCAGAAGCTATCTCACGCGGAGTCGCAGAGTAACGCAGAGACAAAAGCGATTTAGCTTCACGAAATTCCCCCGAAAAGGCGCGATCTAAGGATTTGTATTTAAATCGTGAAGTAATCGTGAGGCTCAAAAAGGATTTAGGGTTCCCCAGGTTTCTGTTTCTCTCCGCGTCCTTTGCGCCTCTGCGTGATAAGATCGATTGTCAACTGATACCGGGTGGTCGGGTTGACAATAGGGGGGGGCTGTGCTATCGATGGGGCCGGAGGTGTATATATGACCATGCGTAACCTGATTATGACTACTGCCGAAAATGTCCTCTCGGGCGGCATACTTTCACCGGAAGAGGCGCTTCGGCTGGCTGAGGCAAAAGGATCGGACCTGTTCCTGCTGTTTGCAGAGGCATCCCGCATACGGGAAAAGTTCAAGGGAAGCTCGGCCTCCCTTTGTTCGATCATCAATGCAAAATCGGGTCGCTGCCCTGAGAACTGCGCTTTCTGCGCCCAGTCTTCGGCACATTCGACCAATGCCCAGGTGTATCCGCTGGTGGATGAAGAGCAACTGGTGGCCTGCGCCAAGGGAGCCGAAGAGAATGGCGCCCGCTGTTATGGCATTATCACCAGCGGTACCGGCATTAAGCCGGGCAAGGAGCTGGAAACGATCTGCTCCGCCCTGAAACGCATCAGGCAGGAGACTACTATCGAGCCATCCTGCTCATTGGGAATTCTGGATACCGAAACAGCTCAGATTCTAAAAGAGGCGGGCATGGTGACGTATCACCATAACCTGGAAACCTCACGAAGTTTCTTTCACAATATCTGCACCACCCATGACTATGAAGAGGATGTGCAAACTGTTCGGGCGGTCAAGCAGGCCGGGCTTAGAATCTGCTGCGGGGGGATTTTCGGCTTGGGCGAGAATTTCAGCCACCGTGTTGAAATGGCAGAAACCCTGCGCGAGCTGGACGTCGATACTGTACCGATCAACTTCCTCAACCCCGTGGAAGGAACCCGGCTCGAGAATGCAAACTTCCTGACCCCCATGGAGTGCCTCAAGATTATCGCTCTCTATCGCTTTATGCTGCCTGCAAAAAGCCTGACTGTGTGCGGAGGACGCGAGAAGAACCTGCGCGAGCTTCAATCCTGGATCTTTCTGGCCGGAGCCAGCGGCATGATGACCGGCAATTACCTGACTACCCCGGGTCGTGCACCGGAGCAGGACAGACAAATGCTGGACGATCTTGAACTAACGGTGGAGACCTGCTCATGAGCAAAGGGATTTTCATAACCGGAACAGATACAGGTGTCGGCAAAACCATAGTTGCAGCAACCCTAGCCCTGGTGCTGCGCATGAAGGGGATTAACGTCGGGGTGATGAAGCCTGTCACCAGCGGATGTCGCGAGGAAGAGGGTCAGCTGGTTTCCGATGATGCCGAACTGCTTTGCAAGGCAGCAGGCGTGACCTGCAACGAGGATGTGGCTCCTTATCTGCTGCGTGAGCCGGTTGCACCTGCCGACGCAGCCAAATTTGATAAGGTACGCATCGAGTTTTCCCATTTGAAGGAGTGTTACGAGCGTCTGGCGGCTGTTCATGACGTTGTAATCGTTGAAGGTGCCGGCGGCTTGATGGTGCCCCTTGTGGGTGGCCTGCTGGTTGCCGACCTGGTGCGCGAGCTTGATCTGCCGCTGCTGGTGGTGGCCCGGCCGGATCTGGGCACTATCAACCACACGGTTCTCACCACGCTATGTGCTCAGCAGATGGGGATCAGTGTGGCTGGGGTGATCATCAATAATTACCCCGAGTCGCCCGGGTTGGCTGAAAAAACTGCTCCGCATCAGATCGGCTCCCTCTGCGGAGCACCGGTACTCGGAATCTGGCCGCACCGTGAAGATCCTGACCCGATCGAGGTTGTGGATTATCTCGCCTACTGGCTCTATAACCAACCGGAAACTGCCATCGTGCTACGGGCGATGGGGTTGAGTGAAGGGGCGGGCGAGGCATGCGTCGCCCCTACGACATGCGCGTCCGGTTCATGCTCAGGCAGCGGGTGCCTTGAGGGAAGCTGCAAATAGTAGGAGGGTGGCGCAAATGAATAATCGTGAAGATTTAAAGGCTTTATCTCACGCGGCCAGAAGTAGGTGCCCTTAGGCAAGTTGCAGGGTAATGCAGAGAAAGGCTAAGGCCAAAACCTTTCTTAGCCTCACGAAAAGTCCTCGAAAAGACCGGATTTAAAAGACTTAGAGACAACAGCAGTCGGAACGATTTTACGGTTTTAGCTTTGAAAATCGTGAGGCTGAAAAAGATTTGGCTGTAAAAGCTTGTCTCACGCGGCCAAAAGTAGGTGCCCTAGGCAAGTCGCAGAGAAACGCAGAGAAAGAACAGAAGCAATTTTGCCTCACGAAAAGTCCACGAAAAAGCCGGATTGAAGACAAAGATTTAAGCTTTTAGCGGTTCTCGCCTTGTAAATCGCGAAGTAATCGTGAGGCTAAAAAAGGCTTGTGGTTGTCTCTCTCCGCGTCCTCTGCGTCTCCGCGTGATACGGTTTTAAGATAATAATTTTGAAATAAGGTCGGCAAAATATGACACAACATACCACCGAACAGTTGCGGGCGTGGGATAAGCGCCATGTCTGGCATCCATTTACCCAAATGCAGGATTGGGAACAGGATGATGCTATTGTCATAACCCGGGGCGAGGGGAGCTGGCTGATCGACAGTGACGGCAAGCGCTATCTGGACGGTGTTGCTTCCATGTGGACCAATGTTCATGGCCACTGCCGCAAGGAACTGAACGATGCGCTCAAGGATCAGGTTGAACGGCTGGAACATTCGACCCTGCTGGGGTTAGCAAGTGAGCAGAGCATCATCCTGGCCCAGCGCCTGGCGCAGATCACTCCCCGCGGTCTGACCCGTTTTTTCTATTCAGATAACGGCTCCACTGCCATGGAAGTGGCCGTCAAGATGGCTTTTCAGTATCAGGTGCATCGGGGACGGCCGGAGCGGACCCGCTTCATTACTTTTCGCAATGCCTATCACGGCGATACGTTGGGTGCTGTCAGCGTTGGGGGCATTGATATTTATCACGCCACCTTCAAACCGCTGATGTTCGAGACCATCCAGGCGGCTGCCCCGTATTGCTACCGCTGTGAGCTGGGCTGTGAAGGGCCTGAAACCTGCGATATGCTCTGCCTCGGCGCCTTGGAAAACATAATCAGGGAAGAGGGTTCAACCTGTGCGGGATTGGTTATTGAACCGCTCCTGCAGGGTGCCGGCGGAATGATCGTGCAACCTCCCGGATTCCTGCGTCGGGTACGCGAGTTGTGCGACCGCTACGGGCTGCTGATGATTACTGACGAAGTAGCCACGGGCTTTGGGCGCACCGGCAAGATGTTCGCCTGCGAACATGAGGATGTGGTGCCTGACATAATGGCGCTCTCCAAGGGAATTGCCGCCGGGTATCTGCCTCTGGCCGCCACTGTGGCCACCGAGGAGGTCTATGGCGCTTTTCTTGGTGAATATGCCGAATTGAAAACCTTTTTTCACGGCCATACCTTTACCGGCAATCCGCTGGCCTGTGCCGTGGCCTTGAAGAGTCTGGAGCTGTTCGAGACCGATCGTCTGCTTGAGGCGCTGCAGCCCAAGATACAGTATCTCGCGGAACGTCTGGCGCAGATAGCGGACCTGCCTCACGTGGGTAACATACGCCACTGCGGCATGGCTGCCGGAATCGAACTGGTGGTCGATAAGAAGAACCGCACACCCTATCCCTGGGAAGAAAAAACCGGCGTGAAGGTCTGTCTGGAAGCACGTAAACACGGAGTCTTTTCCCGTCCCTTAGGCAATACGGTGGTGGTTTTCCCCCCGCTAGCCATCAGCATGGAGGAATTGAAGCTGCTCATGGATGGCCTGGAGCTGGCGATACAGGCTGTAACAGAGATGAGAGCTGTATAATAGACAGCTTGCCTTTTACGGTGAAAGTCAATAAAGTCTGGGACCAAGTTTCTAGAGTCTAAACCTAGACTAGGAGGATGTTGAATAATCAGGCTGTTCAAAAATAGTCAGATCGTCGCACCCGGAGAACGCCCCGCGGAGGTGTAGCAGCGCTACGCCGCACAAGGTGGCTTTCGAGGATGGCGGCGAGATGGCTGTTTTTCAACAGCCTCCTCTTACCAGCCCAAGGAGGCCTATGTCCAACCAGATACGCATATTGCTGATTGATGATGAGGAGCCAGCCCGCCGGGTGCTGGAACGGATGTTGTCCTCTTCCGGCTATTCAGTCATATCAGCCGCCACTGGTGATGAAGCCATCGCCTTGCTTGAGCGTGAGCAGTTTCACCTGATCGTTTCAGACCTCTTTTTGCCGGATAAAAACGGCATCGAAATCCTGCAGCATTCCCGCCGTCTCTCTCCCACCACCGAAGTCATTGTGATTACAGGTTATGCCTCGGCAGAAACTGCTGTCAGCGCCATGAAAGCCGGGGCTTTTGACTACATCACCAAGCCGATCAATCTCGACGAATTACTGATTGTCATTAAAAAGGCCCTGGAGAAACAACAACTGCTGATGGAAAACGTCAGTCTGCGCAAACAGCTGCAGGGGCGTTTCGAATTCAGCAATATAATCGGTAGTTCCCCGGCAATGAAAGTGGTTTTTGAGCGCATGACACGCATCGTCAAGACCGATTCTACTGTGCTGATCAGTGGTGAGTCGGGTACCGGCAAGGAACTTGTGGCGCGGGCGCTGCATTACAACGGGACGTGGAAAGCCAAACCTTTTATTGCCGTCAACTGCGCTGCCATCCCGGAATCCTTGCTGGAGAGCGAGTTGTTCGGTCACATGCGCGGCGCATTTACCGGGGCTATCAAGGACAAGCCGGGTAAATTCGAGGCAGCCAACGGCGGAACCATTTTTCTGGATGAGATCGGCACCATGCCGCTTCATTTGCAGACCAAGCTGTTGCGGGTGCTGCAGGAGCAGGAAGTCGATCGTGTTGGCGCTACCAGTCCGATCAAAATCGATGTGCGCGTCATTTCTGCCACCAATCTGGACCTGGAGCAGCAGGTGCGACAGGGGAATTTCCGGGAAGACCTTTTTTACCGTTTAAATGTCATTCCTCTTCAGCTTCCCCCTTTGAGGGAACGAAAGCAGGACATCATCGCCTTGGTAGGTGCCTTTCTGGAAAAATATTGCCTGCTGATGGGCAGGCAGCCCATGAACATCAGTAAGCGTGCATTGGAAGCTCTTGAACGGCATGCCTGGCCCGGCAATGTTCGCGAACTGGAAAATCTGGTGGAGCGCCTGGTTGCTCTGGCAGAGGGAGAGGTAATTCATCTGGAGGACCTGCCGGTCGAGATGAGCGGGCAGAAGGTCGTATCAGGGGATATCAGTCTGGATCTGACCGAGCAGGGGATGGATATGGTTGCTGCCATGGCCGAGGTGGAGCGCCGACTTATCACGCAAGCTCTGCAATTGGGGGGAGGGGTCAAGGCCAAAGGCGCCACCCTTTTAGGGATCAACAGAACGACTCTCGTGGAGAAAATGAAGCGGCTCAGGATGGAGTGAAATAGTTCTTTCTCCTCCTGCTGACTGCTCCTCCTCTTCTTCTCCCTCCTTATTTGGGGTTGGTAAAATACCATGGAAATCAGCAAGGATAAAATCTCATGGACCAGAACCTGAAGGAAAGCGATCTTTTTGAACATGCGCCGGTTGGATGCTTCAGACTGGATCGTGCAGGAATCATACGTGAGGTGAATTTTGCTGGAGCTGAAGTTTTCGGCAATGACCGCTCCAGCTTGATAGGCCGGCAGCTTGCCACATCTGTCTCCATAGCAGATCAAAAGGTTATTTCCGCACTATTGGAGAGAGTTTTTAAAGAAAACGGCAGGGAGTTGTGTCAAGTCAAGCTTTCGAATGGGGTCATGGTGCAACTCGGGGCTGTTGCCGCAGCATCGGGCAATGAGTGTCAGGTCGTTATAACAGACATTTCAAAGGAAAAGCAGGCCCAGGAGGAGCTGCGGGCAAATGAGGAAAAATTCCGACTCCTGATTGAATATACTCCAGCAGCTGTTGCAATGCTGGATCGGGAAATGAAGTACATTGCCACCAGCCGCCGCTGGTTGAGCGATTATCGTCTGGGCGGCCAGGACATCATCGGCCGGAGCCATTATGAAGTCTTTCCCGAAATTCCGGACCATTGGAAACAAATTCACCAAAGGTGTTTGGCTGGAGCGGTTGAAAAATGTGACGAGGAGCCGTTTCACCGGTTGGACGGCGCCGTTGACTGGAACCGCTGGGAGATTCGACCGTGGCATGACCGTAATGGGAATATCGGTGGGATAATCATCTTCACTGAAAATATCACCGGGCGGAAACGAGCCGAAGAAGCTCTGAGGCAGAGCGAAGAACAGTTCAGGACGATGGCAGACGCCATGCCACAGCTTGCCTGGAGTGCCAATGCCGACGGGTTTATCTACTGGTTCAACAGGCGATGTTACGAATATACTGGTATGGCCCCCGATCAGATGGCCGGATGGGGCTGGCCAGGCATCCAGGATCCAGATGCGCTTCCATCGGTGTTGGATCAGTGGGAAAAATCTCTTCAATCCGAAGCTCCTTTTGAGATGGTTTTTCCATTGAAAGGAAGAGATGGGCAATTTCGGCCATTTCTGACAAGGGTCCAGCCGTTGAAGGATGCCAAGGGGCATGTAGTTCAATGGCTGGGAACCAGTACCGACGTCACCGAGCTTGCTGAAGCGAAGAAAGCTGCCGAGGTAGCCAACAGGGCAAAAAGTCAGTTCCTGGCGAATATGAGCCATGAACTCCGTACTCCATTGAATGGCATCCTTGGTGTGCTCCAGCTAGTTCTTGAGGGTAATGTCGGCGATGTTGACCCTAAACAGCACGAATTATTGTCAAAGGCAGGTAAATCAGCCCATTCACTACTTCAGATAGTTAGCGACATCCTTGATTTATCGAGGGTTGAGGCAGGGAAACTGCATCTCAATGAGAAGCCCTTCTCGCTACGGCAAACCATTGCCGAAGCTGTCGATTACTTCTCTCTTGAAGCTCGAAACAAGAGCGTTGAACTTGCGGTCACCATTGCAGAAAATGTCGCAGATGCCGTACAGGGAGATCAGTTGCGGCTGAGACAGGTTTTAATCAACTTGATCGGCAATGCCGTCAAGTTTACGGGCAAGGGAAAAATTGAAGTCCAGATAACAGGCAACATGCTTGTGGCTGGGAAAAATGAAATCACCTTTACCATAACAGATACCGGCATCGGTATTCCCGCCGATAAGATGCATCTGCTTTTCAGCGCTTTCAGCCAGATTGACGATTCTGACACACGCAAATACGGCGGAACCGGACTTGGTCTTACCATCACCAAGGAATTAGTTGAGATGATGGGAGGAACAATCACGGTCACCAGCCGGGAAGGGGCAGGAAGTTCTTTCTCATTTACCGTGCCTTTTATGGAGGCTGAAGTAGAAAATCTCTCCGCCACCGATAAAGCAAAGCGACAGTCTTTCCAACAAGTCTCTCCCCAAGCTGTAGCCGCGGGAAGGCACAGTATTCTTATTGCAGAGGACGATGAGTTGGCTGCGGATATTATGAAGGCCATCCTCTCTTCTGACGGCATGCAGGTGTCTCATGTGCCGACGGGCCAGGATGCGGTGGATATGTGGGAACAGGGCAGGTACGACTTGATCATCATGGATGTGCAGATGCCAAGGATGGATGGTATCACGGCCACACGGATCATCCGTGAACGTGAGCAAACAAGCGGCAGACATATTCCTATTCTCGCCATGACAGCCCATGCTTTTTGTGAGGATAAGGAACGGTGTCTTGCCGCAGGCATGGATTTCTACCTGACCAAACCATTGGACCTCAACAAGGCAAGGGAAGTAATCAGGACCATGATAAGAAAATGATTCGACTCTTTAGGATTAACAAACGCTTGAGTTGGAGTACCAACCTGCTCCGGAACTGTCGAAAGAGTGCCGGGATAGGAAGTACGCTCACGATGTCTGAAAGACACACCACGCCGCAAGGTGAAATAATAATTTGAAAGGAGTTTTCGTGATGAACAACATGATTTTCAGGAGTCTGGTCCTGTTTTTAGGGATTTTCTTAGTCGGGGTCTCATTTGCTTTCGCCGCCGAGTTAAAGCCCCGCAAGGTTGGCCCCAAGGATAAATGCGCAGTATGCGGCATGTTCGTAGCCAAGTACCCCGACTTTGCTGCACAGATCCAGTTTCGGGATGGTTCAACGTTCCATTTCGATGGCACCAAAGATATGTTCAAATATTACCTTAATCTGTCCCGCTACGCCCCAGGCAAGAAAACGACTGACATCACTGCCGTACTTGTTACCAACTATTACGACCTGACCATGGTGGACGGACTCCCTGCCTATTACGTCATGGGGAGTGATGTATTCGGTCCCATGGGACGCGAACTGGTCCCTTTTGTCAAAGAAGCACAAGCGCGTGAATTTCTGAGAGATCACAAGGGAAAATCCATCATCCGGTTTCGCGACGTAACTCCCGCTCTCCTCAAGCAGCTTGATTGATGATGCTGCGCCGCTCGACGATTTATCTGGGAACAACCATGGGGCTAATCTTGATCATGGTTGGGCTGTTTCTGCATGCCTCCGGCCAAGTCCGTGCATCCGGATCGCTCTTCGCCCGCAAGATTGTGCTGGTGAAACAACTGGAATTGACCGATCTTTGTCTTTTTACCGAGGCCAGTTACACTCGACACCTGAGTATGACCGATCTCTCCACCCCTTTTCAGGACTCGCCAATGGCGCTGGAGCATTTCCCCACCGGCGCACTGGTCGAACCACCGCCCCATTTGGTGAGGAACCATGGCAGCCATTGAACACCATCGACATATCCTGGATTTCACCCTCTCATCGCTCCTGCGGCGCAAGGGGAAAAATGCAGCATTACTGTCGGTGTACACCTTGATCATCTTCATCCTTGCCTCTGTGCTTTTTTTTACCCATGCACTTAAACGCGAGGCGGCCTTGGTACTTAAAGAAGCCCCGGAGATTATCGTCCAGCGCACGCTGACTGGTCGTTATCAGCCAATTCCCACCGCTTGGGGTGATAAGATTCGCGAGATTAATGGAGTTATCTCTGTTCGCCCACGCTTATGGGGCTACCAATATGACAACGTCTATCAAGCCAATTACACCCTGACTGTGCCGGCCGGAAATCCGCCCGAACCTGGCAGTATCGACATAGGTAGCGGTATTTCCAGAATGAGAGCCGCCCATCCAGATGACATCATAGCATTCACCGGACATGACGGCCTGCCGCGCACCTTTATCATCAGAAACATTTTGGACAATGAATCTCAACTCCTGACCAGCGATCTGATAGTGCTCTCGGAAAAGGATTACCGCGACTTTTCCGGCATACCGGCCGAACAGGCCACCGACTTGGCCTTGAGGGTCCGAAATCCCAGGGAATACACCACCATTGCTGAAAAAATTACTCAGATGTACCCCGAAACCCGTCCCATTGTACGCACCGAGATACAACGCACTTATGATGCGGTCTTTGGCTGGCGATCCGGATTGCTGATTGTTATTTTCAGTGCCGCTGCCCTGGCTTTTGTTATCTTTGCCTGGGACAAGGCTACCGGTCTTTCTGCCGAAGAACGGCGGGAAATCGGTATATTAAAGGCGGTTGGCTGGGAAACCTCCGATATTCTGTTGATGAAATTCTGGGAAGGTACCGTTGTCTCGCTGACTTCATTTCTGGTGGGAACAATCCTGGCTTATGTCCATGTATTTTTAACTTCGGCGGCCTTGTTCGCGCCGGTGCTCAAAGGATGGTCGACACTCTATCCCACCTTCCGTCTGACCCCTTTTATCGACTTCGGCCAAATGGCCACGCTCTTCTTCCTGACCGTCGTTCCCTATACTGTCACTACCATCGTCCCGTCATGGCGAGCGGCAACCATCGATCCCGATGCGGTTATGCGTTGAGGAGGCTTTATGATATCGCTATGTGACATCGCTAAGATATTTAATGCCGGAAAAACCAATGAGTTCTCAGCTCTGCACAATGTTTCACTAAATCTGCGCATGCGTGAAACAATTGTTCTTAAAGGGCCGAGCGGGTCTGGCAAAACTACCCTGCTTGGGTTGGTGGGGTGCATGGCCCGTCCGACCACCGGACGCATCTTTTTGAACGACCGGGAAATCACCAGCCTGCCGGAGCGTTTTCTGACCGAAATACGCCGCTCCACCTTCGGTTTCATTTTCCAGCAGTTCAACCTTATCAAGGGGATTTCGGCCCTTGAGAATGTCATGATCCCCGCTTATCCAACCGGGGAAAAAAATTCACTGCTGCGCAAGAGGGGGCTGGAGAAACTGGAAATGTTCGATCTCGGCAAACGGGCCAATACCAGGATCGAGTTTCTATCTGGTGGAGAGGCCCAGCGGGTGGCAATTGCCCGGGCGCTGATCAACAACCCTGCCATTATTATCGCCGATGAACCGACCGCTCACCTGGATAGTAAGCTATCCAACGAGTTCATGGAAATCATGAAAGATCTGAAGGCTGCGGGGACGACAATTATCTTGGCCAGTCACGATCCGATTGTCTATAACTCCGCTTTGGCGGATCAAGTGGTCGAGATGCGCGATGGTCAGGTAGTCAAGGATGGAAGGCTTTAATGATCCTTAATCCGAACATCCTGGCGCTGTTTATTTCATCTCTTTTGATAAGCCTGATGACAATCTATGCCGCGTGCTACGGAGTTACGATTCTGCGCCGGTGGGACATCTCAAGTGGCAGTGAGCTTCAACTGGTCCTGGAACGGCGCACATATCTGATATCTACTATCGTCAGCTATTTCCTGGCCTTTCAACTGGTATCACTGTTTCTGTTTATCCAGACGGCTGACAGCATCTGTCACCTGTTTGTTGGTGCGATGTGCGCAGTGGGAACCCTGACGGCTCACCACTTCGGTTATCCAACCCTGCTTCTCAAGTTGGTCACCTTCATTATGGCCGGCCTGTGGCTGATTCTCAATCGCGCCGATAACCAAGGGTATGACTATCCGCTTATACGAGCCAAGTATCTGCTGTTGTTGATAATGGCTCCCTTCATCCTGGCTGAAACCGTACTGCAGAATATCTATTTTCTTGGACTCAAGCCTGACATCATAACCTCCTGTTGCGGTAGTCTTTTCAGTCAAGGTTCACGGGGAATTGCTTCAGAGATTCTGGCCATGCCAAGCATTCCAGCAAAGATACTCTTCTACTCGAGTGTGCTGGCCACGTTCACAGCAGGTGCACGGTTTTTCTGGAACGGCAAGGGTGGCTATCTTTTTGCCGGCTTGAGCGGAATCGCCTTCATAACCTCGATAATCTCAATGATTTCTTTCATCGCTCTCTATTTCTACGAAATGCCTTCACATCACTGTCCCTTTTGCATATTGCAAAAAGAATATGGCTATATCGGATACCCGCTCTATGGTTCATTGTTTCTGGGTGCAGTAACCGGACTCGGAACAGGAGTACTACAAGCCTATCGTAAAAAGGAAAGCCTCAAACTGATCATCCCTGTCATGCAACGAAAGCTTTGCGCCATATCAGTCATTTCATTTTTGTTTTTCACCGTGATTGTGACCTGGAGGATATTTTTTAACAGCTTTAAGCTGGAAGGATATTGAATTACCGGAATATGTGCATGGCTTGTTGAAAGCGTTAATCTGACAAAACGGAGGCCGGGACACCTTAAAAGGGGTTGTCCCGGTTTTTTTGTTTTAATCGTCTGATTTCGCAAAATTGTTCCTGTGCAGAGGCGGGGTGTAAGGGCGGGTTTAAACTCGACCATGCGACGTTCATTGCGGGTTGTGAGACATTCAATATACTTTAGGTATGGTTGATTCAGCTCAGGCATGAGCAGGAGGTTCCAAATGACCGATACATCGGCGCCGATTCCCGGCGAACAGCCGGACCGGATGTTTCCCAAGCTGACGCCGGAGCAGGTGGCCCGCGTCGCCTTGCAGGGTGAGATACGGAGCGTCGAGGCGGGTGAGGTGCTTGTCGAAGCGGGCAAGCAAACCACGCGGTTCTATGTCGTCAAGACGGGGCAGATCGATGTTGTCCGGGTATCGTGCGACGCAGAGGAACTTGTAGCCATCGCCCGGGCAGGTCAATTCACCGGCGAACTGAACCTGCTTTCGGGGCGTCAGTCGCTCGTGCAACTGCGCGCGAGCGAGCCGGGTGAAGTGATACAGATGGCTCGAGAACAGTTGCTTGGACTTGTGCAGGCCGATAGCGAACTGAGTGAAGTCTTCATGCGCGCCTTCATCCTGCGGCGGATGGAGTTGATTGCGCGGGGCATCGGAGATGTCGCGCTCGTCGGTTCCAGTAATTCCGCCGGCACACTTCGGATCCGGGAGTTCCTCACGCGCAATGGCCATCCTTATACCTCTATTGACGTGGAACGGGATCCGGATGTCCAGGAGTTGCTGGACCGGTTTCAGGTCCATGTCGAAGAGGTGCCGATCGTGATCTGCCATGGCGTGAACGTGCTGCGGAATCCGAGCAACCAGCAACTCGCGGAGTGCCTTGGCTTTAACGATGCGATCGATCGGTCACAGGTTCGCGATCTGGTCATAATCGGCGCCGGGCCTGCGGGTCTTGCGGCTGCCGTGTACGCGGCATCGGAAGGGATCGATGTCCTGGTGGTTGAAGGGAATGGGCCTGGAGGACAGGCAGGCTCAAGCTCGAGAATCGAGAACTACCTCGGCTTTCCCAACGGTATCTCCGGCCAGGAACTTGCGGCACGTGCTTACACGCAGGCCCAGAAGTTCGGAGCCCGGATTCTTATCGCAAAGTCCGCGACGCGGCTCCACTGCGATCGCAAGCCCTATTCGGTGAATATTGATGACGGATCGCAGGTACAGGCGCACACGGTGATCATCGCGACCGGAGCACAATACCGGAGGCTGCCCCTGGAGAACCTGGCACAGTTTGAAGGCGCGGGTGTGTATTACGGTGCTACCTTCGTGGAAGCGCAGTTGTGCAGTGGCGAGGAAGTCATTGTGGTGGGGGGCGGTAACTCGGCGGGTCAGGCGGCCGTTTTCCTGGCGCGGACCGCCAGGCGCGTGCATGTTCTGATCAGATCGGCCGGACTGAAGGAGACCATGTCGCAATATCTGATCAGGCGCATGGAAGACCACCCGGGGATCGTAGTGCGGACCCGTTCGGAAATTGTCGCGTTAGAAGGCAGCGATCATCTCGATCATGTTCGCTGGCGTGACAATCAATCAGGAGAGATCGAAGTTCACCCTATCAGTCATGTTTTCGTCATGATGGGTGCCAATCCCTGCACAGGATGGCTCGACAGTTGCCTGGTACTCGACGACAGCGGTTATATAAAAACAGGCCCGGATTTGTCACAGGATAATTTGTCTACGGCACAGTGGCCTCTTGCCAGAGGCCCGTATTTCCTGGAAACCAGCGTGCCCGCAGTATTTGCGGTCGGCGATGTCAGGTCAGGCAATCTCAGGCGGGTGGCAGCGGCAGTTGGGGAGGGATCGAATGTGGTGTCGTTCGTCCATCGGGTGTTGAGCGAGTAACGTAGAGGACGATTTATAATGCTAAGCCGTTGTTCTGGAAAGGGTAGGCTTACCCCTCCAGGCCCCAGCAGGATGCCATTTATATGCCCCGGGTCCACTCATACCGACCTGCAATTTTCTGTTCCAGCATCTGTATCAGCTTGTCGAAAGGTTCGACGAATTTTTCCACCCCTTCCTGTTCCAGGTGCCGGGTTACTGCATCCAGGTCAATACCAGCCTCCGGCAAACGCTGCAGTACCCGGCCAGCCTCTTCCAGCCCCTCCTCCAGTCGAAGTTCGGGATTCCCGTGATCACGATAGGCCAGCAAAGTTTCCATCGGCAGGGTATTAACCGTATTCGCTCCGATCAGTGCTTCCACATATTTTACATCGCTGTAAGCCGGGTTCTTGGTGCTGGTGCTGGCCCACAGCACTCGCTGAGGGCGACCGCCCTGTGCGGATAGGTTGCGAAATCTTTCACTGCCGTGGATCTGCTTGAATATCTGATATGCTGTCTTGGCGCTTGCAATGGCAACCTTGCCGACCAGCATGGAGGCAAGGTCCGCCATCCGACCCCCTTCCTGAAGTTTCTTTGTCAGCAGCGAATCGACCATTACATCGATGCGGCTTAGAAAAAAGCTGGCCACTGAAGCAATGTTCCCCAAGGGAAGGTTGGCGGCCGCCCGCTCTTCGAGCCCCGCCATATAAGCTTCGGCTACAGCCTGGTACCGGGGCAGGCTGAAAAGCAGCGTCACGTTGACGTTGATACCGCTGGCTATGAGCTGGCGCAGGGCCACAAGTCCCTCCACAGTGCCGGGAACCTTGATCAACACGTTTGGACGATCGACCCTGGACCAGAGGTGCCGGGCTTCAGCGACGGTGTCGGCAGTGTCGAAGGCCAAGTGGGGTGATACCTCAAGGCTGACAAAGCCATCGTTACCTTCCATCTTGTCATAAAGAGGCCGCAGCAGATCGGCAGTACGCCGGATATCTTCAATGGCAAGCTCTTCGTAAATCTGATTGGCAGTTCTCTGTTGCTGTAGAAGCGAGTGGATTGCACTGTCATAGTCGCTGCTTTCGACCATGGCCTTAGCAAAAATAGAAGGATTGGAGGTTATTCCTCCCAGCCCGTCCTGGTCGATGAGCCGACTGATTTCTCCCGAATCAAGCATGCTGCGGCTGAGTGAATCAAGCCAGATGCTTTGGCCTAAACTTGTCAACTTCAGAAGCGGATTTTCTCTCATGACATTTCACCTCGCTTTTTAGACGGAAACGGTTCTCTGAGACAAGAGTAGCTCATGTTGTATTAAACGCAATTGGAATTAGCTCAGACTAATTAGTTACTTAGGCTGCGGGGCGCCGTATTGCTAAGGTCTTTACCTCTGATACTCTTTAATTGGCAAAACAGCAGTCCCACCCCTCATCCTATCCTTCTCCCACAGGATGAAGGGATTCAGTTACCCTCTCCCAGCAGAGGGTGGCCAAAAGCCGAGAGAAGGTCGCCAGGAGGACCATTCCATGCCATCGCATTACCAGCCCATTGAAAATTACGGCGTGATCGGCAACATGCGCACCGCGGCACTGGTCGGAATGGATGGCTCCATCGACTGGCTCTGTGTGCCGCATTTCGATTCTCCCAGCGTATTTGCCGCCATTCTTGACGATCACCAGGGTGGGCGGTTTCGGATCGCCCCCACAGGGGATCATTTCCGGCGCAAGCAGTTCTACTGGCCGGATACCGCCATTCTCATCACCCGTTTTCTGGACGAGGAGGGTGTTGGGGAAATCGAAGATTATATGCCGGTTGGTGGCGTTGGGGAGGAAGTGATCCGGCGCGTCCGTGTTGTTCGCGGACGGGTCACGTTTCATCTGGAATGCCGTCCCGCTTTCGATTATGCCCGTGCCACACATCAAACCCTTCTCAGCGAGGATGGCGCCCGCTTTGACGGGCCAGGTCTGAGCCTTGCACTGGCCTCTCCCGTGCAACTCCATCTGTCACCCGCCGCTCACGGTGATACTGCCGGGGTGGCCGCCGACTTTACGCTCGGCGAGGGGGAGAAGGTTACTTTCGTGTTGCGGCGTGTCTGTTCTGACGATCAGCAGCGGCCATGCCCCTGTGCCGGAGAGGCGGAAGATCTGTTTCGGGAGACCGTTTCCTACTGGCAGCGCTGGACTGCCAAATGCACCTACGCCGGCCGTTGGCGCGAGGTTGTGCTTCGTTCCGCCATCACGCTTAAACTCCTTTCGTACGAACCGACGGGGGCAATCGTTGCGGCTCCGACCTGCAGTCTGCCCGAGGCGATCGGCGGGCAACGCAATTGGGACTACCGCTATACCTGGATCCGTGACGCGGCTTTTACTGTCTACGGCCTGCTCCGCATCGGGTTCACCGAAGAAGCGGCTCGTTTTCGAGACTGGCTGGAGCGGCGTTGGAAGGTTCATGGCGAGGCGGGATGGTCAGTGTCTCAGAAAGGTAACGGCCCGTTGCAGCTGATGTACGGCATCGACGGCCGTACCGAACTTGCGGAGGAAATCCTTGACCATCTGGAGGGGTACCGGGGCTCGCGGCCAGTGCGGATCGGCAATGCCGCCCATCGGCAATTGCAACTCGATATCTATGGAGAATTGATGGATGCAGTCTACCTCCACAATAAATACGTGGAACCGGTCTCCTATCATGACTGGATTCACCTGCGGGAATTGGTGGACTGGCTTTGTGATAATTGGAAACGCCCGGATGAGGGGGTCTGGGAAGTGCGCGGTGGGCGGCAGCATTTTGTGTATTCGAAGTTCATGTGCTGGGTCGCCCTGGATCGCAGCTTGCGATTGGCCGACAAGCGGTCTTTCCCTGCGGACCGGCACCGCTGGTTCAAGGTTCGCGATCAGATTTACGAAGAGGTCATGGCCAAGGGGTGGAATGAGCACCGCGGCGCCTTTATCCAGGCTTATCATACCGAGGCCCTGGATGCTTCCAGTCTGCTGATGCCGCTGGTGTTCTTCATGTCGCCCAGTGATCCGCGCATGGTGAGCACCGTGGACGCGATCCGCAGACCCCTGACCGCTGGCGGTCTGGCTGCCGACGGCCTGGTTTGCCGGTACAATCCCGCTGTGGCGCCGGATGGTCTCCCTGGTCACGAGGGGACCTTCAACATGTGCTCCTTCTGGCTGGTTGAGGCGCTGACCCGCGCCGGCCATACCGACCGTGCACGTCTTGAGGAAGCACGCCTGCTCTTCGAGCAAATGCTCGGCTACGCAAATCACCTTGGCCTTTACGCCGAGCAAACCGGTTACAGCGGTGAGGCACTGGGCAATTTTCCACAGGCTTTTACACACCTGGCCCTGATCAGTGCCGCCTTTAACCTGGACCGGGCACTTGGCTCATTGCGAAGTCGGTGATGTTTTCCTTTGAAAGCTTTCTAATGGCTATTTTAGAAAGAAGTAATTTGAGTGGTGGCGTTTCGCAATGTTCAGACGACTTATTGAATTTCAGGGTGGAAAGAAGGGAGAATTAGACAAGGGAGTTAGCTACTGTTCACCAGCGTTCCACTGCGACGCGAGATAGCCTAAAAAGGTTCTGCTCCATTTGCGAGTTTCTCAGATCAATGGCTGCGTCTATTGTTTTTCTTGTCATCATCAAGATAAGAATATATATTTAAAATATATATTAATTGGGAGGCCATTGATGAAAACTGCAAAAATATTTCAAAATGGACAGAGTCAAGCTGTCAGGCTGCCCAAAGAGTTTCGCTTTGACGACAGCGAGGTATTTATTAAAAAAACCGGCAATATCGTACAATTGATTCCTCGTAGTGATTCGTGGAATTCATTATTTGGAAGCCTTAAAAAATTCTCCCGCGATTTCATGGTTGAGCGTGTTCAACCAGAGCTGGACAAACGGGAGAGTTTCTGATGAAGCTGCTGCTCGATACCAATATTTGCATATATATTATCAAACAGCAGCCGCCAGCCGTTCTCAGGCGTTTTTTAGAATATCAGATTGGTGACATTGGTATTTCTTCAATTACTCTATCGGAATTACGTTATGGAGTTGCCAAAAGTACACAGCAGAAGAAAAATTCCAAAGCCCTTGATGAGTTTATTACCCCTTTAGAAGTTGTTTCTTTCGATGAAGATGCCGCTCATGTGTACGGTGAAATTCGAGCAACTCTTGAAAAGGCCGGAACACCAATTGGTGCTATGGATATGTTGATTGCTGCCCATGCCGTTTCCTTGGGAATTCCTCTGGTTACCAATAACACCCGCGAATTTCTGCGTATTTCAGCCCTCAACCTTATTGATTGGGTAGTTTAATTCTGTTTGTAATTCGCGCTATGATACGAACTATTAGGGTTTAGTTCGGAGTCAGTCCTGTTTGAATCTGTAATTTGACCGGAATCCTCGGTGCCTGTCTGATGGTTGCACTTGCCGGGGAATATTGATCGGATAGCTTTATAGAAAGCTGTTAACAACTCGATGTAAAGCATCTCTTCATCTCTTCACGCTCAACCCCGCTACCTTTAACGAATTTTTTTCGTTTTTCGCACCGGTGGTTTCGTGGATGAAAAAACACAGGACAAGGATCAATAATTGCCGCCGGTCAGTACCGCTGTGACACTCCCCAATTTCACTTTTGTCTGGGCCTTCACCGGTATGCGCCGGTCATCGTCCGTCAGCCAGATGTAGGCACCTTTTTTCCCTTCGAACACCCCCACCGGTTTCACCATCGGCTCAATTACAATCGTATTGAACTCGCCCGCCGGCACCTTGATCCTCTCGCGCCGCAGCGCCCTGATCTTGATGCGGTGCAGTTTTTTGCTGTCCAGCACGTTGATATAAAGAGATTTGCCCGGTTCGAGGGGCTGGTACCGTGTGTAGTAGAAGCTTGAGTAAATGTCGTAGGTGCGTGGTTCAATGGGGATGATCTGCTTCTCACCATTAGTCTTGTTGTGGTAGAGGGCGCTCCTCCCGGTCGAATTGAAGGTGATCTCCCGGTCGCGAACGCTGCGCCCTTCCTTGAAGAGCATCTTGAAGCTGCGGGTGGTGCCGGGGAATACTCCACCCTTGTCGAGGATGCTTTCGGTGCGGTCATCGACCGGGAAGAATGCGGAGAGCCAGTCATTGGAGCGCGCCGTTGAATTGATACGGCGCAGCCCACCTTCTTCGGTTATCTCATGGGTTGCCGTGCCAACGGGAATCCCGGTCCAGCTGAGGCTGTAGACGAGCTTTTCCGGAATTTTCTCGAAAGCGAACAAGGGCAGGGGGGATACGAGGAGCAGCAGGAGGGTCGGCAGCCATGCGGCAAGAATGCGGTACATAATTCACCTCGTTTGCGGTTAAAACAACGGGGTTGAGATGCCGTCGGGTTTCAGGGGCGGCGGTATTCATGAATGAGTGAGTGTGCGGCATTGTAGCAGGTTGCGCTGGTTTTGCAACGGAGGGACCTATGGCAGAGGCGGTCAATGGAATCAGAAGCATAATAAATTTTGTGAATTTACCGTGTTTTCCCTTTACCTTCCCCTGAACTCATTGTAGCAACTCCTCCACTTCTGATCCCCTTTTGTCCTTAACTGTTTCTGCAGTTGCACCCCCACCTCAGGCTGATACTATTAAGATTGCAACAATAAACAAAGATATCTCCATTCAAGGTATTTTCCTTTCCATGAAGGAATGGCCAAGGGAGTAAGCCGTCGCCTTGGCGGTACTCCACGGGGATCAGAAGGAGTCCAGCCGATTGAGGGAGCGGCTGCAGCTTCCATTCCCCGTGCTGTCAGATCAAAAGGGAGAAGTGGTCGCTTCCTTTGCCGGTGGTGGCACGGCGGTTTACATCACCGATCGTTTTCGGGAGATCTTCGCTCACTGCCATGATGACAAGCTGTTTTCCAGTGATGAGGTGCTGGAGTGGCTGGCTCACATCAACCGGCAGTGTCCGGAAGGAGTGTCGCATTGGCCGGCGTAGGTTACGCCGTCAGAATTTATTCCTGCTCTGAGTGGAACGTTTTAAGGGGATAGGCAACGAAATTAGCCTTTCCCCTTTATTTTTTGCTGCTTTAGCGACAGTTGTCAGCACACTCGTCCTGTTGTTCTATTGCCGTTGCAATGAGATCCTGGAGCTGAGCTACTACCTTTGTGAAAGCTGGTTCAGCCATCATTTTTTGAACATACGCTGACTCCGGGTCATGAATGCAGACCCATAAACTGAAAAATAGCGATTGGCTTGGATACTTTGTTGCTATGAATCCCAAAAACTTTTTAACCGCTTCATCCTTAATCACGTCCGCCTGGTGAGCCAGTAACAGTGCAAGAAATAACCTAAAATCTTTACTGCTCCGTTTTGTGCTTATGCAGATGCTTTGGAGAGCTTCATAACTTTTAATCATATGTTCAACATTATTAATGTGCCCGTAATACGCAACTTGGATTACCAGCAACATTACAGCTGCGTCGATAAAATGGTTGCGTGATTTATCTGTTAGGGTTTCAGCAAAACTAAGTGCTGTGTCGTAATTTTCTAATGCCACATTAAGCATGAAAAATGTGTCGTTCGCATTGCTACTATCGGGACTAAAATTGAGTGTTTTCGAAAGCTCGCTCCCGTGCTTCACTTTAATATTAACAAGATGTTCACCATAATCTTCCAGCGTTTTTGCTATATCAAAGGTGTTCTTGTAATAAAGTGGAATTGTCAATGAATAGGTGATCAATAAAGCCAGTGGGCCATCATGGATTTTTGACATCATATCGACAAGAATGTCCGTGCCATTTGCCAAATACTCTTTTTTAGTAAGCTTGTTTTGGTCCAGTGTGCGCAGTCTTTCCATGAAATTGGTTTTAAATATTCTTTCTAGATCGACATCTGCCTTTCTTTCCTTTTTCTTTTTACCAACCTGTTGCGCACAAAGATCAATCACCGCACAGAACGACGGATTCGATACCATAAATTCAAAGGTTTGCTTGACCAACCGCTGATAATGATTCGCACAACCTCCTTCCGACTCCTCAATCCTCCGGTTTTCCTCCATGATTTGTTCTCTCGAATACAGAAGCAACATCAGCTCCATCAGCCAGCGCATCTCTTCCCGGTGGCTGCTGTCGCGCATCTGGAACCAGGTGCGGTACAGATATTCGTTGAGACAGTAGAAGTTTGACTTCCCTTTTGAGAACGCCACCCGTACATAACCGTTGTCCTTGGCCTGCTTCAGGTAGTTGCGCACGGTGCCTTGCTCCATCTCAAGATGTTCAGCTATCTCCTTCGGGCTCTGGGCCGGTTCATAGGCGGCCAGGGTATTGATGATATCCTGCAGATACTCCGGGGTGTCGTTGATAATCGCTTCGAAATAGGGGGTCAGCTCGTCCAGAATGCGATCCATGATGTCGATCATCTCTTCATTGACATCTGTCTTGAGGATGTCGGAAAGAAAAACCGCCATTCGTGGATTACCGCCGGTAAAGGAGTGCAGCACCTTGAGGCGCGCTTCGTTCTCCAGCATGATCCTGGCCTGTTCCTCCCTGCCGTAACCGCTGAGCAGGTTGGAAACCAGTGCCTTTACATCGTCAAAACTAAGTTCGTTCAGGCGGCGGATATGGAAAAAGTGATAAAAGGGGTGGCTGTGATCGTGTAGGGCGTCAAAGATGGTGGTGGCAGAGCCGAACAGCAGCAGTGCATCTTCGCTCTGCAGGTAGGCGCGCAGCTTTTTTTGATCGATGATGCTGATTTTTTTGCCAAGCAACTGTTGCAGGTTTTCCGCGATCAGCAGGATATGCCGCTTGGTTTCGCTGCGGATCCAGGTGATGACGCTGAACAGGTAATCAACTCGTTCGTCATGGCGGATGCTGCGGATCTTGGCTATCTTCTCTTTCAGATCAGGAACTATCGTGTTCTTGCCCTGTTCCAGATCGTGCAGTATCTCGGTTGCGGCTCGCTCCAAAAATTTTGCCAGATCCCCGGCCATCCTGATTTCTTCAGGAAATAGCACCGGTATCCAGAGTGCGCTTAACTCGCTATCGGAGCAGACCTTGTGGTGAAGCAGGGTCAAAAGATGCGATTTTCCCATGCCCCGAGCACCGACTATCATCCAGTGCTGCTTCGGGCTTTCTCCTTTTTTTAGCGCCAGTTCGGACAAGATGCCTTTCAGAATGTCGTGACGATCTGCCCCAACCAGTGAGCTTTCCAGCTGTTCAGCAGATTTTTTGCGCGGATTGTACTTGTACATTATCTCACCCCCGCTTTACATGCCCACCAATCACGCAGCAGTGGCGAGAGAAATGACAGTTTGCCGGCGGAATCGACATCTCGTTTGAGATAACCTTCGTAAATCAGGCGATCCACAACCTTTTGGTAAGTGGCATAGGCGAGACGGCTGTCGGCAATGACAACGTCATACAGTTCCCGTTCGTGCCAGTCATCGTTGCAAAGGGTGCGCAGAATGGCGCGCGTACTTTCCAGTTCCTGTTGTGACGGGATGTACGTGTTCAGCCGGGAGTCAAAGTGGTTTAGATCATGATCACCGTTACGCAGCATGTTGTCGTAAATCCCTTGCAGCAGTTGAAAGTAAATCTCGCACCGACGGCTGTCACGCACTGCCTTGATTAGAACCTGCCCGTAGTATGGCGGGCCATTGGCAGTCTTGGCGACCATGAATTCGAGGGCTGCGGGCTCCAGCATAATATTGTAGCTGGTGGCGAGACCCTGCAGCAGTGCTCGGGCTTCATCTATCAGCATAGGAGGAACCCGAAGGGTCTCGGTGTCGTTCATTCGCTTGCCGAGTCCTGCTTCTTCCAGCGTCTTGCGTAGATTTACCGAACCGCAGAAGACGAAATGGCACTGTGCTGAATCCTGATATTCCTGGCGGATCGACCTGAGCCAGGCGGTAAGAACATCCGTAGCCTTGACAAAACCAAGTGGTTCAGCGCCTCCGGCAAAATTCTGCAGCATGTCGGGAAACTCATCGAAGACAATCACGACGTCTTTGCCCAGCCTGTTTGATCCTGCTATTAGGGGGGAAAGTCGCTCTTTCCAGGTGGTAAAGTCAAAATCGCGGGTTATCTCGCGCAATTCAAGCTCAAACTCCGGAAGACCGATGGATGGCACGCGAGATGCCACTGCGTTCCAACTGCTGCTAAGCACGGTTTTAAGCCACTCTCCATAGCGTTTGACGTCATAGAGAGTAATGAGCTGTTGGTAAAGCTTAAGGCAGAACTGATCGAGAGTCTCTACCCCCTCAAGTTCAAGAAACAAGATCTGAAACCGGCTTTCATCACCTTTTTCATGTTCCTGCCGGACAAACTCCTTAATGACACTTGTTTTTCCAAACCGGCGGGGAGCCTCAACCACTACCGAGTGTCGAAGAACAAGCTTGCGCAACTCATCCACAAGAAATTTGCGGGTATCAAGATAGTTACCGGCAACAACCGCTGATCCAGTTATATTTTCCATGGTTGCCCTCACGCGTTTTAATTTTAGTCACGTTACTTTTTGTATAACGTTATCAATTATAAAACGCAACTTTTTTCCACGGACCACAAGTAGCGTACAATCTCTCCCGCCTAATGACACGAGAGTTGCTCCGTCCCGGATACCGGATACACTTACACTAAAAAATTGAGAGGTGAGTCATGGATAAAGCACCCGTTGTGGAAGTCTTTTTTGACTATATCTGACCCTGGTGCTATCTCGGTACCGTGCGTACTGATCGTTTGCAGCGGGAATATGGGGTTACTTTGCGTTGGACAGTTTTTCCGCTCCACCCGGAGACGCCGGAGGAGGGGATGGAGCTCTCCGAGCTGTTTGCAGGGCGGGAAAAGGAGATTAAGGAAATGCAGGCGAGGCTGCGCCAGCTGGCCGCTGCTGAGGGGCTTCCGCTGGCGGAACGAACCCGTACCAGCAATAGCAGGCGAGCCCAGGAATTGGGGAAATGGGCGGAAGCGCTGGGGAAGGGGGACCTTTTCCGAAAAGCTGTTTACCAGGCATATTTCGTGGACGGGATAAATATCGCCAAACTGGACGAGCTCGTGCGGATCGCGGAGGCCGTGAACCTTTCGGGTAAAGAGGCGCGAGCGGTGCTGACGGCGGGGAGCTTTGCCGCGGCAGTCGATACGGATTGGGAGCGGGCTCGGGAATTGAGGATCAGGTCTGTTCCCTCCCATCTATGTGACGGAAAGAGGCTGGTTGGGTTCAGTTCCTACGATGATTTTGTGCGTCTTATCGGGGCAGAGATAAGATCCTAGCTTTAATCCAAAAGTGCAGGTTGGTCGTGGCAGGTGGGAAAGATGTTGATTTTAAATAGACTGACTGAGCGGTCAGACTTTATCCCACATGGTCCGCAGCTTCTCCATACTTATGGCGAGATAGGTGGGATCCGGGGTGAAGACTTCCAGAGTGATGGTGCCGTCGTAGCCGGTATGCTTAAGTTTCCGCAGGTGGCTCGCAACATCGATGGTTCCGGCGCCGAGCGGGAGATGGAGGTCGGCGACGCCCCCTTTGTTGTCGTGGAGATGGACATGTCTGAGCCGGTCGCCGAATCTCGCAAGGATGTCCTTCATTGTGCTAGCCTCGACCATCAGCTCCGTGTGGCCGATATCCAGGTGGAGCCCTAGTTGGGGCAGCGGATCGAGCAGCTCGCCAAGCTGGTCGGCACTGTTGAAGCCGCCGGGCACGTTTTCGATCATGATCCCCACCCCCGTACCATCGGCCGCCTCCAGCAGCTCGCCCAGGCTCTTCAGATTCTGTTTGATCACGTAGTTCCTATCGTGCATCGGCGCGTTCCTGTCCGGATGGATATTCATCCAGCTCGCTCCGGCTTTGGCAAAGAACATAAGCGAACGGCGGAAAGCTTCCACTGCCCCCTGCCGTACCTCCTCGAATGGATGGCCGAGGGGAAGGAAGTACGCGGTATGTCCCACGATGTCCAGGCTATGGTCAGCGAGTGCCTGCCTGACCGCCAGCGGGTCGCACTGCCACCACCCCGCTCCAGGCGGTTCCAGAGTCAGGTCGATGAAATCGAGCCCCATGTGTGCAAACTTGCGGATCTCCTCAAGCGGGTTTTCTCGGGGATGGTTCATTGCTCCGATCTTCATGATTTTTCTCCGGGAAACAACTGCTCTGCCATAAGGAGGGCCACCCTTCCTCTGTCCACCTGAAGGTCCGAGTTGACCGGCGGCAATAGCCCCAGGCTTGTCCAGATATGAGCCGGCAGCAGATACGCCTTGCCTGGGCAGAGCCAACGAAAGACATTCATGACACCTCCGAGGAGAAGGAGGTCATCCCCCAGAACTTCGAACATCCGCGCCCAATCCAGCTCACTCCCCATGGCATACAGAAGATTCATTACGTCTGGCCAGTCGGTCCGGTCCCTCTTCAGAATATAAAGCTTAGCCACGATCAGCTCTTCCACCGGGATCAATCGGATCCGGCTTTCTCTCACCGAGAACTGCCACCCTTTAGTCAGCCACGTCTCGTCCACGGCGGTCTTTCCATTCAGCGTCATCCAGAGAATGTCCACTATCGCGCCATGACGGATGGCACGATAACTCCAGGTCCGGTCGTAGGGGAACTCGGTATACTCCTTGAACCCCAGCCCATGTAGCATCTCCAGGAGCGCTCCACTGTCTTCCTCTCGTACGAAGAGGTCCATGTCTTTAGTGTAGCGGCGGGTATGTCCCGAATAAACGGAAACTGCGAGTCCTCCGCCAACTACGAAACGGATGCCTCGTTTGGCTCCTTCGGCGAACACTGAGGCGTATTGGGACCATAGTTCCGGCGGCACCAGACTCGTCAGAATCTCCGCCCCCTTTTCCGGCGAACTTTCAGGTCGCTGCATGTCAACCCCCGTTCCTCGTGCCCGTACGGCCTCTGTTAAACAAGCGCCAAGCATCGCGATCACCTACTACAATTGAAACAGGGGAGGGGGATCTGTCAAGGGTGGGGGATTGTGCGCTTTTAGTCGCGTGAGTTTAGCCTTTTTAAAACTTGTATCACGCGGCCAGAAGTAGGTGCTCTAGGCAAGCCCGCAGAGAGAATCTAACCTTAAGAAAACCATGAACTTCATCCTCACAATGGTTTAATCTGTTTTTTCGAAGACATTTCGTGCGTATAAGAAGGTTTTGCTTAGCCTTTCTCTGCGTTACTCTGCGGCCCAGCGTGAGATAAGGTCTTTAAAGCCGATGCTTCTCGGCTGCAAAACTTTCTGCATTGTAGAATTCGACACCGACACGGTGGATGTGGTCGATCAGGTTGGAGTTATTGATTTTATGGAGCAGGGAAAGGTCAAAGGAGTAGGGAAGGTCGAGATCGTCTAGAGCTATCGAAACATCGTTCAGAAATGATTTCGGTAATTCGCCTGCGGTGGTGAGGGTTAGATCAATATCGGAACCTGGCTTGAAGTTCCCCTTGGCGCGTGAACCGTAGAGCGTGGCGGTTTGTATCTGTTCAAAACCGGCCAGGGCGGCGCGAATACAAGCGATGACTTCCGTGGTCAGGCCGAATAGTTCAGTCATGATGTGCCATAAGCTGTGTGAGTTTCTCTCTTAGTGCTACGAATTCGGGATAGTATCGATAAATGATGTCTTCCAGAATTTGAAGCGTAACTTCTTCATTGTAGGTATGGACGGTCAAACCTCGGCTTTTGATCATTTTCATCCAGACGTCGCCGTTAGCAATCATTCCTCGCTTGAAGGCAACCCTGATGGCGTCCCTGCTTCCCTGAATATTTTGCTCTCCCTGATACTCGTAAAAGTCCTTCAAGGTGTTCCATGCCAGTTCGTAGTTATACTCAAAAGCTTGGATGACACCCTGCTGCTCAAGGTCATTGAGGTCGCGCTCTGCCATCAGGGCAATGGCATTATCCAACTGTTTAAGCGACTTTTTGAAGTTGTCGAAACGCTGCATCCAGCGGATATCTTCGGTCATTGATAAATCCTTTCAGGTAAACTCTGCTGCAAGAAATCCTCTGATCATAAGTTGAAAATAACCTATTCATCTGGAAAGCATAACATCACTCATCACTTGTTTCGTGCGAAGCGGGTGTAAACCGTACCCGGCGGATGCGTCGCCGGTCCAGGCTCTCCACTGTAAAGAGTCCCTCTTCGTGCTCAATGGACTCCCCGGGATTCATCATGCGGCCGGCCCTGGCGAGCAACAATCCCGCGACTGTATTGTAGGAGCCTTCTTCTGGCAGGTGCAGATTCAGGTGGTTGTTGAGATCCCGCACGGTCAGCATGCCATCCAGCACATAACTTCCATCGTCTTCTATAATGAGTGCCGACGTCTCTTCGTCAAATTCGTCAACTATTTCACCGACTATTTCTTCAAGCAGATCCTCGAGCGTAATAATTCCCTCGATTCCGCCATATTCGTCTACCACAATAGCCAAGTGACTCCGGGAGGACTGCATCTGCCTTAAGGCCGCACTGAGTTGAGCGGTAGCAGGAATGAACTTGGGTGAATGAACCAAATTTGCCAGGTCGAAAATTTGAGTATGAGGGTGTTCGAAATATGGCTCCAGGTCTCTACGGTAGAGAACACCGACAATGTTGTCCAACTGGTCACGGTAGACCGGCATGCGGGAGTATCCCAATGTGCGAAATGCCTTCTTCGTTTCCTCAAGGGTGGCGTTTACCGGCAAGGCGTCAACTGCACTGCGTGGAACCATTATTTCGCGTACTTCGGCATCGGCAAACTCGAATACCCCCTGCAAAAGAGTTTGTTCGTCGGCATCAATGGAACCGCTTTGCAGGGAAGTATCGATCAGATGACGCAATTCGTCGGAGGTGTAAACTGAGGCATGATCGGACGAGGGGTGAAGTCCGAAAAAACGGACAGTACGGGTTCCCGCCCAATCCAGCAGCCGAATCGGCCAGCGGAACAGCTTGTGAAACAAACGCATCGGCAGGGCGATCGCCAGAGCCACCTTTTCCGTTCGTTCAAGGGCCAGTGTTTTTGGAGCCAGTTCTCCCAGAACGATGTGCAGGAATGTAATGGCTGTAAACGCAAGAGCAAAGGAAATGGTATGTCGCACAGTATCTGAAACATGTCCCCGCAGGGGCGCTTCCAGCAAATTTGCGAATGCAGGTTCGCCGATCCAGCCCAAGGCGAGGGATGCCATGGTTATGCCGAGTTGGGTTGCAGAGATGTAGGCATTAAGGTTGTCGATCAGTTCCAGAAGCCGAAGGGCACGACGGTCGCCATCCTCGGCAAGTACCGCGATACGCGAGCGGCGCACCGCCACCAGCGAGAATTCGGAGGCGACAAAAAAACCGTTGGCCAGTACGAGCAGTAAAACCATAGCAATATATGAGATTGTCATAAGCATTTTTTTTATCCTTAAGCAGGTTACAGATGGCTCTTAAATAGAAAACCCGTTAAATCCAGGGGGGCAAGATTAAATGGTAGATTACCATGATTTTTCTTTCAGCGCCTCATGGATGTCTTTCCCCATAAAGAGGAAAGAAATTTTAGACATCAATGTGGATGCTGTCCATGTAATTTTTAATGTTCTTGCATTTCTGTGGTAGGCGGAAGGCGGATAACATCGTGAAAGGGGATATGGCGCCGCTGGAATAGTTATTGTCTATAATGTCAATAGATAATATAAATAAATGCTTGACACTTATTTCATACATTGGTATTAGCATTAATACGTTTTATGTTGCTGTTCCTTGATCCGGAAGTGCAACTTTTTTTAACGGTTTAATAACTATAAAATCCATAGATAAAAGGAGAGTATTATGAAAAAAATCATCACATCCTTCACAACGCTTGCTTTGGCTGTATCCACAACGGTAGCCGCCTTTGCCGCCGACGTCACCTTGCTGAACGTATCCTACGATCCAACTCGCGAATTGTACACCGACGTTAACAAATCCTTTGCCACCTATTGGAAAGGGAAGACTGGCGACAAAGTAACGATTAAGCAATCCCACGGCGGATCTGGCAAGCAAGCCCGCGCCGTTATCGATGGTCTGGAAGCCGACGTGGTTACTTTGGCGCTAGCCTACGATATCGATGCCATCGCGGAGAAAGGGTTGATCAAGCCGGGCTGGCAGAAGGAACTGCCCAAGAACAGTTCTCCCTATACCTCCACGATCGTGTTTCTGGTGCGTAAGGGAAACCCCAAGAAGATTAAGAACTGGGACGACCTGATCAAGCCGGGCGTTTCGGTGATCACTCCCAATCCGAAAACCTCCGGCGGCGCCCGCTGGAACTACCTGGCAGCCTGGGCCTTTGCCAAGCATCAACCGGGTGGCAACGATGCCACAGCTAAAGAGTTCGTCTCCAAGCTGTTCAAGAACGTACCAGTGCTTGATTCCGGCGCCCGCGGCTCCACCAACACCTTTGTACAGCGGGGCCTTGGAGATGTTCTGCTGGCCTGGGAGAACGAAGCGTTCCTGGCAATCAACGAATTGGGGCCGGATAAGTTCGAGATCGTGACCCCATCTGAAAGCATCCTGGCGGAACCGCCGGTCACTGTGATCGACAAAGTCGCAGACAAGCGTGGAACCCGAAAAGTGGCCGAGGAGTATCTGAAATTCCTCTACACTGACGAAGGTCAGAAACTTGCTGCCAAGCACTACTACCGTCCGATCAATACCAAGATCCCGACCAAGCTGGCCAAGGTGAAACTCTACACCATTGATCAGGCCTTCGGTGGCTGGCAGAAGGCTCAGAAAACGCATTTCAGCGATGGTGGTATCTTCGACCAGATCACCGGAGCGGCAAAGAAGTAAGCCAACGGAACAAGTCTACAGCCGGGGCGGTCACTGCGCCGTCCCGGTACATTCATCACGGTTCAGCATGATCCTGAGCGAGTGGAAGCGCATGAAACCGGCAGTATCCCGCCAGGAAGCAGATTCCTTGACGCCTACGCCTTCACTCCCCCGCACCATGCCGCCAGGAACAGACCATGAAACTATTCACCAAGCACCATAACGTCTTGCCCGGCTTCGGACCAACCATGGGTTACACCTTGCTCTACTTGAGCCTGGTGGTACTGATCCCGCTCTCGGCCCTGGTGTTCAAGACCGCCGGGCTCTCCTGGAATGAGTTCCTCGAAGCGGTGGCTGCCCCACGGGTACTGGCCTCCTACAAGGTCACCTTTGGCGCGGCCCTGGCTGCCGCCGGCATCAACGCTGTCTTCGGCGTGCTGGTGGCCTGGGTGCTGGTTCGCTATCCCTTTCCCGGCAGGCGCCTGGTGGACGCGCTGGTGGATCTCCCATTTGCCCTGCCGACGGCCGTTGCCGGCATCACCCTGGCCACGGTCTACTCGCCTAACGGCTGGGTGGGGAAAATCCTGGAGCCGCGCGGCATCAAGGTCGCTTTCACACCACTCGGCATCATCGTGGCAATGACCTTTATCGGGCTGCCCTTCGTGGTGCGTACGGTCCAACCGGTGATCGAGGAATTGGATGCCGAGATAGAAGAGGCGGCGGCCTGCCTGGGAGCCAATCGCTGGCAGACCTTTCGCCGGGTGCTCTTTCCGCTTTTGACCCCTTCGGTGCTGACCGGCTTTGCCCTGGCATTTGCCCGGGGGGTGGGAGAGTACGGCTCGATCATTTTCATTGCCGGCAACATGCCCATGGTATCGGAGATCACGCCACTGTTGATCCTCACCAAGCTGGAACAGTACGATTACCAGGGAGCGACTGCCATCGCCACGGTCATGCTGGTGGCTTCCTTCATCATGCTGCTGGTGATCAACCTGCTGCAGAAGTGGAGCAGAAGGTACGCAGAGTGAGGCAGGTTGTTGAAAAACAGCCATCTCGCCGCCGTCCTCGAAAGCCGCCTTGTGCGCCGTAGCGCTGCTACGGCTCCGCGGGACTTTCTCCGGGAGCGACGATCTGACTATTTTTGAACAACCTGAGATTTACAACAGTCTTCAGAATCTACACAGAGGCCCCCATGTCCGCACCGACCAGAACACTGACCGCTCATGCTAATGGCAACCACCGCATTACCGAACCCGCACCGGTCCGCTGGGTGCTGACCACCGTTGCCCTGGTATTTCTGGCCCTGTTCCTGGCACTGCCCTTGGCAGCGGTTTTCAGTCAGGCTTTTGAGAAGGGGTTCGGTACCTATTTGCTGGCCCTGAAGGAGCCCGACACTCTGGCCGCCGTCAAGCTGACTCTGATCACCGCCGCCGTGGCAGTGCCGCTCAACCTGGTCTTCGGAGTGATGGCTTCCTGGGCAATCGCCAAATTCAGTTTTCCGGGGAAGAATCTGCTGATTACCTTGATCGATCTGCCTTTCTCGGTTTCGCCGATTATCTCCGGTCTGATCTATGTGCTGATCTTTGGCCGTCAGGGGTGGCTGGGACCATTCCTGGAAGCCCATGACATCAAGATCCTCTTTGCCGTGCCGGGTATTCTCCTGGCAACGATCTTCGTCACCTTCCCTTTCATTGCCCGGGAACTGATTCCGCTAATGGAGTCCCAGGGGAGGGACGAGGAGGAGGCTGCCATGGTACTGGGCGCCAGCGGCCTGCAAACCTTCTTCCGCATCACCCTGCCCAACATCAAGTGGGGCATCATCTACGGGGTGATCCTCTGTAACGCCCGGGCAATGGGAGAGTTTGGCGCCGTTTCGGTGGTCTCCGGCCACATTCGCGGCATCACCAATACTGTGCCGCTGCAGGTGGAGATTCTCTACAACGAATACAACTATACCGCCGCTTTTGCCGTGGCATCGCTGCTGGCCTTCCTGGCCCTGATCACTCTGGCGGTAAAGTCCGTGGCCGAGTGGAATGTTCGCGAAAATATGGAACCGTAGGGGCAGGGTCTCCCTGCCCATGTGGCGGTGAACGTGTCGACGAAATCGGGCGGCGGAACGGGCGGCGAAACGCCGCCCCTACACCAATTTGATAGGAAGGGATTACGTCCATGAGTATAGAAATTGAAAGCATCAACAAGCAGTTCGGCAGTTTCACCGCTTTGGGTGATGTCAGTCTTTCCATCCCTTCCGGCGAGCTGGTCGCGCTCCTGGGGCCTTCCGGGTCGGGCAAGACGACTCTGCTGAGGATCATTGCCGGGCTGGAGAGCCCCGACAGCGGCAGGATTCTCTTCAACGGTGAAGATACGACAGAGAGCCATGTGCGCGAACGCAAGGTGGGCTTCGTTTTTCAGCATTACGCTCTCTTCAAGCATATGACCGTCTTTGATAATGTTGTCTTTGGCCTGACCGTCCGTCCCAAGGAGACCCGTCCCTCAAAAGGGGAGATCAGGGATAAGGTGACCGAGTTGCTGCGGCTGGTACAACTGGAGGGAATGGCCAAGCGTTACCCGGCCCAGCTTTCGGGAGGACAGCGCCAGCGCATCGCCCTGGCGCGCGCCCTGGCAGTGGAGCCTCAGGTGCTGCTGCTGGACGAACCGTTCGGCGCGCTGGACGCCCAGGTGCGCACCGAGCTGCGCCGCTGGCTGCGCAGACTGCACGACGAAATCCACGTCACCAGTGTCTTCGTCACCCATGACCAGGAGGAGGCTCTCGAAGTGGCGGATCGCATCGTGGTCATGAACAAGGGGCGCATCGAGCAGGCCGGTACTCCGGACCAGGTCTACGAGCATCCCGCCAATCCCTTTGTGCTCAACTTCCTTGGTAACGTGAACCTGTTTCACGGCCGCATTCAATCGGCCGGAGAGGGGCAGCCGGAGGCGGACAATAGCGTCTCCTATGTGCGTTCACACGATGTTGAAATTGACCGCAGCCAGCACGACAGCAGTTCCCTCAAGGCCGAGGTCAAGCATATCCAGAAGCTGGGGCCATCGGTGCGGATAACGCTCTCGATAAACGACTCCGAGAGCTTCGTCGAAGCGGAACTGACCAGGGATGTGTTTCAGAATCTGGACTTGCAGCAGGGTGAGCAGGTATATGTCAGGCCGAGACAGGTGAGGGTTTTTGCAGAGGATTATCAAATCTGAGGATTGAGACAGTACTTAAAAGGTTGTTGAAAAACAACCTGAGTATCTCGACAGCCTCTTAAAGTTTCAGTACGTGGAGGAAGTCATTTTCATCAAGAGTGGAAAAAACACCGAAAACAGGGTAGGGCCGGAGAGATTGTCTCTTCCCGGCCCTTTCATGTTACCGCATCAACCGAGGCAACAGGTGTGGATGCCCTGTTTTTCAGCGGCCATTTTTATCTGGGCCTTCAACTCCTTGATTTCGGCTTCGAGCTGGCTGATTTTGCGCATGTTAATGCTGTCGTAGCCGTACAATTCACGCAGTTCAAAGTCCTTTGCCTTGAGCGTGCTGGTCAAGGCCGATGTGCTTTCAGTGAACTTTTGGACGCTCTGCTTGTCGGCGCAAGTACCGTCATTGCAGCACGAGCCAGCGGCTGAAGCTGAAAGAGCGCCCACAGATAGTATTCCCATTGTCAATGCAGCCACAAAAATGTTCTTTTTCATTTTAATTCTCCTTAGATTATATGGCGTTGCCGTTCATGATTATTACATTTCAACTTGCATGCCATATCTCTTTTTGGAGTATAAGATACTTAAATTTAAGCATAATTTGTTATGGGATGCTGGTAGGGCTACTTTGTGCCGGTAAGGAATATGCTACAGTGTCCCCAGGAATCGGCGAATTTTCTGCAGTCAGGAGTGTTGGTGCTGCGAGGAGAGTAGATGAGTCAGGATCATCAGCTCTCGACGACCTGCACAAAAACACCATGCCCGGTTGGGTTCTTGCGGTAATGACTGCGAATGATGAGGATTCCACACAGGTCCAGTACTGTTCCGGATTTCATGAGCAGGACACCGCTGCCGCTTTCAACGTCTCTCGCAATGATCATTCCGGCAACGAGTTCTGTCGGGGCTACTTCCACCTCCGAAAGTGAGCCCGGTTTTCTTTGCTCGTAGTATATTTTGCGGGTTATGGCACCGAACAGTGTCAGCAGCTTTGGGTCAAACAGGATTCCGCTGCGATAGCGGGTATTCATCAGAGCGTATTCTGCCCGGTGTCGTTCAACCGAGCGGGCTGACCTGTCGATGAAGTCGGCAATGGCGATCAGGCGGGCGCCCAATGGGATCATCTCCCCCTGCAGACCGTCGGGGAAACCACTGCCGTCAAAAGCCTCGTGATGACTGCGAATCATGGGGAGCAAGTCGGCAAGTTCTTCTGTATGGCGAAACATCTCCTCTCCCCGCAGCGGGTGCTGACGATAGTCACTGGCTTCGCTTTCGGACATATCGTCCAGATGTTTGTTCAGGCCGGAGGAAATGCTGCCCAGTTTGCCCGCGTCATGCAGCAGCGCGGCCAGCCGAAACATGGCCACGGTTTCACTATCAAGGTTCATTTTGCGGGCAACATCGGTTACCAACGTACTTACCGTTCTTGCATGTACTGAATCAGGGTCACCCATTACCTCCATAACATTGTCAAAGACAGTGTTGATCAGGGTCGCAGCTGTTTTTTCACTCTGTTTTTTCAGGCTCTGTTCCCGGATCGTTGCGGTCGTCTGCAGTAATCGTTTCTTCAGGCTCTCGTTCCATTGCTCCAGCTCCTGATTCTGCTGATTAATAATGCTGTTCAGCCTGCGTTTTTCCGTTTCGGCCACGTACTGATCGACTGTGGCCCTGACGGTCTGCAGCAGTTCCTCATCATCCCAAGGCTTCGAGATGTAGCGACATGCGCCCCCTTTATTGATGGCATCGACGGTGGCATTGATATCGGAATACCCGGTCAGTAGAACACGCATGGCATGGGGGGCAATTTCACGTGATCTCCCCAAGAAGTCAGCCCCGTTCATACCCGGCATGCGTTGGTCCGAAACTATCAGCCCCACATTCTCCAGCTCTGGCAGCAACTTGAGTGCCGCCTCCCCGGAGGTGGCTGTCTCCACCTCAAATGCTTCATCCATCAACAATCGTTTCAGAGAACGCAGGATGTTCTCTTCGTCATCCACCAGTAGAACCGTTATACACTGCGTTTCATCGCTCATTGTCTACAACCTCCTCTGCGATTGGAAGGAACAGCTCCATCAGACCTGGGTCAAAGTGAGTGGCGCTCATCTCTTTCAGGATGCTGATTGCCTGCTTGTGCTTATAGGCTTTGCGGTACGGGCGATCAGAATATAGCGCATCAAAAACGTCGGCTATGGCTGCAATGCGCGCCTCGACAGGTATTGTCTCACCCTTCAGGCCTAATGGATAACCGAGTCCGTCATAGCGTTCATGGTGGTACAGGATGATGTTGATCACCGCCTCGGACATATGGGCCTGACGGGCAACATCTGCACCCCAACGGGGATGCTGCATAACCGTTTCCATTTCATCTTCGCTGAGTCTGGCGGAAGAGTTGAGAAGGGCTTCAGGTACGCCAATTTTTCCGCAGTCATGCAGCCAACTGCCATGTCTGATGTCATTGATCAATCCCTCGTCCATGCCGGCAGCTTGGGCCAGTTTAACGGCATAGGCAGCAACCCTGTCGTAGTGCCCTTTGGTGTAGGAATCTTTCAATTCGATTGTCTGCGCCAGGGTGCGGTAGACCGTCTCATCCTTGCTCGCCAAGGAATGCACCAGTTGATAGCGCATCAGTCCTTCGTCAATAACCTGCATCAACTCATCATTGTTCCAAGGTTTGGTGACAAAACGGAAGGCCTCACTCTTGTTGATGGCGTCGATGGCAATTTTCAAGTCTGCAAACGCCGTCATCATTATACGCACCACATCAGGGCGAAGTATTTTGACCCGTGAAAGAAACTCGATTCCACGCATCTCCGGCATCATGTAATCCGAAACCACTACCCAAACATTTTCCCTTTCAAGTAAGTTCAAGCCCTCCTGTCCTGAAGCGGCAAACAGACAGCGGACATCCGACCGGTCGTGGTACATGCGCTTCAGAGCATTACGGATCTGCAATTCGTCATCAACAAAAAGGACAGTGCGCACTATCAATTCTCCAGAAGGACAATCACTACAGCCTGATTTCCGCAGTAGGTAAAGGATTGCCCCCAGAACCGGTAACTGGTACCAGCCAAGGTGCAATGGAGAGTAACCTGATTTTCAAGCCGCACTTGTTCCACCAATCGGCCCAACTCGATGTCACAACATTCGTGGAGGCACACTCCGAAGATGTCGTTGTAAAGTCGCCGCATTATGACGGCTCCCTTGTCGTTGCAGTAAGCGACCATGCCGGTTTCATCAACGCCGATGACTGCTACCGGCAGGTACCCAAGCAGGCTTTGGGAGAACTCCATCGCCCGGTTACGCAGTTCAAGCTGTTCGGTCCGCTGACATATCCTGCTTTCCAGTTCTTCGTTCGCCTGGGCCAGTTCGGCAAGCAGTTCCCGGTTTCTCTTCAATAGAAAATAACGCTCCAGACTATTCTGGATGGTTGCTCGCAAATCCTCATCGTTCCACGGTTTGGGGATAAATTTGTAGATATGTCCTTCGTTAATGGCAGCAACAATTGAGCCGGCGTCGGCATAGCCGGAGAGCACGATTCTGACTGTTTCGGGATAATGTTCATAGACCTTTTTGAGGAATTCAACGCCGTTCATTACCGGCATGCGGTAATCGGATATGATGATTTGAAAAGGATCGCTGCTGTCAATTATTTCCAGCCCTTCCTCGCCAGAATTGGCCAATATGATGTCGTAGTTGTCGTCAAAGAAGATTCGCTCCAGCGCACGCAGAACATTGCGATCATCATCCACGCACAATATTCTGACCTGTTCTTTTTTCATGAATGTCCTTTTGCCTGCGAAGTGGATCGATTTCATCGTGGTGCGGATGAGTTACGGCTATGTGAGAGGTAACCTTAGGGTAAAGATGGTCTCTTCAATGCTTTTTCCATGGGCGGTCCATCCATCGGCAGCATGACGGTGAATGTGCTCCCGACTCCCACCTGACTTTTCACTGTTATCTCGCCATTGTGTTTTTTGATGATGTCATAGGAGATGGACAGGCCCAGTCCGGTGCCTTTGCCAACGACCTTGGTTGTAAAGAAAGGCTCAAAGATACGCTGAAGGATCTCTTCCGGAATTCCTTTGCCGGTGTCGGCAACCGAAACAAAGACATTCTGATCCTCGCTCCAGGTGCGAACGGTAATAGTGCCGTGTGTATCTTCCATGGCATGAGCCGCATTGATCAGCAGGTTAAGAAAGACCTGGTTAAGCTGCTGTGGATAACATTTGATCTGGGGCAGTTCTCCAAATTCACGCTGCAGATCCGCTACGTATTTGATTTCGTTCCAGGCGATATTGATGGTGATTTCAAGTGCCTCGTTCATGTTGATCAGAGCGCATTCGGCCTGGTCAACCCGTGAAAAGCTTTTCAAGTCCTGAACGATCCGGCGTACTCGGCCGGCTCCATCCTGGCTTTCTGCGATCAGCTGGTGAGCATCACCCATTATATAATCTACCTTGAGACGTTTTCGTGTCTGCTGAAGCTGTTCTGCTGCATTGCAGTCACTGCAGGATGCCAGCATCTGGTCGATGAACCCTATATATTCCACCACGCGATCAAGATATTTATGGAGCGTTGCCAGATTGCTGGAAATAAAACCCATTGGATTGTTGATCTCATGGGCCACTCCGGCTGCCAATTGGCCAATGGAGGCCATCTTCTCCTGCTGAAAAACCTGTAACTGGGCCTCTTTTAGCTCCAGGTAGGCCTTCTCCAGTTCCTGAGTAGCAGCGCGCAAATCTGTCGTGTCGTTGAGCGAGACGACATGGCCGGTGATCCGCTCGTTGTCGGTAATCGGATAGATGCATACGTCGTAGGAACGACCCGAAGGCTGATGAACCACCTCTCCATCTGAACTGTCCAGCTTTACGAAAGCAAAGCCGTTTTCGGCAATTACTTTCCGCCAATCTTCTCCAACAAGTTCGTTGACATGTCTCTCCGAAATGTCTGCCAAAAGCTTATTGCAGCGCCGGATGTGGTGCTCGGCATCTGTCAGGATCACGATGTCCCGCAGGTGGTCGAGTGTCTCCTCCCACTCGCGCTTGCCCATCGCTACCAGTTCAAATAGTTGTCCCAGTTCGTGGTGCTGGGCTTCGAGGGCTTTGCGGCTATTGGCGAGCTCCGATTCAACGGCCTTTCGGGCAGTGATGTCTTCCTTGACAGCCAGATAGCCGGTGACTTTTCCTACCTTGTCCAGAATGGGAGAAATGGATGCATATTCCCAGTAAAGAGTGCCGTCCTTACGCTTGTTGTGCAGATCTCCGCGCCATTCATTGCCGCTGCTGATGGTGTTCCAGAGATTGACATATTCTTCGTGGGCCATTGAGCCTGATTTAAGAACTCGCGGATTCAGACCTATCGCTTCTTCTTGCGAATAGCCGGTGGTCTGACAAAACCTGGGGTTAACATACTCAATGGTGCCATCCAGCCCGGTGATGACGATGCTGACCGGACTTTGTTCCATGGTCTGGGACATTTTGCGGACCTGCTCGTCCATCCGGTATTGCTCGGTCAAGTCGACAAATGCTCCCACGATTCCTCCCGGACCTCCGTCAATTGTGGAGAAAGGGGCTTTGGTCATGAAAACGGTCCGAGTGGCCCCGTCGGCACGGACCAGGGTGGTTTCATAGCTGAGATTTTTACCGCTTTCCAGAATGGCTTTATCCCGGACGGTGCTGTCGGCGGCATATTCGGGGGACGTTATTTCAAAAATAGTCCGGCCAAGGAGTTCGGTGCTGCTCTTGCCGAAGAATTCCAAGAAGGCCTTGTTGCAGCCGATATAGACACCCAGGGTGTCCTTGTAGAAGACCGGACTGGGAATGGCATCCATGATTTCCTGCAGGAACTGGTTCTGGGTGGAAATAGCCTCCTGGGCCAGTTTGCGCTCGGTGATGTCCTCAAGTGTTTCCACCACTGCCACAAGTTCATTATCGCTGTTGAAAACTTTGGCGGCTTCAAAGAACAGGTAGCGGCGTTTCCCGCCAATTGCCTCGAACCATCCTTCGACACGAACGGCACCTTGTACAAGTGGCGAAGATTCGAAGCGGGTATAAAGTTCCGCTACCTTTTCAACGGTATTGTCGATCATCAGGTCGGCCAGCACCGGGCGCATCTGGCTATAAAAGGGGATCCACTGGTTTTTGGTGCCTTTCATCTGAGACGAATTCAACCCGGTCAGTTTGGCCATGGCATTGTTCCAGGAAATGATGGTGTGGTCAGGAGCAAGGACAAACATGGGAGCAGCTGCATTCTCGATGATACCGTTGTAGAAATCCTTTTCACGTATAAGGTCCCGCTGCGCCTCATGTACTTGCTGCATCATGCTGTTGTAAGCCTGGGCCAAATGTTCCAGTTCGTCTCCGGTAACCAGTTCAATGGGGGTCCAAGCGGTATTATCATGCACAGTCTGGTTCAAATGGTTGGTTAAGTATTGGATGGGGCGAGTCAGGCGATGAATGACATACCAGACAAGAATCATGGAAACAAAGATTCCAATCAGTGTGAGCACAACTGAAATATAAGCCAGCCGCTTGAGAGGGCTGAAAGCAACATCTGCGGGGGTATTGCCTGCTAGGATCCAGCGGGTATTTCCTACCCGCTTGAATGAGCTGAGGAGATTGATACCCTTTGAGTTTACTATCTCCAGTGAACCTTCAAAACCTTTCTCAACCAGATCGATACCGTGATTCTGTCCCTTGGCAACCACTTCCATGACCCTGGAAGGATCGTCGTGCATAACAATAATGCGACTGTCTAGAATATAGAGATATCCTTTTTCCAGGCTGCTCGATGAGAGTTCAGTAAGAAAATTGTCGTGTCCCAGAGCGAAATACCCGGCAAATAAACCGATTATTCCGCCTGCATCATCATGGATCGGCGTCACCATGGCAATCATGGGTTTCTGGGGGCGAGTTTTAGGGCGAATCGGTTGTGACATCAGAGTTTTGCCGGTGCGGAGGCATTCCTTGACGTAATCGCGGTATCCCAAGTCCTGACCGACCAGTTTCGGATTATCGACGCTTTCGGTGAGGACCCGTCCGTCCGTTCCAATAACAAGAAATCCAGCATCAAAAATATATCGCAGTGCGTTTTTTTGAATCAGGATATTATTCAGTTCCTGCTGGTTTTTGATGTTTTTGCTGTTTATGCTGGCAGCTGCAAGGCGAAGCTGTTCTTCAGCCAGTTTAATGTTGCCGTCGAGATGCGTGGCAAGTTCCGTAACAAATCTGTATTGTTGGAGAAGTATGCTCTCCTTCAATAGGGAGCGAAAATAAAAGAAGAGCGATCCTGAGAGGATAAAAATCAGGATCGCCACTGTTGCCAGCACAGTCAGGCTTACCTTCGCCTTGATACTGATCTGTCGAACTGGAGATTTTTTCATGTTATCACAGTTTGGATAGGGTTAAGGTTCATTGCAAGATGGGCTGATTAAATGGGAATCAGCAATTAGTTTAAACAACTTTTTATTCAAAAGTATCAGGTGATGTGAAGTGTTTAGGGTGACATTCCCTGTATTTATCGTTTATAGGGTACTGTATTTCAGGGTAACCATGGGAATCTGTCAAGTAATTTCGCTATAAAATTTACAACAATGTTAGATTTAAGATTGGTATTTGTTGGAAGTGTTTTCAAACTAAAACATAATAATTAATTTATTTATAGAATTGGTAAAGGGCGCGGCTTGATGACACCTAAATTGATTCTAACTTTTGTTTGGTGGTGATGGCAGGTTGAGGTTTTATTACTATCCCGAGTTTCCGGTGATACTGGCTAGTACGTCAAAATAGAAAGGATCAATATGTATGAAAATATCTATGACCAGCTAATGGTCAAAGATGCACAACTTCCTTTTGCGCTTCCGGAATGGATCGCCGTTGCACCTTTTGAGGAATATCTGGGGATGCGTATTGAGCAGGCTGGCAATGGGCAGGCAGTGCTGACCATGCCTTTCAAAGCAGCTCTTTGCCAGGGGGGCGGGCTTATGCATGGCGGTGCCGTGGTATCACTAGCCGACACCGCTTTGGCCATGGCAATAAAAACAATTCTTCCCGAGGGATCGCTTTTTGCCACCATTGAAATGGGGTTAATTTTTCACGCACCGGTGCGTTGGGGTACTGTCAGGGCAGAGGCACGGGTTATTGAAACCAGAGAACGGGATATTGTTGGTGGGGTTGAAGTGATAACTGAGGAGGGCATAAAGGCTGCCACATTCAAGGCAACGTTTCGGGTGAAGCGGGAAAAGGAGAAGTGAGCGTTTTCGAACTGTTAAGCTTCATAAAAAAAGGTACCTGTCGAAACAGGTACCTTTTTTATTTATGGCGGGGTTGACGGGGCTCGAACCCGCGACTTCCAGCGTGACAGGCTGGCACTCTAACCGACTGAGCTACAACCCCTTGCAAAGCGTATCGAGCTGTCTCGACAGCGTGTAAACAGATCCGTTTATTTATCAAAGGACTAATGAGTTGTCAAATAAAAAAATGTCATAGCTACAAAAAACGTTCGTAATTCTTTATTCATATTTTTCCGAAACCCGTAGGATATTTTAACAATTCTAATGTCGAAGATGTTTACATAAAGGATCTAAAGATGGGGCTGTACGTATTTATTCACCTAAATCAGTTGCTTTAGCTATGGTATACTTTTTGCTGCCTGTGGCGGGACTGTTAATATACCTGTAGGTTTTAATATTTATTTTTCCAGGTCGGGTGCCCATGAATAAAAGAAATTTTACCAGGGTAGGGTATTCTGAAGGAGCTTCAATACGGTATGATGATCACATCATATTCGGGAACATCGACAACCTTAGTTTGAGCGGGATGTACATAAAAACTGAAAGTGAAATACCCTTGAATGGATCCGTTCAGATAACGGTGTATCACACCCTCAACGCTTCCTTTAAATTTAGCGCCAAGGTTGTAAGGCAGGGAGATCTCGGGTATGGTTTTCAAGTGAGCCAGATAGATGTAAAGGCATTCGACTCATTGAGAAGTATAGTAGAGAGAAAGTGTAGTGACCAAACTGTGGTAATGGGAGAAACTTACCGCATGTTGAGCTGCATAACACATGAAGAACGTCCGGTCTAAAGAAACAGGGCTCATTTTGGAGCTCTGCATTTTTATTTAGCCAGCTAAAGTTTTTTAGCCATTTTTGTACTAATTTTTCGTTTCCCGTAGATAGCCAATCCCAAAAGAGCTGTTCCAAGCAAAACCATTGTACCTGGCTCAGGCACTGGTGCTGCTCCTTTCATACCAACTACCATATCGTTGTAATCTGCGTCTCCTAGTCCAAACAGATCTTCTATGGCAAGAACCAAACTGGAACCAAGCAGGCTTATGGTGTCACTTCGTGTGTCAAATATTTTGAAATGATCCTTTCCATCCTGATTAAGCTCCTGCTGGGTATAGAAAGTAAAATTTTCTGGCGTTGTGATGTAAAAACCGAATGATGTACCAATGGCAGCAGTTTGCCCTGTGGAGCTGTTGGTGATTGTTCCTTTTGCTGAATCAAATGTAAGCGTTGTCGAGATGACGGGACTGTCACTTCCTTTGAAAATTTCAAGTTTAGCTGCGGGAACAACCGTTGTGCCTGAGGTGGTATAGCCGTAAATTCCAAAGCTGTTAGTGTCTGCAAAGGCTGCCATTTCAAGAAGCAGCGACATTGTAGCTCCGGTTCCGAAATCGGTCATCGATACAGTTTCCAATTCGCTATCACGGTAATTAGCGTTATGCGAATCAATACAGGTACCGTCTGAGCCGATTGTGATTGCTGAAGCATTTGTTGCCAGTGCTAGCACAGTCCCTGCCACAATCCCCAACAGTTTTCTCATGTTTTTTCTCCTCGATGAAAAATAGCTTTAAATGATTAAAATCATTTTCTTTTCATAAAAGAGCAAGCGAAGTGCCAATGTATAACGTACTTTAATTTCTAAATTTTATTGTTAAAGACATCAGGAGAAGAAGGGAAACTGTAAACATTCTTTACAGTTGGTGTTGTAAAAACCGAATTATGGAAGGGAGAAGAGGATCAAGAGACGATTTGAGAATAGATTGCAGGATGATTTTTTTTTAATAAATGCATGGTACGTTCTATGTTGCAGATGCAGGGTTTACGGACTCCGTGGTAATGGACTGGGGGGCCTATAGGGGTGAATATGATACCGTTTTTATTGAGAAGGCGGCATAGGCCATCTGCCATTATTGCAATCAGATGGGTAAGGTTTTTTCTCCGGCACTCTATAAAAATACTTCTATAGAGCCTAATCATTGTCATAGATTCGAAATACCGTGTTTCTGCAGAATGCATTTTTTCCAAGGGCGCAGATAAATTGTGATAATCAGGAGTAAGTCTGTGGGGAAGATGCTTGCGGTAGTCCTTGCTGAATGCGAGACGTGAGATTTCACCGATATTGTCCCTGTTTATTTGGTTAAAGATATCGGCATCGATCCAGGCATGTTTTTCAAGTGGAAATCCACCACCCGTATTAAGGATAATACGTGCTGTGCCGATAATCTTGTTATTTCGAAAAGTTGCGAAATGCACCGCATTTTCATCATATCCATCTGTCTCTATACCATCGGGAAAATCGCTTGGATTCTCAAATCTGCGTTCTTCACAGTACACCTTGTATCGCAGGCCATAGATGTCGCGCATGCGATTATCGGTGGGATGAAAAATTGTGGTAAATGTTTGCATGGTTTTCTCTTGTGAAAATAATGTAATTAATTATATCGCTAAAAAAATAACCATTCTGAAATACGTTAGAAAAAAGATTTAAAGGTGCGTGTTCACGGTTCCATGGAAGTAAAACGCTTATAAATTTCAGGATGTTTTTTTTGTAAATGCTGCATCGTTGTATCAATGCAGCAGATGTAGGGTGTGCGGGGTCCGTGGTAGTCGATGCTGGGTCCGATTTTGCTGAAGACAATGCCGATCCTCTTCAGCAGCAGATAGAGACCGTCGGCCATGACAGCTATCAAATGTGTCATCTTTTTCTCAATGCATTCCCTGTAAATGCAGCTGTACAGGTTAAGGACAATCTCCTGATCCACCTTGCGTCTCTCGGCCTTCGTCTGTCTTTCATAATTTTCGTCATATTCCCTGAACTCGAACATAACCTTGTCAACATAGCGACGGCGATAGTCTTTGCTGACTGCCAACCGCGAAACCTCTCCAACAAGTTCCCGATCGATCCCCTCAAGAGCTCCCTGATCTATCTCAGCATGCCCTTCAAGTGGAAAACCCCTGTCAGAACAAAAAATGATCCGGGTGGTGCCGATCATCTCATCACTATCCTTTCGGATGACTGCAAAATGAGAAGAATGCTCATCATATTCATCTATTTCTACACCACCTGGATGATCTTCCGGGTTCTCAAATTTCCATTCATCGCAGTACACCTTGTAACGCAGCATATAAACCTCATGGATGCGCTCGTCGGTCCTTGGTATTCTCTTGTAATAGAACATTTCAGCTCCCGGTCAGGATGATTGATGCATACAAAAAAGCCGGGACCGGATATCGCTGTGATATTTCGGCATCCCGGCTGTCTCATTGAGACCCTGTAGGCTTTCCGTCCCACCTTCACAGGTGGTTTAGTATTTTCGGTTATCAACTTAAATTAATGATGAGCATGTAAGCATAAAAAAATATTTTTAACAATTGCTTTTTTATCCTTTTTTACACCTTCTTGATGTGGCACAAAAATAGAACAAAGATTGGTGTCGATAAATTTTCCATAATTTAAAAATTAAAAATATATCTTTTTAAATTACATATAAATCAATAACTTAGTGGTTGGCATATGTATTGCAATAGATTAAATAATCAATTTATATGTAGAAATTAAATTCAATCGAATGAACAAGGAGACAAAAATGAAAAAAATCACCACTTTCATCGCCGCTGCAAGCATGACCTTGGCACTTTCGGGTGCTGCCCACGCTTTAACTGTTGCCAACAACTGGACGCTGGACCTCAGCGCTTATGGTGCAGGTACGTATACCAACATCGATTACATGAACATTGGTGGGCAGTCGTCGGTTGTTCAGCATTTCAACTCACCCTTTACTCTGGCAAATGGTGATACCTTCACCGAAAGCGGTAAATTTTTCTTCAACTCCTACTTTGACGAATCAAACACTCCCCAGAATATGAGCTTGGCCGGTAAATTTCTCTATATTGATATCGTCGGCTTGACCGGTTCTGTTTACAATGTAACCGGCACTGCATTTGATTATAAGTTTACTCCTGGTGTTGGAACCATAAAGATGTATCTCGATGCAGATACCAACCCGGGCAATGGTGCAACGCTGCTGGCATCTTTGAGTCTGCAGGCGCCATCCGGCGGCCACAATAACGGACTTCCTTTAGGCGGAGCCGGTATCAACGGTACTTCCGACCTGACAGGGCTGTTTACTTCTATTGCTCCAGGCGTGTTTTCTGCCGGAGGCGTTGATTTTGCCACCGTTCCCGCGGCTTTCGGTCTAGCCAATACCAATAACCTGCTGCGTAGCCAGACAATTATCAGTGCCGATTCTGCCCAACTGACATTCAACAGCGGTGGACAATTCAATACAGCAGTTCCTGAGCCGGGCACAATGGTTCTGCTCGGTGCAGGCCTCTTTGGTCTCGCAATCTTTTCCCGCAGAAAAAGTAGTAAGTAAATTACCTACAGGAAAAGGAGGGGCACTTGCCTCTCCTTTTTTTATCTACCCTCCTCGCACTAACCATCCCCTGTATTTAAACTTTCATCTTAAAACGTAGCGATCTGACCGTTGGCTGATCACAGGTGCCAATCCTGAAAAGCAGGGCTAACGGAAGCTCTGAGCCTGACGCTTTTGACAGCAGGATCCTGGCCTTTTTTACTAGGGAAAGATTACTGTTGTCGAGTCCCTGCGTGGTTTCCCGCTGAACCAGCAACGTAATTCCTGTCATTAGATGAAAAGCCAACCCCTGTCTGGTCGCCTCCAGCCATATCCTTTCCAGCATACGTCCTGCGTTCAGCCAGTTTTCAGGTGAGGTGTCTGCAATGGTAATTATTCCGGCTGCCGAGGACGATCGCATCAGCTTCCTGGCGTTGGCGGCTATTACTCTGGTCGCTCCGAACATCCTGATAAACCTGACCAGGTCATAGTTCTTGAGCAATGGGAACAGCATTCGATCAGCCGGCGCGAGTTCGAGAGTACGGATATCAAGTCCATCTCTGGTGCGCTCTGCTTCTTCCGGATTCCATCTGATGTGGTCAAAAAGAAAGCGGTGCAGTAAAGGGTTTTCAAAGACCAGGCGATCACTCAAAGCCACAATGTCGGCAGCGGCATCTTTTGCGCTGTTCTCAAGTAATTTGAGGGAACACCCTGAAATACCGGCACCGGTTGCAGCCTGGTGTATGTTATCGATAGCTTTCGCTGGTAATTTACCTCCTTTATAAGGCTTCCTGTTTATGGTTCTTGCAGAGATGGCTGTAAAGAACGGATCTTCTTCTGCTTCCCCAGGAGTGAAATTCAGACGTGCAATATGCTGCTCATTTTCGGGCATCGGAAAGTATTTCAGCTCGGCACGACAACTATGTTTACGAGCCGAGATGAGCATGTTTTCTATGCAGGCGCCATGGGCAATTAGAGAAGCACGTTGTTTGTAGTTGTAGAGTGAGGTGTCCCGTTCGGGCACATTAAAAAGATCGATCCTGTTGCCATCCTGTTCAAAGCGCCATGGTTGGCAGTTGTCGCCGGAAGGAGCCATTATTCCGGCAGAAATGATCTTTTGAATGTAATCTTTCATCGCCCCCTCCCAGTTATAGATCCGGATCCGTTTCCCGCTTAACCCGCTTATCATGCCGCGCCAGGCTTTCATGCAGTTGAGAGATGATTTCGGTAGCTGCCTTGATAATGTGGTTTTTGGTGAACCCCGCCTTGGTCATCTCACGATAGAATGATTTCGACAGCATCTTGACCAGCATGTCAGCATCGTAATTCTCTGTATCCAGGACACTGTCCATCACGGCTCCAGTCTCTTGAATGATTGCCATCTGAGCAAACCTTGATTTGAGCAGGTTCTGCAGCTGAATCACCTGAACGGACCGACCAATCAGCAGTGTAACGAAAACCGACAGATTCAGATCGTTGTAGTCAAAGCAGCGGTTATCAACCGGGTTGCTGACGTTCAGAACTCCAATTACCTTGCCGGATATAATTATCGGTACGCAGATGAAGCTTTTGTTTGGTGATTCCGGAGTGCGTGCAAGAGGAAAGTATTCAGATCTCTCAATATCCTGTATCAGCAGAGGTTGGGCAGTTGCTGCGACTTTGCCGGCGATCCCTTTGTTTACTTTGACCGCTTCGGTTGCGGCTTTGGGAGGAAATTCGCCGAACTTGGCGAATATTCGCAGGCTCATTCCATCACCCATATCATCTTCCCTGAAGAGCATAATAGAGCAATTCTTGATATTAAGGATGTTCGCCGACTTAGCTACAATCTCATCCAGGCTTTCGTCCAGGCTAGCCTGCTGCTCAAGGAAAGAGGAGAGACCAATCAGTTTGATGAACTGGTCTTGGTGATGTGAGTTCTGTAACATGAGCCTCTCCTCGAACGAAGAACACCTGAAGTCTATTGCCTTACAGAAGGCTCTGCTTGCTCGGCCGAACGCACCTTTTTAAGGATTATCCAGCGTTTCACTACTTGCAAAGGATTTCGACCGCCTAACCAAAGATAGCCTTGGGTATATTTGTTGCGTAACAGGTCGATCTGCAAATAGCCTGGGGCTGGTCGTACTATGCCTTTACCTGTGAGGATTTTGATAGTTTCGGTGGCTATAAGGGTCGATGCCTGGGTACATGCCAATGCAAGGGCAGGTCCTTTTTTACGGGCCATATCCACCTTCGAAAGATCCAGATACTTGATGTGGTAGGGGTGGGGTGCCAGTCCAGCTGCAAAAGCCGCTACTTTTTTTGCCTGGTCCATGCCGTCGTGAATGGCAAAATATTCATCAAAAGACATGCTTTTGGGCATGAAAACCTGCAGTGTGGCGCCGAAGCCCAGTGGCGCCGAAGTTAGGGCAGGAATGCCCTTTTCGCGGCAGCGTTTGAAAATTGCACGGCGGATGTCAATTTCAAAAAAATCTATTCCATCCACATAAATATCCACACCATCCAGAAAAGTATCTAGATTCTGAAGTGTAACCCCATCAGGAAACAGGCGCACATCAACAAAAGGATTGATATCCCGCACCATGGTCTGCATTACTTCACCCTTGTGCTTGTCCAGGGTGCTGATGAAGGCGCCGTACTGCCGGTTGATATTTACCGTGTCAAATGTGTCGAAATCGGCAATGGTGAATTTGCCTACTCCTAAGCGAGCCAAAGTCAGCAAATGCAGGCCACCGACTCCACCGGCGCCAGCTACAGCTATACGCGCATTCAACAGTAGTTGCTGATCACTTTCGCTGAGCAGTCCAAGGTTGCGTGAAAAGGCATCGGCCACAAAACTATCGCGCTCCATGGTCGCTCCTTTTTGGAATTGTTTCAGTTCCAGTTATTATGTCAGCATTGTGTGGTTTTTCGGAGGATGTAGATGCGTCTGGAACCGTTGCACCGCCCCTTTTTATGAGTAAAGCATAGTCCTCAAAATTTGGACGGTAGAGGTTTTCCTGGGTGGTCCAACGTGACACGTCGCCAGAGGTTGCTGCTTCAAGCGCCGCAAAAGCACTATTTAACGAAGCTGCACTCTGGCAGTAGCGGTCATATGCCTCCCAGACGACAGCTTCACTGGACACCACATCATCCACTCGAGCGGAACCTTCTGACCAATTGACAATTGTACGCGCGAGGGTCGCTTCTTCAGCCTTTACCATTTTTTCGTTGGCAGTAACCAAGCTTTGAAGTTCAAGCATATCCCTCCAGGCTTCTTCAATTTCAAGTCGGGCCTGCCCCTTCAGTTCTTCTAAGGCAAGGTTCCTGCTGCTGTGTTGGGCGACTGCCCTGCTTACAGATGAACGGGTGCGACCCCACTCGAACAACGACCACTCCGCCTGCACGCTCAGGGACCATATCGCTGGACGGGTAATACTGGTCTCCTTTTGGCGCAAATAACTTCCTTCCAGAAAAACCTGCGGCAGAAAACCACTGCGGGCTATTGTGATGTCTGCCTCTGCAGCTGCTGCCTTTTCCCTGGAGCTGTTGATATCATCTCGACGTTCCAATCCTTGAATTAAATCCTGTAGTGAAACGTCCAGCTTCAGGATTGCCGGTCGGCCCGTTACCTCAATTTCCGCTCCGGGCTTCAGACCGACCAGCTGTCTCAATCTGCTTCGTACTTGATGGGAGCGGTTGCGATTTTTTAGCAATACAGCTTGCGCCATCGCCAGATGTGCTTCAAGGCGGAGTACCTCGTCCCGTTGCACATAGCCCTCGTCCTGACGTGCCATAGCAACCTGCAGCCGCTCCTTGGCGGCAAGTACAGCCTTTTCTGCGGCCTGAATGCGGCCATCGGCAATCAGTGCTTCATTGTAGGTTTTTTTGATTTGGAAAATGAGGAGAGTGGTCTGTCGCGAATAGTTATGAGCAGCAGCAGCTGATTCATGGCCAGCTTTCTGATGTGCAGCGATAAGTGCTCCTCCGGTAAAGAGCGGTTGGCGCAGACTCAGCTGGATACCATACGAGTCGGTACTACCGGTAGATATAGAAGTTTTTTGAGAGGGAAACCCAGGACCAAAGACGTTGGCATCAATCAGCAAATGATCGGCCTTGTCCCTAAGTGTAAAGAAACTTCTTAGATTGAGTGCCGGCAAAAGTGCCGATCTAGAGATGTTTATTTCTTCAGCTGCCACCGCAGAAGTTGCGGCAAAAGATTGCAGGCCGCTGTTTAGTGATACAGCCTGACGAATACACTCCTCTTGGGAAATAGTCGCACCAAAGCCGGTCAGAGGGGTCCCCAATGCCACTAGCAAAACTGTCAAGGGCAGTAGTCGCATGGCGGTCACAGGAAGCGGACGGTAACAGTTACACCGTTCCTCAGTCCGCTATAGTCATTAAGATCGATATGAATCTTTTGCGTATTAATGTCAAATGAGGCAATGGGATCGAAGCTTTTTTGGGTCTTCTTGTGTATTACCGGAAAAATTTTACTTACCCTGCCGTGGTAAACCTTGCCACGGAAAGCTTCGGTGGTTACCTCAACTGCCTGGCCCTCCTTGACTTTTCCCAGTTCTGTTTCTTCAAGTTCGGCCCGTATTCGTAATTTTGCAGGGTTTACGAGATGAAAGAGGGGGCTACCAATATCAGTACCTTCGCCGCGATTTTTATGTCTTTCTGTAACGATGCCTGAAATGGGCGCAAATATGCGATAGTCCTTCATGATGCTGTCAATATACTGAAGATCCGCACGTGCCCGCTCTACATCCGCTGCGGCCTGCTCGCGTGTTTCACTTCTCACGCCGGTTCTATGCTTAGCCAGGTTGGCGTCGGCACCGGCCAGGTCCCCCTCAGCCACTTTCAATCTTTCCGTGGCACGGTTCAGTTCAACCTGGGTGGTAGCTCCCTTAGCGAACAGGCGACGCTGTCGTTCGTACTCGTCCTGGGCCTGATTGTATATTGCCTGGGCACGGTCTTTACTGCTGCCGACTATCTGAAGGTCCTCGTTGCGATAGCCGGTATACGCTTCCTTGTAACGCGCCTGAGCCGCGGCCAGTCCGGAAAGGACCTGCCGTCGCTGTGCCTCAAGCTTGTCATGTTCAAATTCCAGTAGAAGCTGTCCTTTTACAACCTCTGCTCCTTCCTCTACTACAACCCGGCTGATGATTCCCTTGATTTGGCTGCTCAGTTCAACATCCTCTGCTGACTCAAGTACACCTCTGGCAGTGACGCCTCCTGATTGACCGACATTTGCCGGAGCGGGAGGTTTTGATGCAGGTTTCTCCACCAGCTTCGGCCCGAGCAATGCAAGCAGCGCCGCTGCGAGCATCAGCACTCCGATCATGATTATGCCAAAGCGTCCGCTTTTCATGCTTAACCCCGCTTTTCTCGTAAAATACTACCATCTTCCATGTACAGCACTCGATCAAACAGATCTTCAATGCGATTGTCATGAGTAGCTACTATTACGCATCGTTGCTGGCTGGAGGCCATTTCTCTGAGCAGTTCCATGACCTTTCTTCCGTTACTGTGGTCCAGGTTGCCTGTAGGTTCATCAGCCAGAATAATGGGAGAATCCGCTGCCAAGGCCCTGGCAACTGCTACGCGCTGCCGCTGTCCGCCACTCAGGTCACGGGGGAGGAATTTCATTCTGTCAGCGAGACCGACTTCAGCCATAATCCTGGTAGCTCTTTGAGTAGCATCGCTGCCGGTGATGCCTTTCATCTTCAGACCGAGTATCACATTTTCATAGGCAGTAAGAGCGGGGAAGAGGTTGAATCCCTGGAAGATGAAAGAGATGAAGCGCCTTCGAATATCTGGAAGATCCTTCTCAGACAAAATGCTGGTTTCATGGCCATAGATGCCAAGTGAACCGGAGGTTGGACGCAAAATACAGCCCAGGATGGAAAGCAAAGTAGTTTTTCCGCTGCCGGAAGGGCCGAACAGGCCCACAACCTCACCTTCCATTAAAGCCACATCTATGCTTGCCAAGGCAGTGACTTCAATCTTTCCCTCCCGATATACTTTGCTCAGAGCTGTTGTGACAATGGCTTGTGACACATTACCCCCGAAATAGTATGGCAGGATCAATGCTTTTGATTCGGCGGACAGAGACGAAAGCAGCTCCAAGGCACATCAGCAGGGTGAGCCCGAGTACAAGGAAATTTACCCAGCCGCGTACCACCATGACCATGCCGCCCGCTTCATATAGCTTCACCGTTGAAACCGTTATTATCAGGCTGAAAATGTAGCCGAGCATTGCATTTATAATGGCCTGAGAAAAAATGATCCGGTATATGTCACTATTGCTGGCTCCGAGCGCCTTCAGGGTTCCGAATTCCTTGATGTGCTCCATGGTGGAATTGTAAATCGTCTGGCCAACGATCAGCATTCCAACCAGGAAACTTATCACTATTGTCAGCATGAAAGAAAACCCGACTCCGGTTTCAATGGCCCAGTACTTGCGAGTTTTCATGCTGAAATCAGCTGCAGTGAATACATCGACACCCTTGAGGCGTTGCTGCAGGCGGGCGATCACCTGATCAACCGATGCACCCGGCTTTATCTTGGCAACCACAAAAACTGTGCTGTCTGATCCCATATATGTGACCAGTCGTTGTGCCAACTCAAAGGAGGTAAAGAGGATCGGTGCCGTGGTAAATGATTTAACCCCTCGAGATATACCTACAATTTGAAGCCGATGAAAAAGAACATCCCGGTACTCTCCCACCTGAATTTTGCCGAGTCTTTTCATTGCAGATTCATCAACGATGGCGAAATTACCGTTCTTGAGATAACGAGTGTCCCCTGCCAGCATATCCCAAGGCCCTCCAACACCTGTGTCGGGATTGAAGCCGACAACCTCAACCTGTTCGGTACCCCCTTCTTTTTGCCGAATGATGCCCCAGGCCACAATGAGTTTTTCAGCGGAAAGGATTTCAGGGTCAGCGATGGTTTGATTGTAAATGTATTCGGGAAAGGGTTGGGAGAAATCAAAGTTTTTGCTGTTTTTGGAGGTCACCCAGATATCACCGGGAGTGTGGTCAATGATGACGGATGAGGTTTCCATCAGGCCTAGAAAGATACCGAGCTGATTAAAGATCAGGCCCACGGCGAACACCACTCCCAGTAGCGTTATCAGGGAGCGTATCTTGTCGTACAGCAGGATGCGGAGGGCGACGTAAAACATTGCAGCACTATAACATGAATCTTAATTTGGAAAAGCAAATTACATTAAAAATAAATTGAAAAAAAACATTCATTTAGATGGCAAGCTAATAAAAAGAGGGCTCTGCCGAAGCAGCACCCTCGTTTGTTAATTCTACCCACTAAATTATCTAATCTAGCTTTTAAACAGGCGCCTTTTTCCGCAGATAGCCAAAATAAACATGCCGGCACCAAGCATCACCATCGTGCCTGGTTCGGGAACGGAAGATACAGCTGGATTCGGGATGAGATTTGCAGTCAGGGAGCCTGATACATAGGTGAGATCACCCTGAGTGCCAGTCAGGCTGAAGTTGATGATGCCATCGTTAGACAGGTCGCTAATCTGAGCCGGATTAAAAATCTGCGTCAGGTAGACATCACCCCTGTAACCATGCTCACCAGTTGCAATTTGCGTGTAATATTTAATTTTTTCTCTACCGCCTGCGTTATCATAAGTCACGTTGCCAGATGTAAGGCCTAAATCATACCAGCTCGTTCCGTCGGTAGAGATTACACCTGAAATATTTAATGAAACGCTTTCCATTGCATTTATAAACCAGTTGGTCGTCAGCCTTATATACTGTTTAAAATTTCCAACATATTGATTATTCCATTCGTAGTTGCCGGTTATAGAATTTTGAAGTGTTAATTTGTCAAGATCGTCACTCAGCTTTATGGTTGCACTCGCACTGGAGATAACATATGGAAGGGTAAAATCATTTCCAGTGGGAACAGCTGGATTGATATCAAAGCTCCCAGTCAAAGTTTTCCCTGCTGTAATCAGGGTATTATCAGCAATGTTATCATTAACGGTTATAACAGTTAATGCATGAGCAGTTGATACAGCAAAACCGATTGCGACAAAGGTGAAAGTAATATTTTTTTCATGCCATCATCCTCAATTCCAATTGTTGTTCTTCACAGCCTTAAATGATGAAGAATGCGGCTAGATCAGCCTTTTCTGCGCTTCCAGCCAAAGAAACCGCCCAAGCCCAGCAGGCTTGATCCCAACAGCATTGCAGTGCTTGGTTCCGGTACCGCCGTAGAAGGGGTGGCGCCTGATACTGCGACCGGTTCATACTCAACAGTTAACTTGGATTTTTCGATGAAAAAATCGCCTCCATTGGATTTAAGGAAAACGGTAAGACTGTAATCTGTAAGATTATTGATATCGAACTCGTAGAAGTACTTGCCGGTGTCAACTTCACCGATTTTCCATTCCTTGTTATTAATTGTCGCTGTGGCCCACTCCTTGGCAAAGATATCTTTTTCATTGTCTTTGAGACTAATTACAAGTGTTGCTCTAATTATCGCCTTGACTGTATCAGGAAGGGTTATTTCATGATTCCATCGCACAAAATCTCCCTTTTTCCCAAGTCTGTTCACCGCCCCCCCTCCATAATAGAAGTCATTCTGGGGACTTGAGCTTGTAATAGAAAAGTTATCAAACTGCACCACATCAGTAAGCATGGTGGCCTGAGCCGTGCCTGCCAGCATAAGGATTGCTGCCAGTAGTGTAACCGTTTTTTTCATAATTGATCTCCAATAAAGTCTCGTCATATAACGGATTAGCACCCTTTGTGCCAAAACAAATAACTATTTTAAATCAAGTATTTATAAGTAAACAACTGTGTGGATGGGCATTAGTGTAAAGAAAATCGACAGCAATTTAACGGAGGAGTTACCAGAAATACCACTTGTCGGTGTAGAGGACATATATGGCAAGGGCCAAATTGGTAACAGCGTGAGAGAGAATGCATTGGGCGATACTGCGGGTGCGATAGAGCAGAAGTGAATAGAGCACACCGGCGGTGATGCCGGCCAGGATGAAATGATGTTCAAGGCCAAACAGGATTACGGTGATCATGAATGATGCCCAGGTGAAGGAGCCGAGCGGCTGCTTTTCAAAATCATTGTCAATGATGTAGCGGATCAGGAAGGAGCGCCAAAACAATTCTTCCATGAGCGGCACCAGTAATACAGCACCGGCAATTCTGAAGGCGGTCATTCCCAACTGCAGGCTCAGGTTCGGAAAGAGTGTCGGATTGAAGCCTTGGGGGGATCCTGTTCCAGAAAACGACCAATCCATGTTAATCCAGAGAATGAATACCAACAGCCCAAGCAGGCATGAGGCTATTGTGGAGCGGTAGTTAGCCAGATCTTTCAGTGATAGCTCAGTGTATTGTTTGCGGTAATGAAAAAGAAGGGCGGCAACCGCTAATGTTTTGATTGGATAAGAATAATAGAGTGTTGTGGCGCTGAGGGTGAAGAGTCCTTGCTCCGCTAAATGGCGGAGTACTTCATCGATTCCAATGAAGGCCATGAAAAAGGCGAAAGGGAGATAACGGGCTCTGGCTGCATATGCGCTGGGTGAAGGTAACATGGGATGCGATGCTATCTTAAAATAATAAAATCTGCAACAGCTCTCTAAGGAATATTTTATAATCGTCTACTTGTTCTTTAATTAAAAATAAATATTTCACTCTGTGTTTTGCCTGAATATTTAGTGGGATTGAGCTAATTATTCCTTGATAAGAAGAAAAGGAGTTGTTATTATCCACGCCTTTTTAAGAATCGAAAAAAATTATTTTCTTCAACTGCGAGAAGATTCTTGGCACATAATGAACCCTGGGGGTTTAAATGAAAAAAATTACATTAATTATGCTGGTACTGCTTTTGGCGACTGCAGGCTGCAGCAGAAAAACCAAGGAAGACCTGCAGGCTGAAGGAATAAAGCTGCTGAAAGAGGGGAATCCCGGTGGCGCTGTGGTGCTCTTTAAAAGCGCTCTTGAGAAGGATGAAAACTATAGTGATGCTCGCCTTCAGCTGGCCAAAGCGTATGCTGCCATGGGTAAGCGGGACCAGGCAGAGCGTGAATTCACCAAGGTTTTGAAACAGAACCCCTCGCTGGATAGCGTGCTGCTTGAACTATCCAAGCTTGCAATTGCCAACCAGAAGGGGGACGAGGCATTCAAACTAGCGGAACAGTATCTGGCAAAGCATCCAGGAAATGCCGAAGGCTTGGAGTTGCTGGGTGTATCCAGCGCAGCGAAAAAACAGTATTCCGAAGCAGAGGCTTATCTGCAGCAGGCTTTGGCAGCCAATCCAAAACTTTCTTCTGCAAAGCTGGAACTGGCTTCCGTATATGTGGCTGCAGGTGCGCCGCAAAAAGCGCAGTCACTGCTCCAGGCCGTTATCCAGGCTGATCCACAAGGAAAAAAAGCTTATTACATGCTGGCTGAGCTTGAGAAAGGATTGGGCAACACGGATAAAGCCCAGGAGCTTTACCGTAAATTGCTGGAGATCAACCAGTCAGAGACTTTTGCCGCCTATAAACTCGGTTTGATTCTTCTGGAAAAAGAAGAACTCGACAAGGCTGAATCCGTTGCCGATGGCTTGATTAAGAGCTATCCCGCCAAGGGTGATGGCCATCGTCTGAAAGGGCTTGTCAAATTCCATCGTAAGGAATATGCCGATGCGATCAATTCCCTGCTTACTGCCAACAAATATGCTCCCTCATTGGAAGGATTCTATTTCCTCGGCCTCTGCTACTACAACCGTGGTGAGTTGGAAAGCGCTCTGAGTCAGTTTCGCAAGATCCTCGATAATGTTCCCACATCACGCCAGGCACGAATCATGACCGCAACCGTTCTTTTGACTCAGAAGCGTATCGATGATGCCATTACCGAGATCAATCGGGTGCTGGAACAGAACAGCCAGGATGCCCTGGCTCACAATCTCCTTGGCAATGCTTACATGGCCAAAGGGATGTTCGATGAAGGCATGCATGAGCTTAATCGCGCAACCAAATTGGACCCCAAGGTTGTGGATGCCTATTTGAAGAAAGGCTACTTTTACTTCAGCAGAGGCAAGAACAACGAAGGTGAAGCAGAACTTGCCACGGCTGTCCAGGCTGCTCCTGATGCCCTCAGCAGCCGGTTGCTGCTGGCCTCCTATTATCAGCGCGGCGGCAAGACAGCCAAGGCACTTTCATTGCTGAGGGCCGGCTTGACCGGCAAGAAGAGCGACGCGCCTCTTTACAACAGTATTGCTGCAGTACTGTTTTCTGACAATAAGCGTGACGAGGGAATCAAAAACCTGCAGAAAGCCAAGCAGCTTGATCCTGTTTTCCCCGCATCGTATCAGAACCTTGCCACATTCTACGCCGCTTCAGGCAACTACGATAAAGCCATCGATGAATATGCAACCCTGCTGCGCAATGATCCTGCGAATGTCCAGGCCATGCTCGCAATTGCCGGGTTGTATGAGGTGAAGGGGAAGCAGAGCGACGCGCTCGCCTACTATCGCAAAGCACATGATACCGGCAAGCCTGCGGCTGTTCTTGCACTGGCCGCATATCATGCGAAGCAGAAAGAGACCGACAAGGCTCTCAAAGTGTTGGATGAATCCATCAAGAGTGATGGCCGCAATGTGACCGCCATGGAAATGAAAGGCAGGATTCTGGTTGGCGAAAAAAAATACAAAGAGGCGCTCAAGGTGTTTGACGATATTGATACAGCTAATCCGGACGCCGGCGTGGCACTCAAGATCAACACCTATGTACTGATGAACGCACCCGCCAAGGCACTTGAACAGGCACGCAGAATCATAGCGAAATACCCCTCGTCGGCTCGCGGATACCTCGTACTCGCTTCTATCTATGAGAGTCAGAAGGATTACACCAGTGCTCTTGCTGAAGTGAAAAAAGGGCTTCGTGTGGACCCGCTCAACGTCCAGGCCCTGCTTACCGAGGGGCGCATTCATGAGTTGCGCAATGAACGAGATCTTGCCATGACCAGCTATGCCGATGCGTTACGCAAAAAATCCGATTTTGTACCAGCTCTCTTCGCCCAGGGGGCTCTGCTGGATTCATCGGGAAAGAAGAAGGAAGCGATCACAAAATATCGTGAGGTTTTGGAAAAAACACCTTCGTACGTACCGGCGCTCAACAATCTTGCATATTTGTATGCTGATGGCTGGGGAAATAAGGAGGAAGCGCTGCGCTTTGCAGTTACCGCTTTCAGGCAGGATCCAGGTAATGCCGGGATCATGGATACTCTCGGCTACGTGCTGCTTAAAAACGGCCGCAAGGACGATGCAAAAAAAGTATTGGAACAGGCTGTAAAGCTGCTGCCGAACAATCCATCCGTTGCCTACCATCTGGCACTTGTTTACAAAGAATCTGGTGAGGCGTCAAAAGCCGCGCAGACTCTGCAGAAGGCGCTGATGATTGGCAGCTTTCCCGAAGCGGCTGCAGCAAAAGCTATGCTGGCTGAAGTGAAAAAATGATTTTGTGCTATCTGCAGCTACCCAGGAAGGTTTCTTGGGATAGCGGATGCAAGACTTGCGATTTGTCATGATTCATAAACTTGCTCTATTCATATTTTCCGATTTGCTACTGGCATTCCTCGCCTTCTATTCCGCCGGTCTGATTCGACTGGGCATCGCTGAGGTGCTCCTCGAACTCCACACTCTACATGGTTTGCTGAATGCTTCCATTTTTGCGGTCGTAGCTGTTTTTGCATCCCAGTTTATGGATGTGTACGATATCGGCAAAAACACCAGAAAGAGCGAGATAATAGTCAATATCCTGCTGGGGAGCTTTACGTCATTCTTCCTGCTCTCCATGATTTATTACCTGAATCCATCCGTCATGCTCGGCCGCGGTATTCTGGCCATTTCCATTGCGTTGTTCGCCCTGTTCCAGTTTCTGTGGCATGTCATCTACCTGGAATGCCGTCATCATCCACGTTTTTCGGAACGGATAATCATCCTCGGGACAGGCGCGCTGGCACAGCAGATGGGCCAACTGGCAGCTTCGCGTGGGAATTTCTACTGCGTAGCAGGGTATGCCAGCTGTAGTGGTGATAATGACCATGTCAGAGAGGGTGACGAAGGATTTTCGCCTCTTCCGCCCGAAGCGATTGTGAGCACATCGGAAGACTTGCTGGCATCTGCGATAGCAGGCAGGGCAGACCTGATCGTTGTGGCGCTTTCCGAGCGCAGAGGTATCTTTCCGCTGCGGGATGTATTGCGCTGCAAGTTGAACGGTATTGAAATTATGGACGCTCCCTCCTTTTATGAGCGCGTTACCGGCAGCCTCATGCTTGAACAGATCACTCCCAGCTGGATTATCTTTTCCAGCGGCTTTCGACGAACCTCTCTGCTGGCACTCTTCAAGCGCCTGAGCGACATTGTGCTGTCGATAATAGGGCTGCTGTTGACCGCATCATTCCTGCCGTTCATTGCGCTGGCAATCAAGCTCGACTCCAGGGGACCTCTCTTCTTCAGTCAGGTGCGGGTGGGCAATCGGGAGAAACTGTTCAGGTTGTACAAGTTTAGAACAATGGGACAGGATGCGGAGAAGGCAAGCGGGGCGGTATGGGCGGAAAAGAATGATCCAAGGGTAACCCGGGTGGGGGCTTTTTTACGTGACACGCGTATCGATGAAATTCCACAGCTCTTCAATGTGCTCAAAGGGGATATGAGTTTCATTGGACCCAGGCCTGAGCGGCCGGAGTTCGTTGAGAACCTGAAAAAGCTCATTCCTTATTACTCGAAGCGACACTTTATAAAACCGGGCGTAACCGGCTGGGCTCAGGTCAGATATCCCTATGGAGCCTCGGTTCATGATGCGGTGGAAAAACTTCGCTATGACCTTTATTACATCAAGCATTATTCCGTTGTTCTGGACCTGTTGATTTTCTTCGAGACTATCAAGGTTGTTGTGTTTGGCAAGGGTGCGAGATAAGGGCGGCATTCCGGGTAAGGACGGGTTTGAAACCGCCCCTACGGCCAAACTGGTCCCATCCCCTTTAGGCCCACTGGGTCCTCCCGGCTCCCCTTGAAAGGGGAGGAGGTATTTATCTGCAAAGGAGTACAGATGATACGCAACACATTGTTATTGTTATTTATTCTGTTGATGTTTCCCCTGTCGTCCATGGGGGGCGATTATGTGATCGGCGAAGGAGATGGACTAGATATTGCCGTGTGGGGGGTCAAGGAGCTGACCTTCCCGGTGAAGGTCCGTCCTGACGGAAAAATTACAGTTCCCGGTTTGGGTGATGTAAAGGCAAGCGGCCTGACACCCACTGATCTACAGGCAGCCCTGGCGATACGCCTGAAGGAACTGGTCAAGAACCCGATTGTCACCGTAACCGTAAATCTGATCACCAACAGCAAGGTCTATATCTTCGGCGGTGGCATAAAATCGGGAGTGTTTGAACTTCACCAGCGTTCGACCCTGCTACAACTGCTCTGTACCATAGGCGAGGTCAAAGCAGCTGATCTCAAACGCGCCTATCTTTTGCGAGGCGGCAAAAAAGTAAAAGAAAATTTTCACAGCCTGTTCATCAGCGGCGATACCAGTGAAGATCTGCTGCTGGAATCAGGGGATTCGTTGTTCATTCCGCTATTGCTCGACAAAAGTGTCTATGTTCTCGGCGCGGTTAATGCTCCCAAGGCAATTGAATATCGAGACGGAATGCGGGTGATGGAGGCGATCCTGGAGTCAGGCGGCTTCACTAAATTCGCTGACCAGAATGGAGTCATGATCCGGCGCAAGGACGATAAAGATGGCGAGACATTGGAGATCAAGGCCAAGAAGCTGCTTAAAGATGGGGATCTCACTCAGAATGTAGTTCTTAAGGCGGGTGACTACATTGTTGTTAAGGAAAGTTTGTTTTAAGGCGGGGACCGGGAAGGCGGGGACGTGGGACCTGGGATTAACAGCATAAACCACCAGTCCCTGATCCCCTGATTTTCAGTCTCTGATTTTTAGATTCAAGGGGAAATTAATGCAACAGCCAGCAGCACAATTCGAGTACAAAAAATATTTGCAGCTGATCGTCAGGCGCAAGGAAATCTTTGTTGCCATTTCTTTACTGGTCATGACCAGTGTGATTATTGTCAGTTATCTGCTTCCCAAGAAATATGAGGCAAGCAGCACGGTCTTCATTGAAAAGAATGTGATCAGCGAATTGGTCAAGGGGATTACCGTAACCCCCTCCATGGAAGATACGATCAAGGTACTTACCTATGCCATTACCAGCCGCACCTTGCTCACCAGAGTCGCTGAAAATCTGGACATGAACCTCACCAAGGGCACCTCAACGGAAGAAATTATCCAGAAGCTGCAACAGAACACAACAGTCAAGGTCAAGGACAAGAATCTCTTCACTATCTCCTATGTTGATAAAAATCCTAAAATTGCCAGAGATTATGTCAACACTCTGGTGCGGCTCTACATTGAGGAAAATACCTCCTCCAAACGGGGCGAATCCTATGACGCCACAAAATTTCTTTCAGAGCAGATCGATAATTTCAAGACCAAACTGGAAAAGGCGGAACAGCAGGTCAATGATTACAGGCGCGACAAGGGTGGGGTGATTGCTGTTAACGAGGCATCTCTGTTCGAGGATATCAACACATCCCGCCAAAAATTGTACGACCTGGAACTGCAGCGCAACCAATTGGAGGCGCGGCGCCGCAATGTCCGCAAGACCAGTGATCCTCTGCTGGCCAAGGTTTCTGGACTGCAGAAACGTCTGGATGAGCTGCGCGTTGAATATACTGACAGCTACCCAGAGGTCATAAAGATTAAAAATGATATTGAAACTGCCAAAGAACAGATGAAGAGCAGAAACGGCGACAACCTTGGTACTGATCCGCAGGAAATGGGTAAAATCGAATCGGAAATCGCAGCCATCAAGGTCAGTGAGCAAAGTCTGCGGCGTTACATAGCCACTAACGAATCGTTATTGAAAAATCTTCCATCAGCCAAGGCTGGTCTCGAAAAGCTGGAGCTGGAGAAGGCCAATCAGAAAAATATCTACGACCAGCTCTTTGCCAGACACGGGCAGTCCGAAGTTTCCAAGCAGATGGAAGTTCAGGATAAATCCACCACTTTTCGCATCGTTGATCCTGCTGTGCAGCCGGTTAAACCAGCCAGCCCCAACCGCCTTAATATCATGTTGATGGGCATCATCGGCGGCATTGGCGCCGGTTTCGGCGCCCTGATGCTGCTGGAACAGATGAACGGCACGGTAAAGGATGTTGATTTTGTCAAAGGACTCAACCTGCCGCTTCTGGCAGTTGTCCCTCGCATCCACGACCAGCAGCAGGTGGATCTGCAGCGCCGCCGCACCGTGCGCCTCTTTTCAGCGGCCGGGATGTACATGCTGTTTCTGCTCTGTTTTCCGCTCATGGAGCTGATGGGGCTGACTTATGTGGATAAGCTGCTGGGGATGGTTTTGAAGTAGCCGGTTCAATTTTTGAGCGTTTGTTCTAGTGCCATGTAACTCTTGTTTTCGCACCAGAGCTTCTCCCTCCCAACCTCCCCCCGCTTGGGGGAGGAGCGTGTTCCCTCCCCTGGAGTGGGAGGGTTAGGGAGGGGTTAGATGTTACAGCGCACTAGTAAGTAGAAGTCAGAAGAGAGGAACTATGAGCAGAATTGAAAAAGCAATGGAACGGGCAGCACAGGTACGCAAGGGTGAGGTTACGACCCCGGATACTATCCGCCCAGCCCAATTCGACACATCTCACACCATACATCACGCGCCCATTGCCATGCCGCAGGTGAAGCAGACGGTTTTTTCCGATAACCCGCTGCTGGTGACCCTGAATGATCCATATTCGCCTACTGCAGAAGAGTACCGCAAGCTGAAGGCTGTGCTGGTCAAAATGACCTATGGCGAACCATTCAAAAATACCATAATGATTACCAGCGCCATTCCGGGTGAAGGCAAGAGCATAACTGCCTTGAACCTTGGGATAAGCCTTGCCCAGGAGTTCGATCACACTGTGCTGCTGGTAGATGCCGACCTGCGCAGGCCATCCGTACACCGCTACCTGAACATTGAGCGAAAGGTCGGGCTTTCGGAATGTCTGTTGGGTGAAGCAGACCTTGGAGATGCCATTATCCCTACCGGCATCGGGCGGCTTTCCGTGGTTACTGCGGGTCGTGAAATAAGCAATCCGGGTGAGCTGTTCTCGTCCCACCGCATGAAGAGCATGCTGGAAGAGATCAAACACCGCTACAACGATCGCTACATAATCTTTGATGCACCACCTCTGCTTCCTTTTGCCGAAACACGCTCCCTGGCTCATCTGGTGGATGGGATCATATTTGTCATCAAGGAAGAGCTGGCCACCCAGACTAATGTACGGGATGCGATTGAGACCCTGAAGGGAACCAACATCCTGGGAGTGGTCTACAATGACGCCAATATTGCCCACAACCTGGAGCGCTATCACTCCGCCTACAACTATCACAGCTATGCGGGTACAGGAGCATAACCGCGACAGCCGCCCTGATAAAAACAGCATTTTCACACAAAGGCACAAAGGCACGGAGATGCTGAATTTTAAAAAAGTACGTAATCATTGCTGTGATTGAACCTCTGTGTCTTTGTGCCTTTGTGTGCGTCGGTTTTGGAGCTTATTTGCGTAAGCAGTGGTTTTTATATTATGGGAGTCAGCAGCATGTACGAATCATATTTTAATCTGCGGGTAAAACCCTTCGAACTTCTTCCTGATCCCCGCTTTATTTTCTTCAGCAAATCCCACAAAAAGGCGCTTACCTTCCTGGATTATGGCATTCGCGAGCGGGCAGGGTTCATTCTTTTAACCGGGGATGTCGGTTCCGGCAAGACCACCCTGATCCGCGACTTGCTCGGCAAGCATTATGACCATGTCGTACTTGCCAAGGTTTTCAATACCCGTGCTACTACCGAACAGCTGCTGACCATGATTAACGAGGATTTCGGGCTGGTCGTGGAAGGCAAGGACAAGGTCACCCTGATTCGCGAACTGAACACCTTTCTGGTGGAACAATATGCCGCCGGCAACCAGCCGATCCTGATCATTGACGAAGCCCAGAACCTTGCCCCTGAACAGTTGGAAGAGATCCGCATGCTCTCCAACCTGGAGATGGCGGACAGCAAGCTGTTGCAGATTATCCTGGTGGGACAGCCGGAACTGCGCACTATCCTGGCAGCACCGGGGCTGCTGCAGCTGCGCCAGCGGATCAGCATCAATTGTACGATCTCACCCCTTAATCGCCTGGAGACGGAACAGTACATCAGCCATCGCCTGGAAGTTGCCGGCAACGGTGCTGCGGTCAAGTTTCCGCCGGAAACCCTGGATATCATCTACCAGTACAGCCGAGGCATTCCCCGACTGATCAATATCCTCTGCGATTTCCTCATGCTTTCTGCATTTGCCGAGGAGATGCGGGAAATCCCTGAAGAGATGGTGCGTGAGGTCATCGGGGATCTGGATTTCGAGAACCATTACTGGTCCACAGCCGAGGAGGCCAAGGAACATCCGGTAGGTGGATTTCATTCTCCAGCCCACGAGGTGCTGACTCTTTCCCAGGAGACCCGTTCGCTCCTGCTGAACATCTCCCGCCGTATCGAAACCATTGAGAAGGATGTGGCATTGATGCGGGATGGAGTCGCTACGTCCCAGGGAAGCGTTCAAGCGGAGATGCGAGAAAGTATTTAAGTCCGTTTCACCGCCGATAAAGGAGGCACACATGCAAAAGACAATCAGCCTGCTTGGCGCCGCCGCCTTTCTCTGGTGTGCCGCAATTCCGGTCAGTGCCGCAGAGCTGGAATTCAAGCCCTTCCTCTCGCTGGGCGCAGAGTTTAACGACAATATCTTTGAATCGGTCACCAACAAGCGTAGTGAGTACATCACCCATATTCGGCCAGGTCTCACCTCAAAATACCAGGCTCCGTTCTGGAACTGGGACATGGCCTACAGTTTCGATTACCGGCGTTATGAGCGGAACAGCCATTCAGAGGAGTTGACTCACGATGCCGGTCTGCATGGCACGATCAAATTGGTAGAGAACCTGCTGCATGTTGATGTGAGTGATACCTATCGCCGGGTATCCACCGACATTACCCGGGATGCCACGTACCAGAACAGCCTGTTTCTTAATCAGACCGATCAGAACATCGCCACGGTTTCACCTTATCTGCTGTTTCGACCAGGCCAGAAGACCACGGTCAAGACCGGTTATCGCTACATAGATGTGCGCTACTGGGGGGAAGGAATCGAAAAGCGTGATCACGCCGGATTTTTCGATCTAAGTCATGAACTCTCCGAGAAACTGATTCTAACAGCCAATTACGTTTTTGACTCTGTCAAGGCAGATGATACCGTCTATCGCAAGCACGAGGCCGTTGCAGGTTTTCGTTACGCCTATGCCGAGAAATCGTCCCTTTTCGCCCAGGCCGGAAACACCTGGCAGAGTTTCGACACCGGCCGCAACGTAAGTTATCTGACCTGGAATGCCGGCCTGACCCATGATCTCGGCATTGCAATTGCCACACTCAGTACCGGAGTGCAACTGACGGAAGATCCCCAGGGCCTTTCCACCAAATCCACAGTTTACAGCGCAAAGTTGGATAAGGCTTTCAAGCGTGGCGCGCTTGGAGTCTCCGCCAGCTATACCGAATTTGAAAATACCCAGACCCAAACCGTGCGCAGCACAGGTGATCGTGTGCTGACCTTCGGGGGTACCGGTCAGTATGAACTCCTTCAGGGCCTCAACCTGGTTGTTGGGGGAGTCTGCGATCATTATGGTGGAGAGCTGGCAACGGAACCTGATTATCGCGTCACCGGCACCGCCGGCCTGAGTTATCTCTTCAATTACGATATCTCCCTCGGCCTGAATTACACCTACGTGACCTACCTGGGGGGAGCTGAGGGCGACCGTCAGGTTAATCGGGCTGTTATTGATTTGAAGAAGACGTTTTAGCAGACGGTTTAATAAGGGACCAAAAAACAAAATGAAATTCATTTTCTGGCTAAGCCTTGCAATCATTCTCTACACCTACATCGGATATCCGTTCTGGCTGTTCTTTCTGAAAGCAATCAGATCCCGTCCCAATTTGAAAGAAGCTAAAGATCTTACAGTGTCAGTCATTATTGCTGCATGCAATGAGGAACAGAACATTGCTAAACGCATAAGGAATGTCCTGGAGCAGGATTATCCAGCCGACAAGCTGGAAATCATTGTTGCATCTGATGGTTCGACAGATGGGACGGTGGAAGCCGTGCGGACTTTGCATTCTCACCAGGTTAAAGTATTAGATCTATCACTTAGGTATGGGAAGGCAATTGCATTGAATTCAGGGGTGGCCATTGCCACAGGTGAGATTATTGTTTTTACAGACTGTCGCCAGACATTTGATCCTGATGTCATTCGTCAGCTGACATCAAATTTTGCAGATCCTTTAGTTGGCTGTGTGAGTGGAGAGTTGGTTTTCTTACAGGATGATGCCAGCTCTATTCAGGTTGAGATGGGAGCCTACTGGAAATACGAAAAATGGATCCGAAAAACGGAAAGCGCCACCGGATCGGTGATCGGTGCGACAGGCGCCATTTACGCTATTCGACGGGAACTGTACAGCCCTTTGTCGCCCTGGACCCTGCTGGATGACGTGCTGACACCGATGAACATCGTCCTACAGGGTTTTCGCACCGTTTTTGATCACCGTGCGGTGGCTTATGATGTGGTCTCCAAAGATGTTTCCCAGGAATGGAGGCGCAAGGTGCGTACCTTGGCCGGAAACTGGCAGATGATCGGATTCGTACCGGGCCTGCTGCTGCCGTGGGTGAATCCCTACTGGTTACGCTTCGTTTCCCATAAGCTTTTTCGTCTCTTGGTGCCGTTTGCCTTGGTGATACTGCTATTTTCTGGGTTGGCCGTAGGGGAGGGGATCTATTTGTGTGCAAATGCCGCCCAAGCTCTGTTCTATCTGCTCTGCCTTTGTGGCTATCTCTTGCCGGTAAGCCGCAGGCTGCGGTTGGTGAACCTGATCTATTTCTTTATGATGATGAATGTTGCGGCGGTGATGGGGCTGTGGCGATGGTTAACTGGTGGATGTGAATCAACCTGGGATTCAACAAAAGTGAAGGTTTGAAACTGTGTCTCTAAATTCTCTGGTTAATTTGATAGTTGTCCTCGTGTTGATTTACGTCGGGAGGATTCAGGAGCTGATTCCTGGTCTTGCTATGCTGTCAATTGGTAAAGTCGCTGTAATTCTAGTACTGGTACTTTATATTTTCGCAAACAAGGAAGAACAACCTAAACAACCTTTATTTATTTATCCTCAAGCCAAATATATTGCGATTATTGCCGTGCTGTCGGTTCTGTCCATACCTGGAAGTGTTTGGCAGGGAAAATCATTTGATTTTTTTTTCTCTTTTTACTCAAAGCTGCTCTTGTTTGTATATCTGATGGTAATGGTCCTTTACAAAGAAGCACATCTTCGCAAGATCTGCCTGGGGTTGTCCTTGAGTGCGCTGGCCTTGTCAGTTGCTGCAGTCGTTAATCCGCGTATTGTTGAAGCTGGCCGGATATCTGCAAGTGGCACCTATGACGCCAACGATTTCGCACTGCTCTTGGTCATGTGCCTACCGGTAATGTTCTACCTGTGGGAGGAGGAGTCCGGAATCCTGAAGCATTTCTTGCTGGCCACTATGCTGCTTTCCCTGTATGTGATACCCAAAACCGGGTCGCGAGGTGGACTTTTGGCGCTGGTCGCAGTTGTGCTGGCTGTTTTGATCAAAAAAGGATGGCGACGTTTTTTTCAAGGAGCAATTGTCGCTGTAACTGTTGGCGGCATCTTCTATTATGCAGCCGGAGATCAGCTCGAACGCCTCATGACTGTGTCAGATCTGGATACCGATTATAATCAGACGGCACAGGAAGGGCGTGTTCAGATATGGCAACGGACCAGCAAGATGATCGTACAGCATCCATTGTTCGGTTCAGGTGTGGGGGCCTTTATTACCGCCGAAGGACAGACCCACGAAGGCGGGAAATGGAGTGCAGCCCATAATTCGTTCATCCAGATCGGTGTGGAGTTGGGAGTGATCGGCCTACTGGCACATCTCTGGGTTATATGGAAGATGATAGTTCTCGCCCGAAAGAACCCCGATAAATACTCCTTTGGCATCGAAGTCGCCATGTACGCCTATGTTGTGGGCGGAATGTTCCTTTCTTGGGCCTTTGCTTATCTTTTTTACTTTTTCCTCGGACTAAGTCTTGCCAAATCAAGAATAAATAACGCTCAAGTTGTTGCGACTGGTTCAGCATGATGCGGGTAGCACACCTCACATTTTCCGGCGCATTTGGAGGAAGGGAAAAAGTTGCTTTTTCACTGGTCAGAGCACTAAATTCTTCAATTGCCGCAAAACTGTATCTCGTGCTTGAAAGCCGGACAGATCAGGACAAACAGAAAGATCTCATGCAGCATCTTTCCAGCTATGCCATGCCGACAAGGATACTGCAGACCGATGCTTTTTTTTCAAATTCCACGTGTAAAGAACTGGCCGCCTATATTCAAGAGGATGATATCAATATCATTCACGCACATTGCCACAAATCGCTGTCATATGCGCTGATTCTGAAATATCTTCATTGCCCAGGGCTCCTGGTAACCTGTACCCTTCATGGGTTGAAAATACCATTTGATTGTAAATATCTGGTGCATCATCTTCTTAGTATGGTCGGTATGATTGGATCTGACGGAATTATAGGTTGTTCCCGGGAAATAGTGTCAACTATCAACAAAGTTCCTTTCCTGAACAGGAAAGTAAGCATCATTCGGAACAATTTGCCCTTTATCAAAAAGCAACTTGCCAATCGGAATGACTTACGGGCTGCTTTCAGTCATCGTAATAATATTCCCAAACACAAGACCTGTTGGATTGGCAATGCCAGCCGGTTGACCGCTCAGAAAAATATACCCCTTTTTTTGGATTCAATCAGCAGGTATGCATCTGAGTCAAACAGCAACAATGCTATTTTTTTGCTTGCGGGTGACGGAGAACTGAAAGATGAACTGCTTGCTCGTGCCGCACGGCTTGGTTTGAATGATTCATTCCGGTTTGTTGGGTTTTTGACCGGCATGGATGAGTTTTACAGCATGCTCGATTTGTTTGTGCTGACGTCCGATTGGGAGGGTACCCCAATGGCCGCCCTGGAGGCAATGTCTCATGGTCTGCCGGTGATCGCATCCAGTGTCGGCGGGGTGCCCGATGTCGTGGTTAATAATACTACAGGGATATTGTTCCCCAAAGGTGATGTCCAGGCATGTGTGGCTGCCCTACATATGCTTATTGGAGCTGAGGATGCGCGAATAAAGATGGGTATTGCTGCCAGGGAAAGGATACTGACTGAATTCACAGAAGAACGCTGGGTCAGCGAACATCTGAGCCATTATCAGCTTCTTTTGAGCCGGGAGGGATAGTCCAGCCATGAGGCATGTAGTTCAATTCGTACATTCCTTCAAAATCGGCGGATCCGAAGTACTGGCTGAAAGCTTGGCTAAGGGCCTTTCCAAAAAAAAATGGAAATGTTCCTTCTGGACTATGTCGAGTGAGGGGCATCTTCGCCAGAGGCTTGTTGAATCGCACATAGGTGCTGCTTCTTTTGATTGCTCCGCTGGTGCAAGTTTTTCAACCATGCTCAAAATTATTCCGAGCCTGAGACAGCATAAAGTTTCTGCTCTGATCACTCATCATTTTCGTCAGCTTTTTCATGCCGTTCCTGCTGCCCTTTTAACTGGAACACCGTTGATTCATGTGGAACATGATTATCATTTTTATAGTGATGGTTTACGTTATCTGCCGATTTTGCGGCGACTTTTGCTTTTCGTCTCCAGCTTTGTGGTTGTGTCGGAAGAACTGGTCGCAGAATTCAGGCAGGGTCTTGGCAGCGATGTTCCATGCATAGCGATTCCAAACGGAGTAGACACAGAATGCTTCCAGAAACGAAATGAAATACGGCTGTCGATGCGAAGTCAACATGGATATGACCAGGATTGTTTGGTAATCGGCACCTGCTGTCGCCTTGAGCCGGTAAAACAGCTCAACCTGCTGCTGACGGCATTTGCACAGTACTTTAGGAGCAATGGGAAAGCCCGCCTTGTTATCGTGGGGGATGGCAGTTTGTCAGGTGAGCTTAAACACTTCGCGCAAAATGCAGGTATTTCAGATCAGGTTGTTTTTGCCGGTGCACAAGGCAATGTTGATGAGTATCTCTGTATGTTTGACATCTTTGCTCTGACCTCTGTCAATGAAGGACTTCCCTTGGCAGTGCTTGAGGCAATGTCCGCAGAGTTGCCGGTTGTGTCCACCGATGTCGGTTCCCTTGCTGCTGTGGTAAATGACGATACAGGGATACTGGTCCAAGAGCAGTCTCCGGAAGCCATTGCAGGCGCTTTTGGTTCGCTTGAAAATCCCGTTACAAGAAAAACTTTGGGTCAGTCGGCCCGTAATAGGGTACTACAGCATCATTCGCAGGAGTCGATGGTAAATGCCTATAACAAGATTCTTTCCGCTTCAATGAAATCTCCCTTGCGTTGTCTTTTGCGGCTCTCCGCATGAAAGACCGCATTATAAAGGGTATATTCTGGCTGGGCGGTGCCAGTCTGCTGAGCCAGGCGGCAACCTGGCTCTCAACCATTGTGGTAGCCAGGATTCTGAACCCGTCCGATTACGGTTTGATCGCGCTGGCCGGAATTTATATCGGTTTCGCTGAATATGTAAATGAGTTTGGTATTGGTACAGCTATCATCCAAAAAAAAGATCTTGATCCACAGGATATACGCGGACTTTACACTATCTCAATTCTTCTTGGTGCAGCAATGACCTTGCTGACCATTCTGTTGGCCCCTGCCGTTGCAGCTTATTTTAAGGAGGATCGTCTAATCGGGATCATCCAGTTTTTGAGTCCGAACTTTCTTGTTAACGCTGCAAAATCGGTTCAACGCAATCTTATGATTCGAGAGATGAAATTCACTGAATTGGCCAAGATGGATGGCGGCTCAAGAATTATAACTTCATTAGGGGCATTGGGTTTGGCAATGGCAGGATTCGGAGTCTGGACCCTTGCCGCACAGTATCTGCTGCAGAATGTCATCGTTTTTATATGGTCGTTTGCATATGAAAGAAGATTACCCGGGAAAGTTGTGAATTTTGACAGGCTCAAAGAAATGTTGGTTTTTGGTGCAGGAATTACTGGAACTAATATTCTGTATTGCACTAATCGCAATATTGATCAGTTCATAGTCGGTAAGATGCTTGGGAAAATGACGTTGGGATCTTATTCATTTGCGCAGACTCTCGCAGATAAACCGTTCGAGAAACTGCTATCCATCTTTAACCAGGTTTTTTTCCCTGTATTCAGCAGAATTCAGGATGATCCTCAGAAGACGAAAAGCTATTTTATGAGCATTATGGAAAAGGAGTTATTCATACTTACGCCAATTTTCTTAATGATTATCCTTACAGCACAGGATCTGGTTCATGTTGTGCTCGGTTCCAAATGGGAGTTGATGATCCTGCCGCTTCAGCTGTTTGCTCTTATTGCTGTTTTTAAGTACCTGGAGAACCGTATCAGCATGATGTACCGCTCACGCGGAAAATCACGGGCTCAACTGGTTTTTACTTCACTTGTTGCTGTTGTCATGTCTGTTGCTCTTTTCACGGGAGGAAAACATGCCGGCCTCACAGGTGTACTGGCTGCATGGGGTATAGCTTATCCCTTGATTGTGATGGGCTACCTGAGAGGCTTTCTTCTCTATATAGGTATTTCTTGGAAGAAATTTTTTGCTCTTTTTAGTGTTCCACTTATCTCCGCTATTGTGATGACAATCCCTGTTTTGCTAACCGCCTCTCTGTTCCAAACTGTATCTTTGTATTCATTGCTCTTCAAAATATTTGTGTGCTTACTCTCATATTCTATTGCAGTATTGCTTATGAATAGACGTATCGTAAATGATTTGAGAGATATTTTCATTACTCAGTTTGGTAAGACAAGGCAGGCTGTTTGAATGTCACCCCAAAGAAGAAAACTACTGATGTTGGTACCCCCATGCTACCGTCCTGATCTTCCCAATTTCAGTGGCAAGTACCAGTTTATATCGGATAAATATTCAGGGTATATCCTCTGCCGAACATCTAGTGAATTTGATGGTCTCACTTTGGGTGGATTCGTTCTTCATGCGTTAGCTCTGCCCATGAAATATAGTGTGTTGCAGAAGCTTAAAAATATAGTTGAAGTTGTGCGTAGCGGGATTGCTCTTTACCGTGATAGACAGTTTGATCTCATCATTAGCCACGATCCTCTTACATTAGGAATCATAGGCGTACTGATCAAAAAAATAACTAAAGCTAAACTACTAGTTGAAATAAACGGACATCTTTTAGAGGCAGGTTTCCTGAAACAGAGTGGGATCGTCGACAGATTGCGTAAATTTCTTTACCAGCTGACCATCAAGTGGGTGCTGCGAAATGCTGATGGTATCAAGTGTATTAATACTACGCTTGTGGATGAAGTGCAGCCGTTAATTCATTATGTACCTGTTTTTTGTTTCCATGATTATGTTCCGATCTCCCTATTTTTACCCTCCTCGGAAGATAAGGATTATATTTTTTTCGCTGGGCACCCATTTCACATCAAGGGTGTCGATCTTTTGATTACCGCCTTTCTGAACTTAAGCCAAGACTTCCCTGGTTGTCGCTTGCTGATCATGGGACACAACCGGATCGATTTAGAAAAATACCGTCAACAAGCCTCTTTATGCGATCGGATAGAATTTTTGAAGCCAGTTTTTTACGATGAAATCCATCGCTATTTCAAAGAATGTAAATTTTTTGTGCTTCCATCGCGTAGTGAAGCGATGGGACGGGTTTTGCTTGAAGCAATGGCATCGGGTAAAGCAGCTGTGGCAGCCAGGGTGGGTGGTATTCCTGAAGTTGTGGATGACGGCGTCACCGGACTTCTTTTCGAGAGCGAAAATATACCCGATCTTGAGCGAAAGATGCGGTTGCTTCTTTCCGATTACGAAATGAGACGATCCATGGGTGAGGCAGGTCGGAAGCGAGTAGAGACCTGCTTTTCCGAGGCGCATTATCAGGCAAAGTTTGCGGAGATGGTTGAAAGTGTATTTTCAGATTCAGGAATGGCAGAAAAACAATGTCACTAAAAAAAGCATCAATTGCCGTACTCGATATGTGGGCCTCCAATCAACAAACCCAGGGCCCAAGCAAACACTGGCTGTACAATCAACTGTCATCCCAGTTCGATGTGCAGATTGTAAGGTTGCCTCGCTGGTCGCTGCATGATGTACTCCTTTTGGCAAGTACCGTCTCCTACACCAGATATCGCTGGGGCACTAGGTTTTATACCGCCCAGGAAAAGTATGGCAGAACGCCGAGAGCATTCATAAAACGTACAAGGCTTTTTCAAAAAGCACTTGATGATCTACCGCGTAATCCAGATGTTATATTGCAGATAGGGGCAATGTTCGGACCTTTAGATGTAAAGGGTGTTCCCTATCTTTCCTATCATGACCAGACCATGGCAATGGTTGAAGCACATTGCACTGACTGGCTTCCTGATAATTTTGAAACCATCAAGAATGATTGGTATCGTCTTGAACGAGATTTTTACAATGCTGTTACCCAGGTAGTAACCTATAGCAACGTGACCAAAGGATCGATGGTAAACGACTATGGTGTCAGACCTGCCAACGTTAGCGTCATACCTACGGCCTGCAAACTACCATTTCCCAATTCCGAAGAAGCTTTGTTACCCAGGAAAAGGCAACTGCTGTTTGTTAGTACTGATTTCAAACTCAAAGGTGGAGATCTACTCCTTGAAGCATTCCCACTGATTAAAGAGAACGTCCCCAATATTGAACTAATAATTGCCGGGGGGAAACTTCCGCCGGGAGTAGTGCTCAGTGATCCGGCGATTCATTATGTAGGTTCATTGTCCGCTCAGGAACTTCAACGTTATTACCTGACTTCAGAGCTGCTTGTTCATCCGGCCCGTTATGATGCTTTCCCGAATGTTCTTAAAGAAGCCATTGCCTGCGGTCTGCCGGTGGTGGCTTCGGATTTATGCGGTATGCCGGAAATTCTTGACCAAGGTAAAAACGGTATTCTTATCAAAAACCTAACCAGTGCCTCTTTCGCTCAAGCAGTTATTCGTCTGCTTAGGGATAAACCTCACTATCAACAGTTACAGCAACAGTGCTTGTTAGCTAGAGACAGGTATCAACCTGCTATAGTAGGGCAGCAATTCATAACCCTCATTAATTCTTGTCTTGGGGTAAAATGCTAATTGGTCGGTATTCCAGTGAACATAAGATCATGGTTTGGGGCAGCGGTCTGTTGCTCTGCCTTGTTTTATATGTTGGTTTTTCCAGCCTGAATCAACATCGAGCTGCTCATCAGGAGGTTGTTCTTCCAGCTAACATTCAGCCTCTTCCGGGCTCACATCTCACTGCTGTTTGGGCAAATGACGGAGGAGATAAGGTGACTCGGGATGAGTTGCGGGTTTCTCGCGGCATAAAAGTTGAGAACCTGAACTGGAATGGTAAATCTGCCAAACAGTTCGGAGCACAGAATGAGGTTGTGTCTTTAAACCTTGTACTGGAATCGGCCTTGACGGATGCCAGGGAAATCAATGTGTCGTTTGATGTGCTGAGAGGCTCTGACAATTCCAGAATCACCTCCAGAAAAGTTGCTAAAGATGAAGTGTTTAATTATGTGGGCAGAAATATCGAGTTGTTTTATGTTCGCTACCTGCAAATCAAGGGGCTTTCTCGTCTGAGTTATGATCCTACCTATGATGAACGACATGTTCCCAAGCGATTCCAGTTGCCCTACAACTTGCCAAAAGGCACATCCAAAGGTGCTTTTGCCGATAGACCGGATGCCAACAAGTTTTACCCCGATATTGCCGTGCCGATAGAGGCGGTGAACAGCTTTTCCATCAAGAAAGGAAACAACCAGAGCATTTGGATTGATATCTATATACCCAAAAGGGCAACCCCGGGAATCTACAAGGGTACCATTCAGATATCCGAGTCCGATAAAAATACCATTGGTGTACCTGTCGAACTTGAGGTCCTGCCATTTGCTCTTCCGGATAAACCATCGGCCAAAACCATGATGTATATCAGCGAACCGAATATAAATTACCGGTATACCGGAGTGCGCTGGGATGATTCCGGTGGTGCAACACCTGAAAAGCGAGCAGTAATGCAAAAAGTCTGGAACATGCATCACCTTGCAGCGCATCGTCACAAGGTATCACTTGTGAATGATGGTCTTGATCCTTTAAACAAAAAACACTGGAAGATGCAACGATGGATTCCGGTTTTTTCTGGAGACCTGTTCACCAAAAAATTCGGGTATGACGGCCCAGGTGTCGGTGAACCAAGTGATATATACTCCATTGGTACTTACGGGGCATGGCGCAGCAAGCGCTGGTCACCAGACAGTGAAGCCGACATGAGGACTAATACGGATAAATGGGCGGAGTGGTTTGAAGTGCATTTCCCCAATACTGAGCATTTTCTGTACCTGCTGGACGAACCTCAGGCAAAGGATTTTCACAAGGTTGAGGGATGGGCATCGTGGATTAAAAATAACCCTGGACCAGGGAAAAATTTGAAAACGTTGGTTACTTCGAATGTCATGAAAATCGCTGCCAGCATGCCTTCTACTGATATCGGATTTGTGGGTTGGGGTGACGAGGCCAAGTGGCGGCCTTTTATTGACACCTTTGGAAAAGCTGGGAAAACCTACTGGGGATACAATGGCACGCGTCCCATGAATGGTTCATTTGCTATTGAAGATGAAGGTGTCGCTCTACGGGTCAATGCGTGGTCCCAATTTAAACATAAAGCTCAAAGATGGTTTTACTGGGAATCAACGCAGTATAAGAATTCATCAACCTCATCATTTGAGACAAATGTATTTGCTCAGGCGCAGACGTTTGGGCGCAAAGATGAAAAGCTCCACCCGAAATACGGTGAGACCGGATCTGGGTATAACAATGGAGATGGAGTTCTTTTTTATCCAGGCACCGATTCTCATTTTGTCAGCGATAGTTATGGGTTGTCAGGTCCTATTGTCAGTCTGCGATTGAAACAGTGGCGCAGAGGCCTCCAAGATGTTGATTATCTGACGATGGCTGAGAAAGTTGACCCTAGCGCTGTCAAGGCCATTGTACAAAGAATGATACCAAAAACTATGTGGGAGGTTGGTGTTACTGACCCCAAAGACCCATCATATGTTCATGCCGATATAAGTTGGCCAATAAATCCGGAAGCGTGGGAACAGGCAAGAAAAGAACTGGCAAAAATAATCATGATGGGAAAGAAGTGATTCAAAGGTGATATGTAATTAGTTTAAACATTTTAAACATCAGGCGACTGTACTGAAAAGTTTGTTATTTTATTACCTTCTATAGCAACGAAAAGCAATTGCACTGATTGGTTGGACAGTTAACAGTCAAAGACCTTCCGATTAATGACAGGTGAATACCATTTTGCTAGAAAATTTGATATTTCAGCTAGTGGTGACGTGCTCGATCAAATAGATCAGATCATACTGAAGTAGTACTGCAAGTAGCTTTTTATTTATTAAAAAGGACTAGATTGATAAAAATGAATATCCTCATTGTCGCCGCACGGCTTTGTTGGCCCCTGAACACCGGCGCAAAAATCCGTGCTTATCACTTGTTACGTACGCTCAATCAAGTACATCAAGTCACTCTAGTCACCTATTATGGAGATTCGGAGGAACAGGCACACTTTTCACATTTTCGGAATCTGGGTATCACATTGGTCCCGGTGTTTAATCCAGATATTGATAAGAAACTTAATTTTACAGCCATCTGCAGGGCAATGCTCAGCGGATTACCTCTCACTGTCGCCAAATATCACAACAAGGCGATGATTTCTGCACTGACTTCACTGGCCTTGAAAAAAATCGATGTTATTCATTGCGAGCATCTGCACATGTCCCCCATGGTTCCTCCAGGGAAGTCTTGCTTCGTGCTCGATGCCCACAATGTGGAATCTCAAATTGCTGGCCGTTATGCTACAGCTGAAACCAGCCTTTCAAAAAAAAGTCTGTTGAACTGGAATTATAAGCGGTTTGAAAAGTTCGAAATGGATGTCGTCCGAAAAAGCAATTTAGTCCTTGCTGTGTCCGAAGAAGATCGGCAGACCTTTCTCTCACTTGGTGCAGATGATAATATCCAGACTCTTGAAAATGGTGTTGATATCGATTTTTTTCAACCAGGCGAACACGAAGAAGGTGAGTCGCTTGTTTTTGTTGGTTCTATGGATTGGAAGCCAAATATAGGAGGGGTAGATTATTTTCTGGATGAAATCCTCCCGCTTATTCGCAAAAGTCATCCTAGTGTTACTGTAACAATAGTGGGTAAAGATCCCTTGCCCAAGCTGATGGATCGCGTTGCCACCCAGGAAACCGGTGTGATTGTTACTGGGACTGTTCCAGACGTACGCCCATTTGTCGAAAAGGCTGCCGTCTGTATAGTTCCGTTGAAAGTAGGTGGTGGTACGCGTTTGAAGGTGCTGGAGGGATTTTCCATGGGAAAGGCGGTTGTTTCCACGACTCTTGGCTGTGAAGGTATTGAATGTGTCGACGGTGAACATTTATTAATTGCCGATGATCCAGAATCATTTGCCCATGCAGTGACTACACTTTTAGAAAACGAAGAACTCCGCAGAAAACTTGGCACTAATGCCAGATCTCTGGCTGAAGAGAAATACAGTTGGGACGCTTTGGGTAAAAAACTGCTGGGGTATTACGATGAACTGTTTGCTCGTGGAAACTAATTCAGAGAGTATCAAGGTTGGTTTTGGGCCAATCACTCACATGAATTCTTTTCATCAGTCAGGTGAAAAGGTTTCTGCAGTTATGGCACAAGACTCTAGATTTGCTACAGGTCATTTCAAAGGGGAACCATTCAACCTTGAAGAGTTGCAACAATTTGATGTGCTGATTTTTATAAAGTATTATCCTTCTCATGAAATTTTAAGAGAATTGAAGCGTCAAGGGAAAAAACTGATTCTTGATTATCAGGATATGTTTCTTTATCCAAGTGTGTATGAGCTGAATCCCTTCAAGAAGGTGTTGAAAAGGATTTATTATTTTACGCATGAAACGAAAATACGACGCCAGTTGGCATTATTTGACCTCTGCTTCGTCGCGTCACCTGTTTTAGATCATATAGTCGCAGAAGCCGGAATAAAGCCTTTCTTTCTTCAGCGCCAGCTTTACAATGACAGCAATGAGTTTAAATTTCAGGAACACGACAGACCCAAAGACGCTCCAATCATATATTGGACGGGAGTCACTGCCAATCAAACGCAAAACGCTCCAATTTTGCCAATTCTGAAGAGGTTGAAGGAGCAGTATGGTTGCAGGATTGTTTTTTCTAGTGATTCAATCGGAACTGAAAATTTTATTGAGTATCGTCTATGGGATCGTAATACTTGGGAGGATGAACTTGCTGAAGTTGATATAGCATTTCGCTGGCGAGATACTTCAAATATGCAGCGCTGCAAGGATGCCAATAAGGTAATGGCCTACATGGGAGCTGCTTTGCCGGTAGTAATATATCCCACTGAATCTGAAAAGCTTGTTGTAAAAGATGGTGATACTGGTTTTTTTACCTACACGCCGGAACAATTTGAAAAGACCATGATTAACTTGGTGAAAAGTTTGGAATTAAGAAAAAAAAATGGATTGGCTGCACATCAAGATGTCTGGTCACAGTATTCACTGAAACATCATGTTGAAGAAATTAAAAGGGCTATTCTGCTGTTGACAGTGGATGAATGACCATTGTAGTTGACACACCAAAGTTCCCCAGTGGTTGAGTTGAGTTATCGCACTAATATTTAGTGGTGTCTCTCATGCTGTGCAGGTCAGAGACACCTCTAAATTCATTTCTATTTTCACTTCCCCTAAATAATCATAAAACGCGATATCTGATATAGGTGAGATTCCTATCTCACTATTTCCTCCAACATCTTTATCCTTGCCGTCTCGATTGCAGACGGATCATTTGTAATACGCTGCGCATCGGTTATCAGCGGTGCCAACGTTGAATTTACGAACGAACTTTTGCCCAGCGCATCGAGCTTGTGCATCAGCTCGTAGTCTTCAAAACTTTTCCGGATAAGCTTCAAGCGCAGGGATTCAATGGGGATATGCGTAGTACCGCCAATTCTCGCGGGGGTGCCTGGGTAGAAAAGCGTTCCGTCACCATTGACCCCGAACCAGTAGTTGGTTGCATAAGGATCTATGCCATTCTTTTTGAAACGGTAATAACTGTAATTAACCGCATAGTAGAGCTCTCCGCGATAATCATAATACCTGTCAAACCAGGTGCGCATGAGGTTTTGAATTGCGGAACTGTCCATAGCATAGTTGGGCCAGCCTACATAATATGATCCACCCACATCGCCACACGCTCCTGCCTCTATGCAGGCCGCGTATGACCACACGTCATGCTTCGGGGGGGCAGGGGCGGCAAGGAAGGCATTGTAATTTGAGCGCGGGAAGTACCAGGAACTCAACTCTGTCAGCAGCGGAGAAATCTCACTAATCGACCCTGGCACATACACGTCGATGAATCCGGTAGCGGCATTGGCCTCTGCATTACGTAGTGTTGTTGTTACAAACAGGGGCACATCCGGTGCTGCATTGCGCCATGCCTGTCCCTTCGACTTTATGCTGTCCCAGGCGGCGGCACCGGAAGGTTCGTCTGCAAGATAGATGTAGAGCCGGTCGAACCAGCCCTTCTCCTTGAGGTGCTGAACCATGAGTTGCCTGGCAGCTTTCAACCTTTTGGCCGTATCCGTTGCAGGGCATGCACCAAATGAAAAAGACGGCTCGGTTATAACCTTGAGCTTACCCTTAAAAGGGATACCGCTCGGCGTATAGGTGGAACCGGTGCCATCCAGGTAAGCACCCATGACATTGTCGAACGAGGTGACGGAAGGGGCATAAAAGGTCATGGCTCCGGTTGTTTCGTTATAGGTAGCACATGAAAATCCATTGCCTCCGCCACTATCTGCGGTCAGGAAGTCCCCCATATTAATGCGGTGGTTCAAACCGGCCGCCACATAGACCTTGTCCAGAGGTTCTGTATAGGAGATTCCATGCCCATCGGTTCCCTCGGCTGCGCCGCCGAAAAAATTTGTTAATGATGAGGCTTCCGGCAGCGTAAAGTCATACACATTGATGGTTACGGGAATAACCACATCGTTTTTGCCGGACGCTGAGACAGTTATTGTTCCAATGTGCGCACCAATAGTTGTATTTGAAGGGACATACATGTCTAGCCAGATCGCCTGGTTTCTGGCCGATCCGGCATAAAAAAGCCATTCATCGTTGACTGCAAAATCTCCGACAATTCCATTACCCGAAAAGGCGACGCTGATCCCATTTTCCAACAGAACGGGAGCTGCCGATGTGGTTACAGCAGTTCTTTGCCATGTTTTGCCGTTGTCTCTACTCCATTTGAAGGTAGCTGTCCCGACTGCCCCGGCGCCATCAATTACCACGATATATCGTGCATTGGCGGTTCCGGTATATGTTCCGCTGGTGACGACAGTGCCGGTGCCGACGTTGTAATTCGCGGATCCCCCACCATTTGTCTCAGCTCCAGTGTAGGGATAAACATAATCGGATGCTGGGGTTACATTGGAGTACCACTTACCATCTCTCCAGGTGCCGTATGAATGGGCCGGCAACGATTTCATCAGTGGATAGGCCCTGGATATGTTGCTGAGAGTGAAGGGGAAGGTATTCCTTTTCTCGCCGTAATAGGTATCCACTTTCGGCAATAATATGTCAGGCCATTCGCCGGTATCACCGAGCATGTGAGACGGGGTCACCACGTGCATGTTATCGACACGGTAGACGGTCGTATCAATGCCGTCTATGGACGCGGAAACATCGACGTCTGCCAGTGTCTCGGCAATGGCGGATAAGACAACCTGTGCGGATGCGTACCCATTTTTTGCGGATGATATCGAAATCGAGGTGGCGTTTCCCTGAGGAGTGTGTGGCCTGATTTTTCTCAATGAGCTTTCAGTAAAAACAAAGGGAGTGTCTGCCGATACCAGGCGAACAGTTGCGGATATCCCTTTGGAAATGTTATTGGCTGCATCTTTTGCCCAGGCGTAAAGAGCCTTATTGCCTGTAGAACTGAATGTGAAGCTGGTAGGTAGCGTGGAGGACCAGTGGGAGTCTGCCGGCACCGGCTGTGTTGCTGATTCCGATACCAGATAGGCAACCACTTCCATATTGTCAGTTGCCGTAAAAGTCGTGATCGGCACTGTCAGCCGGTTGTATATGGACGGTAGGGAAAAAGTCGTTACCACTGGAGGTGTGACTTCTGTTGTTGAAGGTATTGAAGGTATTGAAGGTATGGTTGTTTTTGGAACAAATTCATCTGCGCCGATATCCCATGGTATGCTTCTTGTTTCCCCTTCTGCATCTGTTTTGAAAGCTGTTTCCAGGTTGTTGCCACGGTCTTTGGCTCCTATATCAGTTGCAGAGAGATGATAATCTTTTGCAGCTCTGAACAAAAAAGCCTGTGCTACTCTATCGTTCGCATTACCCGCGCCGGTGACACTATATCCCATTGATGGCAGGTTTGTTGCGTTGTAATTAGTACCTGAGGCGAAGATTCCGGCCGCCGCTTTCTGATTGCCGGTAAGCAGGTTGTTCTTGGCTAGAAGGTTTCCCTGAATTTTGTTTATGCCGGTTGTACACCCGGCGATCGTGTTGTTGAAAATATTGACTGTCTTCAAACCTCCGGAACCGGCGGTCTCGATTCCCGCCGCTGATGTGCCGACAAAGTCGTAAATTATGTTGTTGTATATATTTAATACCATCATGCTGTTGCTGTTGTTTTCAAAAATACCCTTATTATTGGCTGATATGTTTGAAGTGGATCCTTTTATTATGCAGTTTTTTATTGTTATAGTTGAATTAGTGCCTTTGGGCTCTAATCTAATCCCATACCTATAATTTAAGGTGGTGTTGGTGTTATAGATTTGAAGACCATCAATGACAATGTTACTAGCTGTCAGATATAAATTTGTAGAGCTGGTGGTCAGTATATATTTTGTGTCGTCCCATACTCCATTGTGTCTCCCTGATCCAGTAGTATATATTTTGATATAGTTGTTTGATGATGTTGTGTAATTACCTCCAACTGCGGATGTATCATTGAGGTCAAAAAGAGCAAACCCAATAATTGGAGAATCACCGGAGCTTGAAAGAGTGATTTTTTTTGTTACATCCCCTGTTTTCTGGACCGTTTCACCATTTAGAAAGGTTCCTTTAATGGACTTTATTAATATTTGATTTTTTGCCGCATTGACTTTTACGCATATACCTGTTGCTGCAGAAGCTTGACCGGTAACATAATCTCCTGCAGCAATTGTTGTGGTTGAAGAATTATAAGTTGAAAAAACTTTAATATTGGTCGCGGTCAAGTCATTGGCAAGAGCAGAGTATGCCGCTGATAATCCTTTAAAATCGCCACCGGAACTTTTGACTGTTACGGTAAATTCTGTGGCGCACCAGGCTAGTCCAGGTAAAATGGTTGCAATTAGTATGAACAGGATTTGAAACATATGTATTTCCTTTTTATCTGGGTTTCCGAATCAAATGCAGAATAGATACATCAAAGGTAAATTTCAGTAACTATAATCACAAAGATGTTATTTTTTGTGACAGATCTGGCGCGCCTGATTATTGACACAAGATAAGAGTCATGCTGCTGCAGCTTGAGTTATCGTTTGTAAAAATTGTTCGATGCAAGACGGTGCTTGGCCCGCCGACGGTGAGGTTGGCAACGAAATCTGTTATGCCATGGTGCGCGTTGTTGTGGATGCCTTCCCGGGACCGATAGTCGTGGCAGGTGATTTCAATACGCCGGTGGAAAGCGTGATCTACCGGACTGTGTGGGGAGATCTTGCCAACGCTTTTGATAAAGTCGGCAGGGGCTATGGCATTACTCAGCGGGTCTCGGTAAAAGGATTCAGCTTCGGTGCCAGGATTGATCATGTGCTGGCAGGCAAAGGGCTGGTTCCGAAGGTATGCGAGGTCGGGCCGGATATAGGCTCGGACCATCTGCCGGTGATTGCTGATATTGGCTTTAGCAGATGAGGAAAAAAAGCATTTCACGCGGCCAAAAGTAGGTGCCTCTAGGCAAGTCGCAGAGGACGCGGAGAGGACCACAAATTTTAAGGCTAACCTTTTTTAGCCTCACGATTACTTCACGATTTTAAATCCACAACCTAAATCTATCTCACGCGGAGTCGCAGAGGACGCTGAGAGAAACGAAAAGCTTAGGAGTAAGACTGGTAAGTTTTTGTTAAGAATGTTTTCTCTGCGTTCCTCTGCGGCTCTGCGCGAGAAAAAGTTTTTAATCCGGCTTTTTCGAGGAAGTTTCGAGAGGCAAAAAGCTTCAGGTCTTAGTGAATCTTTCGCAGGCAGAATTAGGTGCCTGATCTCTTTCCAGTACAGAAATACCTGCAGCAGACGATAAGATATGTAAACCAAAAGGGGGACATGTCATGGTAAATGGAGTTTCAGGTAGCAACCTGGCAACAAGCATGCGTGAGATGGATCATGTGACTCCTCAGACTCAGCACCAGTCGATGGCAACTGCTACCCACCTTGCTCAGCAATCTGTTGTGCAGGCAAAGACGGATACAGTGACATTCTCTAAAGCTGCTCTGGATAAATCAAAAAAAGCAGAAAAGTTTAAGAAGCCAGCGGGAAACACGGAACAACCGGTACCGCAGAAACCTCGCGGTAAATAAGGAAGTAGATTAACCCAGGCTTTAACCTTCTTTAGCCTCACGATTACTTCACGATTTTAAATCCACAACCTAAAACTATCTCACGCGGAGTCGCAGAGGACGCTGAGAGAAACGAAAAGCTTAGGAGTAAGTCTGGTAAGTTTTTGTTAAGAATGTTTTCTCTGCATTCCTCTGCGGCTCTGCGCGAGAAAAAGTTTTTAATCCGGCTTTTTCGAGGAAGTTTCGCGAGGCTAAAAGTTTCAGGTTTTAAAAGCATCTCACGCGGCCAAAAGTAGGTGCCTCTAGGCAAGTCGCAGAGGACGCGGAGAGAAATCAAAATTCTTTTGGGTAAGGCAAATTTTTTTAGCCTCACGATTACCTCACGATTTTCAAGGCAAAACCGTACAAGCTTTCCGATCTTATTGTCCTTAATTCTTTTAATCCGGCTTTTTCGAGGATTTTTCGTGAGGCTAACCTTAATTTGTTTTATGCCTTTCTCTGCGTTCCTCTGCGGCTCTGCGCGAGACTGTTCTTACCTACCCGAATCGTATCAATGCCGCACCCGCCAAGATTATCAGCGATGCAATCAGCCTGATCCTCCCATACGACTCGTTCAATAACATTGTCCCGATCAGAACCCCTACAAGAATGCTGACCTGCCGCACCGGAACTGCGTAGCTGACCTGCGCCATGTTAAGGCCATAGCGGAAGGTGAGAAACGATGCCATCATGATTGGTCCGCTGCACAGGATCAGGCGCCAGTGTTCGCGCCATTCCTCCATGATGTACCTGCGATATTTCGGGCGCAGCAGGTTGGCGCTCATCATCATCAGCATCATGAGCACAAGCAAAAAGGTGAAATACCATGGGGAGTAGTTTTTGACGCCGGTTTTTTCAGCTATCGAGCCTATTGAATAGATGAACCCTGCTGCCAGCGCTGCCCGTACAGAGGGATTGCGCAGGTCGCGGAAGGGGCGTGCCAGTTCATTGAGTGTGATGCGCTGCAACTGCACGGTAAACGTTCCGAATATCACCAGCATGATGCCGAGCACTCCCGGCAGGCTCAAACGTTCCCCAAGCAGGAGTATGCCCCAGATGGGGACGTAGACCATGGAAGTCTGGCTCAGGGGATAAACGATCGATAGGTCGCCCCCCCTGTAGGCACGGCCGTTGAAGAGATGGTAGAGCACGAAACAGGCTGCACCAATGGTGATCATCAGCAGAGTATGCCGTTCCGGCACACTGAACGATTCCGGGGAAAAGGGAAGGGCTGCTGTAAAGAGGCCGCCGGAGGCTATGAACATCCACCAGATGAAAACGGTTTTGTGGCGGCTTTTTTTGACCAGCATGTTCCAGATGGCATGCATTATTGCGGAGATGATGATCAGGATAAAAGCGGGCAAGGGCATGGCGGGGAGTATAGACGAGGTTACGGAAGGCTGAAACCTTTTTCAGCTTCATTATCTAATGATAAAGCCCTGCAAAGATCTATAACACCATCTCACGCGGCCAAAAGTAGGTGCCTCCAGGCAAGTCGCAGAGAACGCTGAGAGGACGACAAATATTTTAAGACTAAATCTTTTTTTCAGCTTCACGATTACTTCACGATTTTCAAGGCTAAAACCGTACAAACTTTTCATGCAGCCAAAAGTAGGTGCCTTCAGGCAAGCTCGCAGAATACGCAGAGAGAAACACAATTTTTTTTTGGTAAGGCTTAATACCGAATGAAAGCCTCTTGTCTTTATCTCTGCGTTCCTCAGCGACTCTGCGCGAGAAGAAGATTTTAAATCCGGCTTTTTCGAGGAAGTTTCGTGAGGCAAAAGCTTCGAGTCTTAAAATTATTTCGCGCGGCCAAAAGTAGGTGCCTCCAGGCAAGTCGCAGAGAACGCTGAGAGGACGGCATCTTCTAAGGCTAAAATCTTTTTCAGCCTCACGATTACCTCACGATTTTCAAGGCTAAAACCGTACAAACTTTTCATGCAGCCAAAAGTAGGTGCCTTCAGGCAAGCTCGCAGAATACGCAGAGAGAAACACAATTTTTTTTTGGTAAGGCTTAATACCGAATGAAAGCCTCTTGTCTTTATCTCTGCGTTCCTCAGCGACTCTGCGCGAGAAGAAGATTTTAAATCCGGCTTTTTCGAGGAAGTTTCGTGAGGCAAAAGCTTAGAGTCTTAAAATTATTTCGCGCGGCCAAAAGTAGGTGCCTCCAGGCAAGTCGCAGAGAACGCGGAGAGGACGACAAATCTTTTAAGGCCAAAACTTTTTTCAGCCTCACGATTACTTTACGATTTTCAAGACAAAACCGTAAAAGCCTAATGCTGTTGACTTTAATTCATAAATCCGGCCTTTTCGAGGAAGTTTCTTGAGGCTAAACGTTTTGTTTTAATGTCTTTCTCTGCGTTACTCTGCGCCTCTGCGCCTCTGCGCGAGACAGCCTTCAGTAGTTATATTTAAACACAAAAGACCCGCCCATTAGTTACTTGGGAGGGCCTTTTTGATGTTTTACTTTAGCAGACTAACGGATTGTTAAGCACACTCAGAATAGCCGCAGACGTGGCAGACCGAACACCCACCCTCATGCTCAACGATGCCGCCGCACTCTGGGCAGGCGCCGCGCTCCTGGCGCGCGGTTTCGGCGTTGGTGTCGTAACCGCCGGCGATCAGGTGTGACTGGATGGCCTTGGCTACTGCGTCGGCGCAGGAAAGCACGCGGTTTTCACCAAAGCCGGAGGGGCAGTGGCAGGAGATGCCGAGCAGCTGCTTGATGACCTGGCGCGCCTGCACGCCGCTGCGCCATGCCAGGGAGACCATGCGTCCGATGGCCTCGCTCTGGGATGCCGCACAGCCACCCGCTTTGCCCATGGTGGTGAAGAGTTCAAAGAGCCCGTTCTTGTCTTCATTGACCGTGATATACAACGGTCCGCAGCCGGTCTGCATCTGGTATGTCCATCCCCGCAGCGCCTTGGGACGCTCGCGCTTGATAGCGTTGCGCTCGTCTTCAGCTGAAACGGGTTCAAGTGGGGCTTCTTCCTTTTTAGAGGTGGAAAGCACCTGCTCATCGCGGGAGCCGTCACGGTAGATGGTGACACCCTTGCAGCCGGTCTGGTAGGCCAGCATGTAGGCGTTTTCCACATCTTCGATGGTGGCAGTGTTGGGGAAGTTGACGGTTTTGGAAACCGCATTGTCGGTATAGAGCTGGAATGCCGACTGCATCTGGATGTGGTCGTTGGGTGTAATGTCATGGGCAGTAACAAAAACGTTGCGCACATCGAGAGGGATCTCGGGGATGTCGGCCACTGTGCCGTGTTCGGCAATTTTCTTCATCAGCTCTTCGGAGTAGAACCCACGCTCTTTGGCAACCTGTTCAAAGTAAGGGTTGACCTCAACCATCACGTTCTTGTCCATGACCGTACGGATGTAGGACACGGCAAAGAGAGGCTCAACGCCGGAGGAGGAATTGGCAATGATGGAAATGGTGCCGGTCGGCGCGATGGTCGTTACCGTGGCGTTACGCATCGGAGTTGCTCCCTTCTTGTCGAAGATGGAGCCTTTATAGTTGGGGAAGGAACCGCGCTTCTTGGCCAGTTCCTGAGAGGCGAGATGTCCTTCTTCATTGATGAATTTCATCACCTTTTTGCCAAGTTTGACTGCCTCTGGCGAGCTGTAGGGAATGCCGAGCAGGATCAGCATATCTGCCCAACCCATGACACCCAGACCGATCTTTCTGTTGGCGTGGGTCATGTCGTGAATCTGCTGCAGCGGATAGTTGTTGGCCTCGATCACGTTATCCAGGAAGTGAACCGCATTAACCACGGTTTCCTTCATTTTTTTCCAATCGATGGAGCCATCCTTGACAAATTTACCCAGATTGAGTGAACCCAGGTTGCAGGATTCGTACGGGAGCAGCGGTTGTTCGCCACATGGATTGGTTGATTCTATCTCGCCGATGTGGGGAGTGGGGTTGTCGCGATTGAGCCGATCAAGGAAGATGATGCCAGGCTCGCCGTTCTCCCAGGCCTGCTTGACGATGCGCTGGAACACCTTGCGTGCATTGAGGGTGCCGCACTGTTTGCCGTCACGGGGATTAAGCAGGTCGTATTCCTCATCGTTTTCCACTGCCTGCATGAATTTCTCGGTCAGTCCGACCGAAATATTGAAGTTGTTGAGATGCTTCTGATCGGCCTTGCACATGATGAAATTCATGACATCGGGATGATCGATTCTCAGGATGCCCATGTTTGCGCCGCGGCGCGTTCCACCCTGCTTGATGGTTTCCGTGGCCATGTCGAACACGCGCATGAATGAAAGCGGACCACTGGAGATGCCGGTGGTGGAGCTGACCACATCATTTGCCGGACGCAGACGGGAAAAGGAGAAACCGGTGCCGCCGCCTGACTTGTGGATCAGAGCGGTGTATTTGACTGCATCGAAGATTTCTTCCATGGAATCGCCGACCGGCAGGACGAAGCAGGCGGAAAGCTGACCCAGTTCGCGTCCTGCATTCATCAGGGTAGGAGAGTTGGGCAGGAACTCGAAGCTGGTCATCATGTCATAGAATGTATCTGCCAGACTTTTCAGATCTGCTTTTTTATCGAATACAGCATCCGGAGCCGCAATAGTTTCAGCCACCCTGCGAAACATGTCTGCCGGAGTTTCCAGACTCTTCCCCTTAACGTCACGGCGGAGATAGCGTTTTTCAAGGACAGTCAGGGCATTTTTTGAGAGATCCGGAATACTGGCGGGAGATGTTTCTTTTTTCATTGTTGACTCCTGTAGATTAAAAATGCTGTCAAATCGGTAGATTGCGCTCGAAGGGGGTTTTGATATGACAACCACTATATTTGGTAGCGCGGGAGGAAATAAACCACAACATGTATGTGGTGTCAATCAGTTATTTTTAGCCAGACCTAACCCGCTGAAAGCACAAGAAAAGCTGTCTGATAAGTCTTGTTCAGGACCAGGTTATGTTGTTATTTGGCGGCACAATGATTTACAGTACTAAGCAAGTGTGATAAGAAGCAATGGTTCAAAGAACAGGAGTATGACTGGTGAAGAAGCGTTTTTTATGTGTTGAACCAATAAAAGTCATTTTGTTTTTGGCGCTGCTGCAGATTTTCATATCTGTGCCAAATGCCTATTGCTCTACCCCCGTGGTCCCACCCGCGGCTCAGGAGCGCAGGGCTGCTGTTTCCCAGGCTGACCTCAGTTATGAAAACTCCACACTTACGGAAGATGTTACATGGCGCGGCACTGTTCTGATCAGGGGCTATGTCGTGATTGCTCCCCAGGCGACCGTGCGCATCGAACCAGGTACTGTGGTCCGTTTTATGAAATCAGCCATTCTGCGTCAGTCGCCTCGACTGGTGGTCATGGGGCGGATCCAGGCTACCGGCAGTGCCGAGCGGCCGATATTTTTCGGCCCCAATCTATCGGATAGTGCACACGGCGACTGGGGCGGCATCCTGCTGCTTTCCACCGAGAAGCGTAATCAATTCGACCAGGTTCATATCGAAGGAGCGGAAACGGGAATCGACTCCCGTTTCTCGACACTGACGGGTAAAGGGATTGTCATTACCCGCAGTACGGTCGGCATGGCACTTAAAGACAGTACTGCACATCTGTCCGAGATCTCGGTCAGCGAATCTGAAACAGGTCTTGATATTCGCGACAGTGAAATTGACCTGCGGGATGGTCTTGTTTTCAACAACCGGCGTGGTATGAACGGGGTAGATGCTTCCCTGGTACTTGTTTCGCTGGCATTACGAGATAACGAACAGGGAATTCAGGTTGAAGACTGTCGCCTTAGATTTACTTCCTGCGAGTTCTCAGGAAACAGCATCGGTGCCCTGGTGAAAGGGGGCGAAGGTCAGCTGCTGTTGAGCCGCTTCCTGCGCAACCGCGAGGCTGGTTTGCAGTTGAGTGGTGCTCGCCTTAGAATCAATCGCACCCTGTTCGCTGACAATCTGCGAGATGGCGTCAGGGCTGAGGATGGCAAGAGTGTCATCTGGGGCTCATCTTTCAGCGGCAATGGCGGCTTCAATCTGGTTGTGTCGGGCCAGGAGAACCTCAATGCAGTTCTTAACTGGTGGGGAAGCGCGGATGAGACGACACTGTTGTCCAAGCTTTCCGGACAGGTTATCTCATTACCGTGGTTGACAGAAAAGCCGGTACTTCCATGAACGTTTGTTGAAATTCAGGTGGTTCAAAAATAGTTAGATCGTCGCACCCGGAGAAAACCCCGCGGAGGCGTCACCCAACATCCGCCGCACACTTTCACCTGTGAAAGTGGACCGCGAAGGCGTCCGAAGGGTGAGGTCGCAGGCCGAAGTCACAAGGCGGTTTTCGAGGACTGCGGCGAGATGTTTGTTTTTCAACAACCTGTTAAAAAGGTCTCCATGTCCATTTATCTTGACAACGCAGCAACATCATTTCCCAAGCCGGAACCTGTCTATCAGGCGGTAATGAATGCCATGTGCGAGGTGGGTGCCTCTGCAGGGCGGGCAGGTCACCGTCGCTCTCTGGAGGCCGGGCGCCTGGTGTATCAGGCCCGCGAGTCAGTGGCAGCCCTGCTGTCGATTCCCGATTCCTCGCGGGTGATTTTTACCCACAGTGCGACCGAAGCGCTGAATATTGCGGTGCGGGGAACGGTTTCAGCGGGCGACCATGTCATCACCACATCGATGGAGCATAATTCCCTGCTGCGCCCACTGTATGCCGTCCGGAAGCAGGGTGTGGAACTGACAATCGTCTCTGCCGGCAGCGACGGATGTGTGGACCCGAATGACATACGACGCAGCCTGCGGCCGAACACCAGGATGATTGCCGTTGGACATGTTTCCAATGTCTCCGGCACGATCCAGTCGCTTGTGGAGATTGCCGCTGTTGCCCGGGAGGCTGGTGCCCTGTTCCTCGTTGATGCTGCCCAGTCCGCCGGATGTGTGCCCCTTGATGCGGTTGCCATGGGGATTGATCTGTTAGCTGCACCTGGTCACAAGGGGCTGATGGGTCCCCAGGGAACCGGTTTCCTGTACGCTGCCCCTCAGGTTCGTCTCAAGCCGCTTATAGCCGGCGGAACGGGGACCAACTCAACTCTGGAGGAGCAGCCTGAATCGATACCTGAAGGTTTTGAGGCGGGTACTCACAATGTGCCGGGAATTGCCGGACTGCAAAAGGGAATCGAGTTTGTTCTCTCACAGGGAGTTTCAACCATTGGGGAGAAGGAGCGCTCGCTGGTACAGTATGCTGCAGAAGGTCTGGCGTCCATTTCTTCGCTTACCCTTCTGGGACCGGCAGATTCCTCACGGCATACCGGTGTGCTCTCTTTCACTGTAGAAGGAATCGATTCCTCGGCCCTGGCCTTTGCGCTTGATCAGGAATTTGATATCGCGGTGCGGGCCGGCCTGCATTGTGCCCCGTTGGCCCATCGCACCCTGGGTACATTCCCAGCGGGGACGGTACGTCTCAGCCCCGGCTGGTTCACCACACGCGATGAGATTGCTATTTTCTGTGATGCCGTTGTAAAATGTAGCCGTGCCGGTCGATAGCTAAGCTAATCCTGTTGGGGAGCCATGCAATGAAAAATGTGAATAGAACCAATCTCCCGTTTCAATGCATCCCCTCCCCCAGCGGGGGAGGGTCAGGGAGGGGGAAAAACTGTGAATTCAGCTACTCCCCCCTCCCAACCTCCCCCCGCTGGGGGGAGGTGTTAACTTTTGATACTGGTAGGGGATTAATACTATCCATTATGAAAAATGTGACATTATTCATGCTGATTCTGCTGGTCTGTGTCTCCTGCTCCATGGCGCCCGAGCGCCCTTTCACCAAAGATCAGTTGTATAAAACCGGGATTTACACCTATTTCACAGTCAATGATTCCCCTGAAAGCGTGTTGGCAGCCATAAACAAGGAGGGAGAGGTTGTTCTGGATGCCTTATATCGCAATCGTCCCGTCTGGTTGAAGATTCTCGGCAAACAGGAAGGATTGACCGTAACCATAGTTGAACGCTGATCACACCGAGTAACAGGCACTTATTCCAAGCAATATTCCCATGGCAGAAAGGTTAATCGTGAAAAACTTCATTCTGGACACCAACGTACTGCTGCACGATCCCCAGGCCCTTTTCAAATTCCATGAAAACAACATCATCATTCCTATTACGGTCATTGAAGAGATAGACCGTTTCAAAAAGGACATGAACGAGACCGGGCGTAATGCTCGCCAGATCTCGCGCATCCTTGACACCATGCGGGAAAAAGGTTCCCTTGCCAGCGGCGTCAAGCTGCCTGGACAGGGCATACTCTGTGTCGAGATGTTTACCGAAAAATCGCTCAAACTGTTGCCGGTGGATTTGCGGGTGGACAGCGGCGACAACCGCATCCTTGCTGTAGCCATGGATGTGCGTGAAAGAACGCCGGACATTCCGATGGTATTCGTCACCAAGGATACCAATCTGCGCATCAAGGCCGATGTGATCGGGCTGACTGCAGAAGATTACGAATCCGACAAGATCGATATCCAGGATCTCTATTCCGGTACGCGCACCATTCAACTGTCGGCTGAGGAGATCGACCGGTTTTACGGACAGGGGTGGCTGAATGCTCCCGAAGGCATTTCTCCAAACGAGTTCCTCACCATCGAAGACGCCGGCAATCCTTCCCATACAGCTATCTGCCGCTACGACGCTCTCAGCGGTCATATCGTACCGGTCCGGAAGGTTCCCAAGGAAGGAATCTGGAGCCTGTACCCCCGCAACCGTGAACAATCCTTTGCCCTGGATGTACTGATGGATGATTCCATCAAGCTGGTGACCCTGGTAGGTAAGGCGGGCACCGGCAAAACCCTGCTTGCCATCGCCGCAGGTTTGCACAAGGTTGCCGAAGAGAGCGTCTATAACCGTTTGCTGGTTTCCCGCCCGGTTTTCCCCATGGGCAAGGATCTCGGTTTTCTGCCCGGTGACATCGAGGAAAAACTGACTCCCTGGATGCAGCCGATCTTTGACAATGTGGAACTGCTTATTTCCGGTCATGAATCGGAAAAGCGCCACAGTAAGGGTTACAAGGAGCTGATGGCCATGGGGCTTCTGGATATCGAGCCGCTGACCTACATCCGCGGCCGTTCCATTCCCAATCAGTACCTGATTGTGGATGAGGCCCAGAACCTGTCCCCCCACGAGATAAAGACCATTGTTACCAGGGTAGGGGACGGAACCAAGATCATTCTCACCGGCGACCCCTATCAGATTGACAATCCTTATGTGGATTCTTCCAGCAACGGTCTCTCGTACCTGGTGGAAAAGTTCAGGGGAGAAAAAATCGCCGCACATGTGACCCTGACCAAAGGGGAACGCTCGGAACTGGCCGAACTGGCCGCGAATCTGCTGTAAAAAGCGATTTTGGCTTCAGACGGGTCGGACAGGTCTGGCAAATCGGACATGTCCGACCCTATTTTTTTCTCAACCTCAACCTTAATCTTACCTGGAACCCATGCTTGTACTTGCAATAGAAACATCCTGCGATGAAACCGCTGCTGCGGTGGTAGCTGACGGTCGTCGAATCCTTTCCTCGATCGTCTCTTCCCAGATCGCTATCCATGCCGAGTATGGGGGGGTTGTGCCGGAAATCGCTTCCCGCAAACATCTGGAGATGATCTCGCCGGTCATCAGCCAGGCGTTGGAAGCGGTGAAAGTGACTCTGGCGGACATCGAAGGGATCGCAGTGACACGCGGACCTGGGTTGTCAGGTGCGCTGCTGGTCGGTTTTTCCACCGCCAAGGCGATTGCCAGCGCCCGCAAAATTCCCTTTGTCGGCATTCACCATATTGAGGGGCATATTTTCGCCTGCTTCCTGGAAAAGCCGGTGGAATTTCCTTTTCTTGCCCTGGTTGTTTCCGGCGGTCACACACATATCTATCTGGTGGAGGGATTCGGCCGATACCGCACCATGGGAAGAACGGTTGACGATGCAGCCGGAGAGGCTTTTGATAAATCAGCAAAGATCATGGGGCTTGAATATCCCGGTGGCGTGCGCATCGATGCCATGGCCCGCGAAGGCAATCCTGCCGCAGTGCGTCTGCCGCGGCCTTTGATGAACGATGGCACCCTCAATTTCAGCTTCAGCGGTTTAAAAACTGCCATGCTGCAGCATCTTTCCAAACATCCGGTGGCCATTCCCGGTCCCGAAGCTAACGACCTGTGCGCTTCGTTCCAGGAGGCTGTCTGTGATGTACTGGTCCATAAAACTTCACTGGCTCTGGCGCAAACCGGAGTCAAGCGCCTCGTAGTCGCTGGGGGAGTTGCCTGCAACAGCGGATTGCGTCAACGCATGGCCTCGATGGCCGCCAAACTCGGTATCGAACTGCACATTCCCAAACCGGCCCTGTGCGGCGATAACGCCGCTATGCTGGCTGTTGCCGGTAACTTTTATCTTGAGAACGATAAAGCTTCTGACAGTGCTTTGGATGTGACAGCAACCTGGAACATGGATCACATTTAAAAGATTGTTGAAAACCAGCCATCTCGCCGTCACGGCAATTTTGAATAATCAGGAGAAATTTTGAAAACTTTGCGGCGCCCACTCAAATCCCTTGGTCAGAACTTTTTGGTCGACCAGAATGTTATTGGGAAGATCATCGAAAGTGCTGCTCTGCAACCGGAAGATCAGGTTCTGGAAATTGGTCCCGGCCGTGGTGCCCTGACCGAGCGTCTGGCGCGCCGTGCCGAAAGGCTGCTGCTTGTGGAGTACGATCATGCCCTGGCTGAAAATTTAACCCGGTCCTATGCCGATAACTCGCAGGTGACAGTTGTCGACGGGGACATTCTGGCAGTGGACCTCTCGGCTCTTCTGGGCCAGGGACCGGCACGCTGGAAGGTCATCGCCAATCTGCCCTACAATATTTCCACTGAAGTATTGTTCAGGCTGGAAGAGGTGCGTGGCAGATTGTCGCGCATGGTGCTGATGCTTCAGAAAGAGGTGGGAGATCGTCTGGTAGCCCCCCCTGATTGCTCCAATTATGGCGTGACCACAGTCTTGCTCGGGCTGAATTTCGACATCCGCCGGGAGTTCATCGTGCCCCCCGGCTGCTTTCATCCGCGTCCAAAAATCGATTCGGCAGTATTGAGTTTCGTGCCACTTGCCACTCCGCGTGCAGAGGTGGGTGATGAACAAATATTCCGGAGAGTTGTCAAGGGTGCCTTTGCCATGCGTAGGAAGACACTTGCAAATTGCCTGAAAAGCGCGGATCTGTCTGCTGACATGGGGATTGAAGCGTTGCTGGAGGAATGTGGAATTGACGGAAGGCGTCGTGGTGAAACGCTCTCCCTTGATGAATTCGCCCTGATCTCCCGGCGTCTGACGGCAATGCGGGGATAATCTCATATACTGCAGTTGGAATAACACGGAGCAACTGAGCAACAGAGAAATCAAAATCTTACATCGAACAGATCATTCACCTAAAAGGTGAGTTCAGGAAAAAAGATTTTTCAACAAACATACTATTCTCTGATTTACTCCGTTGCTCCGTTGCACCGTGTTTCAAATGCTTTTTTTAGGAATTATTAAGAGCCAGCCAAGACAAAAAAACCGCCTCCAAGGGCGGTTTTTTTGTGGCTGACGTATGGGGAATTCTTATGCTTTAGCGGCCCTGGATTTTGGGGCCTTGGTCACTTTTGCTGGTTTTGCCGATTTTGCTGATTTTACGGGTGCTACATTCTCCTCGACCGGCGCTGTTTTGACAGCCTTCATTTTTGCTGCCTTGGGGGCTTTACGAGCTGCACGGGCTTTTTCCAGATTGGCGGCCAGATTGTTTTCGTTGGCAGCTTTGCGACGTGCTTCGGAATAGTTTTTTGCGGTAAGCGACTGAGTGCCGGGGATATTAAACTGTTTGCGATATTGGCCAGGCTTGAGCTCATGGGCCTGCTTGAGATGTCGAGTTAAAGTTTTGAACCCACTTTTTCCGCAGATCATGCAGGTTACCTGATCGGGCTGAAAAGCTTTCTTCAGGGAAATGACAGGTACTGTTGGAGCGCTGCCGGTTTCAACTACTGTTCCATCGGTCTCCAGCTTTTTCAGGGTGGAGTATACTTTGTTGATTTCAAGAATCAGTTCATCACTGGACAGTCCGTTGCTTGCAGCATGGGAAGCTACAATGTTAGCAGTTAATTCTACAAGAGTTGCCATCACATTCCCTCCTTTTATTAAATTTCAAGTGAGTAAACATGATTCGAATACATAAATCAAGTCATTTTAACAACAAGAAAGTACTTTCATCTGTTCTTCTTCTAGATTGTTCGCTTTTTGTTTTTGATCTTTCCTAAAAAAAGAAGGCCTCTGCTTGATAAGTCGAAAATACCAACTATACTGTTAGAATTGTGTCGCCCGGACTGCCATGCAGCCTGGTTTTGCAGAATGTATTTTCTATATATTGCTATTGAAGAAAGGCACTTACCATGAAAACAAAGATTAATTTTCAACTGCCGATTCTTCTGGTGGATGACGACCCTGTTGTGCTTGAAGTAAGCATGACAGCACTTGAAAGTGAAGGAATAAGTAATGTTGTTACTCTTTCTGACAGCAGAAAACTTGTACATTTCCTTGAGTCCAATCCAGTCTCTCTGATTATCCTCGATCTGGTAATGCCGCATGTGTCGGGAATGGAACTGCTGCCGGTGCTGATCCGGGACTTTCCCCATCTTCCTGTAATTGTCATGACATCGAACGATGATCTTGATACCGCAGTCAGATGCATAAAAGCCGGAGCAACCGATTACATTACAAAGCCGATGGATGTGGAACGGCTGCTGCTGAGTGTGGAAAAGGCGCTGCAGGTAAATGAACTCAGCACTGAGAACCGTAACCTGCGTGAGTATCTGCTTAACGATCGCCTGGAATACCCTTCCGCCTTCGAATCCATGGTTACAACCAGCAAAAAGATGCGGGCGATTTTTCAATATATCGAGGTAATCGCCAAATCGGATCAACCGGTTCTGATAACCGGTGAAACAGGTGTCGGCAAAGAACTGATTGCCAGGGCCATTGGAGAGCTCAGCGGCAAAAGAGGAGCGTTTGTCACGGTCAATGCAGCCGGGCTTGATGACAATATGTTTTCCGATACTCTTTTCGGTCACAAACGGGGGGCATTCACCGGAGCCGATCAGGCGCGCGAGGGTCTCATCAGTACGGCTGCCGGCGGAACCTTGTTTCTCGATGAGATCGGTGATCTCAATGAAATGTCCCAGGTCAAGCTGTTACGACTGATTCAGGAAAATGAATTTTACCCCGTAGGTTCGGATATCATCAAAAGAACCGATGCAAGGCTGCTTGTTGCCACTAACCAGGATCTGACCAAATTGATCGCCAGTAACAAGTTTCGAAAAGACCTCTACTATCGTCTCTGTGCACATCATATTCATATCCCGCCGCTAAGCGAACGCCGGGAGGATATTCCTATTCTGCTGGATCACTTCCTTGAAAAGGCTTCAAAATCGCTTAACAAACCAAAACCGGTCCCTTCCAGGGAAGTGGTGGCGCTGCTTTCAACCTATCAGTTTGATGGAAATGTACGAGAACTCCACGCCATGGTTTTTGATGCCGTTGCCAGGTATTCCACGGGGTTGTTGACGCTGGAAAGTTTTGCCGGCCTGTTCGCCAATGTCAACACCTCTCTGGATGTAGCTTTGCCACAGCCCAGCAAGGAGCTGGATGAATCCATCTATGAGTTTTTCGGGCGTTTTCCAACCATAAAAGAAGTTGAAGACTATCTGATTTCATCTGCCATGAATCTGACCAGTGGTAATCAAAGATCTGCAGCAATGCTGCTGGGGATCGCCAGACAGACTCTCAGCAAACGTCTCAGTAATCCGGCATGACCTGCATGTGTAAAGAAATCGGCACAGGTAAAAATAATAACCACCCTGGAGAACTGAACAACTTTCACCTGTTTCACGTTTTTAACCTGACCTGCTCGTGTCCCGATGTCAGTAATCGGGTCTTACTGTTTTAATGGAAGCTTTTCAAGGTGTGGATTTATCGACGAGATTTTTTTGTTCTCGCTGGCACAATTCGTGATGTATCTGATCTCCGAACGCTGAGAGAATCCACTTTGAACAGTTGAGTGTGATTCGCACCCCACCGAGATTGGAGACAGACCTTGAACATTCCAGCCCAGCAGAAAATCACCACATTGTCCTTTGCCATCGAATACTGGAAGCTGCAGAGTGAAGTCAGTCTGGCCACAGGAGCTCCTCTGCCACCCTGTTACTATTGCACAGCCTCCCAGATCTGGACCTGTTCCAAGACCGGGAAAGACTGCAAGATTTTCATGGAGTATTGTTCTGCAACGGGATGGGAAGAACCGACCACGTGCATGCCGGAGGGTATGAAAAAATAACCGCCCTAGAAGGTTGTTGAAAAACAGCCATCTCGCCGCCGTCCTCGAAAGCCACCTTGTGCGGCGTAGCGCTGCAGACCCTCACCCAATCCCTCTCCCAAAGGGAGAGGACAAAGCATGCTCTCCCCCTCTGGGGGAGAGATAGAGAGAGGGCTGGCCTCCGCGGGACTTTTTCCGGGGGCGACGATCTGACTATTTTTGAACAACCAGAGTATTTCAACAGCCTCCTAGTACCATGTATATTTCGTAGGCCCTGCTGTCGACATGTGATGCGAAGACAAAAGTGTTACATGGCACCAGGGAAGGAGAAGTCGTGAATCGCAGGTCCAGGATTATGGTTGTTGAGGATGAGACAGCCATAGCAGATAAGCTGTGCAAATTGCTTGCTGGTTTGGGATATGACGTTGTCGCTACTGCCGATAATGGTGAAGAAGCCGTGGAAACAGCAGCCGCCGTACATCCTGATCTGATCCTGATGGATGTCACCCTCAAGGGTAGCATTGACGGTATCATGGCTGCCGAGCGCATCAGATCCAGCCTTGACGCAGCCATTGTCTATACAACGGCTCATGGTGATGAAGCTACCTTCTCCCGTGCCAAATCAACCAACACCTTTGCTTATCTCGAAAAACCGATTCGCCTCAGCGATCTCAAACACTGCCTGGAAATGGCCATCTACAAACAGAATCAGGAACGGATTCTGAAACAGATGGAACAGGCCGTACGGCAGAGCGAACAGAAAAATCTCGCTCTGCTCAAGGCGATTCCTGATCTGATCATCCGATGCCAATGTGATGGAACCATCCTCGATTGCCACAGACCCCCCACCGAAGATTTTTTCTTTCTACCTGATTTGATGATAGGTCGCAGCATCTGGGACATTCTCTCACTCGGAGTCGATGGAGCCACTCAGGACACTCTTAGGCAATGGCTAAATTCAGATGATGTGCAGCTTTGTTTCGAACTCTCCATAAGGGGTGGACGGCGCTATCTTGAATTGCGCTCAGTGCGAAGCTCAGCTGATGAGGTAATCGCCATTGTGCGGGACATCACGGAACAGAAACGGGCCCAGGCGGAAATTGCGCGTCACACGCAAGAATTGGAAAAATCCCGGGATCACATCGTTCAGCAATCCCACGAACTAATCGAAGCATACCAGCAGGCTGAAACCGCAAACCGTGCCAAGAGCGATTTCCTGGCAACCATGAGCCATGAAATACGTACCCCGATGAATAGTGTCGTTGGCATGTCCGATCTGCTGCTAAAGACTGAACTGTCCGAACAACAGCGTATCTTTGCATTCGGGATACTTAATTCCGCCAACACTCTGCTTGAGATAATCAATGATATTCTGGATTTCTCTAAAGTGGAATCGGGCAAGATCGAGTTGAAGCCGGTTCCTTTCGACTTGCGTGAACTGTGCGAGGATGTGGCGAGCCTTCTTGCACCTAAAATGGACGCAGACCAACCGGAGCTGATAGTAAACTGCGCCCCTGATATCCCGACTCATCTGAAAGGTGACGCGGGACGCATCCGGCAGGTTTTGGTAAATCTTGTCGGCAATGCCATGAAATTTACGACACAAGGTTGCGTGGTAATCAGTGTGGAGTGTCAGGAAATCATTGAAACCGGGGCTGCTTTTACCATTCGGGTCAGCGATACGGGCTGCGGGATTGCAGAAGACAAGCTGCCTCTGCTGTTCCAGAAGTTTTACCAGGTAGATACCATCTCTGTACGTACCGCCGGAGGAACCGGCCTTGGGCTGGCGATCTGCAAGAGTCTGGTTGAAATGATGGGTGGCACGATAGGGGTTAAAAGCACGCTCGGAAAAGGAACCACATTCTGGTTTACTCTGACATTGCCCCTGGATCTGTCATACCGGGTCGAACCGGTGCCTTATGTCTCGAATCTTGCGGGTATGCGCGTTCTGATCGTTGACGACATCATGCAGAACCGGCTTGTCCTGGCTAAATATCTGGCATTCATGGGGCTGCGCTGCAGTTTGGCAACATCCGGTGAAACAGCGCTTGAAATGCTGAGAAGTGCCCAGCTGTATAATGATCCTTTCAGTGTCGCCCTGATCGACTACACGCTTCCGGATCTGGATGGAGTAACCCTGGGGAAAACAATAAAAAAGGATAGCAGCATTGCTTCTACCAGGCTAGTGCTGCTCAAGCCACCTTGCCGGGATTACGGAAACGAACTTCAGTGCATCCAATCGTTTTTTTGTGGAGAGATCGCAAAGCCGCTCTATATGCAGCAGATCACGGAAGCAGTGATAAAGGCTTCCCTGAAGACCGAGAAAAACACTGGAGCAATTCTAGTTACTCCCGGGATTGCCAGGGTGCAGGATCAACCTGATCCACCCAGAGAACCTCATGTGCTTGTGGCAGAAGACAATCCGGCCAGTCAGCTTGTGGCTGAAACGATGCTGAACTACATGGGCTGCAGGACGGATCTTGTTTCAAGCGGTCGTGAAGCGGTTAAGAGAATCTGCAAGCAGACCTATGACATTGTGTTTATGGACTGCAATATGCCGGACATGAGCGGATTTGAGGCAACTGCAGAGATCCGGCGGATGGAAGGCGAAAACAGGCACACTGTCATCGTTGCACTCACAGCAAATGCCATTAAAGGATACCGGGAAAAGTGCCTGGCCGCAGGCATGGATGACTACCTGAGCAAGCCGATCCGATCACATGATTTGCAAGCGAAGTTGCAGCAGTGGGTTTTTCCCAACCAGGAACCCACTGGTCCGGAAACTCATCCTCAGTCTGATGCAGTGAAAGGGTGCATGGAAGATGACGTCTTCGATTCCGAAAGGCTGCAGAAACTTGTGCATATGTTCAGGAAGACAGGCAAGGACCTGGTCCCGGTCGTACTTGAGCCTTTTCTGAAGAGTGCTGAGGAAAACATGCCTGCACTGCGTGCAGCGGTGGCTTGCAGCGATTTCGGCAAACTGTACGAAAAAGCTCATCACCTTCAGGGGGGAAGTAAAAACCTGGGACTGAGGAAAATAACCCACATATGTGCCGGCCTGTTAGAGAGCGCCAGCATGAACTGCAATGATGGCATCAACGATCTGGTTCAATCACTGGAAATGGAGATACCGCAGGTGAGAAGGCAGGTATGTTACATGCGGGAAAAAGGGTTGATTTAACCCTAAAAGGTTGTTGAAAAACAGCCATCTCGCCGCCGTCCTCGAAAGCCACCTTGTGCGGCGTAGCGCTGGCCCCCTCCCTATCCCTCTCCCAAAAAAGGGGAGGGCATTCAGTTCCCTCTCCCTTTATGGGAGAGGGTGGCCAAGGCCGGGTGAGGGGCCTCCGCGGGACTTTTTCCGGGGGCGACGATCTGACCATTTTTGAACAACCTGAATATTTCAACAGCTTCCTAAGAAAGGCATTTCACCACAGAGGACACTGAACAGCTCACCTTCCTGTTTCAGATTACAAACAATAAGTCCTGAATTCTCTGTGTTCTCCGTGACTCTGTGGTGCTAATTGCCGTTTTTAATTGATATGGTTGAATATTAGTATGGCCGTATGAAGTGTGAAGTCAGCAGGATGTGCTTGTTGTCCATGATTTCTATTTCGCCGGACTGGCTCAGTCGTGAGAGGAGTCGACTCACCGTTTCACGGGTAAGCGAGGAGTGATCGGCTATTTCCTTGTGAGTGAGCTTGAATGGAATGACTATTCCCCTCAAGTCCTTGATGCCGTACACCGAGCTGATGTGAGATAGTACAGCACGCACCCTCGTTTCAGCATCGCTCAGGCTCAGAACCTTCAGCATGGTCCATGACTCCCTGAGTCGCTCGCAGAGCAGGGAAATGATCTGCTTCAGTACATGTTCGTTCTGCATGAAATACTTTTCAAAGTCTATTTTGGAAATCAATCCCACAACCGCATCTTCCATGGCCACGATTGTCGCAGGTTGTGCCTTGCCATCCAAAAGAGTCATCTCACCGAAAAAATCTCCGCGTTTGCGTATTACCAGAATCTGTTCCTTCCCGTCCGGATTAACCCGTACAACCTTTATCTTTCCGGAAAAAATGACATACATGTAATTTTTTGAGTCATCTTCCATCAAAATGATGGAATTCTTTTTGTATTGTTTCTCAGAAATAATTTGAATCAGTTTTTCCTGCTCATCATTTGCAAGGCATGAAAACAGAGGTATGCGCTCCAGAGCGTGTTTATTGCTATGGCTTTCAGTATCTTTCATATTTTCCTCACTGGTTTCATAGAGGTAGTGCCAGGAGCCTGTCGGACTTAGGGTAAAACTACTGCAAATCAATCTGGACGGACCATATTTCGTCGCTTACTTGGTCAATAGAACAACTATTGACCTGCAAAATCGCCAAAATCTGTCCTCCCCCAGCCGAATTTTCGCTACGACTTCCTAAGTCCGACAGACTCCTAAGCTGGATTGGAACCAATGGGCGATCTGACAAAAAAACGGCATTCCCCAGATCCCTGCCGGACTTAGTCGCCTAAGTCCGGCAGAGGCCTTTTTCAATGTGCCCCATCATTCACAATTTGTGATGAGGTTGAGGTTGAGATTGAGATTGAGGAAGTTCCTTGAACTCAACCTCAACCTCAATCTGCCTATTTTCGTTTTCTGGCCCACAATGCCATGCCGCTGAGAGCAAAGCCCAGGAGCATAAGAGTGGCAGGTTCAGGCACTGGAGCAGGTGTGTTGCTGGAGGATGGGGAGAGCAGACCGTTCTTGGGGTACTGTTCTGAGAACTGCCTGAGTCTCATGGAAGGATCATAGGCAATCGTTACTGCATCCGGGGTTTCACCAAGCTGGGAGTTTGAAAAAAAATCCGACAGGTTAAGGCTGCTGCCGTGAGTCTTTGATTGCCGAGGCCACTCATTGGCTCTGCTAAGAACAGAGAGAAGAGCTTTTTCTGCAAATTCGACCTGCATGCCGTGTGAAGCCACCTGAAGCCTGTATGGTGTCGGTGCCGAATTAACCGGATCGAACAGCTCATTGAAGAAAGGTACTTCGAATTTTGTTTCCCCCCCTGCAGGAGAATTTTGTGTTCTTGTCGTGTCTAGCTTATCCTCCAATACCGAATATGCATGTGCATCGAAGAGAGAATAAGCTGCAAGCATAAATAAACAGAGCAGTATGGAGCAGGCATATTTCATAGAAATCTCCTTTGTACATTGATACTGGTGCCTCAGTACTGTAGTGGAACCGATTGCAGTGGTACCATTCGGGACACATGACTGTGTGAGCAACTGGTATGCCAAGGTCTAAAGTATTGTTTTAATAAAGTTTACAGTTGTGATATCCGGTAAAAGTGTAAGTCGTGCCGACGGATGGTTAGGATTATTTACATCCCGTGATCTTGCAGTCATCCATTTAAGATCGATGCGGGGCAATACAATTAACACCAGTCATATTTTTACACCTGTCCTAAAACCCCCTCAATTACAGCTTTCCGACACCGTAACCACTGAACCCTCTCAAATTTTAACAAGCTATCAATGTGGCGTTTCCCTTGTAAGGAACTGATAATTCGCTAGAAACCAGCAATGGTGCGGCTGGCACGCTTTGTGGTTATACCTGGACTTACGTTCTGCTTTTTTTGAACAGATGGCGGAGGGTCTGGCGTGCATAAAATATTGATCATAGTGCTGCTGATGCTGTGGTGCCTATCCGGCTGCACAGAAAAGACAGGCCCTGAATTGTATGCGGACGGGGTCAGACAGTTGCATAAAAACAATCCCACGGGAGCCATCGTACTGTTCAGGAATGCGTTGAGCAAAGACCAGAACCTGGTTGACGCGAGACACCAACTGGCGCGGGCATTTATGGCGGCAGGGAAACCTGACCTGGCTGAGAAGGAACTGCAGAAAATAAAAAGGCTCAACCCTACCCGCAATGATCTTTGGCTCGAACTGGCTCAGCTTTACAACACTTCCAACAAGCCGGATCTTGCCATCGCAGAGGCTAAGAAGTACCTCGAATTTCAGCCTGAATCTGCAGAGGCCCTCGAAGCCATGGGAGTCGCTTATGGGCTGAAGAAAATGCCCCGCGAATCGGAAGGATTTCTTGTCCGTGCGCTTTTGAAACAACATGGGAAAGTTTCAGCCACTCTCAGACTGGCGGAGCTCTATGCAGCCCAAGGAAAAATTGATCAGGGAGAGGCATTACTTGGGGATGTGATTTCGTCGAATCCCAAAAATGAACAGGCTCATAATTTGTTGGCTGAGATGGAACTGTCGGCGGGTAGAAAAAAACAGGCGTTGGCCATCTACAGAAAACTGGAAAGTCTGAATCATGCAGATCCGGTTGCGCCATACAGGGCAGGTCTTCTCTGCCTGGAATTAGGTGATGTGCCCTGCGCAGAGTCCACGGCAGCCGAGCTTTTGAAGAATTTTCCAAGAAACTCGGAGGGGCAGCGTCTTAAAGGCATCATCCTGTATCGCAACAAGAAATACAAAGAATCGATAACCGCATTTCAGGCGGCCAACAAACTGCTTCCGACTGCCAGCGGTCATTACCTTCTTGGTCTCAGCCTTTATGCCAACAAGGAACCTGAAAATGCTCTCAGTCAATTCAGGCTGGTACTTGATGCGGTCCCCACATTTCACCAGGCCCGCTTGTTAAGCAGCATGCTGCTCTTGAAGCTGAAACGCTACGATGATGCCATCGCTGAGTTGAACAAGCTTCTGGAAAAGGATGTCGGCAATGCCATGGCCCATAACCTTCTGGGCAGTGCCTACCTGGCCAAGGGTATGTATGAACAGGGAATGAAAGAGCTGAACAGGGCAGCGTCCTGTGATCCCACACTTATAGATACCTATCTCAAAAAAGGAATTGTTCATTTAAGCCAGGGAAAGACCTCCGAAGTGGAAACCGATCTTGTGACGGCAATCAGGGTCGCCCCCGAACTGCTCAATACACGGCTTATTCTGGCATCCTTTTATATGCAAAAGAACGATGCCGCTAAAGCTTTTGATACCTTGAGTGAAGGGTTGAGAGGAAAACCGGATGATGCAGGACTCTATTCAGCCATGGCCAAGGTCAGATTCGCTCAGAAAAAACCGAAAGAAGCGATCTGCTTTCTGCAAAAGGCAAAAGCACGCAATCCCAGGTCGGTTGATCCGTACTTTGCTCTGGCAGTTTACCATTCCGGCAATGGAGATTCAGATTTGGCTCTGAAGGAATACCGGGATGTTCTGGTCAAGCAACCGGACAACATCAAGGCCATGCTTGATATGGCGGCCTTGCTTGAAGCCACCGGACGTGAAGCCGAGGCGGACGCCTGGTATCTCAAGGTGAGTAATACCCACAAACCCTCTGCATATCTGGAACTGGCTCGACACTTTGAGAATGGCGGCAGGTTTGAAAAGGCTCTTGCGGTCCTGCAGGAAGCGACCTCTTTTATTCCACGTTCTCCGGAAATCATAGAAAACAAGGCGCGGCTTCAATTGAAAACACAGCAGTACAAACAAGCTTTAAAAACCATTGAAGACCTTGAATCATTGGCACCTGAGAATGGTCTGGCGCTGAGGATACACGTACTGGTGGCTACCAAAAAGCTGCAGGAGGCCGTTAACCAGGCTCAGCGGGCAATAAATCTCCGGCCCGATGGCTCACGTGGATACCTGTTGCTGGCTTCTGTTTACCAGGAGCAGGGGAAAATCGATCTTGCAGTCACTGAATTGAAAAAAGAAATCTTACGTAACGGAAATGATCCCCAGGTGTACCTCATGCTGGTGGCGTTGCACGCCAAAACAAAGGATTACAACCAGGCCTTGAAAATCAGTGCCGATGCATTGCAGAAGTTCCCTAATTTTGCACCCGCCTGGTATAGCCAGGGCACTGTGTACGAACAGCAGGGCAAGTTCCGGGAGGCAATTCACAACTACCGTTCGGCCATAACGCTCTCGGGGGATTATGCCCTGGCCATGAATAATCTGGCCTATCTCTACGCCCAAGGCTATGGCACCCGGAATGAAGCTTTACGGCTGGCCACTCGAGCAGCAGCCCTGGAGCCAGGAAACCCGGGGATTCTGGATACCCTCGGGTATGCACACCTGAAAAACGGCAATCACCAGGAGGCGGTCCGGATACTTGTTAAAGCTGAATCGATCAAGCCTGGAGATCCTGCCATAAATTATCATCTCGCTCTGGCCCATAAGGCTGCAGGTGAAAAGAGTCAGGCCGTTTTACGGCTGCATAAGGCTTTGGATGCCCAAGATTTCTCTGATGCCAGGCAAGCCAGGTATCTGCTGACTGAATTGAACTGATCACTTTTCAAAAAGTATGTAACGAGGAGCAATGTGGAATTACACAAGAGAATGATTCTACTGGTTATGGGCGACATTGTATCCGCACTGCTTTCACTGCCGGTGGCACTGCTCATTCGAAACCGGACCATACCGACCATTGGAGACGTGCGTGGCTTGGGCTATGGAGTGATTGTTGTCTACATTACGATTGTGGTCTTTTCTTCATTTCTGGTTGAGTTCTACAGAAACCACAATGAGATGTTCGCCAGTGACATGGCTATTAAGATAGCCTTTTCCCTTGGTCTCTCCGCCTATGTTCTGGCCCTGTTCACCTATACGCTGCCAGCCGGGAGCCAGGGCAGCGGCATCCTCGCAGTCTCCCTGGTAATCTTTGGCATGCTTCAGTTCATCTGCCACTTTTTGTACCGCCATTATGTGAACTTCAAGGGTTTTGCCAGACGGATACTGATCCTTGGTGTTGGACCCCTGGCGGATCATGTGGGAGCGATTATTCCCTCGACAGACGAAAATTACGTGCTCTCAGGGTATGTCAATTGTTCTAACGAAGCTTCACAGGTTCCTGTCGGAACGGTTCTGGAAAACAAGGGGGGGCTGTATGAAACAGTCAGGCAGCAAAAAGCGGACAAGATCGTGGTGTCGCTCTCGGAACGACGCGGTGTGTTTCCTTTTCACGAGGTAATGGCGTGCAAACTCAGCGGGGTAGAAGTGATCGATGCACCATCATTTTACGAAAAGGTGACCGGCAAGCTCTTTTTAGAGGGGATCAACCCCAGCTGGATCATCTTTTCCGACGGTTTCAAGGTCAGCTCATGGCTCAGGGGGGGGAAACGTGCCATGGATCTGATCTGTGCTCTCATCGGCATCATCTTGACCCTTCCATTTCTTCCCTTGATCGCGCTTGCCATAAAGCTTGATTCAGCTGGTCCCGTCTTCTATCGGCAGGAACGTGTCGGCGAGAAAGAGAAGCACTTCTTTCTGTACAAGTTCAGAACAATGAGAGCCGATGCCGAGAACGGAACCGGTGCAGTGTGGGCACAAAAGAATGATACCCGCATTACTCGCCTGGGAGCCTTCTTCCGCAAGTGCCGAATCGATGAGCTACCGCAATTCATCAACGTGCTTTCAGGCGATATGAGCATGGTTGGTCCTCGTCCCGAACGTCCCGAATTCGTAGAAAAGCTCAAAGAACGTATTCCGTATTATTCGGAACGACATTTCGTGAAACCCGGGGTCACCGGATGGGCCCAGGTGAGGTATCCCTACGGCGCTTCCGTGGAAGATGCCGTTGAAAAGCTGCGTTACGACCTCTACTACATCAAGAATATATCCCTGGCCTTTGATTTGATGATCATTCTGGAAACAATCCAGGTTGTTCTGTTCAGACGGGGTGCACGTTAAAACGACAATCCAATCATCATCACGAACCATGGAACGCGCAAAGGAGAAAGGTATGAGAAGAACATTATTGGCTGTGCTGGTTGGAATTATTCTTTTTCCCGGTCTTGTCCGGGCCGCCGACTACGTAATCGGGGAGGGGGATGTTCTGGATATTTTTGTATGGGGGGTCAAGGAACTCAATTTATCAGCCAAAGTCCGTCCTGACGGCAAGATAACTATCCCCGGTCTCGGAGATGTCAAAGCCAATGGTCAGACCCCCCCGCAACTGCAGAAGTCTCTCGCTGACAAGCTTAGACAACTGGTCAAGTCTCCCAACGTAACCGTGAGTGTCAGGGAAATTACCAACAGCAAGGTGTATGTGTTCGGCGGCGGGGTCAAATCCGGGGTGTACGACTTGACCCGGCGCACCACTCTGCTTCAGCTGCTCTGTTCCATAGGCGATGTCAGGTCGGCTGATCTCAAGCGCGCCTACGTGATGCGTGAGGGAAAGATGGTCAAAGTCAACTTCCACAAACTGTTCATAGGTGGGGACACCAGTGAGGATATCGTCATTGAATCCCATGATTCAATTTATTTTCCGCTGCTGGGAGACAAGAGCGTGTACGTGCTGGGAGCGGTCAATGCCCCCAGGTATATCGAGTACCGCGAAGGGATGACCGTCATGGAAGCTGTGTTGGAAGCTGGCGGATTCAACAAATTTGCCAAGCAGAATAACACCACCATATATCGCAAGGAAAACGGCAAGGATGTCATCATTCCGGTGAAGGCCAAGGATCTTTGGAGCGACGGCGACCTGACTCAGAATATCAAGTTGCAGCCCAGCGATTATGTTGTGGTCAAGGAAAGTATGTTCTGAATAGAAGAGATGTTGTCATTGGTATGACCGCATTTTTTAAAAATTCGAGCGGGGTGTCGCATGAATGAATCTTCAGATTTTGATTACAGGAAATATCTTCAGCTTGTCGTTAAGAAAAAATATCTCTTCGTTATAACTGCCCTGGTGATCATGACCGCAGTGGTTATTTTCAGTTATCTGCAGCCCGAGCGGTATCAGGCGGAGAGCACGGTTTTTATTGAAAAGAGCGTAATCAGCGATCTTGTCAAGGGTATTGCCGTTACTCCTTCAATTGAAGAACGTATCAGGGTCCTGTCCTATTCCATAAAAAGCAGAACCCTTCTGCTCAAGGTTTTTGACGATCTGGACCTGAACATCAACAAGAACGATCCTAACCAGGTGGAAAACATGGTCAAGGCGTTCCAGAGCATGACTGACGTCAAACTCAAGGATAAAGAAGGATTGTTCATTATCTCCTTCTCCCACACCGATCCCCGTCTTGCGCGTGATTACGTCAATACCCTCGTGCGACGCTACATAGAGGACAACACTTCGTCAAAGCGAGAAGAGTCCTACGGTGCAACCCGTTTTATCGGGGAACAGATAGCAACGCTCAAACAAAAACTGGAAGAATCAGAAGCTGTTTCAAACAATTTCAGAAGATCCCAGGGTGGGATTCTTGGACAAAGTGAAGAAGGAGTACTGCGCGATATCAGTGATGCACAGGAAAAGCTGAACGAGGCGAGTATCAAGCGTCGTGAACTGGAAAGCATGTTGACCCTGTCCAGGAAGAACGATCCGCTGCAGGTAAAGCTGAGCGGACTGCTGCGTAAGCAGCAGGATCTCAGTCTGGTTTACACCGATCAGCACCCTGAGTTGGTGGGAGTTCAAAATGAAATCGCTTCGGTCAGAGAGCAGATGAAATCAGGCAAGGTTCGAGCCGAAATGGCAGCAAATCCATCAATTGAGCAGGAACGGATCAGGATGGAACTGAATTCGCTGCGTGACACAGAGCGGAATCAGCAGCGCCTGATTGCCCAGAAACAGGGGATATTGAGGAGCATTCCGGCTGCCAGGACCAAGCTTGAGGAAATGGAACGCGAAAAGAACGGTCAGAAGAACCTCTATGAACAGCTGATAGCCAGGCACGGGCAGTCCGAGGTTTCAAAGCAGATGGAGGTGCAGGATAAATCGAATACCTTCAGAATCGTTGATCCGGCAGTTATTCCGATTAAACCGATCAGCCAGCCACGGATACGGTTGATCCTTTTAGGAATTGCAGGCGGTCTCTTCGGCAGTCTGGCGCTGCTGATTCTATGGGATCGTATGGATCGCTCGGTGCGCAGTCTCGATACCCTTAAATCGCTCGGAGTTCGTATTCTTGCCGTAGTGCCGACGATAGAAAACCTCCAGGAGATCGAGTTGCAGCGCAGGCGCGACCGCAGATTTTACATTGCAGCCGGCGCCTACTTTCTCTGCATTCTGGCGACACTCCCCTTTGAGCTGATGCGTGACCTTTCATTTGTACCTCTGGATGCCGCATCGATCAAGCAAGGTCTGAGTCACATGAAGAACCTGACCTTAAAATAATCATTGTGATAGTTGAGAGGATATCCCATGAGCAGAATTGAAGAAGCCCTTGAAAAAGCGGAAAAGCTGCGCAACAGCATGTTTCCGATGGCAGACGAAAAGAAAAAGCCCCACATGCAACATGTACCTCCGCCCGTTGCCGGCGCAGCATTGAAGGTGACCAACCAGCTGCTTGTTTCGGCAGGTGATCTCAATACGCCGGCAGCAGAAGAATACCGCAAGCTGAAATCAGCAATAGTAAGGCTCACCAAAAGCGACAGCTTCAGCAACATGTTGATGGTGACCAGTTCCATCGGTAGCGAGGGGAAGAGCATCACGGCTCTCAATCTTGCTCTCAGCATGGCGCAGGAATTTGATCATACTGTTCTGCTGGTGGACGCTGATCTCAGGAAACCATCAATACATACGTATCTGGGGATAGAGAACAAGGTCGGACTTACGGAATGCCTGCTGGATGGTGTTGACGTCAAGGATGCGATCATTCGAACCGGAATCGGGAAACTTTCCCTTCTGACAGCCGGGCGCGAAGTGCGCAATCCAGCAGAAGTCTTTTCCTCCCAGCGGGTCAAGGAATTCTTCCTGGAACTGAAGAACCGGTATCCCGATCGTTACATCATTATAGATACTCCGCCGGTCCTGCCGTTTGCAGAGACGCGCTCCCTGAGCAGTGTGGTGGATGGCGTCGTGCTGGTCGTGAAAGAAGGGGAGGTGTCGCTGAAGAAAATATCGGAAACAATGGATTGCCTGAAAGGGACCTCTCTCCTTGGCGTCGTGTACAACGAGGCGGCCAAATACCACAGCGACAGCCATCTCTATTACCGGCAGAGCTACGCCAATCCATGATTCCGAGGTAAAGCATGTACGAGTCCTTTTTTAATCTAACAAGAAAGCCTTTTGATCTGCTGCCTGATCCTGACTTCCTCTTCATGAGCAGATCGCACAAGAAGGCGCTGTCCTATCTTGATTATGGCATTCGTGAACGGGCCGGTTTCATCCTTCTTTCCGGTGAAGTCGGGTCGGGAAAAACAACAATTATTCGAAATCTTATCAAAAAACATCTCGGCAATGTCGTTCTCTCCAAGATCTTCAACACCAGAATCAATTCCGAACAACTGATAGCAATGATCAATGACGATTTTGGCCTGCCGGTTCAGGACAAGAACAAGATCACCATGCTGCGGGACCTGAACACATTCCTGATTGAGCAGTACATGAAGGGTAACAGGCCGGTGCTGATTATCGATGAGGCACAGAACCTGTCCCAGGACATTCTGGAAGAGATCAGGATGCTGTCCAATCTGGAAACCGACAGTGCCAAGCTCCTGCAGATCATTCTGGTCGGCCAACCGGAGCTTCGTAAGACGCTGGCTTCACCGGAGCTGATCCAGCTGCGTCAGCGCATCAGCATCAACTGTCATATTCAGCCCCTCACCCAGCTTGAAACAGAGCTGTACATCATGCACCGCATGGAAAAGGCAGGCGGCCGCAATGCCGTCAGCTTCTCTCCTGAAACAATGACCATCATCTACACCTACAGCAGAGGCATTCCGCGTTTGATCAACATAATCTGTGATTTCATCCTGCTGGCGGCCTTTGCCGAAGAGACCACCATCATTGATGTGGCTCTGGTGAAGGACATAATCGGTGATCTGGATTTTGATAATCACTTCTGGGGTGGAGAGACAACTCCGGAGCGTGCTGCACCTTCCGGAGAAACTCCTGGTTTTGCATCGGCTTTGAGCAACATCAACGAACGTCTCGATACGATGGGTAAGGACTCGGAAATATTCAACCAGAAGATGTTCGAGGAAATGACAGCCAAAATCGCCTCGCTGGAACAATCCTTAAAATCCCACCAGGAAAAGACCGGATCGATCCTGCAGAGACTGCACAAATATATCCCGCTGATGGGGAATGGGTGAAGGTGCCGAATTTGCCCCTCTCCCGGCCTTCGGCCACCCTCTCCCACGAGGGGAGAGGGATTTTAAGCTCCCCTCCCTTTGATGGACCCGCGGGCCTAAAGGAGGGGTTGGGGGAGGGTGCAATGCAGTGAATTTTAAATTGACGCTTCAGGAAAGGCCACCATGTCCAGATTACAGAAGGCTGTAGTCACATTAGGCATATGTGCTGTCGCAGGCAGTGCACAGGGTGCTGATTTCAAGATAATTCCTTCCCTTACGGTTGGTGAGGAATTTACGGACAATGTGCATGAAACCAAAGACAACCATGTCTCGGAATTTATCACCCGACTGCTTCCCGGCGTAGCTGCGCAATACAAGGCGCCGAACCTCATGGCGGATCTGGGGTACGTGCTTGACTACCGCTATTACGCCAGGAACAAACGCAAGAACGACTTGACCCACGATCTGGCGGCAAAGGGAAACCTGACGGTGGTGGACAACTTTTTCTACATTGAAGCAAGTGAAAGTTACCAGCGATCCTCACTTAACGTGACCCGGGATGTCACACGGGAAAGTCTGACCCTGGACCAGACCGATCGAAACCTGATAACCGCAGCCCCGTATTTTGAGTTTCGCCCGGGACAAAGGACCACATTGACCACTGGGTACCGATTTATCGACACCCGTTATTCCCAATCGTCCGCGGTAGATAAAACTGATCATGTTGGTTTTCTGGAGGCACGACACGAGCTGTCTGCCCGCTGGAGCCTGACGGCGGAATACACCTTTACCCGCGAACTGTCCAAACTCGAGGATTTCAACCAGCATCAGGCAGCAGGAGGATTCAGGTACGAATACCTGGAAAAATCCTACCTGTTTGCCCAGATGGGTCACACCTGGACAAACTATGACAGTGGGCGGCGGCTGAACGGCCTGTTCTGGGATGCCGGCGCTACCCATGATTTTGGAAATGTTGCTGCCACCGTGACAACCGGAGTCAGGTATGACGATGATCCGCTGCATAATATCAGTCAGGAGACCTTTGTCGCCGGCAAGGTTGAAAAACGTCTGCAAACAGGCCTGTTGGGTCTTTCCCTTTACTATTCCGAATTTACAAAAGCAGATACCGACAGGTTGGAGACAATCAAGTATGGGGCAGCCGTGAAAGGCACATATCAGTTCACCGACCGCCTGACCGGTGCATTGGCTTTTACGGCGGAAAAGTATGAAGACAAGCTGCTGGATACCTACACCCGCCTCCTCCTTTTAGACTACGGCCTGAGTTACCTGCTGGCGGAAAAGCTGACTGTCGGACTTTCGCATATCCATGTGAATTCCTACTCGCCTGCCAACGATGCGGACAATCGACGGGTGAACCGGGTGACGCTGCTGGTTACCAAACAATTTTGAGGTGCCCATGATAAATGCACTGACCATAGATGTTGAAGATTACTTCCATGTGACCGCTTTTGAGCGGCAGGTTGCTTATGGCGACTGGGATTCCTACCCCTTGAGGGTGGAACATAATACGGAACGGATTCTCGATATTCTTGACGGCTTTTCAGTCAAAGCCACCTTTTTTGTTCTTGGCTGGGTAGCCCAGCGCTGTCCGCGTCTGGTGCGGGAGATTCATGCACGCGGTCATGAAATCGCCTGCCACAGTCATATGCATCAGCTGGTGTACCGCCTTACTCCACAGCAGTTTCGCAGAGATATCTTTACGGCCAAGAGGGTGTTGGAAGATATCTGCGGGGAAGCTGTCCGCGGGTACCGCGCCCCCAGCTACTCCATAACAGCCAGGTCCCTCTGGGCTCTGGATATCCTGGTGGAGGAGGGGTTTTCCTACGATTCCAGCATATTCCCGATCAATCACGACATTTACGGCATACCCGGGGGGAAACGCTTTCCCCATGAGATCAAAACCATGGCAGGAGCTATCAAGGAATTCCCCATTTCAACGTTTCTGCTTGAGCTGGGGGGCTGGCGGCCCAGGGTGCCGATTGCCGGTGGTGGATACCTGCGGCTGTTCCCGGTAGCTTTGATCAGGGAGGCCATCCAGCGGATCAATCTCCGGGAGCAACAACCGGTGGTGGTGTACTTCCACCCATGGGAGATCGACCCATCCCAACCGCGCATTCGCTCCGGGCTAAAATCACGGTTCAGGCACTACCTGAATCTGCAAGGAATGGAGCACAAGATCCACCATCTGCTGGAAAGGCTTCATTTCGGTTCCGTGAGGGATGTACTTGCCGACATTCGCCCTGCGTGCGTACCGGAGGATCAGGTCGGTGCGGGATTTTTGAAGCAAAAAACTGCTCAAGAGGTGATTAAATGGAGTTGATGCAAGAAAACAGAGGAAGTATCCCAATGGTTGACATTCAGCCAACCAAAGGGCTGTTGCATCTGGATCTGTTTGCGGTGTGGCAGCATCGGGAGCTGCTGTACTTTCTGGTGTGGAGGGATGTTCTCACCAGGTACAAGCAGACCGCTATCGGTGCCGGCTGGGTTATCTTGCAGCCTCTGATCACCATGATAATTTTTACGGTGATCTTCGGGAATCTCGCCCGTTTTCCTTCTGAAGGCATACCTTATCCTGTCTTTGCGTTTACCGCTCTTTTGCCCTGGACCTATTTCTCCCAAGCGCTGGCACGTACCTCCGGCAGCGTTGTCGGCAGCACCAACCTGGTTACAAAAATCTATTTCCCCCGCCTGCTGATCCCGCTCTCCGCTGCGATTGCACCGGTGGTTGACCTCATTTTCTCCTTTGCGGTTCTGCTGGTACTGATGGCCTGGTACAGGATTACGCCCACCTGGGGCATGCTGGCACTGCCGTTTTTCATCGTATTGGCCATTATGACAGCGCTTGCAGTGGGACTCTGGTTTGCGGCCTTAAACGTCAAGTATCGGGATGTGGGCAGCATCATGCCTTTCATCATTCAGATCTGGATGTACGGATCTCCTATCGCCTATCCCGTCAGCATGGTGCCGCAGAAGTGGCAGCTGCTGTATGGGTTGAATCCGCTGGTTGGCGTGATCGAAGGGTTCAGGTGGGCGCTGTTGGGGAAGGCGTTCCCGGATGTGGCTGTTATGGCGGTCAGTTCGATAGTAGTGGTGCTCCTGTTGTTCGGCGGTATTGTGTACTTTAAAAAATCTGAACAGACATTTGCCGATCTTATCTAAGGATAATCATTTTACACAGATCCCCTCCCCCAGCGGGGGAGGGTCAGGGAGAGGGAAAAGACTGAAAACTCCACCGCCCCCCTCCCAACCTCCCCCCGCTGGGGGGAGGAGCTGTCATATTAGTGTTTGGCGGAAAATTGATTTAATCAGGTTACTTAATACAGCTTACTTCAAGTAACACATTAATGGAGACAGCATGAGTGATATTGCCATTCAGGCGGAAAAACTTTCCAAGCGGTACACAATAACACCTGGCAGCCATCGCCATGACACGCTGTATCACCAGCTTGCGGAGACCTTGAAATCTCCGTTCCGTCGAGATCGGCGCGAGAAGGAAAAAGATTTCTGGGCACTTCAGGATATCTCCTTTGAAGCCAGAAAGGGAGAGGCGCTCGGCATAATCGGGCACAATGGGGCAGGTAAAAGTACGCTGCTCAAGATCCTCTCCCGCATCACGGAACCGACCTCAGGCAGAGTTAGGATTTACGGTCGCGTGGGTTCCCTGCTGGAGGTTGGCACCGGCTTTCATCCGGAACTAACCGGAAGGGAGAACATCTTTCTTAACGGCGCCATCATCGGTATGAAACGGGAAGAGATCCACCGGCTGTTTGATGCGATCGTGGATTTTGCAGAAATAGAGGAATTCATCGATACACCGGTCAAGCGTTATTCCAGTGGGATGTACGTTCGCCTGGCATTTGCCGTATCTGCTCATCTGCGCCCTGAAATTCTGATCATAGACGAAGTGCTGTCCGTTGGTGACCTGCAGTTTCAAAGGAAATGCACCAACTACGCCGAGGAGCTGCAAAAGAGCGGCTCAACAATATTGCTGGTTTCGCACAACATGTTCAGCGTCAAGGCGCTCTGCAACAGGGTCCTTTACCTTTCCCACGGGAAACTGCTGACCGATGGATCTCCGGAAGAGGTTATTCCGCAATTCGAGAAAGAGGGAAGTTCGACGAGCAGTTCTTCTTCGTCGGAAGGTGATGTGTCGATCAGCATCACGGATGTGGAACTGTTCGATGAATCTGGTAAAGAGAGGGCCATTTTCGATTTCGGCGAAAGAATGCGGATTCGCCTGCATTACACAACACCGCAGGTCATTCACAATCCCAATTTCGTGGTTGCTCTGATCAGGTCGGATGATGTCGCCTGCTGCAATTACAGCACCGCCCTGGACGGGTATTCAATCCCAACTCTTTCCGGGGAAGGCATCCTTGAAGTCATTACGCCACCGCTCAAACTCGTGTCCGAAGCCTATGAAGTCCACGTCCTGGTGTGGGACAAGGATTTCCAGCGTCCATACTGTTTTCAGAAGGGGCTACGTTTTCATGTCCGGCATCATCTCTTCAGCACCCATTTCGGGGTTTTTCATGAAGATGCGGAGTGGTCCGTGCCCACGGGACTGCTAAAAATAAATCCAGGTTCATCACAGGAGGTCTGCTGCCATGATTAAAGTCGCTGTTGCAGGGTACGGTTACTGGGGACCCAATCTCGTCAGGAATATTCAGGAGTCAGGCAAGGCATCAGTGGTGACCTGCTGTGACATGAACCCGGAGCGCCTTAAGCAGGTCTCCTCCAAATATCCATCCATGAGAACCACCAGCTGCTATGACGATGTGCTCAAGGACCCTTCTGTCGATGCTGTTGTCATCGCCACTCCCGTGGCAACCCACTATGAGTTTGCTCGTAAGGCGTTTGAACACGGCAAGCACGTATTGCTGGAGAAACCAGCCACTTCATCCACCGCAGAGGCAGAAAAACTGGTAGAGCTGGCAACAAAAAACAAGCTTACCTACATGATCGATCACACCTTCATCTATACCGGTGCAGTGCGCAAAATGAAGGAGGTGGTGGACCAGGGGGAGTTGGGGGAAATCTATTATCTGGATTCGGTGCGCATCAATCTGGGACTGTTCCAGCGGGATGTCAACGTGCTCTGGGATCTGGCTCCCCACGATATCGCGATCCTGGAACACCTGGTCAAGGAACGTCCGGTCAGTGTCTGTGCTACCGGTGCCTGCCATGTGGGAAACGGGCATGAGAACGTGGCCTATCTTACTGTCTATTACAATAGCGGGATGATTGCCCACTTTCACAACAACTGGCTTTCACCGGTCAAGGTGCGCACCATGCTGGTTGGCGGCAGCAAAAAAACGATTCATTACGATGATATGGAAGTCAGCGAAAAAATAAAAATCTACGACCGTGGGGTCGATATCGATACCACCGAAGGAGTCCATGATGCCCGGGTTTCATACCGCCTGGGCGACATGTGGGCCCCGCGGTTGGATCAGACCGAGGCCTTGCGTCTCATGGCTGGTGAGTTTATCGACTGCGTACAGACAGGACGCCGCTGCATAACGGATGGAAACAGCGGCCTGAATGTCGTCAGAATACTTGAGGCTTCGGAGATGTCTATAAAACATCGGGGAAAGGAGATCAAACTGTGAGTGATTACACCAAACAAAGCATCAGGAACGTGAAGTTGGGAGAGAACACGAGGATGGCGGATTTCGTAAACCTCTACGAATGCGAGGTTGGCGACAATTCCAGGATCGGCGCTTTTGTGGAAGTGCAGAAAAAGGCGAAGATCGGCAGAAATGTGAAAGTATCGAGCCATACCTTCATCTGCGAAGGGGTGACCATCGAGGATGATGTTTTCGTCGGCCACAACGTTTCCTTCATCAATGACAAATACCCTCGCGCCACTGCAAATGGCGGCCTGCAGACCGAAGCGGACTGGGAATGCATTCCAACCCTGGTTAAAAGAGGCGCCTCCATCGGTACGAGTACCACAGTGCTCTGCGGCGTCACCATCGGAGAAAACGCCATAGTCGGTGCAGGCAGTGTTGTTACCAAAGATGTTCCTGACAATGCCGTGGTAGCTGGAGTGCCGGCCCGCTTTGTGCGCAGCGTAACCGGTGCCTCATCGGAGGAAAACCTGCGGCCGGTCCCCTTTCTCAATCTGAAGGCCCAGTATCAATCGATCAAGGCCGAGATTCTGCCTGTGGTGAACAAGGTGCTTGAAAGCTGCTCCTTTGTTCTCGGCAGCGAAGTGGCTGAATTTGAGAAAGAATTTGCCGCCTATCAGGAGACAGACCATGGGATCGCAGTGAACACCGGCACCAGCGCACTTCACCTTGCGCTGCTTGCAGCGGGAGTCGGCCCGGGGGATGAGGTCATTACCACTCCATTTACCTTTGTGGCCACAGTTGCTGCGATAGTGTACACAGGCGCCAAACCGGTTTTCGTGGACATTGATCCGAAATCACTGACTATTGATGTGACCAGAATCGAAGCTGCCATCACGCCGGCTACCAAGGCAATTCTGCCGGTCCATATCCATGGACAGGCAGCAGACATGGATCCGATCGTGGATATCGCCAGACGTCACAAACTTGTAGTGATTGAAGATGCCTGTCAGGCCCATGGCGCTGAGTATAAGGGGCGCAGGGTAGGGGGGATCGGCAACTTTGGCTGTTTCAGCTTCTATCCGGGCAAAAACCTCGGTGCCTATGGCGAGGGTGGCATGGTGACCACCAACGAAAAGAAATATGCCGACACCATCCGGATGCTGCGCGACTGGGGAGCCGAGAACAAATACCGTCATACCATGAAGGGGTACAACTATCGCATGGAGGGCATGCAGGGCGCTATCCTGAGGGTCAAGCTGCGCCACCTGGAAGCCTGGACTCTGGCACGCCGCGCCCACGCCAGGCGTTATGACGAGCTGCTGGTGAACAGTGGCATAGCTACTCCGGTGGAATCTTCCTTCAATCGGCATGTCTATCACATCTACGCCATCCGGGTACCCCGCCGTGAAGCTTTTCAGCAGGCATTGACCGAAAGCGGTGTCCAGTCGGGAATCCATTACCCGATACCTGTTCATCTCCAGCCGGCCTATGCCGATCTTGGCTACAGTGCCGGAGATTTCCCCCAGGCGGAAGCTGCTGCCCATGAAGTGCTCTCTTTGCCGATGTTTGCCGAAATGAGCGTGGCCCAGCAGGATGTTGTCGTGGAAGCGGTGCGTAAAATTTCCCACGAGATGCTGGTGGATGCATCACACAAAGCTCCTGCCAAGGTTGAAGCCAAGCAGGATGTACCGATGATAGGTGCTGTGGCAGCTGCATAGAACCGAAAGCTTTAACCACGAAGGTATACCGTTTTTTGTAGGGGCGATAGCACGGCATTATCGTGCTTCGCCCTATTGCCACGGAGAACAAAGGAGACAGCATGCAGATACGTGGAAGCAGCTTTCTTATAACAGGTGGTGCCGGTCTCATGGGATCTCACATTGCCGACCGGCTTCTGGCCGGGGGAGCGGCGAGAATCGTGCTTCTGGATAATTTCGTGCGGGGCAGCATGCATAATATCTTCAATGTTGTGCAAGATCCGCGCGTTCAGCTTGTAAAAGGAGATATTCGCGATTCAAACCTGCTGATGAAGCTGGCAAAGGGAATTGATGGCCTCTTTCACATGGCGGCCATCAGAATCACAGCTTGCGCCGAGAATCCCCGCGAAGCCATGGAAGTCATGATGACCGGCACCCATAATGTGCTGCAGACCGTGGTGGAGCAGAATGTGGGCAGGCTGGTGTATGCTTCCTCCGCCTCGATCTATGGCATGGCAGACAGTTTTCCCACCAGTGAAACTCACCACCCTTACAACAACCGCACCTATTACGGAGCAGCAAAAATAGCCGGTGAGGGGATGGTGCGTTCATTTGCCGAAATGTACGGACTCAAGTATGCAGCATTGCGCTTTTTCAATGTCTATGGCCCCCGCATGGATATCGACGGCAAATACACTGAAGTGATCATCCGCTGGCTTGATCGTATCGAGGCTGGAGAGCGTCCGGCCATTTTCGGGGATGGCTTGCAGACCATGGACATGGTTTACATTGACGATGTGATCGATGCGATCATGTTGGCCATGCAATCAGACATCACGGATGAAGTCTTCAATGTGGCCAGCGGTACGGAAACAAGCCTGCTGGGACTGCTGCAGACTCTTTTGAGAGTGATGGGCTCCGACCTTCAGCCCGAATTCCTGCCGGAACGTGCCGTTAATCCGGTTCCGCGACGTTTGGCCGACATACGCAAGGCGCGGGATGTTTTGGGATTCAAGGCCAAAGTCGGTGTTGAGGATGGATTGCGAGGGCTGATTGAATGGCGGAAAGAGGTCCGGGCCGCCGCTGCCATGCCGGCTCAAGCGGTATTGGCCAATGAAATAATGAGCACAATCCCAAGCGCTGTCTAACAGGCTGTTGAAAAACTACTGCGGAGGCCATCTGCTGCGTTGCGCGGTACTCGCAAGCTCGGCTAACTACCAGTTATGCCTCGCCTGCTCCGTTCCGTACGCCTTGCATCTGACCTTCCTCATCACGTTTTTCAACAACCTGTTGATGTTCCTGTCTTTCCTGATGAGAGAAGAAATGAAATGGTGAGGTGGTACAAAAATGATTCCCATAGCAAAACCACTCCTCGGTGAAGAGGAGGCAGCGGCAGCAAGGGAAGTGATCATGTCCGGCTGGCTGACCCAGGGGCCAAAGGTGGCTGAATTCGAAGCAGCCTTTGCCGCTTACGTCGGCGCACCCCATGCATGTGCCGTTTCAAGCTGTACAACGGCTCTGCACCTGGCGCTGCTCGTTGCCGGCGTAAAACCTGGTGACGTTGTGATCACTGTCAGCCACTCGTTCATCGCTACGGCAAATTCCATTCGTTACTGCTTTGCCGAACCGGTTTTCATCGACATTGATCCCATGACCTACAACATGTCTCCAGGACTTCTGCGCAAATGTCTGACAGAAGAGTGTGAGAGTCGCGACGGAGTGTTGTACTACCGCAATGCGGCCCGACTTGCAGTAGGTGAATCTCCTCTGCGTGCCTTCTATCCTGATGAGAGCGGCAAAAAACCTACCAGTAATCTGAAAAACTCGGGTTGTTCAAAAATAGTCAGATCGTCGCAACCGGAGACTGCCCCGCGGAGGCGTAGCAGCGCTACGTCGCACAAGGTGGCTTTCGAGGATGGCGGCGAGATGGCTGTTTTTCAACAACCTGCTAGAGCAGGACGTGTTGCTGCCATCATGCCTGTGCACCAGATGGGCATGCCCTGCGACATTGCTGCCATAACGGAGATCGCCGCCGCCTTCGGCCTGCCTGTGGTGGAGGATGCAGCCTGCGCCGCTGGTTCCGAGATCAGGACACGCGATGGATGGGAAAGAATCGGCCGTCCCCATGGCGACCTGGCCTGTTTTTCTTTTCATCCGCGCAAGATAGTAGCCATTGGCGATGGCGGAATGATTACCACGCGTAATCCCGAATACGACCGGCAGCTGCGGCTTCTGAGGCAGCACGGCATGAGCATCCCCGATACGGTGCGGCACAGTGCACAGCAAGTTGTTTTTGAAGAGTATGTCACCACCGGCTTCAACTACAGGATGACTGACCTGCAGGCAGCAATAGGTATTGAACAGCTTAAGAAGCTGCCCTCTTTCGTGGAAGAACGACGGCAGATTGCCGACTGGTACCGCGACAGGATGCGGGCAATCCCCTGGCTGCAACCGCTTCAGGATACTTCCGACTGCAGGACAAACTGGCAGAGTTATCCGGTCAGAGTGCTTGCCCACAGTCCGGTGAGCAGGGATGGTCTCATGCAGCAGCTGCTTGATCGGGGAATCGCCAGCCGCCGCGGGATTATGAATGCACATCAGGAACCACCCTATGCAGGCTCTGTTTCACAACCTGAAGCTGAAAAAGCGCGGGATGACGTGATCATGCTTCCCATGTTCAATGGCATGAAGGAAGACCAGGTGGAAGAAATCATAAAAGGAGCGGCACATGTCCAAAAAATTGTTTCTTTTCCCATACGGGGGGAATTCCCGCGAAGCTCTGCTGTCGGTTCTGGCAATCAATGAACAGCAACAGGAAGAAGCGTGGGATGTAATCGGGTTTCTGGACGATAATAAATTAAACCACGGCAAGGAGTGTTGCGGCATTACGGTTGTGGGTGGCAGGGAGATGCTGGGGGTCGAGCCGGATGCTTTTCTGCTGGCAGTGCCAGGCAGTCCTACGAGCTATGCAAAGCGAGCAGAGGTCATAACCGGCCTGCCGGTCGATGAAAGCAGGTTTGCTACGATCATTCATCCTTCCGTGCAATTGCCCCCTGATTGCAGGATTGGTTTCAACTGCATCATCATGCCCAACGTGTTCATCAGCAGCAACGTAACTGTCGGTAATCACTGTGTAATATTGCCCAATACGGTTATCTCCCATGACAGCGTCATAGGCGATTACTGCTGCATCGGTTCAAATGTATCCGTGTCAGGATCTGTAAATATGGGAAAAGGATGCTATATCGGATCGGGATCAAGGATGCGGGAGCATGTTTCCATCGGAGCGGGGAGCCTGGTGGGGCTTGGATCGGCTGTTCTTAAAGACATTCCGGAACAGGTCATTGCCGCCGGAAGCCCGGCGCGGGTGCTTAAGGAAATCACTGCAGATGGAGTCAAAATCCAGCCTGATCAGTATCAACCTGCCACAGGCTAGCCTGTAAAACCCCACTAAAAGTCCAAAAATATTTCCAAAGTTAAAAAATTATTTACCTCTAAGAAAGATAAATTTTTATAAGTATTACTAATTATTGAAATAAAATGTTGGAATGGATGTTGCTGAGCAGGCGGAATGACTTAAGCAGGTTAAAAAACCTGCATCCGGGTGATTCAAGGAAGGAGCTTGCATGAAAAGCAACAGCATGACACTGAAACAGGTAGTAACAGCATTATTTGTCATAACATGTATGGCAATCGTGGCACCTTTGGATCTACGTGCCGCTTCAATCTGGCCACCAACTACCGTGCCGGCTACTGTTGACGGCGGACCTGACGATCCGGTCGAAATCGGGGTGAAATTCCGCTCCGATTCCGGCGGCACTATCAGCGGCATTCGCTTTTATAAAGCAAGTGCCAATAACGGCACTCATACAGCCCGGCTCTGGAGCGCCAGCGGTACCCTGCTGGCCACGGCAAGCCCTGCCGGCGAGACTGCATCAGGCTGGCAGCAGGCAAACTTTACTACCCCTGTCACAATCACCGCCAACACGGTCTACGTCGCCTCCTACCATACCGCCAATGGCCATTACAGCTTCACCCAAAACTATTTCAGCGGGACGGGCCGAGATGCTCCGCCGCTGCATGCCCCGGCTGACGGTGTTTCCGGTGCTAACGGCGTCTATACTTACGGTCCTCCAGGCAGTTTCCCAATAACCGGATGGCTGGGGTCCAACTACTGGGTTGACGTTGTATTTACCGCATCACCAACCGGCGATACCGTTGCGCCGGTTGTGAACACCTTTACCATTCCGGCAACATCCACTAGCTTAAACGTTGCGATCACCGCTCTGACAGCCACTGACAATACGGCTGTGACCGGTTACCTTGTCACCGAGACATCCACAGCGCCCCTGGCGTCGGACAGCAGGTGGTCGGCTACTGCCCCTGTTTCCTACACGTTTAGCACCCAGGGCAGCAAGACTCTGTACGCCTGGGCCAAGGATGCCGCCGGCAATGTTTCCACCGCCAGGAGTGCCACGGTGACAGTGACCATTCCGGTATCGACAGGATCAACCCTCTGGCCATCAACCACCGTGCCGGCTACTGTTGACGGCGGGGCTGACGACCCGGTTGAAATCGGGGTGAAATTCCGCTCCGATTCCGGCGGCACCATCAGCGGCATTCGCTTTTATAAAGCAAGTGCCAATAACGGCACTCATACAGCCCGACTCTGGAGCGCCAGCGGTACCCTGCTGGCCACAGCCGGTTCCGCAAGCGAGACTGCATCAGGCTGGCAGCAGGCCGACTTCCCGGCACCTGTCACAATTACCGCCAACACGGTCTACGTCGCCTCCTACCATACCGCCAATGGCCATTACAGCTTCAACCAGAACTATTTCAGCGGGACGGGCAGGGATGCTCCGCCGCTGCATGCCCCGGCTGACGGTGTTTCTGGTGCTAACGGCGTCTATACTTACGGTCCTCCAGGCAGTTTCCCAACAACCGGATGGTTTGGGTCCAACTACTGGGTTGACGTTGTCTTTACCGCATCATCAACCGGCGATACCGTTGCGCCGGTGGTGAACACCTTTACCATTCCGGCAACATCTTCCAGCTTAAGCGTTGCGATCACCACCTTGACCGCCACTGACAATACGGCTGTGACCGGTTACCTGGTCACCGAGACATCCACAGCGCCCCTGGCGTCGGACAGCAGGTGGTCGGCTACGGCCCCTGTTTCCTACACGTTTACCACCCAGGGCAGCAAGACCCTGTACGCCTGGGCCAAGGATGCTGCCGGCAATGTTTCCACCGCCAGGAGTGCCACGGTGACAGTAACAATTTCAACCGGCGATACTATTGCGCCGGTGGTAAATACCTTCACCATTCCGACAACATCTTCCACGCTGAATGTTCCAATCACCGCACTGACAGCAACTGACAATACGGCTGTGACCGGTTACCTGGTCACCGAGACATCCACAGCGCCCCTGGCGTCGGACAGCAGGTGGTCGGCTACTGCCCCTGTTTCCTACACGTTTACCACCCAGGGCAGCAAGACCCTGTACGCCTGGGCCAAGGATGCTGCCGGCAATGTTTCCACCGCCAGGAGTGCCACGGTGACAGTGACCATTCCGGTATTGACAGGCTCAACCCTCTGGCCATCAACCACCGTGCCGGCTACTGTTGACGGCGGACCTGACGACCCGGTTGAAATCGGGGTGAAATTCCGCTCCGATTCCGGCGGCACCATCAGCGGCATCCGCTTTTACAAAGCTGCCGCCAACAATGGCAGCCACACAGTCAGGCTCTGGAGCGCCAGCGGTGCCCTTCTGGCCACAGCCGGTTCCGCAAGCGAGACCGCATCAGGCTGGCAGCAGGCCGACTTCCCGGCACCTGTCACAATTACCGCCAACACGGTCTACGTCGCCTCCTACCATACCGCCAATGGCCATTACAGCTTCAACCAGAACTATTTCAGCGGGACGGGCAGGGATGCTCCGCCGCTGCACGCCCCGGCTGACGGCGTTTCCGGGGTGAATGGCGTCTTTACCTACGGCCCGTCCGGCAGTTTTCCATCCAGCGGCTGGTTTGGGACCAACTACTGGGTTGACGTTGTCTTTACCGCATCGACAACCGGCGATACCGTTGCGCCGGTGGTGAACACCTTTACCATTCCGGCAACATCTTCCAGCCTGAGCGTTGCGATCACCGCACTGACCGCCACTGACAATACGGCTGTGACCGGTTACCTGGTCACCGAGACATCCACTGTCCCTCTGGCATCGGACAGCAGGTGGTCAACTACCCCCCCAACTTCCTACACGGTTGCCACCCCGGGCAGCAAGACCCTCTATGCCTGGGCCAAGGATGTCGCCGGCAACATATCCATCGCCAAAAGTGCTCCGGTGACAGTTATTACGGCTAAATTACCGATCCTGATTATCTCTTCCGCCACTAATCCGTTCAGTAACTACTATGGTGAAATTTTGCAAACGGAAGGGCTGAATGCTTTTGACCAGAACGACATCGCTTCGGTATCAGCCGGAGTGCTTGCAGCCTACGACCTGGTGATCCTCGGTGAAATGACCCTTACCGCTTCCCAGGTGACCATGCTCAGCACATGGGTCAACGGAGGAGGCAAACTGATCGCCATGCGACCGGACAAGAAACTTGCCGCTCTGCTTGGGCTGAACGATCAGTCAGCAAGCCTTTCTAACGGTTATCTTCTGGTGGATCCTGCTGCGGCTCCGGGAAAGGGAATTTTTTCCCAAACCATGCAGTATCACGGTCCGGCCGATCTCTATGGTCTTAACGGTGCGTCCAGTCTGGCAACCCTCTATTCTTCGGCTTCTTCAGCCACTTCGAATCCGGCTGTCACCTTGAATACCGTAGGTTCCAACGGCGGTCTGGCTGCGGCTTTTACCTATGACCTGGCCCGGTCGGTTATTTACACTCGTCAAGGAAACCCGGCCTGGGCAGGGCAGGAGAGGGACGGAGAGCCTGTATTGCGGTCCGATGACATGTTTTATGGAGCAGCCACCTTCGATCCCCAACTAGATTGGATCGACCTGACGAAAGTAACCATCCCTCAGGCTGATGAGCAGCAGCGCCTGCTGGCTAACCTTATAATTCGGATGAATATGATCTCACAGCTTGTTCCCCGTTTCTGGTATCTGCCGCGAAACCTGCCGGCTGTCGTTGTCATGACCGGGGATGATCACGGTAATGGTTACGGAGGCACTGCTGCAAGGTTCACCCAGTACCAGAATATGAGCTCACCCGGCTGTTCCGTGGACAACTGGGACTGCATCCGGGGTACCTCCTATCTGTACACCACCAACACCATAACCAGCTCACAGGCCACAGCATTCAATAACGCCGGCTTTGAAGTCGCCCTGCATGTCAGTACCGACTGTGCCAACTGGACCCCCACGTCGCTTGCTAATTTTTACTCCAGTCAACTTGCAGGCTTCAGCGCAAGATTTCCTTCTTTGCCCAAGCCTGTGACGAACAGGACCCATTGTATTGCCTGGAGTGATTACACCACACAAGCCACTGTAGAAAAAACCAACGGAATAACACTGGATACCACTTATTACTACTGGCCCCCCCATTGGATGGCCAGTTATCCCGGTTTCTTTACCGGTTCCGGCATGCCCATGCGTTTTACCGATGCATCCGGTACGATCATAGATGTATATCAGGCAACTACCCAGATGACAGACGAATCGGGACAGATCTATCCCTTTACTGTAAATGCACTGCTGGACAGGGCAGTGGGGCCTGAGGGGTACTTTGGCGCTTTCGTGGTCAATGCCCATACGGATTTTGATACTTCCAGCGTGTCCGATTCAGTTATCCAGTCGGCCCTGCAGCGGGGAGTTCCGGTGATATCGGCAAAGCAGCTTCTCGCCTGGCTTAACGGCCGCAATTCCTCAACCTTTACTTCCCTGGCCTGGAACGGAACCACACTCGGTTTCTCAGTAAATGCAGGCACAGGCGCCACAGGCCTCACTGCAATGGCCCCGGTTCCTGAAGGCAAATCAGTGACCAGCGTGACCAGGAACGGCTCTCCCGTATCCTTTTCAATGGCAGTGATCAAAGGGGTGCATTACGCTCGTTTTGCCACAACAGGCGGAGCTTACCAGGTAACTTATGCTGCAGACATCATACCTCCCGGTGTAACCAGCGTTACTCCGGCTCGCGACTCAAGAGATGTCAATCCGTCAGATAAGATAATTGCGATCTTCAGCGAGCCTGTTGATCCAGCCACCATTACGGGGAGTTCCTTTGTCCTCCGCAATTCCTCCTCTGCGATTGTACCTGCATCGGTTGTTTACAACACCGTAACCAGGACTGCTATCCTGACACCGTCAGCTTCCCTTGCCAATGGAGCCATATACACAGTTACAATCAGCGGCGCGGTAAAGGACCTTGCCGGTAACAGTCTGGGAAGTGCTACCACCTGGAACTTTACAACTGCCGCTGTATCCACTGGTCCCTGGACAATATGGCCAGCCTCCGCCGTACCGGCAGTAGTGGACGCAGGACCTGATGACCCAGTGGAGCTCGGAGTGAAATTCCGCTCCGACAGGAATGGCTACATCACCGGCTTGCGTTTTTACAAATCTGCCGCCAACACCGGTATCCATACTGGCAATCTATGGGCCGCCGACGGCACCCGGATCGCAACAGCAACCTTTAGCAGCGAATCCTCTACCGGATGGCAGCAGGTCAATTTTCAGCCTCCGGTGGCGATAACGGCTAATGCGATCTATACAGCCTCCTACCATACCGATTCCGGGCACTACAGCTATAATTACGGTTATTTCAATGGAGGCGGAGTTGATTCTCCACCGCTGCATGCGCTGCCGGATGGTGCTTCCGGAGGAAATGGAGTGTTTGCCTATGGCTCGGGCAGCAACTTCCCCAATCAGAGCTGGAATGGAACCAACTATTGGGTAGATGTGGTTTTCAGCGACACATCGTCCCCGCAGGCGATCAACGGTGCTGTGGTGGATAATGCATCTCAGTCAGCCGCACCGGTACTTGCCATGATCACAGTTCAACCGAGCAACCAGCGCATAGCCGTAGGTACGAGCCAGCAGTTTACAGCAATGGCAACGTATTCAAATGGTACCACGAAAGACATCACCAAGCAGGTTTCATGGAGCTCTTCGGCACCTGAGATTGCCACAGTGGGCAGTTCCGGCTTGGTGACCGCCCATGGAGCCGGTATGTGCAACATTTCGGCGACACTGGATGGAATAACCGGCAGCACCAGCAGCCAGGCTACAGATGGAGTGGCTCATATTGTGCCTGCATGGAAAATCGAGAATCAGAGCAGTATGGATCGTGGGTGAAGCAGACGGTCCGCCTGGAGTTTCATCAGTAACTTCAGGTGGACCTGTTGAAGATTTTTCGTTACTTCAAAGTCAGTCGCAATATCTCTTCCAGCTTGTTACTTCACGCCCGTCGTTTTCCTCTCTCTGAGTAAGATGGCGGGCGTTATTTTTTAATGCAAAATAATTCCCAAAACAAAAAAATATTCACTGAATTAAAAAATACTTTACTTTCAGATCTGATCTGAAACTGTAAATAGCTGTAATTTATGACTATAGAGCTTGGTATGGATGTTGCTTTACCCCTTGGAGGAGAATAACTAAAGAAGCCAGAGAGTATGCGTTTTCTTGTCAGTGTTGCTAACGGCCATGGTCATCTCGCCACTGCATGCCTCCGCGGGGCGTTCTCCGGTTGCGACGATCTGATTATTTTTGAACAACCTGAGTATTGAACGGCTGACGAATGATTCAAGTTATGGTTCATGATTTAGATTACAAATAGCTGATTAAAAAGGGAGGATTTTTAATGGAAACCCTGTATGGGATACTAAAACAGTTAATATTATCAATCGTAACCTGCATTGTGATCCTGGCGCCGCTGGATGTACATGCTGCATCAATTTGGCCCTCTACATCCTTACCGGCTAACGTTGATGCAGGAGGTGACAGCCCGGTGGAGTTGGGTGTTAAATTCCGTGCCGATTCTGATGGCAGCATCAGCGCAATTCGCTTCTTCAAATCAGCAGCCAACAACGGCCCTCATACGGCGCGCTTGTGGAGCAGCAGCGGACAGCTTCTGGCCACTGCGACGTTTGCAAGTGAAACAGCTTCCGGCTGGCAACAGGCCAATTTTCCTGCACCAGTGGCGGTCACTGCCAGCACGGTTTACATCGCCTCTTACCATACTGCTACTGGCCATTACAGTTACGATTATGATTACTTTTCAGGGACAGGGGTGGATAGTCCGCCGCTTCATGCGCTGCAGGATGGCATTTCCGGTGCAAACGGGGTGTATGCCTACGGTCCGGCCGGCACCTTTCCGGCTTCCGGATGGAAAAGTTCAAATTATTGGGTTGATGTCGTATATGCTGCGGGCGCAAGCGGCACTTCCATCTGGCCATACACTGCCCTCCCGGACAACATTGATGCAGGAGCAGACAGCCCTGTAGAGCTGGGGGTGAAATTCAGAGCTGATACGAACGGCACCATCAGCAGCATCCGCTTTTACAAATCCCCGGCCAACAATGGTCCTCACACGGCACGGCTCTGGAACAGCAGCGGTGGTCTGCTGGCCACTGCAACCTTTGCAAATGAGACCGCATCCGGGTGGCAGCAAGCTGATTTTCCCACACCGATAGCGATCAACGCCAATAGTGTGTATATCGCCTCCTACCATACCGATACAGGTCACTACAGTTACACCAAAAATTATTTTTCCGGATCCGGAGCTGACAATCCGCCGCTCCATGCTCCGGCAGACGGCGTGTCAGGTGCGAACGGTGTGTTTGCCTATGGTCCGGCGGGCAGCTTTCCGGCAGGTGGATGGAATGGCACCAATTACTGGGTGGATGTGCTGTTCTCCCCGGGTGGTTCAGGCACTCCTTTTACAGGGATTGAGCCGCCGGGCTGGTACACGGGCGACATGCATGTTCACCGCAGTTGCGGTGGCCCCCCGGAAACCCTTGATGATTTTTTGCCAGGGATGGCTCCTCACAATCTTTCCGTTATTTCGTTGCTCGCTGACAGTGGCAATGCCGAGGTCAAGATTGCTCCGGAGGACCTGCCAAGGATCAACGGTTCTGATGATCCATCGTCCGCTCCCGGGCGGATAATTCACTGGGACACCGAATGGCACTGGGATGCAAATTACCAGGGCTCTTCTCACCAGGCCCTTGGTGGGCATGTTGTTGCTCTGGGGCTGTCCGAGGCTCATCAGATCTGGGAGGAATACACCTATCCCGTCTTCAACTGGGCCCATCAGCAAAACGGCATCGCCGGCTTTGCGCACATGCAGTATCTGAATAACAATGGCTTGCCCGATACCTTGAACTGCTGCACTCCCGTCGAATACCCGGTGGAAGTTGCTCTCGGAGAAAGCGATTTCATATCCGAAGATGTGATGGATGTCAGTTCCAGCTACTCTTTCATGTGCCCGGACTGCGCAATGCAGGCCTATTACCGGCTGCTCAACTGCGGGTTCAGGCCGGGATTGGCAGCCGGTACCGATTATCCCTGCAACGACACCGAAAGCAAACCGCTGGGAGCTCTGCTGACCTATGTCAAGCCTGTGGGAGAATTGAGCTACCGGTCTTGGATTGAGGGAATCGCGAAAGGAAGGACGGTAGTCTCGCGGAATGGACACAACGAGTTTCTGGATTTCATGGTAAACGGCAGTGCCGGACCTGGGGATGAAATCAAGTTGGCAGGCCCTGCAAGCGTGCAGGTATCAGTGCAATGGACAGCAGGTCAGAGTCTGAGTGGTGCCATTGAATTGGTCCATAACGGTGTCGTGATCGCTTCCAAGCAGGCCACAGTGGCACCAGGCGCTCCGAATAGCTTGAACGCGACTGTTAATTTCCCGAAAAGTGGTTGGCTGGCAGCACGCAGGATGGGGAGTGAAGGGCACTATGTGCACACTGGTGCTGTTTTTGTATCAGTGGCCAATCAACCGGTGCGGGCCAGCGTGGCTGATGCTGAATTCTATGTCAGCTGGATGGATGGCCTGCTGCAGAGAACCTCTCCGGGAGGTGCCTGGAGCTCCTTTTTCACTACCAGTCGAACTGCGGCCCAGGATCGCTACCGTGCAGCCAGATCGATGTTTCAGCAGATTGCCTATGAGGCGGGTGTTACGCCACAGCAGAATGGATCAATTTTCACCAGCCAGACACCTTCAACATATGAAAATGATCAGATGTACGAACTGGGTACCAGATTCAGTGCTGATGTCAGTGGTCAGATAACCAGGGTAAAAATCTTTACCGATGCATTCGAAGGAGGTAACCACACCGTACGTATCTGGAGGGTTCAGGATGGCGCAGTCGTGGCTGGTCCCTTTGCCTGGGATTTTGCTGCAGGCAGTGCGGGATGGAAAAGTTTTACACTTCCGGCACCGCTGCAGATTTCTGCCAATACCGATTACATAGTGGCGGTGTCAAACAGCAGCGACCAGAATTATGCCGCAGAAACTAACGGTTTTGATGCCCCGATAGTGAATGGTCATCTGTATGCGCCAACAGGCGCTGGCGTGTGGAGCGATGTTATGGGAGACATGCCAACCAACGTCTGGAAAAACACCAACTACTTCAGGGATGTGGAGTTTGTGCCGTAGATGTAACCAAGCTATGTGCAGTGTCATACCATCAAACCCTCCTCTTAACAAAGGGGAGGGTTATTTCATAAGTGAAACCATCAGTGTTTCAACTAAGGAGCATACATGGCAAGGCTGAAAATGGTCGTGAAACAGATAGTTACTGCGTTATCCATTGTTACAGGTTTAACAACCATAAGTCCTCCGGAAGGTTTTGGTGCGTCAATCTGGCCATCCACCACCATACCAGCTGTAACAGACGCCGGAGCCGACAGTCCGGTGGAATTGGGAGTCAAATTCAGATCAGATTCCGGCGGCACCATCAGCGCAATCCGTTTCTACAAATCGGCAGCCAACAGTGGTCCTCATATTGTGCGGCTCTGGAGCGCCAGCGGTACTTTGCTGGCTACGGCCAACTCAGTCAGTGAGACCGCAAGCGGCTGGCAGCAGGCTGAGATCAATCCCCCTGTACAAGTCAGCGCCAATACGGTCTACATCGCCTCCTACCACACTACCAACGGTCACTACAGCTACAACTCGAATTACTTCAACGGCGGCGGAGTTGATAATCCGCCGCTGCATGCTCCTGCAGACAGCATTTCCGGCGTCAATGGTGTGTTTGCCTATGGACCTTCCGGTACTTTCCCGGTTAATGGCTGGCAAGGCACCAATTACTGGGTTGATGTGGCATTTACCGCATCTTCTTCCGGAGGTGGCGGCGGCACTGGTGGAGCAAACATCTGGCCGTCCACCGCGGTTCCGGCCGTTGTTGACGGGGGTGTCGACGATCCGGTTGAAGTGGGAGTCAAATTCCGTTCCGATTCCAGCGGCACTATCAGTGGCATCCGTTTCTATAAAGCCGCAGGTAACAGCGGCACTCATACGGTTCGGCTCTGGAACGCCAGCGGAACTCTGCTGGCCACTGCCAGTTCCGCAAATGAAACTGCTTCCGGCTGGCAGCAGGCAGATTTTTCCGCTCCCGTGGCAATTAATGCCAATTCGGTCTACACCGCCTCCTACCACACCTCGAATGGTCATTACAGCTATAGCTCAAACTATTTCAGCAGCAGCGGGGTGGATAATCCTCCGCTGCATGCCTTGGCTGATGGCGTTTCCGGTGTCAATGGTGTGTTTGCCTACGGTTCAGCCGGCACCTTCCCGGTTAATGGCTGGAAAGGAACTAATTACTGGGTGGATGTGGCATTTACCGCCTCTTCTTCCGGAGGCGGCGTTAGCGGAGCTACCATCTGGCCATCCAGTGCGGTTCCGGCGGTGGTTGACGCCGGCGCCGACATCCCGGTGGAAGTCGGGGTGAAATTCCGTTCCGATTCCAGCGGCACTATCAGCGGCATCCGCTTTTACAAATCCGCAGCCAACAGCGGCTCCCATACAGTCCGGCTCTGGAACGCCAGTGGAAATCTGCTGGCCACGGCCAACTCTGCAACTGAAACCGCAAGCGGCTGGCAGCAGGCGGATTTTTCCGCACCAGTGGCAGTAAGCGCCAACACAGTCTACATCGCCTCCTACCATACTTCCAACGGTCACTACAGCTACAGCCCCGGTTTTTTCAACGGCAGCGGAGTTGATAATGCTCCATTGCATGCTTTGGCAAATGGTGACTCCGGTGTCAACGGAGTATTCGCTTACGGCCCCGCGGGCACCTTTCCATCCGGCGGGTGGAATGGCACCAACTATTGGGTGGACGTGGCCTTCACCCCTTCCGGTGTCACTCCCGCCGGTGCCTCCATCTGGCCTTCCACAACTGTCCCATCCAATATCGATTCCGGTCCCGACAATCCGGTGGAACTGGGTGTAAAATTCCGCTCCGATTCCAGCGGCAGCATCAGCGGCATCCGCTTCTATAAAGCAGCGGCCAACAGTGGAACCCATACTGCCCGGCTCTGGAGTGCCGGCGGCACACTGCTGGCGACTGCAAATTTTTCGAATGAAACTGCCTCCGGCTGGCAGCAGGCTGATTTTCCTTCACCTGTAGCAATCGGCGCCAATACGGTTTATGTGGCCTCCTACCATACTTCGACAGGTCACTTCAGTTACAATTACAACTACTTCAGCGGACAGGGGACCGATAATCCGCCGCTGCACGCATTGGCCGACGGTGTCTCCGGTGCCAACGGCGTGTTTGCCTATGGTCCTGCCGGCAGTTTTCCAACCAGCGGAGTAGGGAAAAACTACTGGGTCGATGTTGTCTTCGATGCAGGCACGGGGGGCGGCGATACCCTGGCGCCGACAGTCACAACCTTCACGCTGCCTGCATCGTCGCCAACCATCGCGGTTGCGATCTCCGCCCTTACTGCATCCGATAACATCGCGGTTACCGGCTATATGGTAACCGAATCCTCTACTCAACCTTCTGCGTCAAGCAGCGACTGGTCGGTTAATGTGCCGACCTCGTACATTTTTAGCAGCCCGGGCAACAAGATCCTGTACGCCTGGGCCAGGGATGCGGCAGGCAATGTATCTGCTGGCAAGAGCGCCCCGGTGACGGTTAGCGCCCCGCCCTCAAGTGGAACTATACTGTTGATTTCGTCCGCCAGTAATCCTTTCAGCGGATACTATGCGGAAATTCTGAGAACTGAAGGATTCAATGCATTTAACCAGGTCGATATATCCTCCGTGTCGTCAGCCACGCTTGCTGGTCATGATCTGGTTATTCTGGGCGAGATGACGCTGACTGCTTCCCAGGTGAACCTGTTTACCACCTGGGTCAACGGAGGAGGGCAGCTGATTGCCATGCGTCCCGATAAAAAGCTGGCATCGCTGCTTGGACTGATCGATCAGGCGTCAATCATTTCCAATGGGTATCTACTGGTGAATACTTCCGCCGCACCGGGTGCCGGAATTACCGGACAGACAATGCAGTACCACGGCAGGGCAGACCTGTATGGTCTGAACGGTGCAGCCAGCGTGGCAACCATTTATTCTTCGGCGTCATCGGCAACCTCCAATCCAGCGGTGACATTGCATAGCGTGGGTACAAACGGCGGGCAGGCGGCGGCGTTCACCTATGATCTTGCCAGCTCCGTTGTCTACACCCGCCAGGGCAATCCGGCCTGGGCCGGGCAGGAGAGGGACGGGGATGCAGTAATACGCTCCGACGATCTTTTCTATGGTCCCGCGAGTTTCGACCCACAGCCCAACTGGATCGATCTGGGCAAGGTTGCCATTCCCCAGGCCGATGAGCAGCAGCGTCTGCTGGCCAATCTCATGATTCAGATGAATATGACCAAGAAACCGCTCCCCCGCTTCTGGTATCTGCCACGAAGTCTCCCGGCAGCGGTGATCATGACCGGCGATGACCATGGCGATACTACCTGGGGAGGGACCAGGGGCAGATTCAATTCGTATCAGTCCATTAGTACGCCCGGATGTTCGGTCGATAACTGGGAATGCATCCGGGGAACTTCATATGTTTTTAACACCAACCCCATGACAATCTCACAGGCTTCGGCACTCAATAACTCCGGTTTCGAGATCGGGCTGCATGTTAACAGCAACTGTGCCAACTGGACTCCGTCCTCCCTGAGTTCCTTCTACACTAATCAGCTTGCCGGCTTCAGTGCAAAGTACCCTGGCCTGCCTTCTCCTGTCACCAACAGAACTCATTGCATTGCCTGGAGCGATTATGTGTCACAAGCCTACGTTGAGCAGGCTCATGGTATCAGGCTGGATACGAGTTATTATTACTGGCCGTCCCAATGGATTGCCAACAATCCCGGCTTCTTTACCGGTTCGGGCATGCCCATGCGTTTTGCCGATACAGACGGTACCATGATCGACGTGTACCAGGCGGCCAGTCAGATGACCGATGAATCGGGGCAGAGTTATCCGTTTACTGTGGATGCCCTGCTTGACAGGGCATTGGGGCCGGATGGTTTCTACGGTGCTTTTGTGGTCAACGCACACACGGATGTGGATGCGTCCAGCGTTTCGGATGCGGTCATCGATTCAGCCCGCAATCGCGGGATCCCGGTTATATCCAGTCGCCAGCTTCTCACATGGATCAACGGTCGCAACGACTCCACATTCGACGGCATAACCTGGAACGGAAACACACTCGGATTTACCATCAATGCGGCAAACGGTGCCACCGGACTTACCGCCATGGCTCCTGTACCCTTTGGCCGGACCGTGACCAGCGTAACCAGATCCGGTTCTTCGGTTCCCTTTTCCATAGCTGTGGTCAAAGGAATACAGTACGCCAGTTTTGCTGCAGCTAACGGAAGTTATCAGCTTAATTATTCTTCAGACACCGCATCTCCTCAAATCAGTGACGTAACGCCACCAAGGGACGCACGTGATGTAGAGCTGTCTTCAGGAGTCACTGCAACTTTCACCAAACCCATGAATCCGGCGACCATTCATGGAAATTCCTTTGTTCTGCGCGGTCCGTCCTCTGCCATTGTAACGGCAACGGTGGAGTACATCAGCTCAACCAATACCGCGATCCTTAGTCCGTCCTCTCCCCTCGCCGCCGGAAGCACATATACCGTCACCATAACCGGAGAAGTGAGAGACCTTGCCGGTAACAGCCTTGGCAGTTCCACGGTCTGGAGCTTTACAACAGCCGGTTTTGCCACCAGTAGTGCCACGAGTATATGGCCCGATACCACTGTACCGGCCACGATTGATGACGGTCCTGACGATCCAGTGGAACTGGGGTTCAAATTCCGCTCCGATAAGTCAGGCTACATCACCGGAATACGCTTCTACAAGTCTGCTGCAAACACCGGCACCCATGTCGCCAATCTCTGGTCAGGCGATGGTACCCGCCTGGCAACAGCAACCTATAACGGAGAATCATCTTCAGGATGGCAGCAGGTAAATTTCCCTGCTCCGGTGGCCATAGCGGCCAATACGGTTTACGTGGCCTCCTACCACTGCAATGGCGGGCATTACAGCGTTACCTCCAATTACTTCAAGGGCAGGGGAACGGACACTCCTCCGCTGCATGCTCTGGCCGATGGTATTTCCGGCTCAAACGGCGTGTACGCCTATGGATCGGGCAGCACCTTTCCCAATCAGGGCTGGAACCAATCCAATTACTGGGTAGATGTGGTTTTCAGTGAAACAGGTCAGATGATCTTTGGCGGTTCATCGTTCACCGGCGCTCCGCAGGCAGCTGAACCGGTACTGACGGCAATAAAGGTGGTACCGGACAGGCAGAGGATAGCAGTCGGCACCAGCCAGCAGTTCAGCGTCACGGCTACCTATTCCGATGGCAGCACGAAAGACGTCAGCGATCAGGTGTCATGGAACTCCTCCGAGCCTGGCATCGCTACCGTCACCAGCACAGGTCTTGTCACAGCCCATGCTCCAGGCATAAGCATTGTGTCGGCCACTCTGAACGGGGTTACCGGTACCACCACAACCACCGCAACGGTGGGAATGGCCCGTATGGTACCCGCACCGTACACCATGGCTGCCGACAGGATCTGAGCTGGCAGCGGATAAAAAAATGATGCCCACTTACATGCCCGTTTTCCCCGGGAGAGCGGCTGCAGGCACCGGTTTTAGCCGGTAAGGTTAAGGGAGGAAACATGCGCAAAATGATGACAGTATTAATAGTAATCTTCGGGCTGTTCACGGCATGTGCGGGAAATGCGCCACAGGCCAAGGCAGATGTACTCAACGGCCATGCGGTCGTACTTGATGCAAGCGGTAAGATTATCCCCTGGACCAAAGAGCCTGGACAGGCATATGGCCATGTGATGGATCTGGCCTGGGATTACCTGCTTAACCGGGTTCCCACGGCCAGCAACGGAAAGCCGTGTTACTACAGTTACAGTTACCTGCTTCCGGATACCCAGCAGCCGTATCCCTGGCCCCATAATCCCGCGGGGCTGTATGGCATGCTCATCGAATCGGCCCTCAAATATTACGGCTATTCCGGGAACATTGGACCGATGAACATTGCCCGTGATGTTGCAACAGCCCATCTTCAAAACGGCATGACCCCCGACGGCTGGGTCTGGCCGAATGTTCCCTACGCTAGCGGCGATGCCGGTTCCCTGGTCTACCGGGGTGCCGCCTACGGCAATGTCACCGGCCAGGGGGACGGCCAGGGAGTTATTCAGCCGGATAAGGTGGGTGAACTTGGGTTTGCCTGGCTGCAGCTTTACCGCTTTGACGGCAATGCCGATTTTCGTGATGCGGCAATCCGTGCCGCCGATGCACTTGCCCGCAATATCCGCCCCGCTACTGCCGATACCTCTCCCTGGCCCCACCGGGTCTATGCCCAGACCGGGGAAGTGCGCGAGAATTATAACGCCAATGTCATCGGTCCAATCAGGCTGTTCGACGGGTTGATCAAACTCGGACTCGGTAACACCGCCGCCTACCAAAGCGCCAGGGACAGCGCCTGGAACTGGATGATGAATTTCCCGATGCAGAATAATATCTGGTCAAACTATTTCGAGGATGATCCCATCCAGCCGGATAACAGAAATTTCGACCAGTACAGCGCCATGATGACGGCGCGCTATCTTCTGGAACATCCGGAGTATGATGCCGACTGGGAACACCACGTCCGGGACCTGATCGCCTGGGTGGAACAGATGTTTGCTGAGCCGGCCTATGGCGCCAACAGCATTTCCGAGCAGATGATCTTTCATCACCCCATGGGCAGCCACACCTCACGCTACGCTTCGGTCAATGCTCTTCTGTACTCTGCAACCGGAGATCTCCAGGCCAGGGATAAAGCATACCGCGCACTCAACTGGTCCACCTACATGGCCCGGCCGGATGGTGTGGTTATCGATGGCCCGGAAGTCAACAACCAGTGGTTCACCGACGGTTACGGCGACTACGTTCGCCATTTCATGACCAGTCTTGGAGCTGTTCCTGAATGGGCGCCGAAAGGGGAGAACCACCTGGTAAAGACTACATCCCTGATCCGCTCCATTGCATATGAGGTTTCAGGGATTACCTACACAACTGCCGACAGTGCTTCCACGGAGACACTGGTAATCAATTTCACCCCGCTTTCCGTGACCCTTGACGGCGGGACACTTCAACAGCGCCAAGAGCTCGATCAGGCGGGCTGGACGTTCGATCCTGAATCAAAGGTGCTGCGGGTGCGCCACGACGGCGGCACAACTGTCGTTATCAAACGCCCTGCGCCGTTGAAAATCGTTTCCCTGGCACCGGCACCGGAAAATATCGTTCTCACTGTCGGGAAGAGTCAGCAGATGACGATACGGGGCACCTTCGCCGATGGCAGTATCAGGACTATCACAAATGCAGTCTGGACATCTTCAGGGCCAGAAGTGGCCAGTGTGAGCAGCTCCGGCCTCGTCACGGCAATCACCCCCGGCACCGCGGTCATTTACGCCAGTTATGACGGAATCATATCCGGCATCAATCTGACAGTGCAGGCGATTGCGTTACCTGCAAGCGGGTCGACACTATGGCCTGCCACATCTGTCCCGGCTGTTCTTGATGACGGGCCCGACAGCCCGGTAGAACTGGGGGTTAAATTCCGTGCAGATTCCAGTGGGAGCATCAGCGGGATCCGTTTCTACAAATCAGCAACAAACATCGGTCCACATTCTGCCCGTCTTTGGAGCAGCAACGGTACACTGCTCGGCACTGCCAGCTTCACTAATGAGACTGCTGTAGGTTGGCAGCAGGCTGATTTCGCCACCCCGGTGGCGGTTACTGCCAATACCATTTATATCGCCTCCTACCATGCGGCAAACGGGCATTACAGCTACGACCTGAACTATTTCACCGGCAGCGGCAAGGATTCTCCGCCGCTGCATGCGCTGCCGAGCGGTGGGTCAGGAGCAAATGGCGTGTATGCTTACGGCCCTCCCGGCAGTTTTCCAATAAACGGATGGAATGACAGCAACTATTGGGTTGATGTGGTTTTCAGCGCAACGACCACATCCGCTGATACAACTGCTCCCGTAGTGACCTCCTTTGCAGTTCCCGTTAATTCTGCAGTATTGAGCGTACCGGTTACGACTCTGACTGCCGTAGATAACACCGGCGTTACCGCTTACCTGGTCACAGAATCATCCACTGCTCCTCTTCCATCCGCCGGCGGATGGTCTGCTACAGCCCCCGTCTCCTACACCTTTGGCTCTCCCGGAAGCAAAATACTCTATGCCTGGGCAAAAGATGCGGCCGGCAACGTGTCGGCCGCCAAGAGTGCCACGGTGATAATTACCATTCCGGTGCAGACAGGTTCCTCCTCCACCATCTGGGCAGCAACCGCTATTCCCGGCGAGCTCGATGCCGGAAAGGACAAACCGATAGAGGTGGGAGTGAAATTCTTTTCGGAGAAGGAGGGGTATATCAGCGGCATCCGTTTTTATAAAGCTCCCATTAATATGGGAACTCACACCGGTAGCCTGTGGAGCAACACCGGTCAACTGCTGGCCCGTTCCACTTTCACCAATGAATTCCCCTCGGGCTGGCAGGAGGTCACCTTTGCCTCACCAGTGCCGATTGCTGCCAACACTGTCTATGTCGCCTCCTATCACACAAATATGGGACATTACAGCAGGGACCGGTTCTATTTCGCCGGCAAAGGGGTAGATAATCCTCCGCTGCACGCTTTAACCGATGGCGCACCAGGTGGCAACGGCGTTTTTGCCTATGGTTCAGACAGCGTTTTTCCTGATCGGAGCTTAAACAGCTCCAACTACTGGGTTGATGTGAAGTTCATTCCGCTGGGAACTCGTTAAAAAGAAAGGCCCGGCTCAACGAAGAGCCGGGCCAGATTGCTGATAAATTCCCCGCTTCTGACAGATACTTTCTGCATGCCCCCGCCAAGAAACCTGAAGCGAGTCATCGAAAGACTCATAGTTTTAAAAGTAACACCGGTAACATTTTTGCGAACTGCCTTATCCCTGCCATTACTCATGGTTTTTTCCTCAAATCACTAATCCGAGCCTTTAAAATTTTTACCTCGCCAAAGAATGGCTTTCAAACTTAAGTGTCTGAAAGTACAGATAATTTATTTTGGCATGATACGTGGAAATGGTCCTGTAGATATGCTGCGTGTGGCCCAGCGGTACTGACCGGGAGAGTTAATGCGTTTTGCTGAAGAACGGCTGAAAATCAATGGTGCTGTTGCCACGTGGTGCATGCGTAATGCAGCACGCTGCAGAAGGCGCGGGCGCATTGAGGATGCATTGCAATGGTATCAACTCTCGGCCCGCGTAATGGCCTGCGAGTGTGTTCCCCTGGTTTCTCCGGAACTTGAAAAGCAGCTTGTGGAAATTGGTGCTGAATTGGAAACGCCAGAGAGAGTTTTCAAGGCGGGTCTACCAAGAAGGTGGTTACATGTGCTCACAGAGGTCCGCGAGGACGGGGGTCACAGTGCCATGCTTAAAAGGTGGATTCAGCACGATCCGCAGCAGAATGCCCACAGTATCGCACTTTTGTCACAGACCGTGCCGGTACCCTCTTTGTTGTCTGAATTAACCCGCTCCCGTAATGGCGAAATACATGAAATAGACGGTAATCAGACCATAACCGCCAAGGCCGGGATGCTGCGGGATCTCGTGATGAATAATGCCGATGTGGTCGTGCTGCATACCCATCCCTGGGATATCACGCCGACTGTTGCTCTAGCGCAGGCAGGCGGGCCGCCTGTGCTGCTGGTCAACCATGCAGCCCACATTTTCTGGGTAGGTGTTTCGGTGGCGGATGTGGTCCTGGATTGCCGGGTTTCACAAAAGGAAGACGAATGGACCGTCAGACACCGTAGTGTGTCCAAAATCATGCATCTTCCTCTTCCTCTTTCAGAGCCGTATGTCAGCCTGGCACAGAAGGCGGAAGAAGCCCGCAAGTTCAGAGATTCGCTCAATATTCCGCTGGATGCTCCGGTGATGCTGAGTGTGGGAATAGGCAACAAATATACTCCGCTTGAAGGTGCGAATTTCATCCAGTTGATGCGGTCCGTACTTGAGGCTGACCAACATGCATTTCTGGTGGTTGTCGGTCCTCAGGATAATGCCCATTGGGAGGAACTTCGGAAACATTCGGGGGGGCGTTTCATACTGGTTGAAAAGCAGCGGGATATAGCCATGCCGGTGTTTTTCCAGGCCGCAGACCTTTACCTGGAGGGTTTCCCCTTCGGTTCGACCACAGCGTGCCTCGAGGCGGCGCTGGCAGGTCTGCCGTGCATTCTGCCGCCGGTCGCCTGTCCTCCTCCGTTCACAACAGACGGTATTGCAATGGATCTGTTCGAGAGGGCAGCTGACATATCAACATATCTGGAGCGCATTCACCTGCTGCTGAATAACCGGGAAGAGCGTCTTAAGTGTGGAGAAAGATTTTCCCGATCCGTCCGTTCCCATCACTGTGGAACAGGCTGGGCGCGTTATCTTGCCGACATCCAGAAAAAGCTTCCCGATGTTCATCGCGTACGTTCGCTGCATGAGCAGGAACATGTAGACCCTGTTTATTCCGGTTACTGGACAGCGTTTTCCGCGCTGATCAATGAGGATCCCCTGGTGAGCACTTTTCGCCTGGCACGATCTTTGGGGCTGTCACCAAAGATCGATTGCAAACTTTTTCTGTGCCTTCTCCGTCATGGCTCGCGGGGGAGGAAACGAGGGGAACTGCCTACCTGGAAACTTGTTTCAGACACCTGTGTTTCTTATCTGATTGGCATGGCCAAGCTGGTCCGCAGATCGTGGACCACGGTTCGTCATGGTGCCGCCACTTTTTGTAATGGAGTCAGTACAAAATGCCCCATGGAAAAATGAAGCGAAAGCAGAAAAAAGCACGCCTGATAGCCTTTTATCTACCGCAATTTCATCCAACAGTTGAAAACGATGCCTGGTGGGGCAAGGGATTCACCGAGTGGACTAACGTCGGCAGGGCGAAACCGATGTTCCGGGGACATTACCAACCGCATGTTCCGGCTGATCTCGGCTATTACGATCTGCGCGTGCCGGACACACGGGCCGCCCAGGCGGAAATGGCTCGTGAACATGGAATAGAAGCGTTCTGCTACTACCATTACTGGTTCGGCGGCAAGAGGATTCTGGAAAGGCCGTTCAATGAGGTACTTGCGTCCGGGGAACCTGATTTTCCATTCTGTCTCTGCTGGGCAAACCATTCCTGGACCGGGATCTGGGCAGGAGCCCCGGGGCGGACCCTGATTGAACAGGTCTATCCAGGGCTTGAAGATCATCGGGCGCATTTCTTCACGCTCTTGAAAGCCTTCTCGGACAGCAGGTACGCAACTGTTGATGGAAAGCCGCTGTTTATGATCTACGACCCGACCAACATCCCGGACATCCTGATGTTGACCGATTTTTGGCGGGAGCTGGCCCATGAGGCAGGACTCAAGGGGCTCTACCTCGTGGCAATGTCGAGGGAAACCGGCTGGGACCCAAGAGAAATCGGATTTGATGCTTCGACACCCAAGGACCGCTTGCCTTTGTTGAGACTGGATGATCGTTCCAGGTTTGAGACAGTTAACCGGTTGAAAAGAAAGTATCAGCATATAACCGGCAGGCCCACCATCCATCACTATGAAAAAGTACTTTCGGCCTGGATGTACAAGGACACCTATGACTTCCAGGAGTATCCCTGCATTCTTCCCAACTGGGACAACACTCCGAGAAGCGGAGTAAACGGCATGGTACTTCATGGCTCCACTCCGGATCTGTTCAGAATTCCATTGAAAAATTCCATACGGCACGTTCAGGCACGGCCAATGGATCACCGGCTCGTTTTTATCAAGTCATGGAATGAGTGGGCGGAAGGAAATTATCTGGAACCTGATCTTAAATTCGGGATGGGGTACCTGGAAACCATCAGAGACGAGATCTTCGAATAAAAGGTTGTTGAAAAACAGCCACCTCGCCGCCGTCCTCGAATACCACCTTGTGCGGCGTAGCGCTGCTGCCCTCACCCAATCCCTCTCCCACAGGGAGAGGACAAGGCATGCTCTCCCCCAGCGGGGGAGAGATAGAGAGGGGGCTGCCTCCGCGGGGCATCCTCCGGGGACGACGATCTGACTATTTTTGAACAACCTGAGTTTTCCAACAGCTTCATAATCCTGGGGACAAGGATTGCCATGAAAATAAGCATCATTATCTGCACCTACAATCGATGCGCAAGTCTTGAAAAAACCATGGAGCGTCTTGCTGCACTCATTCCGCGTGCATCCTGCGAATGTGAACTACTTGTGGTGGATAACAACTCCAGTGACGACACCAGAGGGGTTGTTGAAAACTTCATTAACGGTCCTGAGGGGAACATCAGGTATCTCTTCGAAGGGCGGCAGGGAAAGTCATATGCACTGAATACCGCCATAGAGGCGGCAGAGGGAGATGTCCTTGCCTTTACAGATGACGATGTACTTGTTGACTGGAATTGGCTGATCAAAATACACGGCGCGTTCCAGGATGAGGGTATCTCCTGTGCCGGTGGCCGCATTGTTCCGCGGTGGGGAAAAAGATGCCCGCCATGGCTGACGCCTGAGCTGCATCCTTACCTGGCCTTGCTGGATCTGGGAGACCGAAAGAAGCGGATGACCGAGCCGATGCTGTGGGGCGCCAACCTGATCATCAGAAAATCCATGTTCAAAAAATATGGCCTGTTCGATGTCTCTCTCGGCCGAACCGGGGGCAAGCTTTACGGGAATGAAGAGATTGAGCTGATCCGGAATCTGATCATACAGGGCGAAGGGGTCTACTACCTGCCTGAGATCGTGGTGCAGCACTGCATCAATGAAAACAGGATGCAGAAGAATTATTTTCGTAAATGGATGTTTGATGCAGGCGAACTGGAGGGAATTCAGATGGGGCATTACCCGCATCGCAACCTGATGGGGGTCCCGTACTATATGGTCAAAGATGCCTTCACAACCGTAGTCGGATTTGCAAAAGACACGATGCGGCGCAAGCAGAACATTTTTCTTGACGAGATGTTTATGTGCAAAACGCTCGGCTTTATCAACGGCAGGGTCAAATACCACAGATCACTTGCTCCAATGACATCGGGCAGGGGCAGGGAGAAAGCACTTGAATAGTATCCAACCAGAAGAGATACGGGAAAAGATTCTGATCATTTCACCAACTGTGCCACGGCCTGACATGAACTCCGGCGATGTCCGTCTCTTTGCCATGCTCGGGATACTGGCGAAGAAGTATGAACTCTATTTTTTTGCCAAGGGAGTTGGAGCGGGTGACTCGGGCCACATTGCCGCACTTGAACAGCTCGGCATTAAAGTTTTTATTGAAGAACTGTCTCTCAAGCGACTGTTGAGGAATGAAATATTCAAGTTGGCGATACTTGAGTTTTATATGATCGCGGAATATTACCTGGATCGGATACGGATACTTCAACCGGAGTGCCGGGTGGTGATCGATTCGGTGGATGTGCATTTCCTGAGGCTCAAGCTGAAGCATGAGCTGTCGGGAGCTCCGGAGGATAATGAGGAGTATCTGAGTACCAGGGAGCGGGAACTGGCCATGTATCGCGGAGCAGATGCCGTCATTACGGTTACCGCGGATGATGCCGCCTCACTTCGCACAGTTGATCCCAAAATAAACTGTGAAATTGTGTCAAACATCCACCAGATCTGCCTGTGCGATGATCCTTTTATACCGGACACACTCATTTTCGTCGGAGGCTTTCTTCATGAACCGAATGTGGATGCAATGCTGCACTTCTGCGAAGACATATTGCCGTTGATCAGGCAAAGGAAGCCGGAAATTACGCTTACCATTGTCGGCAGCAACCCTCCTCCCCGGATCAGGTCCCTGGCAAATGACTACATCACTGTCACAGGGTATGTACCCGAGACAACCCCATATCTACATCGCAGCCATATTTCCATAGCACCACTTAGGTTCGGAGCCGGCATGAAAGGCAAAATTGGCGAGGCAATGGCACACGGGGTGCCGGTGGTTTCCACACCTGTCGGGGTTCAAGGGATGGGGTTGACCAATGGGAAAAACATATTGGTTGCCGAGTCTCCCCAAGCCTTTGCGAATGCTGTGATCGAACTGCTCGAAAATCCGCATCTGCATGCCGATATCCGCCGTAATGCTGTTCAGACCATTGAAGAGCGGTACACCTCAGCGCAGGTGGGACAAAGCATGCTTGATGCTGTGGAGCGGATATCCCGCATTCCGGCGAAAAAGATGAAAATCAGGGAGAAGCTGGCATTCATGAATGGCTACATCAACCGAAGAATCCGAACCGGTCTCTCGGCATGCAGAACACAATGAAGGAAACAGCAGCCATGCCGCGGGTCTTCATCATTGTCCTTAACTGGAACGGTGTTGCCCACACAATTGAATGCCTGGAGTCTCTCTCACGATTGAGCTATCCGGATTATGAAATTATCGTCGTTGACAACGGTTCCTCCGATGGTTCGGTCGAAACCATCCGGCGTGCTTTTCCGTGGGTGCTGCTGATCGAAAACAACCAGAACTTCGGGTACACAGGGGGCAACAATGTTGGCATGTACCACGCTTTGCAGCACGGGGCCGATTATGTCTGGCTGCTTAATAACGATACGGTTGTCGATCCTGATGTACTGGGAAAACTGGTCGCTGAGGCTGAATCATCTCCCGAAGTCGGTCTGATCAGCCCGCTGGTGCGGTACTACGATGATCCGGAGAAGGTCCAGTATATCGGTGCTTACCCTGACTTTGCCAACTTTGAAATCAATCCGGTAACAGATCCCTGTCAGCTGGATGATCCACAGATGCAGCGGCTTCTGATCCTGTACGGCACTGCGCTGTTTGTCAGAAAGAGTGTTATCGAAAAAATAGGTTTCCTGAAGGCGCGGTATTTTGCCTACCAGGAAGATTTCGACTATTCCCTGCGTGCTCTCCAGGCCGGCTTTAAAACCAGAGTCCTGATGCATGCGCACATTCTGCACAAGGAATCACAGACATCCGGAAAACGTTCTCCTTTCCATGTCTTTCTGATGACGCGCAACGTCTATTTCCTCTGGAAGGACCACCTCAGCGGATTCAGACGAATGGTGATGTTCTGGCATTACTTGAGCGTGATGATTGGACATCTGAAATATTTTTACGATCAAGAGGAAAAGCCAATTTTTAATGCATGCCTTGAAGGGGTCTGGGCAGCGCTCAGGGGCAAGGGTGGGGCACCGGATCAGAAAGGGGCGCTTCCTGTGTGGTTCAGGGCAGTCTTCAGATTGTTCATATCATGGCATCCCTATTTCTGGATCAACCTTTTCAAGGGCACCTTGGCCAGCCAGACCCGGACGAGGCTGTTCAAAACACTGAACAGCTGAAGAGACAACACTTAAGAGGCTAGAAAGGACGGCTATGCTGACAGTATCTGCAGTAATCGCGACCTACAACGGAACCCGTTACCTGGCCCAGGCAGTTGAATCGGCCTTGGCCCAGACTTACGAACTGCTGGAAATAATCGTGGTCGATGATGGTTCTCGGGAGGACATACGCTCCATCGTGGCCCCCTATGCTCCCAAAGTTAAATATGTACGGCAGGAAAACGGTGGCCCGGCGGCAGCCAGAAATCATGGGATCCGTATTGCCCGTGGAGATGTCATTGCTCTCCTTGATGACGATGATCTCTGGCATCCCACCAAAACGGCTGAACAAGTCAGGCTGCTGCAGGCACATCCGGAGTGCGCCCTGGTGTATTCATACCCGGAGCTGGTTGATGAAGAGGGAGCATTGATTCCCAATCAGGGCCCCCGGGAGTTCCCCAGCGGTTCGGTGTATCTGGATTTTTTGAAGAGCAACCGGATCAATTCTCCCTCAGGCACTTTGATACGTCGCGAAATATTCTCACGCGTCGGCTACTTTGATGAAAGCAGGGAGTGCATTTCCTGTGAGGATTATGATCTCTGGCTGCGGATAGCATGCAACGGTGAAGTGCTTTTCTGTGAGGGAAGTCTGTTCAGCTACCGGGTCCGAGGCACAGGCATTTCCCAGAACCTTGACAAACATCTCAAAGCCAATTTCTACGTTTTTAACAAGCTGATCTACCAGCATATCAAGGAAGCCCGCCTGTCTGACCAGGATTTCTGCAAAGCTTTTAATTTCAACATCCACAACACTTTGAAGCGTTTTGCCTACAAATATTATTTTTCGGCCACCAACCGCAGCAAGGCAAAAAGCCTGATGCTGGAGGCTCTTCAAAAATATCCGTACTGTCCGAAAGATATCCTTTATTTCTGCATCTTCTCAATGCCGGACTGGCTGTTCGAGAAACTGAGAAAGTTCAAGCAGAGCCTGTTTGCAGCTCGACTGACTCCAGATCTGAAGTAGCCACTCCGGAGAATCGTTATGCCACGTGTTTCGGTAATCACACCCACATTCAACTGTGCATCTTTCATAGAGCGCGCTCTTCAGTCAGTTGTGGATCAGACCTATAGCGATCTCGAGATAATAGTTGTGGATGACGGTTCAACGGATGAAACGGCGGCCCTGCTTGAGCGCTGGAAAGGCAAGGTCACGTACCTGTCCCAGTCCAACGCGGGGCCATCGGCAGCACGCAACCTCGGTATTTCCAGGTCTAATGGAGAGTTTATCGCCTATCTGGATGCGGATGACATGTGGTGTCCGGGCAAGCTCGAGCAGCAGGTGGCATTCCTTGACCTGCATCCGGAGTGTGGCCTGGTGCACAGTGACCTGTACATTATTGATGAGCAGGACAACCCCATACAGCCAAATTGGTACCAGCTTCGGCAAAATGCGGCAGTCAGCGGGCACTGTCTCAAAGCATTGCTCAAAGGATGCGCAATTCAGGTGCCTACGGTATTGGAACGTCGCAGCTGCCATGACAGATCCGGCGGGTTCGATACCCGCTTTCATCAATCCGAAGACTACCTGCACTGGATCCGAGCCGCCCTGAATGGTTATGCCGTGGGGTACATACCTGAGCCTCTGGCAATGTATCGCTGGCGCTCCGGCAGCCTCAGCAAGAATCATGTGGAGATGACCGAATCCATGATTCGCATGTTTGAGTTGCTTGTGGAGGAACACACGCTTCTTCAAGGGTCGGGAGCGGAAGCCGACCTGGTTCGAGGACGGCTGGATCAACTCCGCCGCTCGCTGCCCCATCATTACCGTCAGCAGGGTCACCACACTCTTGCCCGCCGCAAGGCTGCCTCCCTGATTCGCACCTTTCCGTACCACAGCGAACTTTATCTGGAACTTTTCAAGTCATGCGTGCCGTCTTTCATGGCCCGTGTGCTTAACAGGTTGCGTTCGGGCCTGAATTTCTGAAAATGCCGCTGCTTCCCCCCATTGTGATGAAGGCTGGCGGGTTGCGGCAGGATGGATGATCACAATGAAGATACGCGTACAAGGTTACGACAAGGATGGATCTGCCTGGGATTCCTTTGTTACCTCACAAAAGGCGAGCAGTAATTATCACCTCTATGGTTGGCGGGAGGTTATCGAGAAAAGTTTCGGCCACAAGACCTACTATCTGGCTGCCATGAAAGGTGACAACGAGATTTGCGGAATTCTGCCCCTTGTTCACATGAAAAGCAGGCTTTTCGGAAATTTCATGATCTCACTGCCCTTTTTCAATTATGGCGGTATGCTTAGTGATAATGAAGATGCGACTGGCCTTCTGGTAGCAGAGTCACGTTTGCTTATGGCCGGGCAGCATGCGGATTTTGCTGAGTTCCGCCACACGGAATGCTCAATGGATGCCGAAACAAAGCAGCACAAGGTCAGCATGGTCCTTGATCTACATGAAACAGCAGATAATCAATGGAAGGCTTTGGACAGCAAGGTTCGCAACCAGGTTCGCAAGGCTGAAAAAAGCGGTCTGACAACAGAGATTGGCGGCAGCGAGCTTTTGGACCAGTTTTACGAAGTGTTCTGCCGCAACATGAGAGATCTCGGAACCCCTGTATATGGCAGGAATTTCTTTCAGACCATCCTGGAAACCTTTCGTGATACGACCCGTATCATTATTGTCAAATGTGACGGCATAACGATAGCTGCGGGTCTGATGACCTGGTACAGGGATGTTCTGGAGGTGCCCTGGGCATCCTCGATCAGCGACTACAAGAATAAATGTCCCAACAATCTGCTCTACTGGGAGGCGATCAAATTTGCCATAGCCCAGGGGGCACAAAGATTCGACTTCGGCAGGTCAACTCCGGGGGAGGGTACCTTTTGTTTCAAGAAACAATGGGGTGCGAAACCGGTACCGCTCTACTGGCAATACCTGCTCAAGGATGGACAACAGTTGCCTGAGCTCAATCCCTCCAACCCGAAATATCGGATGGCGGTAAAACTCTGGCAGCAGTTGCCTGTGCCGGTGACAAAGATTTTGGGACCGGCGATTGTGAAGAACATTCCGTGATCTAACAGGTTGTTGAAAAACAGCCATCTCGCCGCCGTCCTCGAAAGCCACCTTGTGCGACGTAGCGCTGCTGCCCTCACCCAATCCCTCTCCCACAGGGAGAGGACAAGGCATGCTCTCCCCCAGCGGGGGAGAGATAGAGAGGGGGCTGCCTCCGCGGGGCGTTCTCCGGGTGCGACGATCTGACTATTTTTGAACAACCTGAGTTTCTCAACAGATACCTAATTCGCCTGCAGCACTTTCCTTCAAGTGAGAGGGTGGGACTGCACGCTTTTCGGAGATCATCATGTACCCTCAACCATGCCTGATTTCAGTAGATAATTCTGTACAACGAAATTGCTGCTACATCTCGGTGTTATCGACCGACAGTTACCTGGATGGGATTATGGTGCTCTATCATTCCCTGATGCGCACCGGTACCGACTATCCTTTTCTGCTCCTGATCAGCGACTCGGTATCCGAAGAATCACGGAAGGTGCTCAGCAACTGCGGCATCGAGTACAAGCTGATGCAGTGCACCATTGAAAATCCGACAGCCATAGCAAAAGACGATCATTGGGCCTTCACCTACTCAAAACTGGATATTTTCAGCCAGACCCAGTATGACAAAATTGTCTTTCTTGATGCGGATATGCTGATTGTAAAAAACATCGACGAGTTGTTTGATAAGCCGCACATGTCTGCGGTAAACGCAGGGGGAATGCTCCCGGAATATCGCCACTGGACCGGGCTGAACTCCGGTTTGATGGTTATTGAACCCTCATGTGAACTTTACCGTGACATGCTGGGGAAGGTTGGAAAGATAGAGAATGTGGAGAAAGGGGGAGATCAGGATTTTCTTCAGGCATATTATCCGGATTGGGATGGCTGCCAGGAATTGCATCTCGACCATGGCTACAACATGTTCCACTGCCACCTGGATAGGTACCGACAGTTTGGTTATGCAATTAAAGGGGGTAGGCGGCCTGTTAAAGTGATTCATTACATAGGGAGTGAAAAACCCTGGAATCTGGATAAGAAAAATTTTATTGGAATACTTCCATACGCCAAAAGAAAACTGAAAAAGTTGATTTCCTTCTGCTCAAAAAAACCTTTCAAGGATGAATTGCTGCTCGATTCACTGGGAATCTGGCATCATCTGTTCGAAGAAAATTTGGCTTCTTTTTCTTGAAATATGAAAAGAGTTAATTGAATTAGCCACAAATCTAACTTCGTAAAATTCTTAACATCACTCCACATCCCTGTCAGTTCAGCATTTTACTGACCTGCATCCGCTTACGAATCATCTGCTGTAACATGCTCCAGTCCCTCTGAATCCATCTAAATATCTGATAACCAACGATTTACCAGTGTGGCATCAAACGTGAAATACTTCTGCAATTGATCAACTCCACCTATGGAGCCTGTCGGGACTCCCTGGAAGATTCTATTGCCAGTATTGCAATCACAATTTCATTCGACATCCCATATCAGTCTTCCGCGTATCGGCAGGACCCTTCCACCAGTTGCAGTAGCGCTCGGCGTTCGGGACCTGCTCAGGGGACTCTTTGCAATCTTTCAAGGGGAAGGCGCTGTAGACCGCTTTGAGTCGGAGCTACGGGAATATTTCCGGGTAAGTCATTGTTGTGCTGTCTCTTCAGGGAAAACAGCCATGGTGCTGATCCTGAGGGCGCTCCACGATCTCCAGCCCGGCAGGGACGAGGTACTGATCCCCGCTTACACCTGTTATTCGGTTCCATCGGCAATTGTGCGGGCTGGTTTCAAGGTAAGGCTGTGCGATCTTGCGCCAGGGACCTTTGACTTCGATCATGATCACCTTCAGAGGCTCATGAATAACGAACGGCTCCTGGCGGTTGTTCCTACACATCTTTATGGCGTGCCGGCAGATGTGAACAAGGTACGAGACATGGCGCGGCAGAGCGGAGTTTTCGTTATCGAAGATGCCGCCCAGGCCATGGGAAATGAATGGAACGGAACAAAACTTGGTACATCCGGTGATGTGGGGCTGTTCAGTCTGGGGAGGGGCAAATGCTTCTCAACGGTAGAAGGGGGCGTCATCCTGACGGATAACGAACCGATTGGAAGAGCCATCGCTCGGCAGATGGCAGAAACACAAGCATATGATGCTGCAGGGTGTTTGAAACTTGCTTTGTACGCAGTTGCCTTGATGGTGCTGACTAACCCGTGGTTCTACTGGCTGCCCAGATCCCTGCCGTTTTTGAAAATAGGCCGGACCGAATTCGATACCGGTTTTTCGCTGGCCAGGCTGTCGTGGCTTCAGGCAGGACTTGCTTCTGGGTGGCAGTCCAGGATTGCCGGACTTAAGCAGATGAGGCGGCGTAAAATTCAGGATTTTATTGAAGAGGACATTCCGCTGATTTCCTCCTCCACTGCCGAAGTTCCGGACCTGCTCAGGTATCCTGTTCTGGCAAAGGATGCGGAGACAAAGGCGATGATCGTCAGCAGAAGCGATGAACTCGGGTTGGGTATATCTGGGGGATATCCTGAATCGATCGACCGGATTCCAGAGCTGGCCGACCAGTTCGATGGAGAATGCAGCTATCCGGTGGCCACGGAAACAGCTGCACGGGTTGTCTCCCTGCCGCTTCACTCCCATGTGTCCACGCGCGATACGACATTGATCAGCCATCTCATTCACGGAAGAACAGTTACTGACCCCATGTCGACGGAGGATCTCTTGAAAATCCTGTTGTTGATCATCCTATGGTGTGCTGCTTTTGCTCCGCTCTTTCCTGAACTTGTCAGGGATTGGATTGCCAATTCCGATAACTCCCACGCCTTTCTGGTGCCGTTCATCTCGCTGTTTTTGGTCTGGCAGCAAAGGGAACTTCTGCATGAGACTCCTACCGTCAGTTCTCCCTTTGGCGGGGCATTGCTTGCAGCCAGTTTGCTGACATACGTGGTGAGCAGCGCAGGGGGACTTGCTTTTCCAGCACGCCTGGCCATGGTTGCCTCTTTGTCAGGCCTTGCCTGGTTCTGCCTGGGGGGTAAAAAGGTCAGGCTCCTGGCCTTCCCGCTCGGCATTCTGCTGTTCATGGTGCCTATTCCCTATTCGCTGTTGAGCCTTGTTTCAGGCAGGCTGCAGCTCATGGCCACTCATATCTCGGAAAAGCTGATTTCCCAGTGCGCCATACCGGTATATCGGGAGGGGAATATGCTTTATTTCGTACAGACCCAGCTGGAGGTGGCGGAAGCCTGCAGCGGCATCAGATCAATAGTGTCACTGACCATGATCAGCCTGGTGTTCTGTTTTATGTCCCGCAAGGGATGGTGGCGCAAGATTTCGCTCATCCTGGCGGCAATTCCCATCGCCATTGCTGCGAATATCGTGCGGGTTACCGGTACCGGTGTGCTGGCACATTATTTTGGGGACAAGGTCGCCAAGGGGTTTTTGCATGAATTTTCCGGAATCGTCATTTTCATATTCGGATTCGCACTGCTTTTCAGTCTGTTCCATTTTCTGAACAAGGGGGAAGCCAATGATCTCCCGTAAAAGTTTTCTGGCCTCGGTCATTATGTTGCTCACGACCATTGCCCTTGTGGGTCTGGTCTTTGCCCGTCCAGAACCTGCGGTCGTACAAACCGGGCTGGAGCGTTTGCCGCTGAATCTGGCCGGTTATCATGCGATTGAAGATCGTTTTCCGGAAGAGGTGACCCGGGAACTGAACGCGGATATCTCCATTTACCGTCACTACCGGGCTGATGCCGGTACTCCCCTTAGTCTGTATGTCGGATATTACGGCACGGCCAAAGGGGGGCGCACCGGTCATAACCCCTATGCCTGCCTTCCAGGAGCAGGCTGGGCTATTGTTGACACGCGTACCGTGATGATTCCCCATTCCAATCAGACCACGGCTGACAAGGTCAATTATGTGCAGGCGCGTCGCGACGGGCTCAACACCGTGATGCTGCATTGGTATCAGACGTCGGGAACCAAAGTCTTGTCCACCGGAGTTGGACAGAACATCGAACGCATCAGGGGCCGGTTGCTCCGCAACAGGAATGATGGAGCTTTTGTGCAGCTTTCAATGCAGGTCCCTGATGATCAGGTTACTAACGCGGCAGCCAAACTTCAGCAGTTTGCAGGGAATGTTCTGGAGCAGCTTCCGAAGTACTGGCCGGTGGAGAGGTAGACGGCTGCATATTTCCCCCTCTCCCTAACCCTTGTATATTCAGAGGTAGAGGGTATGGTTTTCCTTAACAACGGTGCACGGGACATGGCAGCACGACTGCCCTCTGGGCTT
>NZ_JAHDYS010000039.1 GCF_018531195.1 Pelotalea chapellei | reverse complement strand
CTTGTATGTTGGACTGACAGTAACTAGATTCTCTGTTCCAGGACATGGCAGTTTGATTACGCCTTGGGCTATAACCCGCCGCGGAGCATAAAGCGCCATGTCCTTCTTTCGCAGCCCGAACGGTTGCCCGGGCCTATAGCCCGAATCTTCGCAAGAAAGGGACAGAAAGAAATGGGAACGAATGAAGCAATTGTTGCAGGAATCGATGTAAGCAAAGAGACCCTCGACCTTTGTCTGCTTCCCAGTGGGGTGTCGCAGCGGTTCTCGAATGATGAAAGCGGATGTTCACAATTAGCCCGCTTTTTAACTGATGCAACCCCCTCGCGAGTGGTTTTTGAGTCCACCGGAGGGCTGGAGATGCTGGCCGTGGGAACTCTGTGCGCAGCTTCACTGCCTGTTGCCGTGGTGAACCCTCGCCAGATCCGCGATTTCGCCAAGGCGTGCGGGCTGCTAGCCAAGACGGATAAACTCGATGCTAAAATCATCGCTTTATTCGGTGAGCGCATTGCGCCGGAAATTCGCCCGCTCAAAGATGAAGCCGCCCAGCAATTGTCGGCACTGATCTCTCGCAGACGCCAGCTTGTGGATATGCAGACAGCCGAGAAAAATCGGCTGACAACCGCTGCAAAGGCAGTACGACCAGGCGTTGTCCAGCACATCGAGTGGCTGGAGCAGCAGATTGACTCTTTTGACGACGACATTTCGTCATTCATTCAGGCTTCTCCTATATGGAAGGCAAAGGAGCAGATTCTGACCAGCGTCAAAGGCATAGGCCCTGTTACAGCTGCGACGTTATTGGCATCAATGCCGGAGCTTGGCACAGTATCTCGGCATAAGATTGGTGCTTTAGCCGGGTTGTGCCCCTACAACCGCGATAGTGGCAAGCACAAGGGTAAACGTTCAATTTGGGGTGGCCGTGCAGCAGTACGCAGTGTCCTGTATATGGCAGCCCTTTCAGCAGTACGGTACAACCCGGTGATCAAGGCCTTCTACGAACGGCTGCGACAGGCCGGAAAGCTACACAAAGTAGCCATTACAGCGGCCATGCGCAAACTGCTAGTCATTCTCAACGCCATGATCAGGGACAACCGCCGCTGGAACGATAGTTTTTATGCTTTCACTTGACAGAGAACACGGTTGCTCCGCG
>NZ_JAHDYS010000038.1 GCF_018531195.1 Pelotalea chapellei | reverse complement strand
TATATTCAGAGGTAGAGGGTATGGTTTTCCTTAACAACGGTGCACGGGACATGGCAGCACGACTGCCCTCTGGGCTTGAAGCCCGTGGGAGAGCTTGAAGCGCCATGTTCCTCCTTCAACATCCCGAACAGTTGCCTGGGACATTGTGATCCCGCATCCGCAAGGCCGGGAGGTGGAGAATGACTGAATCATTTATTGGCATTGATGTTAGTAAAGCAACACTCGACGTCGCAATTTTTCCAAGCGATGAGGAAGTGAGTGTTCCCAACAATGAAGCCGGGTGTCGAGATCTCGTTGTAATGTTTAAGTCCATACAGCCAAAGCTGATTGTTTTAGAGGCAACTGGTGGCTTGCAAAACCTGGTTGCCGCGATGCTTATTGCAGCGGAACTTCCAGTAGTTATTATCAATCCGCGTCAGCTCCGAGACTTTGCTAAAGCTACCGGGCAACTTGCCAAAACTGATCGTATCGATGCAAAGATGATTGCTCGCTTTGGTGAAGCCATAAAACCCGAACCAAGGCCTTTTAAAGACGACAGCAACCAAGCATTAACCGCATTGATCACCCGCAGACGCCAGATCATAGACATGATTACTGCCGAGAAGAACCGACTCGGGAGTTCTCATGTAAGCGTCAAAAAAGATATCAAAGAGACTATCGCCTGGCTTGAGAAACGCTTGGCAGAGATTGATAAAGAACTCTCAAGTACCATCAGCCAGAACGAGATCTGGAAGGGAAAAGTCGAGCTCTTAACTACCTGCAAAGGAATCGGGCCAGTAGTTTCTACAACCTTAGTATGCTCTCTTCCCGAGCTTGGGACGCTGAACCGTCACAAGATTAGTGCTCTTGTAGGCGTCTGTCCTTTTAACCGTGACAGTGGCACGATGCGCGGCAAGAGGGCCATATTTGGTGGCAGAGCTACCGTGAGAGCAATGCTATACATGGCGACACTCTCCGCTATAAAGTCAAACTCAGCTATCAAAGACTTTTATGATCGTCTAACAAAAGCCGGAAAACTGCACAAAGTGGCCATGGTAGCGTGTATGCGAAAGTTGTTGACCGTTCTCAATACCATGCTGAAAAACATGGTGCCGTGGGACCCGAATTTCATGCAACACACATAACACCTCTTGACACCTAACACAGTTGCT
>NZ_JAHDYS010000037.1 GCF_018531195.1 Pelotalea chapellei | reverse complement strand
TGACCTTACCCCTACATTAAAACCAGGTTTAACTTAGGTTTTTCGGTCTTTTGTTCTTTTTCAATTATTTTTACAAACTCATTTGGTGTCAGATCGTTCAGAGAGCTATGCGGCCTTTCCGAATTGTAATCCTGTCGCCAGGTTTCGATAATTTTCTGGGCGCTTTGCAGGCTGATAAAAACATTGTCGTTCAGACATTCATCCCGGAATTTGCCGTTAAAGCTTTCAATATATGCATTCTGGGTCGGTTTGCCTGGTTGAATGAATCTTAGCCTCACGCCGTTTGTGTAAGCCCATAGATCAACCGCTTTGCTGATAAATTCAGGACCGTTATCGACTGTTATTGCAACAGGTAATCCGCGAGTCAAAGCCACACGATCCAGTACTCTTGTTACTCTTTTACCCGTCAGTGAGTGATCGGCTTCAAGTGCCGGACATTCGCGGCTGAAGTCATCAACTACAGTTAAGACCCGAAAACGTCGACCGTTATAGAGACTGTCCGATACGAAATCCATGGACCAGTGTTGGTTGATTCGTTCCGGCTTGTCCATGACTGTTCTGAGATGGCTGATACGCTTTTTACGTTTCTTCAACCGAAGCGAGAGGCCTTCTTCACGATAAAGGCGCTCTGTGCGCTTGTGATTGATGAGATGGCCTTCCCTGCGTAGCATGGTGTGCAAACGGGGAGCACCAAACTTGCGGCGCTGTTCAGCCAACTCTCGCAACCGTTTGCGGAGTTCGTTGTTTTTGTCCGGCATTGGTTGGTAACGAAAGCTGCTCCTGTCAAGGTTGGACAGCTTACAGGCCCGTCGCTCGCTGAGTGAATGCGTTTGCTTGATGTATTCCACAACGTGCCGTCTTGCAACGGGTGTTACCACTTTTTTGAAACAACGTCCTTGAGGACTTTATTATCAAGCATGGCATCGGCAAGCATTTGCTTGAGTTTTCTATTCTCATCTTCAAGCTGTTTCAGGCGTTTGGCATCAGATACTTCCATGCCGCCAAACTTGGAGCGCCATGTGTAAAAAGTTACGTCGCTGATTCCGTGCATTCGGCAAAGATCAACGATCTTCATGCCGGCCTGGGCTTGTTTCAAAATATCAATGATCTGCTCCTCGGTGAATCGCTTCTTCATGTCTAGCTCCTTGGTTGAGGTTCTAGACCGAAATCACTAAGTTGGCAATGGCTCAGTTTTCAGGGGGAAGGTCA
>NZ_JAHDYS010000036.1 GCF_018531195.1 Pelotalea chapellei | reverse complement strand
ATTCTTGGCATGGCATTGATAATACGATCAAAATATGGATTAGCAACAGGAAATATGGGAAGTGTCCCTAGTTTTCCTTAGTTTTCCTAAAGTGTCAATTAGTTCTTACATATTGTTATACAGGAAATAACTATGATCAAAATAATTATGTTTACCAGCGAAACATAAACAAATCGAAGATGCTCTTACGAGTAAAGAATTTTGATTGTTTATTAAACTTGCCCTAATAATAAATGTGAACTGGAGATACTATGAAGTACCAATTGCTTCTAAGTGGATTATTACTGATTTTTGTTACTCATACTTTTGCAGCAAGTTTTGACTGCAATAAAGCCAGAACCAAGACAGAAAAGGAAATTTGTTCAAATAAAGAACTTTCCGACCTAGATGATAAGCTCCAAAACCTTTACAAACAGGCGCTTGCCATAGTTCCGTATAAGGAAGAGCTGAAAAAGCAGCAGTTGAACTGGCTAAAAAAACGCGAAAAACGGGTTCTGGAGTTCAGCTACCAAGAACGTATCATGGAGTTGACCAGCACCATCAAGGCCCATGAGTTCGCCCGCCTAAGAGCAAAAGAGCAAAGCTTACCTGCCACCGACGACCGACTTGCAGCGCTTATTAAAAAAAGATTCCTCACCCCAGAAGAAGATAGTGAACTTCTTATATTGACAGCTCAACAGCGCAAGATGGATACGGAAGGCTATTTTTATTCATCAGCTAGCGGCAAAAATGATTTGAAACTATGCAGTGCCATGCTTGAAGACATACAGCAGGGGCGTAAATTCGAGATTGTTCCGCCAGTCGCCAGAACCGACGACTACAACGACCCTTCCCTGCAACGGTATTTTGACACCTGCAGCGCCTATACCCCGCCTTATAAAGAAGTCTACTATACGGTGACTGACCCGCGCTTGACCATTTCAGAAATGACTGATGACGAAATTGAATCTGAGGCCATACCAGGCGTTAGTATAGGTGCTACTGTCCATTATGCGCTGCTTGATTATCGCCTGTACCTTGTAGATTTTGACAACAACCCCAAAAACGGCAAGGAGTATGTGTTTTACAGGGGGGGGAAATTAAGTAAGGGGAGTGGGTCTGAAACTGGCTCAGCGGACTTTGTGGTTATGGACCGGAAGAGTTGCAAACAACGTGCAACAGAGTCTCTGGCTAATCAAAATATTAATTTCCGCACCGGTGAAGCTGAAGGATATAACGGCATGTTCAGTTATAGCGGCAAGTATTATATGTATACCATCAGCTATTCGAAAAAAGAAAATTTCCGCGACTTGAATATTTATGGCTATGACCGCAAAAGTACTAGGGGCTTATGCGTAACCAGAGATAGTAGAAACTAGGGACACTTCCCAGTTTTTTGTGGCCTTCCCGGTTTTTTGGGTCTTACTGGCTGATTTAATTGAAA
>NZ_JAHDYS010000035.1 GCF_018531195.1 Pelotalea chapellei | reverse complement strand
ACTGCCATGTCCTGGAACAGAGAATCTAGTTACTGTCAGTCCAACATACAAGGCGTAGCAGCGCTACGCCGCACAAGAGGGCTTGCGAGGACGGCGGCGAGGTGGCGCTTTTCAGCAACGTGTCAGATCTTATCGCCTCTCAGATCACCGGCAAACAGCTTGCCAGCTCCACGTGAAGCGCAGAAGTCGCCGCACATGGTGCAGGTATTTTCGTCCTCGGGGGTGCGGCTGGCGCGGATGGCGCGAGCATCTTCGGGGTAGAGCGCGAGCTGGAACTGCTTTTCCCAGTTCAGGTCGCGGCGTGCTTTGGACATCTCCTTGTCCCGCTGGCGACCCTTTTCCGGGTACTTGTTCATGTCGCCGATGTAGGCCGCTACCTTGGCTGCCTTGACTCCCATGCGTACATCTTCCTCATTGGGTAGGGCCAGGTGCTCGGCCGGGGTGATGTAGCAGATCAGGTCGGCTCCGAAACGGCTGGACTGGGCTGCTCCGATGGCGGCGGTGATGTGATCGAAGCCGGGAGCAACATCGGTGGCGATGGGGCCGAGCATGTAGTAGGGTGCGCCGCCGCTCATGCGCTTCTGCAGTTGGATGTTGCCTTCAATCTCGTCCAGCGGAACATGCCCCGGTCCTTCCACCAGCATCTGGCAGCCCATGTCGCGGCCGAGTTCCGCAAGTTCGCAGTTGAAGAGCAGTTCCTGGATCTGGGCGCGGTCCGAGCTGTCGTGGATCGCCCCGGCGCGCAGGCCGTTGCCCAGGGAGAGTACGGTGTCGTACTTCTTGAAAATTCCGGCCACCCGGTCGAATTTTTCGTAGAGCGGGTTTTCGCGGTTGTTGGCAATCATCCAGGCCACCATGGAGACGCCCCCCTTGCTGACCAGCCCGCCGTAGCGGTAACCCTGCTTGCGCAAGCGCTCGATGGTGCAGAGGTTGATGCCGCAATGCACCGCCATGAAGGCCATGCCGTCGCTGCACTGCTGCTCGATCATGTCAAAGAGCATCTCTTCGTCCAGCTTGTTGGGGTCGCCGTATTTGCGGGCCGCCTCGCAGAAAGCCTGATAGAGCGGAACGTTGCCCACCGGCAGGTCAACCGCGGCGATCACTTCTCGCCGCACCCGGTCCAGGTCGCCTCCCACGGAAAGCTCCATCAAAGTATCGGCTCCGGACTCCTGAGCTGCCAACGCTTTTCTGACCTCGGCTTCATAATCGACGATATCCGATGAGGTGCCGATGGAGGCATTGACCTTGGTGGACAGACCCTTGCCGATGCCGGCGATACGCGAAGGTTTGCGGTTGTGGTTCCAGGGGATGACGATCTTGCCTTCGGCCACCATCTGGCGGATGTATTCTTCCGAAAGTGCCTCGTTAACTGCCACTGTTTTCATCTGGGGGGTGATGATGCCCTGACGGGCGGATTCGATCTGGGTGAGCATGTGTTTCTCCTTTTTTAAATGTATCACTGGGTTCATCATTTTTTTCCCCCTCCCTAACCCTTGTATATTGTATAGACTGGGGACATAGGTAACAACTGTTCGGGGACATAGGTAACACATTATTATCAAGACACGGCTTTCCAA
>NZ_JAHDYS010000034.1 GCF_018531195.1 Pelotalea chapellei | reverse complement strand
ATAGCCCAAGGCGTAATCAAACTGCCATGTCCTGGAACAGAGAATCTAGTTACTGTCAGTCCAACATACAAGGCGTACATCGGTACGCCGCACAAGTAATCCCGAAGATTGACACCGCCAGGGCGAAAAAGAACCTTTTCCGGACGGAAACTAGCTACTTTCCAGTATATCCTGGTTATGCGCCAACGCAATTAGGTGGCCTGGGGAGCCTACGTAACGAGAAAAATCCACTCTCTTTTACCCGCTTCCATTGGTGTGCCGGATTTCTAAATGCAACAATTCAGTCAGTTAATTTGAGTGCAACATCAGGATGAAAATCAAGGCCCGGGGGCTTACCCCTTGGCCTTTTTTTGTGCCGACTCCATTGCGGGAACAGCATTCAAGCCTGCCGCATCAACGCATCCCCAGGGGAAAGAGAAAATGGTGTTGACAAAATTTGACCGACCGGTCTATTATCTGCTCATGACAAAACGTGACACACGGACAGATCTGATCACCGCCGGCATGCAGCTTTTCGCCAGCCAGGGGTACAACGCCACCGGCATCGATGCGGTACTGAAGCGGACGGGAGTACCGAAAGGCTCCTTCTACCACTTTTTCAGCAGCAAGGAAGAGTTCGGCCTGGCGGTCATCGAGGCATTTGCCGGCCGCTTCCTGGCCCGCCTCGACATCTTTCTAAGCGACGAAACGTCAACTCCGCTCAACCGGCTGCGGATCTTCATGGAACGGGGAGTGGCGCAGCTGGCCGAGCATCAGTGCACCGTCGGCTGCCTCATCGGCGACCTGGGGCAGGAACTGGCCGCCAGCAACGAGCGCCTGCGGGGCCGCCTCGATGAGATCCTCTTCTCTTGGCGGGAGCGCTTTGCCGTCTGTATCCGGGAGGCACAGCAGGCGGGGGAACTTCCTCAATCCTACGACCCCCACGTTATCGCCGGCTTCATCCTCTCCGGATGGGAGGGGGCGGTGCTGAGCGCCAAGGTGATGAAGTCCACCCAGCCGGTGCAGGACTTCCTCGACACCATCTTCGCCACCGTCCTTACGAAACGCTAATGCTGTTCCGCTCGATACGGGACATACAAACGAGACTATAAGGAATACGACACAATGGCATCACACGAGATCAGCGATGAGATCCGCAGAAACTTCCACCTTTTCTATGACAACTTTCCCTTTCCGGTGATCCTTGCCCACAAGGACCGGACGATCCTGGAGGTGAACAAGAAGGGAGCAGAGGTCGGCTACCCGACCGGTGTCCGCTGCGTCGACATGGGGCAGAAGGAACACCACAAGAGCTGTCTGGCCAACAAGGCCTTTGCAGAACAGACCGCCACCCGTCTGGTTGCCTATTTCGATTTCACCGGAACGGTGCTGGATTCCTACTGGATCCCCCTGGCCGGCAGCGATGAGCTCTACGTTCACTATGGCGCCGACATCACCGAATGGGCGTCGGAAAAACTGCTGCCGAAGCAGTGCGATTCGGCCACAGACTGCGCCGCCTGCTCGTGCGGGTAGAGAAAAATGAACGTTATTAGTACCGATCTAGCACTAAGGGTTCCCCCCTTTGAAAAAGGGGGGCAAGGGGGGATTTGGTTTTCAAAATCAAAAGCAACTCCCCCTGTAAATCCAGCCCAAGGAAATATGCTTTCAATCAAATCATGACAAAGGAGGACTTATGAAGGTCGTGGCATTCAATGGCAGCCCCAACAAAGAGGGCAACACCTGGCACGCACTGAAGATGGTGACTGCGGAGTTGGAGAAGGAAGGGATCGAAACCGAGATCGTCCATGTGGGCAACAAGGCGGTCAGGGGGTGCGTCGCCTGCTACCAGTGCGTCAAGAACAGGAATGAGCAGTGCGTGCTTCCCGGTGACGAGGTCAATGAGTGGATCCAGAAAATGAAACAGGCGGATGGGATCATCCTCGGCTCCCCGGTGCACTATTCCGCCATCGGCGGAACCATGAAATCCTTCCTGGACCGCGCCTTCTTCGTCACCGGCGTCAACGACTCCATGCTCCGCCACAAGGTGGGGGCCTCCGTGGTGGCGGTGCGGCGCTCCGGCGGCCTGCCGACCTTCGACCAGTTGAACAACTTCCTCAACTATGCCGAGATGCTGCTGCCGACCTCCAACTACTGGAACGTGATCCATGGCCGGACCCCTGGGGAAGTGGTCCAGGACCTGGAAGGGGTACAGATCATGCGGGTGCTGGGGAAAAACATGGCCTGGCTGCTGAAGCTTGTTGAGCACGGCAAGGGAGCCGTCACCCCGCCGGAGCGGGAAAATAAAACCTACTTCAGCTTTATTCATTGAAACAGGAGAGATGACATCCAGGGTCGAATTACCCAATGTGTTACTCCCGAAACAGCAAAGGCGGCCAATCGGCCGCCTTTTGAATCGAGCATCTCCACGAAACCCATTCCCCTCAAATCCTCCAGATAGGCATTACCTTTCCTGCAGCGGTATCAGGTGCGGATACAAAAGCTTCTCTTCGGTGATGATGCGGTTGGTGAGCATTGAGAACAGGTTGCCCACATCCCTGGCAAACTCCAGCGTAGGTGTGGGTTTGGTATAGTACTTGAAAAATTTTTCAGCCGTGGTCGTGATCTCGTTCATCTCGTCCCGGAAGCGCACCAGCAGGGCCTTCAGGTGGATGTCACGCTCAGCCGCCATATCAAGCCGGGGATACACCAGACGGTCTTCCTGTTTGATGTGTTCCTGAAGCAGCTCCTTCAGTTGCTGCAGTTCCGCGAATCCGGCCGGCGTCACGACCCCCTTCGCCTTGATCAGGGCAACCTGCTCCTTTAAGATCCCATGCTCTCTTTTCATCACATCAATGAGCGCTTTTTCCATAGGCATCCTTTCCGCGGCTGTTTTTTGCAGCGTAGCCGTATCACGCCCTCTGGGACAGGCATTTGATGCAGGTCAAAAAATACTCATTTTATTTCTACGCCGCACAAGGTGGCTTTCGAGGATGGCGGCGAGATGGCTGTTTTTCAACAACCTGCTAGTAGCGAATGGTGGCGTACGGAGAGCGGGCCGACGCCTTCAGTGCGTCGCTCAGGGTCACGATTCCCCTCGCCTCCAGCAGGGGGATCATCTTCAGCAACACCTCTGCGGTAACGATGGCATCACCCAGCGCGGTATGGCGGCCGATATTGGTCAGGCTCAGCCGGGCGGCGATCTCGTCCAGGGAGTGGGACTCCTGGTTGGGGTGGAGGATGGAGGAAAGCAGGAGGGTATCCAGAACCGGGTTGTCGAATTTCACTCCGGTCCGGGACTCTTTCAGCTGCAGGCAGCGCATGTCGAAGGCCGCGTTGTGGGCCACCAGTACGGCATCCTCCACGAAGTGGCGAAAATGGGGGAGCACCTGGTCGATGGTCGGCTTGCAAGCCACCATCTTTTCCGTGATTCCGTGGATTGCAGTAGACACCTCGGGAATCGGCCGCCGGGGGTCGATCAGCTGGTCGATCATCTCCCCCCGGATAAGCTTGCCGTTGACGATCCGCACCGCCCCGAGCTGGACGATCTCATCTCCCGCTGACGGATTGAGGCCGGTGGTTTCCGTATCAAAGGCCACGTAGGTCAGCCGGCGCAGCGACTGTTCCCCCATCTCCCCAAGGGGTTGGTGATGGAACAGGTTGAACTCGTAAAAGGTGGGTCGGGATTCTGGTGCCGGCTGCTGCCCGGCGGGAGCCTCCGACTCCTGGTCTGCCTCGACCGTCAGCCAGGTCGGGTCGTCGGCAGCCGCCCCCTGCGCGGTGGTGTTGCCAAGGGTGAGGACCAGCCCCGACATGCTGCGGCGGTCGCACTGTATGCACTCGTCATGCTGGTCGCAGTGAAAGCTGAACACCGGCGCCATGGAGATGGTCAGGGGGCTCCCCTCGCCATGCTCCACCGTGAACCGGGCGATCGGGTCAGGCTGCCCGGCAGACACCGCCTGCTGCAGTCGCTCGATCCCGGCCACCACCGGCTCCCGCGGGATTACGCCGAACAGTGACCGCCCCAAGCCGATCCATCCATCCTTCCCCCCGGTCGGCCCGGTGAACTTTTCCTGGGCCGATGCCTGCAGCAGCGTCTGGGCCTGCCTGTTGTAGAGGAGGATCAGGCCATGGATGTTGCAGACCAGCACCCCGGCCGGCAGCTCCGACATCAGCGCGGCAAAGCGGTTGCGTTCTTCCAGCAGGTCCGCCCGGGCCTCGTAGGCTGCGGTCTCGACCTCCTGCTGCAGCTTCTGGTAGGCGTCCGCCGAAGCGTTAATGATCCCGGCCAGGTGGGCGACCTCCCGCGCCCCGGTAGTGGGGACACGGTGTTCGGGGTTGGAGAGGGAAATCAGCTGGGTCGATTCCGCCATGCGCATGATCGGGATGATGTAGTAGCGGAACAGCAGGCTGACCATCCCGCTGATGACCATAAACAGAGCAATGGCGCCCAGGAGCGGAAAGGGCAGGATCCGGTCCGCCAGCCCCGCCAGATACGCCTGCTCGTGGGGTTCCAGATTGAACCACGAGCCGAACACGCTGGCGAGAATCACGCCGAAGATGGCGCAGGCGATGCCGAGAATGAATATCCAGTATTTGAGGGATGGCTTCATGGCTGGGGGCAGTATATCAGATAAGGAGTGCAAGCTACAATCGAGAGGGACGAGGACTTATCGATAGACTTCATCATGGCTGCCGATATCGAGCAGGATAATCTCTTGCTCGGTGATCAGCAGGGTCAGGGTGATGCGGTAGGAATAGGTCAGCCGGACGGCGGGGGGCGCACAAACACAAAAAGCGGCTCTGGCCGCCTAGCAGGCTGTTGAATATCTCAGGTCTCAGGTTGTTCAAAAATTGTCAGATCGTCGCATCCGGAGAAAGTCCCGCGGAGCCAGCCCCTCTCTATCTCTCCCCCGAGAAGGGGGAGAGCATGCCTTGCCCTTGTATATTCAGAGGTAGAGGGTATGGTTTTCCTTAACAACGGTGCACGGGACATGGCAGCACGACTGC
>NZ_JAHDYS010000033.1 GCF_018531195.1 Pelotalea chapellei | reverse complement strand
AAGCGGCACTACTGAAGTTACTCTGCGAAAAATCGGCCCCGAAGGGGGCGTAGGTCGCTATTTTTGAACAACCTGAGTTTTCCAGAGACTTGATATGGTCGAAAAAATTACTGCAAGCCGACCTGCGGCTGCACCCAAGAAAGCCTTCATGCGTATTGCCATCATCGCCCCCTACTCAACCGGTCCCATGCGGGGCAACATCACCACTGTCAAGCGCATTTCGCGCGGCTTTATCGAAGCTGGCGCCGATGTCACGCTGCTTCCCATGGATACCACATCCCCCGCCGGAATCCGGGAGCAGATCGACAGCTATGTTCCCGATGTGATCCATGCATTTCACGCGGGGATTTGCGGAGAAGTTGCCTCCAATCTGGCAGAGCAACTGGGGGTGCCCTGCGTCATAACAATAACCGGCAGTGACATCAATGAAGTCAGGTTCCGCGATACCGACGCCATGAAATTCGCCATGGCGCGGGCAACTGCAATTGCCTGTTTCGACACCGCCGTTTCAGCAAAGGTAACCAGATATTTCCCCGCAGCCTCCGGCAGAATAGCCATCATTCCGCAAGGGATAGCAGCGCCGCCGTGCAGCCGGCTCTCCTGGCCCGGTATCTCTCCAGACGATTTCGTTCTCCTGCTCCCGGCTGCCATTCGTCCGGTCAAGAACATACTTTTTCCCCTGGCTGCTCTCGTCCCGCTGATCGGCGACCTGCCAAAACTGAAGTTGGTAGTCGCAGGAGGCGTCATTGACTCCGGCTATGCCGCCATCGTCAGTGAAGAGCTTGCTGCGTCCCCCCATGCCGTGTGGCTAGGCGAAGTCCCCCATGAACAAATGGGCAGCCTGTATGCCCGAGCCGACCTGGTACTCAACTGCTCTTCCTACGAGGACATGCCCAACAGTCTGCTGGAAGCAATGGCCCTGGGACGACCGGTCCTTGCTGCCGACATTCCCGGCAATCAGGTGCTGGTACGCAGCGGTGAGACCGGCTGGTTGTACCGCAGCGAGGATGAATTCCGAAGCATGGTCATGCAATTGGCCCGGGATGCAGCTTTGCGCAGTGATACCGGTCGTCGTGCCCGAGAGTATGTGTTGTCGCACTTTTCACCGCACATCGAGGCCAAACTTTATCTGGAGTTATTCAGGAAACTGGTATCAGTCCATCATCCCTGATGAACATGCCCTTTTCCCATCCCTGCCAGACTCTTCCGAATGCTCAAATTAATGTTTTGACATAATTAATATTTTCTTTACTAATGCCTGAACTACGGGAGAAAAGGCGTTCCACAGGGTTATAGATTCAAGGCTCTGACAATCACTCCAGTAAATGCTATAGTTTTCATCTTAACTCCCACTACAAAAGGATCCACCAATATGCCCCAAATCACCTTCTCCCCCCTTGATCCAGCTGAGATTAAAACCATGATCGCCCTTGCCCATCGCATCTGGCATGCCCATTACCCCACAATGATAAGCGTGCAGCAGATCGATTACATGCTGGAGCACGGCTACACTTCCAAGCTAATCAATGAGGAGATGAAGCAAGGTGTGACCTGGCTGGCGATTAAAGAGGGAACAACCATGATCGGTTTTCTGGCTGCCGGACCCTATGGCGACCAGACGATAAAGCTGCACAAGCTGTACCTGCTGCCTGAATATCACAGCAGGGGAATAGGCAGTCTGGCCCTGGCAGAGGTGGAAAAAATCGCACAGGCCACAGGAGCCATTCGAATCGTACTCAACGTGAACAAGAACAATCAAAAGGCAATCCGCGCCTATGAGCGAAGCGGCTGGCAGATTACCGAAGAAGTCGTCAACGACATCGGCAACGGTTATGTAATGGATGATTATGTAATGACCATAAATGTCCCGCCGACACCATGATCCCTGAACTCTAAAATCATCCCAATTTGCGGAGGTTCACATGCTTGCATTGAAAGACCCCACCCTTTTGAAACAGAAATGTTACCTCAACGGCCAATGGCAGGATGCCGACAACGGCGCGGTCATTGACGTCACCAATCCGGCCACGCTGGAAAAACTGGGTACCATCCCCCGCATGGGCACCGAAGAGACACGCCGGGCAATTGCAGCCGCCGAGGCCGCCCTGCCTGCCTGGCGTTCCAGGACAGCCAAGGAACGTTCTATAATTCTGCGGCGCTGGTTTAACCTGATGATGGCCAACCAGGATGATCTGGCCATCATCATGACTGCAGAACAGGGCAAGCCACTGGCAGAATCAAAGGGTGAGATATCCTATGCCGCTTCCTTCATCGAGTGGTTTGCAGAAGAGGGCAAACGCATCTATGGCGACACAATCCCGGGCCACGCCGCCGACAAACGCATTGTGGTAATAAAGGAACCGATCGGTGTCTGTGCAGCCATCACCCCCTGGAATTTTCCTGCCGCGATGATTACCCGCAAGGCAGGGCCCGCCTTGGCAGCTGGGTGTACCATGGTGGTCAAACCGGCTACTGCCACCCCCTTTTCCGCCCTGGCCCTGGCTGAACTTGGTGAACGGGCCGGCATCCCTGCCGGAGTGTTCAGTGTCATCACCGGTTCGGCTGCCGCCATCGGCAACGAGATGAGCTCCAATCCGATTGTGCGCAAATTAACCTTTACCGGCTCTACAGAGATCGGCAAGCAGCTCATGGCCCAATGCGCCACCACGGTCAAGAAAGTCTCACTGGAGCTGGGTGGCAACGCCCCTTTCATCGTTTTTGATGATGCTGACCTGGATGCCGCGGTTGAGGGGGCAGTGGCTTCCAAATACCGCAATACAGGCCAGACCTGTGTCTGCACCAACCGGCTGCTCGTCCAGGACGGGGTCTATCAGGCCTTCACGGACAAGCTGGTTGCGGCCGTGGCCCGCATGAAAGTCGGTGATGGATTGGCCGGAGAGGTCCAGCAGGGACCGTTGATTGATATGGGTGCTGTCGAAAAAGTAGAAGAGCATATCGCCGATGCTGTTACCAAAGGAGCCAAGATCGTCCTGGGAGGCAAGCGGCATGCCTTGGGGGGATCGTTCTTCGAGCCGACCATCATCACCGATGTCACCCCCGACATGCTGGTGGCCCGGGAGGAAACTTTCGGACCATTGGCCCCGATTTTCAAATTCACAACCGATGCCGAAGCGATCCGCATGGCCAATGACACGGAGTTCGGCCTGGCATCATATTTCTACAGCCGGGACATCAATCGTGTCTGGAAAGTTGCGGAGGCGCTGGAGTATGGGATGGTAGGCATCAATACCGGCCTGATCTCCACAGAAGTCGCTCCCTTTGGTGGCGTCAAGGAATCGGGAATCGGCCGGGAAGGATCGAAATACGGCATTGAAGAATTCATGGTGGTGAAGTACCTCTGCATGGGCGGGATCGTCCAGGGATAAACCCCTTAAAAAAAATGGAGATCCTCAAAACAAAAAACATCAAGAACCGGGTAAATCATTGTTGACACATTTAGTCTGGTGATGTTAGTTTTGAGCAGCAATCATACATAAGAAGCACATAATATTTCGATATCAAGAGCGACGGAGGGACTGGCCCTGCGATGTCGCGGCAACCCCTTAAGGGAAGGTGCCAATTCCAGCGGGATCGCAAGATCCCGGGAGATAGCGAAGAGAGAATCATTGAGAATCCTCTTCCAACCCCGGAAGGGGATTTTTTTATGGAGGTAGCACATGAAGATCGCAACAGAAGCAGTGCAGGTCGGAGTGGAGTGGGATACCCGCACCGGCGCAATGACAGTACCCATTTACCAGACGGCAACCTTCCGGCATCCCGGACTCGGCCAGAGCACCGGTTTCGATTACAGCCGCTCCGGCAACCCCACCCGTCAAACCCTGGAAAACGGCATCGCCCGCCTTGATGGCGGTTGCCGCGGATTTGCCTATTCATCCGGCATGGCAGCCATCACCAGCCTGCTGTTTCTCTTCAAAAGCGGCGATCACCTGATTGTCACCGAGGATTTATACGGCGGCACCTGTCGACTGTTCGACCGCATTTTCAACCAGTACAACCTGAGTTTCACCTATGTGGACACCACCGATAATGATGCGGTGCAGGCCGCCATCACTCCTGCCACCAAAGCTGTTTTTGTTGAAACCCTGACCAACCCGCTGCTGAAATTCGCCGATCTGCCGGCACTGTCGACCATCTGCCGGCAACACAACCTGCTGCTGATTGCCGACAACACTTTCCTGACTCCCTATCTGCAGCGCTCCCTTGACCTGGGGGCGGACATTACCATCTACAGCGCCACCAAATACCTGGCCGGCCACAATGACACCGTTGCCGGACTGGTTGTAGTCAAAGATCCGGCACTGGCAGAGCAGGTCTACTTTCATCAGAATGGCGCTGGAGCCGTGCTGGGGCCACAAGACGCCTGGCTGGTCATCCGCGGCATGAAAACCCTGGGGGTCAGGTTGGACCGCCAGCAGGAAAATGCCTTGAGAATCGCCCGCTGGCTTGCCTCCCATCAGCGCGTGACCAAAGTCTATTACCCCGGTTTGGAGAACCATCCAGACCATGAGCTGATGCAGCGTGACGCAAAAGGCTTCGGGGCCATGATCGCCTTTGAGGTGGATGAGCACTCACTGGTGGAGCAGCTCTTGCTGAAAACGAAGCTGATCTCCTTTGCCGAAAGTCTCGGTGGTGTAGAGACACTGATGACCTTCCCCGAAGTTCAGACCCATGCGGATATCCCACCGGAATTGCGTGCCCGGTTGGGAATCAACAACGTTCTCCTGCGCCTCTCTGTGGGAATTGAGGATGGGGATGATCTGATCGAGGATCTGACCCAGGCATTTGAACCTGAACCTTAAATAAAACGCGACTGACGCGGATGCAGCGGATGCGCGCGGTAAGAAAATTGCTGCGCCATCGAAAGATGTAAAATCAGAATCTTTGCCCTCCCCCAGCCCCTCCCATAAAGGGAGGGGAGCATGAAAGTCCCCTCTCCCCTTGTGGGTGTATAGACCGGAGTCAAGGGTTACAGATGTTCGGGGACATAGGTAACAGTTTTTGCTTCAATGTTTGATGTCA
>NZ_JAHDYS010000032.1:0-2500 GCF_018531195.1 Pelotalea chapellei | reverse complement strand
GGTAACACTTCGTGGAGGCCCGAACCCACTGGCGTTGAAAAGCCAGGGGATGAGCTGTGGATAGGAGTGAAAGGCTAATCAAACTCGGAGATAGCTGGTTTTCCTCGAAATATATTTAGGTATAGCCTCGAGTATACGTGACGGGGGTAGAGCACTGGATGGGCTAGGGGTCTCACCAGATTACCAAACCCAATCAAACTCCGAATACCGTCAACGTCGAGCTCGGGAGTCAGACGGCGGGTGATAAGATCCGTCGTCAAAAGGGAAAGAGCCCAGACCGTCAGCTAAGGTCCCCAAATCTACGCTAAGTGGAAAACGATGTGGAAATGCCCAGACAACCAGGAGGTTGGCTTAGAAGCAGCCACCCTTTAAAGAAAGCGTAATAGCTCACTGGTCGAGTGGGTCTGCGCGGAAAATGTAACGGGGCTAAGCGTAGTACCGAAGCTACGGGTTGATACCTTAAGGTATCAGCGGTAGAGGAACATTGTGTAAGCCTGTGAAGGTCGACCGCGAGGACGGCTGGAGGTATCACAAGAGATTATGCTGACATGAGTAGCGAAAATGCGGGTGAGAAACCCGCACACCGTAAACCCAAGGTTTCCTCCGTAAAGGTAATCTGCGGAGGGTTAGTCGGTCCCTAAGGCGAGGCCGAAAGGCGTAGTTGATGGGAAACAGGTTAATATTCCTGTACCACCTGTTGTTGCGATGGGGGGACGGAGAAGGGTAGGCGATCCGGGCGCTGGTTGTCCCGGTTCAAGCGTGTAGGGGGGGAGAGCAGGTAAATCCACTTTCCCGTTAACTCTGAGACGTGATGACGAGAGCGTATGCTCACAAAGTCGTTGATCCCATGCTTCCAAGAAAAGCCTCTAAGCTTCAGACAGCAGGTGACCGTACCGTAAACCGACTCAGGTGGGTGAGGAGAAAATCCTAAGGTGATTGAGAGAACACTGGTTAAGGAACTCGGCAAAATGACACCGTAACTTCGGGATAAGGTGTGCCCACACTAGGTGTAGCGATTTGCACGTGAAGCCGAAGTGGGTCGCAGAGAAATGGCGGTAGCGACTGTTTACTAAAAACACAGGACTCTGCTAAGTCGTAAGACGATGTATAGGGTCTGACGCCTGCCCGGTGCTGGAAGGTTAAGGGGATTTGTTAGCGCAAGCGAAGCTTTGAACCGAAGCCCCAGTAAACGGCGGCCGTAACTATAACGGTCCTAAGGTAGCGAAATTCCTTGTCGGGTAAGTTCCGACCTGCACGAATGGCGTAACGATTTCCGCGCTGTCTCAACCAGTGGCTCAGCGAAATTGAATTCTCGGTGAAGATGCCGAGTACCCGCGGTAAGACGGAAAGACCCCGTGAACCTTTACTATAGCTTGACAGTGACATTCGGAATAGCTTGTGTAGGATAGGTGGGAGACTATGAAGCTGGCACGCTAGTGTCGGTGGAGTCGTCCTTGAAATACCACCCTGGTTGTTTTGGATGTCTAACCTGGGCCCGTAATCCGGGTCGGGGACACTGTCTGGTGGGTAGTTTGACTGGGGCGGTCGCCTCCCAAAGAGTAACGGAGGCGCGCGAAGGTTCCCTCAGCCCGATTGGAAACCGGGCGTAGAGTGCAATGGCATAAGGGAGCTTGACTGCGAGACCAACAAGTCGAGCAGGTACGAAAGTAGGTCATAGTGATCCGGCGGTTCTGTATGGAAGGGCCGTCGCTCAACGGATAAAAGGTACTCCGGGGATAACAGGCTGATCTCCCCCAAGAGTTCACATCGACGGGGAGGTTTGGCACCTCGATGTCGGCTCATCGCATCCTGGGGCTGAAGTAGGTCCCAAGGGTTTGGCTGTTCGCCAATTAAAGCGGTACGCGAGCTGGGTTTAAAACGTCGTGAGACAGTTTGGTCCCTATCTACCGTGGGCGCAGGATACTTGAGAAGAGCTGTCCTTAGTACGAGAGGACCGGGATGGACGTACCACTAGTGTTCCAGTTGTGCCGCCAGGCGCAGTCGCTGGGTAGCTACGTACGGAAAGGATAACCGCTGAAAGCATCTAAGCGGGAAGCCTCCTTCAAGATTAGGTATCCCTGGGTGTAACAACCCCTAAAGGCCCGTTGAAGACTACAACGTTGATAGGCTGGGTGTGTAATCACAGTAATGTGTTTAGCTTACCAGTACTAATCGGCCGTGAGGCTTGACCATAAAAATGAAATACGGCTCGGGGGAAGGTCTCCTTCCCCCAGGCCGGATATATCAACAACACATACACCTAACAAAAACCACAAATACAATTGAAACGATTCGTAACGACGGGTTCTAAACCCGCCATTACAACCGATTTCTCGGTGGCAATGCCGAGAGGGTCACACCCGTTCCCATCCCGAACACGGAAGTTAAGCCTCTCAGGGCCGATGGTACTGCACGGGTAGCTGTGTGGGAGATTAGGTCGCCGCCGGGAATAATTAAAACAGCCCCTTCACTACAAAGTGATGGGGCTGTTTGCGTTTGT
>NZ_JAHDYS010000031.1 GCF_018531195.1 Pelotalea chapellei | reverse complement strand
ACGCTCCATTGCCAGTAAATAATCGTCTTTTTGAACAAGGCTCCAATCAATTACTTGCTGAAGTTCCTTTTTTAATATCAAGTCCAGCCAAATACGCATACTACGTCCATTTCCTTCACGAAAAGGATGTATTATGTTCATTTCAATATACTTTTCGATTATCTGATTGAAATTTGATTGTGGCATTGCTTCTGCTTTTTTTATTGCTTCATCGATATATAAGACCGGTGCAAATCGAAATTGCCCTTTAGAAATATTGACAGTGCGAATTTGACCGGCAAAATCATAGATTTCTGAAAACAGATAATGATGGATAGTTGATAGTGATTGCCAGCTACCAGCTACCAAACCATCTAACACACCATTGGTAAATAATTCACAAGCCTTTGATTTACTGATTTTTTCCTCAACATGGGCCAAATCAATTTCATTGGTTATGCCTAGTTTGTTTTCAATGCGTGAAGGTGCCATTTTATATGAAGCCCTTTTTGTGCAGTAAGAGATAGCCGATGATAATTAGCCCAAAGCCCAAGAACAGCAGCCGGACAGCGGGTTTGAACCGGCTCAAGACAAGTTTCAAAAAGAGTGGCCCCAATCCAAAGAGAACCGCTGCAAACCCAATCATCTTAACGCCATCGTATGCAACTCTAAACAGTGGAGCAGTTTCTCCGTGAAATAATGGGTCAGCCATTAGACACCCCCCAATTTAACCACTTCCGCGAAAAGAGCCTTGTCCCTATCATTTGTCAGGAATGCCTCTAACTCCTTTTCCAGCCAGCTATGAATAGCTCCACGCTCCCCTTCAGCCTTGAGTTTGGCAAGAACAAAGGAACCGAGCAGTACTTTACGGCGTGTATCGTTCTTTCTCGCCTGTTCAGACTCACGAGCCTTAACCCGTTCTTGTAAAAGCAGCTCTTTGGCCTTTTTATCAGCTAACTGATCTATGAGTTTTTCGCGCTCTTCATCCAAAGCTTTTAATTTATCTTCTGCCGATTTTCGCGCCATTACCACCCTCCAAACTAATAATTTTTATTGAAATTATCACAATATAAGAATAACGTCAAATCCAACAAAGCAACGGCATTTAATCCTGAAAGGCGCACTTAGAGTAATCTCTTCGAGATTACGTGCGCTCTCCGAGGGGGAAGCAAAGCAATGGCGATTTACCACCAAGCAATCAACATTATCGACAGGAAAAGCGGACGCTCTGCCGTTGCAGCCGCCGCTTATCGTGCCGGTGAAAAGATAGATGATGAACGCACAGGCGAAATACACGACTATTCCAGAAAGCGCGGAATAGTCCATTCAGAGCTTATCTTGCCGGGAGGCGGTACAGAGGATAGGGCAACTTACTGGAACCGAGTAGAAAAGCACCACAAGAGGGGTGACGCAATTCTCGCAAGAGAGGTTGAGATTGCCATACCTGCCGAGCTTGACGAAAGGCAACGCCAGTGCCTTGCATCTAAGTTCAACCGGGAGCTTGCCGACAAGTACAGCGTGGCCGCCGACCTGAACATTCACAAGCCGCATAGAGCCAAGGCCGACACCCGGAATCACCATGCCCACATCATGCTATCTGCCTGCTACACCGCAGAAGACGGCACTTTAGGCAAGAAAGCCGTTGAGCTTGACCCCATTCATTGCCAGAGGAACAAGCTGGAGAATATGGCTGAATGGACTAGAAAACGTTGGGCCGAGCTTGCAAATGAAGCTCTAAGAAACGCCGGACTTCGGGAGCGGATAGACCACAGGAGCCTTGAAGCGCAGCGAGAAGACGCTTTGTTTTGCGCTGAAAACGCCAAAGTTATAACCAATTCCCCGACCTTTAAAGCCGAGCAGATCAAGAAAGCCGCCATGCTGGACAGACCGGCCACTATTCATCTTGGCCCCTCTGCAACCGCCATGGAACGCCGGGGAGAGCCAACCGACCGAGGCAACTACAACCGGCGAGTCCTCGCGCAGATCGGGGAGCGTGACACGCTCAAGGACGAGCAGATTGAGATTGAAAAACGGCTTGCGGAGATAAACCGGGAGATGCAGGACTTGCTAAAGGAGATTGAGGCTGATTTGCTCGACCAGGCTAAACAGGTAGAAGCCGCCCGACTCGCCGCAGAGCTTGAGAAAACAAGGCTTGAACGTCAAAAGTCTGTTTCGGTTTCCCGTCCGATTGTGACCGAAGGGAACGGACAGAGCGAAGCGTTACCGACTGAAAAGAAAACTAACCTCCCCCCTCAACAACCAGCCGTTGCCGTGGGTGTTATTCCGCAGCCGGAACTAAAGGCACCGGCACCGACCATTGCGGATCTTCCCGCTGCCGTACTTTATCGGCTGTATGAAATTAGCCAGAAAATTGTGAAGCTTGTACTTCACCTGAATAACGGTTTTGTCAGCCCGGAGAAGTTCAACACAATCATTGATGAGCTAGAGCTAAATATGAAAACAATACTCAAGCCCTACCCCGGCACCAAAGTTTGCCTAGACTACGAAAAAGCAATAATGACCATCAACGGCCACGATATTACAGCCACCGTTGCCAAGCTGCCACCGGAACAACCGCAGCCACAACCACCTAAATCACCACAGCAAGGCCGGAAACGGTGAACCCGGCATTTCGGGGGGGGAATTACCCCCCGTTATGCCTGTTCTGGGCTAGTTTAATTTGAACCAGTCAAGGATGGCCTGAACCATAGGTACAATCCAGTCGCAGTTGTGGAACAGGAATATTACGGCTTTGAAGACAATTAGTTTAATCATGGTTGATACACCCCCCCCCGGCTTGGGATAAAAAGATTAAGTTGTTTGTTATTAATGAGAACTGGCGAAAAATTTAGCCCTTAGTGAAGCAGTTTTTTACTCTTAATCGGGCTGTGGATTTGGTGATAACCTTGCAAGTCACTTAAAAAGCGTATTTTTTTCTGACATAACGGCTCTCTACCCCCCTTCAGTAGTTTTTAGGGAAAACGGTTTCTCTTTTATTTATGAATTTGAAAAATTGACCTCATGTCTGCTTATACAGTTCAAAACTCAGCGGTCTTGCGGATCACCCCCTTTATTCTCTTGTATTTATGTATTTTGAAAAAAATCAGTTTTGATCTCATGTTTGGTAATAACGGGTTTATTCAAACTGACACCACTTACCCGCAGATCAGGAGGTTGGATATCGGCAGTCAAAGGGTTAATTCAACGGGTTCGAGGCGAGAGCTTTTACCCCCCTCCTAACGGCACTAAGAACGCCGCAAGGATGGGGGCGGGTATAACGTCTTTACGACTTCGCCGGATAGCTGAAGCACTTCAAACATTTGGCTCAGTCAGGGAATACGCTTTTCCGGGAGGTTTATTCTTTTCCGCGCACTGAAAAAGGATATGGTGCAGTTGTGATGCACCAAGGTTGAGGTGGGAGCTTCTATAGAGCGGGTTAAATGGCTTGCTATGAGGGTGTGTACAGTGTAGACAGGTAGAAAAGACGGTAGGATACAGGGGGTGAACATGGCAAAAGTCAGTGTATCGGAGGCGGCAAGAATTGCCGGAATATCTCGATCGTACCTATATAGAAAGTACATAACCACCGGCAAACTCACTGTTGAGAAGGACAACGAGGATAAACCTGTAGTTGATACATCTGAAATCTTCAGGGTTTTCGGTGATAGACAGCAAGAGGACAGTAAAGGTTCTCACCCTGACTCACCCATAAAAGACAGCAAAATTGCCTCGTTGGAAGCGGAACTTCGACTTACACGCGAACTTCTCAAAGCGAGGGAAGATCATATTGCAGACCTGCAACAATCCCTTCGTCTTCTGGAACATCGGCCAGAGACAGACAGCACCTCCGTTCAGATCGAGAAGTTAAAGGGCGAGGTCAACTTGATTAAAAAGGAATCCATGTGGGCCAGACTGTTCAGCCGGAAGGGGCAAGAGGCATGATTACCAAATCCCTTGAAAAGTTATTATCAGCGGCAACAGCCATTGAGGAAGAACCAGCCAGAGAAGCCGGACAAATTGGCTACATGGTACGAGCCTTAGTGCAAGCCACCATGCCAATTACAGACCCCAAAACCACCCACTTCCGCAGGGAAAACGGCAAAATTGCAATAACAATGGCTGCACTGGATGAAAAAATAGGGCTGCCTTATGGCCCCCTTCCCCGGCTGATTATGGCATGGTTAGGCCGAGAAGCAGTTAGAACGAAGAATCGGAGAATTGTACTTGGTAGCAGTTTGTCAGACTTCCTGAAAGAACTTGGGCTGTATAACACCGGAGGCAAACGGGGAGACATAACCCGTCTAAAAAATCAATTGACCCGGCTCTTTTCCACGGCGATCACGGCTAATTCACTGGATGGAGAGCGCACAGCAATCAAAAATGCTGTAATAGCCAAAGATGCAGACCTTTGGTGGGACGCCAAGGAAATACACCAAGCGGGGCTTTGGGAATCCACTGTAACGCTTGGAGAGGACTTCTTTAACGAATTGGTGTCATGCCCTGTGCCGCTGGACGTTAGAGTCCTCAAGGCTCTAAAATCATCGGCGTTGGCGATAGATATTTATTCGTGGAGAAGCTACCGCAACACGTATCTGAAAAAACCCGCATTGGTGCCATGGGATGCACTACACAAGCAGTTCGGTGGAGATATAAAATTGCTCAAACACTTTAAGCCGAAGTTTCTGAGGGATTTAAAGAAGGTTCAAAAGGTCTACAAAGAGGCCAAACATGAGATAACGGAACAAGGCATGGTATTGATACCCTCTCGTACAAGCATCGCTGTGAAAAAGCCAGTGGATAAATGAAGTTATTCACGCTGAAAGTGCGACCGGCCAATTTAGTTGACAAGAGATAATAACTACATAGAAAGTATAAATTTTTTCAAATTGTTGTAGTGTAAGAAATCAGATGATTGCGCTGAAAGTGCGACCGGCCTTACGCTGAAAGTGCGACCGAGACCCCTCGCAAACCCGCATCAGTAAAGGGCTAGAAGCCCCCTTCCTATAGTCTTTGAATCTTGCCTATAGTTATTTAAAAGCCCTGTAGTAGATCAAGCAAAACCTGTGGAAACAAATGCGCCGGCAGTGTGGCCGATGAACCCGGCCACCCGGCGAAAAGGAAAAAGAGAGTATGCTCCACGACAAACACGATAAAATCCGGGCATATGTTACTAACCTTGATGACTCAACCGAGGAACAAGCAAAGTTTAAGGCAAGTCTGCTTGATCTACTAAACCAATCCCAGCAGCTTAGTGAGGAGATAGCCGCTTTAATAAACCGTCAGGGCCAATATCTGGACGGGCAAGAAGCGGTGACGGCTACCGCCGAGCAATGACGGCGCCGATTCGGGGCAGGGTTAAAAAGGCGGGTTTTGAATGGAAAAGAAGAATCTACGTCAAAGGCTGTAACGCTTCGCTCTGTGCTGCGCACAAAATCACCCCTCAGACTTCCAGATTTGCCCTCAGAAGCGTTTTCTCCATCCAGCGCAGGTACAGAGTTTCATAGCGTTCAAAAATCTGCTTGCGTTCATCCTGATTGATGATCCCCACAAAAGGAGTTGAACTACGGAGAAACGTTGAGTGTGCCGACCTAGAAAGCAACAGTTTGGCTATTTCCTCGCGTGTTCTGGTGGTTAAAATTTCCCGCCATATTTCGTGAGCAAGGGCTTCCTCGCCATTTTGTTCCTGCCAGCGATCTAGGTTGTGAAGTGGAACGTCCCATAGTTCTGGGGCTTCACGTAGCCGCCGAAGAATGGCAACGTGAAGTGCCAGTGACCGCCGATCAGAGCGTTGTTGGGCATTCTCCATTCCGAAAGGGCGATATCCCATAATTCCCTCAACTTAATTCAGCGGCTTTGTACTGCGTATATCCTTCATAATGATAACTTGCGTCAATGCCCCTGACATATAAACTAAAATCTTTGATGTTCGTGGTTAATGCATTCATCAACAATAGTTTAATTTCAACATCTTTAATTGGGCTACGCTCCATTGCCAGTAAATAATCGTCTTTTTGAACAAGGCTCCAATCAATTACTTGCTGAAGTTCCTTTTTTAATA
>NZ_JAHDYS010000030.1 GCF_018531195.1 Pelotalea chapellei | reverse complement strand
CATGTCTAGCTCCTTGGTTGAGGTTCTAGACCGAAATCACTAAGTTGGCAATGGCTCAGTTTTCAGGGGGAAGGTCAATGCTGCGTGCTATCGCCCCACCACCTGTGCGAGGGCAAGACGGAGTTTAATGATAAATTTTAATTTTAGTTAATTTACATTAAAACTAAGCTCCATACCTGCTCGAAATCGTGGCAAGGATAGAACTTGTTATTCAAAAATCGCAGCTTAAGACACTGGCGGTTAGTAGTTTTGTTGACCCTGCTGGTACGTCATAAGCCGCATAAAATCACTTTGGCTTTTACCTCTAAGACGCACCTGAAATGCCTATCAATACTGCTTTCATACAACAAGTCATTAAGCGATGGCATAGGTTTTTTTCGGTTAAAAAACGTAGCAGAGGAGGTTGCCCTCCTCGCCATTCTTTCACCTGATTGCTGCTGAAGCGGTGCTGCAGCATGCTGCAACTACGCCTGCTTTTACACCTACTTCCAACACCACCAGGTCATCTTTTTTGGCGCCCATCTGGCTCACCCCCTTTAGAAAACTCTGGACATTACATGCTCCATTTGCTAATGAAAGCATCCTTCGTGCCATGTCCTTAATTAGACCTTTGCATAGCCTCCGGGCGCTGCTCGTACCTCTTTGCCTGGGACTGTGCCTCATGCCGTGCCTGGCATGGGCCGACCTGGATGACGCCGACAGCCTGGAGCTGTTCAGCGCCTGGGAGAAGCCTGTCAGCACCGTCTCCCGGGCCCCCAAGCCGCTCTCCCAGACCGCCGAGAACGTAACCGTCATCACCACCAAAGAGATCGAATCTCTCAACGCCCACACCCTGGCAGACGTGCTGGCGACAGTGCCTGGCATCCAGACCGATCATCGCGGCGGACCAGGAAATATTGTATTCACCTACATTCAGAGCACCAGCTTTAGCCACATGCTGGTGCTGGTGGATGGCGTTCCACTCAACGATCTGGCGGACAATTTTACCGACGTGAGCACCATACCGGCCCAGATCATCGAGCGGATCGAGATACTGAAGGGTGCAGCATCCTCGTCGTGGGGACAGGCCCTCAGCGGCGTCATCAGTGTCACAACCAAGACTCCCAATCGATATCGCACAATATCCGGTTCGGCCTCGGCCTCCATTGGCGAGCGCGCCACCGCCGATGCCCGGGCGGAGCTGAGCGGCACAGTCGGCAAGCTGGGCTACTATCTCTCCGGCGGCTATCTCGGCTCCGGTCCGCTACTCCCCGGCCGCTCCAACTATGGCAATGACCTGCAGGCCAAGCTGCATTACGACCTCCCCGGACAGGGGGCTCTCTGGAGTGCCTTTGCCTATAACCAAGCCAGGCGTGTGCCCGCCTTTGTGCCCGCCGATCTGGGCGGTGATTTCAAAGAAGATCAGAAGATACGTAACCTGAGAGCTTCGCTGGGCTTCAGTCGGCCACTGAACGAGCATCTGCAACTGGAGCTTTTCGCCCGTCACGGTTATCGCTACATCAACAATTCTGACACCCTGATTAGTGATGGCTCGCCGTTGTCCGGCATCATATCCCGCAATGAAGTCACCGGTGGCAGTGCCAAGCTGATCTGGCGGGAATCCAGCAATCTGCTGGTGGTGGGCGGCGAGTATGAGCACGCCGAAGTAAGATGGGTGGACCCGCTTCAGCAGAATGTTACCTTGTCTGGGAAGGCAGATCGCTGGGGAGTGTTCCTGAGCGACACCCTGACTATCGGCCCCCTGGCGGTTACGCCCGGTGCCCGTTTCGATCATCCTGATGCCAGCGGCGGAGATCAGTTCAGCCCCTCGCTGGGTGCAACCTGGCAACTGAGCGATTCCACGCTGCTGCGTGCCTATACTGCCCGCGGTTACAGCCTTCCCTCCTTTAATGCCCTCAATCTGCCACCTGAAAAAATCTGGAACAGCCAGCTGGGTTTTGAGACCCAAACCATTCCCTACATCTGGTTGAAGGGTACGCTGTTCCGTAACGAAATCTGGGACATCGACACCATCAAGGAACGCCACATAGCTTTGGGCAGTGAGCTGGAATTCCGCACGAACCCACTCTACAATACTTCGCTGGGAGCCGGCTGGACCTATACCGATACCCACCGCACCAGCGATGACACGCCGGTACTGGCCGCGCCACGACATACCGTACAGTTGGCACTGCGCTATGACGACCAGACCTACCGCGGCACGATCACCGGTCGCCATATCTACTGGAACAGCAATCCTGCCTTTAATGGGAGGTATCGCGGCCTGACATGGGATCTGCACCTGGGTGCGACGCTGCTCAAGCGGGAGAACTCCTCCCTGGAGCTGTTCTTCTCGGGACACAACCTTTTCAATGGCAGGCAGTACCAGGACGAATGGATTCCTAACGTAGGCCGCTGGTTCGAAGGCGGAATGAGGGTGAAGTTCTGATGAAACTCCTCATTCTCCTCATACTCGCCCTGGCGACCCTGCTCCCTTCTTTGGCCCAGGCCTACGACGTGCTAGTGCTGCAAAGCAGGCATGATCGCAGCTACGACGAAGCCCTGAAGGGCTTCCGCGCCGAATGGCCCGGCAGCCAGCGTGTGCTTGTCATCTCCGATTACTCTGAAGTAGACGTGGTCCGTATCATACGTGAAGAACGCCCACGCCTGATCCTGACCATCGGTGATGTTGCTCTGAAGGAAGTTCGCAAGGTGCGCCAGACACCGATCGTTGCCCTGATGAGCCTCGGAATCAATGCTCAGGCAGCCACGCAGCCCAATCTGACAGGCATCAGCTTGTTCGCGGCACCCGAGAGCTACCTGGCAGCCTTCCAGGCGATCAAAGCCCGCCGGGTTGGCTTGGTCATTAATTCTGCCAAGAATGAAACATACCTGCGCCAGGCCCGCAAGGCTGCCCAGGAAATGGGTATCGAACTGGTGGTTGCCGAGGCTTTATCTTCCCGCGACACAATCAGCCATCTGACTACTCTTGATGGCAGAATTGACGCGCTCTGGATGTTGCCGGACCCGACCGTCATCACCCGCAACACGGTTGAATCCTATTTCCGTTTTGCACAGGAACACTCCCTGCCGCTGATATCGTTTGCTCCCGCCTATCTGACAATGGGCGCCGCCGCGATAGTCGATATCGACCGTTATGAGACCGGTCGCCAGGCAGCCATCATGGCTGGTCGACTGCTTGCCGGAGAGGTGCCACCAGTGATTACGGCAAAAAGCACGATCAAAGGTAACCCCAGCGTCTTGCAACGACTCAAGCTATCGCCCTCCCTGCTGAACGGTTTGAATTCAGCACAGCGGAATTAGCCTGCATAAACGTTACAAATGCTATGAACACAAAAAGCCCCGGACAGATTGCCCGGGGCTTTTTGTATTCCATCTATTAACTGTTGTGTACTTCGCTCTTCCCCTGCTATGCATCCACCTTAAACAAGCATCTACTGCACGCCGGGATTATAATTATTGAAACGCGCTCTTCTCTCCGGCCCGTTATAAGATCCCGGCTTTCCGCAACCACGCATCGGTCCTATCGCGGGATCAACCCAGTTCCCCTCCGCACGTTTGAAACTTAAAATCCTGCCCGACGCAACCAAAGCATTGAGTTCATAATTAGGAATATAACCAAGACTTTTATTAACATATTGTACCAACAGCGCCATTAGAACCTCTCTCAACCGTGATACCTCTGTATACAGTATGCAAAACATTAATTTCAACTAAGATTTATTATTTCTAACAAAAAATTACCTGATCCGTGACACCGGAACGCTGAAACGCTCGGAATGCCAGAGTTGATCGTCGCATTCTCTGCAACATGCCGAATGCTACGGGTGTCCTTTGCCGACCAGGTCATTTTCCCACAAGTCCTCTACATTGGTATTCCAGGCAAGTGTAAGTGTGAAGGTGTCACGGATTCAGGTTTTTACAATCCCTGGATCTCCCTCTCTTTGGGATACTCAACCACAATTTCAAAGGTGATCCCCCGTTTTTCCCCGGCTTTTAATGGCAGTTTCCACTCTATACTGCCATCTGCCTTGACCTGATCCGGCTTCTGGCTAGGGTTCTCCAGTGAAACTTTGATCTCCTCATTATCTGCCAGAGGGACCTGGTCGCGAACAGTCACAGTCTGGTCCTGCTTGCGGAAGTTTTGCAGGTCAATGCGATAGCGATAGACCATGCGGTTTTTGCCGAACAGGCCCGCCTCCTTGTGACTTTTAAGCTCCTCGCGTTTCACCTTCACTTGATCGTCGGGACCGAAGAACAGATCGAATGTTTCCCCGGCTGCGGTCTTTTTCATGATGGAGCTGCCGCTAAAGGTGCTGCCGGTAAAGATATTGATTTTACCGGGAAGTAAAGGATAGCCGGCAGGGTTAACAATGCGGGAGGTGAGAAAGACCACTGGAGACAGCTTGGGAACCGTCAGAAACTCGAGCGTGAGCGGCAACTGCTCCATCGCAACCACCGTGGCATGGCGGGTGCCATCAGAAGGTATGTCAACCGGTCGTTGTACCTGAAAGGTTACAGAGTTAATCTCTTCAGCCACACTACTTGAAGCATGGGGAACAGAACCTGCCAAAACGGACTCAGCCCTGAAACGTGCGCTGTCCTCTCTCTTCATCATCGGCGCTGCTGCCATGGGACGTATTTCAGGCGGCCGACAGAAGGAAACATGCCACGGCGTAAGCTCCGGAGGCGCCCCCCCCACTGCCGGCCGGGCGGTTGAGAGGGAGAGGGCCACCCCCTGCCAATCTTCACCGGTCTGCTGGAGCACCTGTGCCCGGAAGGTCAATTCGGCCGATGCTCCGTCAGCAGCCAGCCGCACATCGTATGAGGGCTCCCATCCTGCCGCCGGGGTCACGCCGCTCAGCTCAAGCACCAACTGTCCCTCGCGGACAACCTCTATTTCAATCTCCACCCCTGTCGTTTCTTTACGGCCGGCACCTATCACCTCGTCACGCTGACGCCGCAGAGCATCGATCCGTTCCCGGAGCCGCAGCTGCTCTTGGTCAATATCCCGGGTCTGTTCCTCAACCTTGATCATCCCGTCGGAGATAAAGGTCATTGCCTCCTTCAACTCTGGTCCAGTCGGCTTGCCCACGGCCAGTTCCCGGGAGATGCGCTCGCCCCAGGCTACCTTAATGGACTCGATGAATTCCTTCTGGGCCGCCAGAGCCGTTTTCCTGGACTCCAATCCTCCCAAAGCGCGCTCCTGAGCCCGAATCTCCTGCTCCAGCTCAACAGCCCGCTTACCCGGCACCTGTTCCATGAATAAGCGCTTCACCTCCAACCCCAGAATAGTCGCACCGGCACTCCCTCTGCCCGTCACCCGTACCGAATCATCCTGGATCAGAGCCGGCAAACCCTCGAAAACAACCGTATAGCTGCCAGGTTTCACAGAAACGGTGGCGCTGCGGGTAGTCAGGGCGCGGTCAGGATACACCGTGACAGCGGTAATACGGGATGCAGCCTGAATGCGCTGGGGAACGGCCCCGGCCGCCAGTGTCGGCAGCAGGATGATCAGTACCAGCAGGGTTCTTGCGATAAACATGACACACCTCCTATTATTTGACTTTAACAATGATTTCACAGTTTACCCTCCCCCAGCGCCTACCATAAAGGGAGGGAAGCTCTAAGCCCCCTCTCCCCTCAGTGGGAGAGGGGTGGGGAGAGGGGTGGTAGATGAGCGATTAATACACCGCATCTCAATAATTTCCATAACTCCTTCAATATTAGTAAGAATCTCATTATTCCAGAACCTCAGCACGGTGAATCCCTGCGAATTCAACCACTGCGTCCGCTCTTCGTCTTTTTCTTTCTCCACGGCGTGTTGTCCGCCGTCTGCCTCAATAATAAGTCTTGTTTCATAGCAGACAAAATCGGCGATAAAACGCCCAATCTGCTCCTGTCGCCGGAACTTAAGGCCGTGAACCTGTTTGGCCTTCAGATGGCGCCACAGAAGGCGTTCTGCATCAGTAGAGTTTTTTCGCAGCTCTTTGGCGGCTACGGTCAGATTAATGGGCATGTAACCTCCATATTGCAGTTTGTCCTCCAGCTTGCCCTTGTATATTCAGAGGTAGAGGGTATGGTTTTCCTTAACAACGGTGCACGGGACATGGCAGCACGACTGCC
>NZ_JAHDYS010000002.1 GCF_018531195.1 Pelotalea chapellei | reverse complement strand
TGCTGAAAAACATGGTGCCGTGGGACCCGAATTTCATGCAACACACATAACACCTCTTGACACCTAACACAGTTGCTCTCCCTATGGGAGAGGGATTGGGTGAGGGCCGCAGCGCTACGCCGCACAAGGCGGGTTTCGAGGACGGCGGCGAGATGGCTGTTTTTCAACAAATCTTTTCCGGAGAACCATATGATCCACGCAATAGTCTCCCGCATCAAGCAGGGACATCGCACAACACGCTATCCCAGGGAGCCGATTCAGCTTCCTGAGCGGTTTCGCGGCTATCCGCGGCTGAACAGCGCTGCCTGTCCTGCCGGATGCCTGGCATGTGCTGCCGCCTGTCCGACAGGAGCAATTTCATCCACGCCACGCTTGTCAATCGATCTGGGAAAATGTCTCTTTTGTCCGGAATGCGTGCAGGCCTGTCAGGGAGGAGTACAGTTCAGCAATGATGCGGTTCTGGCAGCAAATCGCCGGGAAGATCTGATTGTAACGGAAGGAGAGCCACGCTGCATGGCCCAGGCGCTGGAGAAAAAACTGCTCTCCCTGTTCGGACGCTCACTCAAATTCCGCTCGGTGGTTGCGGGCGGTTGCAATGCCTGTGAGGCAGACACCAATGTACTCTCCACCATCGGCTGGGATGTGGGACGCTTCGGCATCCAGTTTGTTGCCTCACCACGCCACGCAGACGGACTCTGGGTAACCGGGCCGGTGACGGAACACATGTACGAGGCGCTGATGATGACCTATGAGGCGATTCCTGCACCCAAAATAGTGGTCGCCTGCGGGGCCTGCGCCATCAGCGGCGGGCCCTTCATGAATTCTCCGGAAGTACGCAACGGCATAGAGGGCATCCTGCCGGTAGACCTGTACATCCCCGGATGTCCACCCCATCCGCTGACCATTCTTGATGGCCTGCTCAGGCTGACGAACAAACTGCCAAAGGATAAATCCTGACAATCCCATCCGTCTGCATTTTAATGTTTCTGCGTTGAAGCGGGACAGGTTACGTGGTATACGCTATATCTGTTTGACTTCTATTCAAAAAGTGTTTCAGGAGAACTTCTAATGATCACCTTCAAAGGTGTCCACAAATGGTTTAAAACTTTGCATGTGCTCAATGATATTAATCTGCATGTTACGCCGGGTGAAGTTCTGGTAGTCTGCGGTCCTTCAGGCTCGGGCAAATCCACCCTGATCCGCACCATCAACCAGCTGGAACCGATTAATCAGGGCGAGCTGATTGTTGACGGCATCAATCTGTCGGACAAGAAAGCGGACATCAACAAACTGCGTGCTGAAATCGGCTTCGTTTTCCAGCAGTTCAACCTCTATCCGCACCTCTCAGTAATCAACAACATCACCCTTGCTCCGATCAAGATCCGCAAAACGCCCCGGGCAGAAGCCGAAAAACAGGCCATGGCCCTTCTGGAGCGGGTCGGACTGGCTGAAAAGCGTGACGCCTATCCACTGCAACTCTCGGGCGGACAACAGCAGCGTGTCGCCATTGCCCGCGGCCTGGCAATGAAGCCGCGCATCATGTTGTTTGATGAGCCAACCTCAGCTCTTGATCCGGAGATGATCGGCGAGGTGCTGGCGGTCATGAAGGATCTGGCGCTTTCCGGCATGACCATGGTGGTTGTCACCCACGAAATGGGCTTTGCCCGCGAGGTTGCCCACAGGGTTGTTTTCATGGATCATGGCGCCATACTTGAAGAGGCTCCCCCCAATGAGTTTTTCGGCAATCCGAAGCATGAGCGCGCCCAGCAGTTCCTGCGCCAGCTCTTGACACCGATGCAGTGCGAATGTCCCTGAAGTCAAACAGCAAATCCGGTTATTCTGCAGTACCCACCACTAAAAGGAGGAAACACAGATGAAGAAACTGGTAACAATGTTGATGGTCACGGTACTTACCGCGATCACCGCCAAGGCGGCCCTGGCAGGCGACACACTGGTTGATGCGAAGAAAAAAGGGGTGCTGGTCGCCGGCGTAAAGGATTCGCTGCCCCCCTTCGGCTACATCGATGAAAAGAGCCGCCAGATCGTCGGCTATGACATCGATTTCGTCAATGCAATCGCCAAGAAGATGGGAGTCAAAGTTGAACTGAAGCCGGTCACTTCCGCAAGCCGCATGCCGCAGCTGCAGGAAAGCCACATAGACATCATTGCAGCTACGATGACCAAGAATCCCGAGCGCGCCAAGGTGATCGATTTCAGCCATACCTACTTCTTCACCGGCCAGAAGTTTATCACCAAAAAAGGCAGCGTCAAGAGCCTGAAAGATCTGGAGGGCAAAAAGATCGGCACAGCCAAGGGATCCACTTCCGAGCAGAATGTGAAGAAAGCGATTCCTTCCGCCACCGTGCTTTCCTTTGATGATTACCCCCAGGCATTCCTTGCGCTCCAGCAGGGCAAGGTAGCCGCCGTGACCACCGACGAAGCTATTCTGGCCGGCATACTCGCCAAAGCACCCAACAAGGCAAATTTCGAAATCCCGAATCTCCAGATTTCCGATGAGCCGTACGGTCTAGGCATGCGCAAAGGCGATACCAACTTTGTCAATTTCGTCAACAAGACCCTCCTGGAAATGGAAAAGAGCGGCGAAGCCAAAGCCATCTTCAACAAGTGGTTTGGCCCCCAGACCCAGTACCACCTGAACCGCAACTTCAAGATCACTGCCGACAAATAACAAAAACACATTGGGGGGTGATGATATTTCATCACCCCCCGCTTCTTCACACTTCACTGGGGTTTTTCGTGCTTAACTACCAATTCGACTGGTCGGTCGTTACCTCCGGCAAATACTTTGACTGGCTGGTCTCAGGTCTGATCACAACGCTCAAGCTGTCATGTATCTCAATTGTGCTGGCCTTCATCCTGGGGCTGGTGATCGCGATCATGCGCATGTCACACAGCCGGCCAATACGCTGGATTGCCCATGCATACCTGGAGTTTTACCGCAACACTCCCCTGCTGGTGCAGATCTTCTTCTGGTACTTCGGTTCCTACAAGATCCTGCCTGCCGTCATCAATGACTGGCTGGTCAGCACCAATTTCGAGTTTGCTGCCGGCGTCATCGCATTGACCATTTACACCTCCGCCTTTATCGCCGAGGATATCCGCTCCGGCATACTCTCGATTCCGAAGGAACAGATGGAAGCCGCCCGCAGCGCCGGCTTCTCTTACCTGCGATCGATGCAGTATATCATCCTGCCCCAGGCGGTGCGCATTACGATCCCACCACTGGTCAACCAGTTCCTCAACCTGGCCAAGAACTCATCCCTGGCCATGACCATCGGAGTCATGGAGATGACCTACCAGGCCCGCCAGGTGGAAAGCTACACCTTCAAGGGCTTTGAAGCCTTTACCGCAGCCACCGTCGTCTATCTGGTGCTCTCGATCGTGATTACCTCACTGGTTAATCTGTACAACGAAAAAGTCCTCAACCTACATAAGGCAGCCTGAGATGGAACAGTTCTTCAACATATCGGTCATCACCGACAATTTCACCTATTTCATGATCGGCCGCTTCCCCCATGGTCCCCTGGGAGGGGTCGGCCTCACACTGTATCTGGCTGCTGTTTCATGCGTCCTCTCCTTCATCGGGGGCCTCCTATTGGGGCTTTTAAGCATCTCCCGTTACCCGGTGGTGCGCTATCCGGTGCTCGCCTTCATCAACCTGATCCGCGGCATGCCACTACTGATGGTCATCTTCTGGATGTACTTTCTGATGCCGGCCCTCTTCGGCAAGGTGGCCGAGAATAATACCGTGATCATGGCCCTGACCCTGTTTACCTCGGCCTACATGTCGCGCATCGTCGTGGCCGGTATCGAAGGCATCCCCAAAGGACAGACTGAAGCGGCCATCTCCACAGGGCTGACCCACTGGCAGACCATGCGCTACATCATCCTGCCCCAGGGACTGCGCAACATGATTCCCTCGTTCGTCAACCAGTTCGTCTCGCTGATCAAGGATACGTCGCTGGCATTCATTGTCGGCGTTTCGGAACTGACCCACGTTGCGACCCAGATCAATAACCGCACCATGGCCTTCCCGACTGAAATTTTCGTCTTCATCGCCATCGTCTACTTCATCCTCTGCTATGCCTTCACCTCCCTCTCCCGCTGGCTGGAAGGACGTCTTGCCTGGCGCAAGGCGATCTGAACGAAGTGTCTGCTGAAATCCAACTGGCGCTGCTCTTTGGAGCCGCCTTTGTCGCCGGCCTGGTCGACTCCATCGCCGGCGGCGGAGGACTGATCACAGTACCGGTGCTGATGGGCATCGGCCTGCCCCCCCAGATTGCGCTGGGAACCAACAAGCTGCAGGCATCCTTCGGCTCCGGCAGCGCCATGCTGCACTTTGTCCGGGCGGGAACAGTCAAGATGAGTGACTGCTGGACCGGTATCATCTGGACGACAATCGGTGCGGCACTTGGTGTCTGGGCGGTGCAACTTCTGGATGCAACACTTCTCAAACAGTTGATCCCCTGGCTCCTGGCCCTGATTGCACTGTACACGCTCCTCTCCCCCAAACTGGGTGCGGAAGATTCCCACGCCCGCATGAAGCAGGGACCATTCTATTTTGTGTTTGGATTGTCGATCGGCTTTTACGATGGTTTTTTCGGTCCGGGAACCGGCTCGTTCTGGACAATGGCGCTAATGATGCTGTTGGGCTGTTCAATGCTGAGAGCAACCGCCACCACAAAAGTAATGAACTTCACCAGCAATTTCGTGGCGCTGGTCTTCTTTCTTTCAGTCGGGCAGGTGCGGTTTCTGGAAGGAATTGTAATGGGGATCGGACAATTCATGGGTGCCAGAATCGGATCAAGACTGGTCATCACCCGGGGTACAGCATTTATCAGACCGGTATTCATCACCATGGTGCTGGCGCTGGTGGCGCGGTTGATTTATCAGAATCTGTCGCATTAGATGGCCTCCGGTAGTTGAATAGCTAATCCCCTGAGAATCTATGCTTATTTTTGTCCTTGGCCCTTCCATTTCTCAGGATTAAAATCTGCAATGTCTATCTTGCCGTAATCTTTATTTGGAATAAATACTTCCGTCTTCCCGTTATCTGGATCGCTTGCATGGAAACTTTCCTCCTTAACTCGCACAAGTTGCCAAGTTTTATCCAATCGAGAATAGTTAAAAGTATAGTCAACACTCCAACGCCATGCACTTCCTCCAGACTGCGATACAGTAAATGTCTTTTTCCCTGCCCGTACTTCCTGAAATGGATCTCCCATCATTCCACCACAGGTGGAACAGTAGACAATCCTGTCATTACGCTTGCATTCTTTTAGTTTTTTGTCTGACTGACGTATCAGCAATAAAAAAGGTCTCTGTCTATCAACTATGTCAGCATGGTTTGATTTCTGCCGTTCTAAAACAAGTATAAAATCTTTAAAACCGTCTCCATTCAGATCGGCACTAACAAAAGACAAAGCTTTCATTCCTTTTGTAACAAACGGTCTTACTTCATGAGGAAGTTTATTCATGGGGATGTAAATATCTTCTTCTGCTAATACTGGTAACGCAAATAGAAGGAGTATAAATACGAAAATTGTACTTAACACTTTGTATGCTTTTTCCACTTTAGTATTACACCGATTAACTTTGTAACTTTCAGGATTATATAATTTAAAATACGTCCATTCAATGGAATAAAGTCAATTCTACTTCTATTTTTCTAAGGCAAACTCATTTTTTTTCGTGTTTTTCAAGAAAGACCGAACTCTTGAATTGTTGTAATATCAACATTTTTCAGCTTTCTGGTCAAATCTTCATCAATTCCCAAAGAGGAGTTCTTTAAATCAAACTTTAATATTACTGGCAAGATGAAGCGCTCGTTGCTAGGAGGTGTAACATTATAAAGAACAATTATTTTAAGGCTGCCATCAGGGTAATGATCTTTAAATGATATGGCTTCAGTGCCGTCACAGGTCCAGAAACTTTCATCATTTTTAGGCGCTAAGGTGCTAAACACACTCTTAACTTTTCCTCCCTCATCGAAAAGTAAAATGCCACATCTATGAAGATTTGCTCTTATTTTAGATTCTCGAGTGCCTGAAATTATGTAAAAAATTTTGGGTTTAATAGTTAACTGAAAAGATTGATCATCCGGTTCAATGTAATCATTATTATCTACCAGGCTAATAATAAGTTTTTCAGTCATAGCCCTATCAATTGGTTTTACATTGATTTGAGTTTTATTTTCCAAAGCAAATGCTTGAAGACAATTAAACATACAACAGATTATGAGTAGAATTGTTTTATTTCGCATATCTTTTAAAACCTACTACCTCCACTTTCATTTCTTGCTTTAGGATAGAGGATATCTGCACTCAATCCTTCTTTTCATGCTTTTTCAAGTAAGACCTAACCCCTTGAATAGTAGTAACATCCGCATCTTCCAGTTTGCTTGTCAATTCTTCGTCAATTTCCAAAGAAGGCTTATTAAAATTTAGCTTCATAATTACGGGTAAAATAAAATGCTCGCTACTTGGCGCTGTACCTCTGTACAGCCCGATTATCTTCAAGGACCCATCAAGATAATAATCCTTGAAAGACATTGCCTCCACATAATCACAATACCAAGGCCTCTTTTCATCATCATTACCCATTGTATCAAAAGCGCTTTTAATAACCCCAGACTGGTCAAACAATAAAACAGAACAGGTGAACAAATTGTCATCACTAGGCGTTCTTCTATGTGCAGAAACGATGTATATATCTTTCGATCTTATATTTATTTTAAAAGATTGTTCTGGTTCAATATTGACTGAACTTTTCAGATTTTTAAGATTTATATGACCTGCATTATTACGAATGAATTTCTTTGCTATAGTTTCATCAATAGGATTTACCTTAGCCTTTATTGGAGGGTTTTCTATAGCAAGCACATTTAAACAATTTAAAATAGAAACAAGTGTAAATATTATGATTTTAATTTGCATATTTTTTGTATGCCTCCTGCAATTTTGTGTCGTATTTATTCTTTTTGTAACTCGATCCGTTATACTTTCTCGCAAATCTCCTCCAGTCCTTGTTAATAAGTGCATTTTTTTCAATTTGATCCGCGTTAACCAACTTTACGAAAGCCTTCAGGTGCTCTCGCTCTGAAATACACATGGCTTGCACGTAGGATAAGACCGAATTGAAACCCGCTGCCTTATAGTTGAAACCCATAATCTGAAATTTTCCCCAAGAACAGCTTTTTAATGCAGCCTCTTTTTCCAATGAGTACGCTTTTGCAAGTCTCTTGTATTGATTTTCCCCATAAGCTCCGTACCTCTCGTCGTTTGGTATTACACTTCCTCCTTTGGTTTTCCTTTCGCAGGTATATGCTATTGAACTTGAAATATCAGGGTTGATTTTGTTGTATTTATTTTCAGGATTAGTATGTTTCGCAAATTGATGCCGCTCATAAAGGATGGTAGGTCTGTTTTTCTCGTCGAATGCTCTCTGCTTTGTTTCTACCTCAGCGACAGCCTTAATAGCCGCTACCTCACAACCTAACTGTTTTGCAGCATCTTCATAATCATCTTCCGTTATTTTCGCTCCGGTATACCCACCCAGAAAATCCAATCCAACCTGGTCATTGGTCATTTTTGTTATCGGCATACCATTTTCGTCATTTTGATGTTCTGATTTTGGTCCTTTACCATCCCCATAATCGCCATGTGATTTGCCTTTGGCATCTGTCGCCTCAGGTTTTTTTGGAGGGGTAACAGGCGTTTTGTTTGCTCTTCCTGGATCAGGTTTAGGTTTTCCATTCGCGCCTTTAGGATGCGGCATGGTTTTGGTTTCAATCATGACCTTAGGACTGACCAGCGTGACAAGTTTATTGCCCCAATCCGAAGCAATTTCCGTGATTTGCTTCCACGTGCCATCCATGCGCGCTATTGAAATTTTAACCACATCTTGAGGAGTGTTAGTGATTATGCTCGGTAATCTGCCGTTATTTCCGCTGGAAAGTTGTTTGCTTTTGCCGCTGTACTCTAAGCGGACTTTAGCGTTTTTCATCGGATTGCGTTCATGGTCCAGCAGTTGAACGTCCACTTTGCACACGGCCTTTGCTTTCAACGCAATGACCTGACCTTCTTTTATTCTATCTGGATTGCGTATCCTGTTGATTTTCTGCAATTGCTCAATGGAAGTACCATGACGACGGGCGATTCCACTTAACGAGTCTCCTTTTTTAACGGTATAAAACATCGTAGAGTTCACTTAATTTCCTCCGCATCATCGCAATCGATTACCTCAAACTCTTCGCTTACCTCCCAATGTCCGAAATCTGCCCAGGCGATAATCTCTTCCTGCTCTTTCGTATAAAAACGGCTGGTGATGCCATGCTCATCTGTGCTGATTGTGGTTATGTAAGTCCCGTCGGGCTTTGTAATTTCAACGGCAATACGATCATAAGATATATCATTATGATTGCCTGCCTCGTGCATCGTGCTTAAATCCAAACTCATACTGTATGGCTCAAGGTCTTTGTCCAGATCAGTACCGATCTCTGCCTTGCCAACAAATATTGTCGGCGATCCGCTGGTGATCTTTCCGCCGTGAGTAGTGGCGCAACCAACAAATGCAGCCGGCTTGCCATTAATAAGAACTGAGTCGCTCCCTTCTAAAATCGTAGCGCCACAAGAGGTCTTGTCTCCCACACGAGCAGCTGATTTGCCATCATGCTGAGTGTTTTGTGAACCTGAGACAATCGATACAGTACCGTGCTTAGAACAACTGACGCTATCTCCCACTCTGGCTGCCGGTCTGCCATTGCCTGCACTACAATTTAAGTAAACTGGCATTTTATCCCCTTTGCCAACTTCACATTACTCATGGATTCAGCCATCCCATGAGGGCATGCAAGCCTATAACAAATTATTTTAATTAACAACTTTAATTGCTTCTGCTATTTTCCTCCTGCATTTCCCAAAGAAAAAGGCCACTTCCAGAGGAAAGTGACCTTTTGATATACGCGCCTAACCAGCAGCTTGAATGACCGCTGTTTAATCAGCTGAACAGGGATTGAAAACAGAAGTCCTACCGCCGATGCCGCCGGCCACCATTGAGGGCCTGTCTGAACTCCCATGGCGGCAAGGGGTTTGTGTCGCGCCAAAGTCCCTTGTGGCGGGCACGCGCAGCTTCCTCTGATCCGATGTATTCCGAAGCATAAGGCGCTTTCAGATACTGGCGATAGGCCCAGGCCATCCCCTCGGCAACCATTTCGCGGTTGATATCCCGGCCGCCATGGCGAATCACCGCCACGGCCCGCTGGTACTGATCCACATCGACTATTTCCGCGGAAACCATTCTTCCCATGATCTTGTAGGAGAGAGTACGCTTTGCCACCGCTCCGAATGGCTGTCCCGGCTTATCCGGTTTTGCCGTCTCGGGAGCATCGATGCCGTAGAGACGCACCTTAAGGCGGCTATCCTCGCGGGTGGCAAGCAGCAGGGTATCTCCGTCATAGACCGCACGTACCACCCCTTCAATTACCCGGGCAGCAAAGGCATCAGCGGTGCAGACCAACAGCAGCAGTAATGCGATCAAAAAGTGCTTCATCTAGATCAACTCCGTTGCATAGTTGAATTCCGTAGTTCCAGCCAGAGCGCGACTGGACTTGAAAGCGGACAGCACATCAAGCCACTCTTCACGCCGAACGTCACGTAAATCGACAAGAAAAGAACTGCACCCCTTCTGGCGCAGCTCTCCATGACGGGCGGTTAGCGAAAAGGGTTGAGCAGCGCTTATGGTCTGCAGTCCATCACGGCTGCTGACACGATACTCCTCGCCCCGGTCAGAGCGCAGCGGAGTGTTGCTGTGCACATCCTTGATGCGGATCTTGGTCGTCATCACCGGCAGCGGAGCATAGGCAATCACCCGCCGCTCAACAGGTACTGCAGCCGCAAGCAGATCTGTCATATTTGTAGCATCATCTTCGATATACAGGGTCAGCATTTCCGCACCCAATTCATGCCAAGCAAGCATTGCCTGACTGTTAAGGGAAAAACAGCGGTGCCACGCGGAGATGTGCAGTCCCTCGAACTTTCGCAGCATACTGAAGTGGGAGATATTGGCGGCTTCGAAGCGGCGGAATCCTGCTCCGTACAACTGCCGGATGGTATCGCGGTACAAGGGGATGTCCCGATCAAAGATGATGAACGGCAGCTGCCAGATGATCCGGTCTTCCGAACCCCGCATGCGGGGAACCGTGGATGGGAGCTGATGGATAACCGCCTTGGAAAGCGGGAACATGGTTGCATCGGCACCATGCTGGAGGGGAAAACGCCACTCCCGCGACTGGTCCATGACAACCACCAATGACTCGCGACCTGGCTGCTGGGGCGAGGTGTGCCGAGCCTTCACATCGGCCAGGGCAGCCTTGCGGGCAGTTGCAATCTGCTGGCGGGTGCCGCTGGTGGAGACAAGTTCATGTAAGCCACGGTATAGCTGCTGGCGCACCTCTTTGAAGCTTGCGGCGGGAATCAGCACCGCAGGAAAATCAGGCGCCTCCAGCGATTCCAATCGAAATGGTGCATCGCCAACTTTGGCGAATTGTCCTTCCAGAACCGACTGCATATCGCTGCTGCGACCCGGTTCCAGCTGGCCAAGCGCAAAGCTGCATTCATGACGCAGGCCGTTGGCATCTGCGATGATGTTGAGGCTGTATCCTGCACTCTCTGGCAGAGTATCCAGCTTAACCTGCAACCGGCAGGGAAATTTATCCCCTTTTACCGATTCAAGTCGACGCAGGCAGGCGTTCTCACTCATGGTAAAGGCTTCCCGCGAGGAGACCTTGTAGATGGAATCACCGACGCTGAACCGGAATGGCGTCTCCACTTCCACCAGGCTGCCTGCCCGTGCCTCCATCACTTTTTTGTTCCCCACAAACAGCTCGCGTACCGTCCAGGCCTGTCCCGCCATGTCGCTTTTGGGTTGCGCCCGCAGACGATCCCCCACATGCAAGGCATCACGGGTTTCGAAACTCAGTCGTTTGCCCTTCAAAGTCTTGATCTGCCCAACGAAACGGCCGGTGCCACCCTTCTGCCAGGGGTTGGCAATATCATCCGGCTGTTGGGATGCCAGGAAGCCTTTGGTGGGTGTGCGGCCAAAGGAAAACTTGAGTATGTCTTTGGCCTTTTTCAGGGCCTCCTTGCGGCCATGTTCAGGGGCGTCAATGACCAGACGATACGCCTCAACAACACTGGCGACATATTCGGCCGATTTCATGCGCCCTTCAATTTTGAGGGATTTGACTCCCGCCGCAATCAGCTCCGGCACCATGTCGATTGCCGACAGATCGCTGGTGGAAAAGTAGTGTCCCTGTTTGCCCCGGTGATCGTACAACCGACGGCAGGGTTGAGCGCAGCGCCCGCGATTGCCGCTGTGGCCGCCAAGGTAGGAGGAAAAGAAACACTGACCGGAGATGCCGAAGCAGAGCGCACCGTGGACAAAGACTTCGATCTCCACCGGGGTGGCGGCTGCAATGGCTGCCACTTCGTCAAGGGCCAGCTCCCGCGCCAACACCACACGCTGGAAACCCAACTCCCCAAGCACGCGAACGCCCGGCGTGTTGTGTACCGTCATCTGGGTGGAGGCATGCAGCGGAATGGAAGGAAAATGACGGGCTGCCACCCGCGCCACAGCCAGATCCTGAACGATCACTCCGTCCACACGCATCTCGGCCAAGCTAGCGAGAGTATCCACCAGCTGGGGCAGTTCCTGTTCCTTGACCAGCGTATTCAGGGTGATGTAGATCTTTTTGCCGTTGGCATGGGCATACCCGAGCATGCGCTCCATCTGGGAAAGGGTAAAGTTTTTGGCACGAGCCCGCGCTGAAAATTCCCGCAAGCCGGCATAAACCGCATCAGCCCCTTTTTCCATGGCGGCAAAAAAGGATTCCAGTGACCCGGCCGGGGCCAGGAGTTCAGGTTTCATCTGTGTCTGTTTCATTACGAATTCCGGGGTGCAACAGTAAGTTATGGAGGATGGAGGGCAGAAACGTAAAACGCCCCCGCTCAGGGGGCGTTTACTGGAGAAAATGTTATTTCTTAATACGCTACTTCAGATATTTTTCGATCAGGATCTCAGCAATCTGCACTGCGTTAATGGCAGCACCTTTCCTGATGTTGTCTGCCACCACCCAGAGGTTGAGTCCGTTTTCAACGGAATCATCCTGACGGATACGGCCGACATGCACCAGATCCTGGCCGGCAGCATTGATCGGCATGGGGTATTCCTGATTGAAAGCGTCGTCCACCAGCTCGCATCCCGGGGCCCGGCCGATCAGCTCCATTGCCTTGATTGCAGTAATCCTGGCCTGGGTCTCAATGTTGATTGATTCCGAATGGCCATAGAAAACCGGCACGAACACGGCAGTGGCGGTGATTTTGATCTCCGCCTCCATGATCTTACGTGTCTCGTTTGCCAGCTTCATCTCTTCTTCGGTGTAGCCATTATCTCCGAAGACGCCGACCTGGGGCAGACAATTGAAGGCTGTACGATGGGGATAAACTTCTGAGTCGACAGGGAGTCCCTGCAGCATGGATGTAATCTGCCCGTGCAGTTCGTCGATCCCTTTTTTGCCTGCACCGGAAACTGCCTCGTAGGTGGAAACCACGATGCGTTTGATGGTGGCAAAGTCGTGCAGCGGCTTCAGGGCCACCACCATCTGAATGGTAGCAGGGCTGGGGTTGGCGATGATGCCTTTGCGGGTGTAACCGGCAATTGCATGGGGATTGGCTTCGGGCACCACCAACGGCACATCGGAGTCCATGCGCCAGGCGCTGGAGCTATCAATGCAGATGGCGCCGGCTTTCGAGGCGAATGGACAGAATTCGCGGGAGATCTCGTTTTCTGCAGCAAAAAAGACGATATCAGTGCCACTGAAGGAGTCTTGGTTCAACTCCTCCACCATGACCGCTTTGCCTTTAAATTCAAGTATCTGGTCAGCGCTGCCTGCACCAGCCAGATACTTGATTGTACCTACCGGAAAATCACGTTCTTCCAGGCATTCGATTATCTGTTCGCCAACAGCGCCGGTGGCGCCGACTACAGCGATATTCCACAATTTACTCATGTTGTTTGTGATCCTAAAGTGGTTATTAGTTAAGCTTACTTATCGGTCAGAATACGCAACATGCGGCGCAGAGGCTCTGCCGCACCCCAGAGAAGCTGGTCGCCGCAGGTGAATGCCTGAATGTACTGCGGCCCCATCTTCATCTTGCGCACGCGACCGACCGGCACGGTCAACGAACCGGATACAGCCGCCGGGGTCAGATCTTTCAGCGAGTCAGCCTTGGTATTGGGTACCAGCTTTACCCACTGATTGTCATTGGCAATCAGGCTCTCGATCTCGGCGATCGGCAGGTCCTTGTTCAGCTTGATAGTGATGGCCTGGCTGTGACAGCGCATGGCGCCGACCCGAACGCAGATGCCATCCACCGGAATCGGTGCAGAAGTGCCGAGAATCTTGTTGGTTTCAGAGAAACCCTTCCACTCTTCACGGCTCTGGCCATCCTCCACCTCGCGGTCAATCCAGGGGAGCACACTGCCGGCCAGGGGAAAGCCGAATTCCTTGGTGGGCAAGGAGCCATCGCGCAGGGTGGCGGTAACCTTTTTGTCAATTTCAAGAATAGCTGAGCCTGGGTTTTTCAGCTCTTCCGCCACAACACCATACAGGCCCCCCATTTGGGAGAGCAGTTCGCGCATGTTGGGTGCCCCGGCGCCGCTGGCTGCCTGATAAGTCATGGAAGAGAGCCACTCAACCAGCCCGGCGCGGAAGAGTCCGCCCAACCCCATCAGCATCAGGCTGACGGTGCAGTTGCCGCCGATGAAATCCTTCTGGCCGTTGGCCAGTGCAGCATCAATCACATTGCGATTGACCGGATCGAGAATGATGACCGCATTGTCTTCCATGCGCAGAGTTGAGGCGGCATCGATCCAGTAACCGTTCCAGCCCTGCTTGCGCAGTTCAGGATGAACAGCTTTGGTATAATCGCCACCCTGGCAGGTGAGAATAATATCCAGTTTTTTCAGTTCAGCAATATCATCAGCACTCTTCAGAGTGCCAGCATTCATGGGAGCAGGCTGTCCTGCCTGGGAGGTGGTGAAAAAGACCGGCTCAATACCGGTATTAAAATCACCTTCCTCCTGCATCCGCTGCATAAGCACCGAGCCAACCATACCGCGCCAACCAATTATTCCGACTTTCATAGTCATGGTTCCTTTCAGTTAATTTATTAGCAAAGACATATTTATATTTATCTATAAGTTGGATTTCCACCACAATAACTCAAGCTGCCAGCTTCAACTCCTGACGCACAGATACCGGCAAAGAAATCGGGGCAAAACATGCCTTGGGATAGAGATAGTCTTCGCCCGATTCGTCGATGACCCGAATCAGCCCCATTCGCTCGGCATCAACATCCGTAACTCCTTGGTAAATTTTTCTAACATCAAGGGATACGGCATAACCTTCATTGTGTATGCAGACAAACAGTTTACGACTGTTTTTCATCATGGCCCTCTGATACCTCCCGGAGCAATTGTTTGATTTTAAACTCTTTCTTGCCAATTCCGGTCGCTTCATACCAGTGAATCTCAGCAACAAACAAACCGCCTTCGACTAATCGAATTGTAGCAACTCCCTTGCGCTTACGCCAGCGGCCCTTACCATACTGTTTCTCCAGCCGTGATATCTCCCTGATTCCCGAGCCGGTTGCAAAAGTCTCTGCTTGATGGATATCACCGACAATAACGAAAAACATGGCGATAGCCTTTACAGTGCGGCAATGATTGCGTCGCCCATTTCTTTCGTATTAACCAGCTTTTCACCGGCTATGTTCTGGAATATGTCGCGGGTACGGTAGCCCTTGTCCAGCACTGTAGCCACAGCCTTATCAATGGCATCTGCAGCTTCGATCATGCCGAAAGAAAATTTGAGCATCATACCCATGGAGAGGATCTGGGCGATCGGGTTGGCAATCCCCTGACCGGCAATGTCCGGTGCCGAGCCGCCGGAGGGCTCGTACATGCCGAAGGTGCCTTCTGCCAGCGACGCGCTGGGGAGCATGCCGAGGGAGCCGGTAAGCATGGCCGCCTCATCGGAGAGGATGTCGCCGAACATGTTCTCACAGAGAATCACGTCAAACTGCTTGGGCCACTTGACCAGCTGCATGGCGGCGTTGTCCACATACATGTGAGAAAGCTCAACCTCCGGATATTCCTTGGCAATAGTGGTGACGATCTCGCGCCATAGTACAGAGGTGGAAAGCACATTTGCCTTGTCGATGGAGCAGACTTTCTTGTCGCGCTTCATTGCAGCCTGGAAAGCCACATGGGTGATACGCTCGATTTCCGGCACGCTGTAGCGCATCGTATCCACGCCTACCCGTGCTGCTCCAACACCGTCAATACCTTTGGGCTGGGAGAAGTAGATACCGCCGGTCAACTCACGGATCACCAGAATATTGAAGCCGCCGCTGATAACCTCTTCCTTGAGCGATGAAGCGCCGGTCAGGGAAGGGAAAATGATTGCGGGACGAAGGTTGGCATAAAGACCGAAAATTTTCCGCAACGGGAGGAGCGCTCCCCGCTCGGGCTGCTCATCCGGGGGCAGGGTTTCCCATTTTGGGCCGCCAACAGAGCCGAAAAGAATCGCGTCGCTCGCCTTACAAATATTAACGGTAGTATCAGGCAGAGCCTTGCCTTCGTTGTCAATGCCCGCTCCGCCTACATTTGCGTGAGTACGTTGAAAGGTGACACCGTGTTTCTTTTCAACGGCATCCAGCACTCTGAGTGCCTCAGCCATCACTTCGGGCCCGATACCGTCACCAGGCAAAACTGCAACCTTATACGTCTGTGCCATCACTTCCCCCTAAATGGTAATAGGAGCAGGAATAAACCTGCAAACAATCATAATATAGTAGTTTTTCAAGCGTTATTTTGTCAACTAAAGAACAGAAATTAATAGAACAGAAATTTAAAAGCCGGGGCATTCTTTCAACGCCCCGGCTCTTGTGCACTGCATATTATGTAGACGATCCTGTAGAGATTAAATGCCCGCTTTTTCTTTCAGAATGGCAGCCTTATCGGTGCGCTCCCAGGTAAATTCCGGAAGTTCTCGGCCGAAATGTCCATAGGCAGCAGTTTTCTTGTAAATCGGGCGCATCAGGTCAAGCTGCTCGGTAATGGCGCGGGGACGCATGTCGAACACTTCACGTACCAGCTCTGCCAGACGCTCTTCAGAAACTTTGGCAGTACCGAAGGCATGCACCATGATCGAAACCGGCTGGGCAACACCAATGGCATAGGCCACCTGTACTTCACAACGGTCGCACAGTCCTGCGGCAACCAGGTTCTTGGCTACGTAGCGCCCCATGTATGCTGCGGAACGGTCGACTTTTGAAGGATCTTTGCCGGAGAACGCGCCGCCGCCGTGGCGACCCATGCCGCCATAGGTATCGACGATGATCTTGCGGCCGGTCAGACCGCAGTCTCCCATGGGGCCACCAACAACGAAACGGCCGGTGGGGTTGATGAAGTAACGGGTATTGGCATCAAGCAGATGTGCAGGAATAACTTTCTTGATCACCTCTTCGATGACCCCTTCCTCGATCTGCTTGTGAGTTACGTCCGGAGTATGCTGGGTTGAAATAACTACCGTATCAATGCGGCTCGGCTTGTCGTTAACGTACTCTACGGAAACCTGCGATTTTGAGTCCGGACGCAGGAACGAGAGCTTGCCCGATTTGCGCACTTCAGCCAGCTTGCTCACCAGCTGGTGGGAGAGCTGGATCGGCATCGGCATCAGTTCCGGGGTTTCATTGCAGGCATAGCCGAACATCAGTCCCTGGTCGCCTGCTCCCTGCTCCTTGTGCAGACCATCACCTTCGTTGACACCCTGGGCAATGTCCGGAGACTGCTTGTCAACAGAAACCAGTATTGCACAGGTATCGGCATCAAAGCCCATTTCAGAATCCGTATAGCCGATTTCCTTGATGGTATTTCTGGCTATTTCAGGATAATTAATCACCGCATTAGTGGTGATTTCGCCGGCGATGACCGCCATTCCGGTGGTGACCATGGTTTCGCAGGCCACACGGGCTCTGGGATCCTGTGCCAGGATTGCGTCCAGAATCGCATCTGAAATTTGATCTGCAACCTTATCGGGGTGCCCTTCTGATACCGATTCGGAGGTAAAGATGAATTTTTCAGCCATTGACAACTCCTCTCGCTTCTCTATTTTGATTTCAAAAATGACAACTTTGAGTCTTAGTGGACCATTACATTTATAGACAGGTGATTGATTTGTCAAGCAAAGATAGCCCGAATTCATTCCAGTTGACTTCACTGCCATCTATTTTGCAGTATACTAAAACACGGTCGTTAATTTAACTTGAAGGGCTTATTTTAATGTCAAACGGCTTAAATCTTCTGCTTTCCGGACTGATTGTGATCGCACTCTGCCTGTCAGCCTCTGCTTCAGCAAAACGGCAGGGAACAACTTGGAACTACTACCACTTTAATGGCCAGGAATTTGTGGCAGGTCAACCAGGGGAAGGATCTTTTATAGCGGTGCGTGACGGTTCGCTCCCTGTTCTCCTGACGGAACCAGCCAAGGTCGAGGCCGTTGCGCTCCCCGCCGGCAAGGGAGCTGTGGCAGGTATCAGCTATATTCAGAGCAGCGGCGGCAAACTAGGTGGAAGACCAGGGCATGTTCCTGCCTCTCGGGCACCGGTAAATATATTCTCCGGGAATAAGTTGGCAAAAACAGTTGAGACTGACCAGCTTGGTTATTTCACGGCAGTATTGGATGCCGGGACCTATCGCATCGGCACCCCGCCACTTGCAATCGAAGTTGTTATCAAAAGCGGCACAACAACGCTGGCTTCATTGCGAAGCGGCAAAAGGATGGTGGATTGATGAAAAAATTTCTTCTCCGACTGGGGCTCACTGCAACAACCTCGCTTGTTCTGGCTTCCCTGGCTTGTGCCGGGGTACTGGATGAACAGTATCTTGCCAGGTTCGGTGTTGCCACTCCAACTGCGCTACAAAAGGCTGTCGCCCTGCCCACTGCGGTTGATTCAGCTCTGCCGAAATGTGGCACCCCTGATAAGCACGGACTGCAGCGCGACTGGAATAAACTGGAGGCGACTACACAAAAAACGCTGGCAAAACAGTTGGCAGCGCCGGTATTAACAGGTACAGATTCAACTAAATTTACTCTCATATCTCCCTCTGGGAGATTCACCCTCCATTACACCACTGCAGGCGGAGATGCCGTCCCCTCGATATTATGGGTACAGACAGTTGCTCAGACTTTTGATGAGGTGGCAAATGCCTATATCAGTCGCGGCTGGCGCCTTGCACCAACCAATTCCGTTGACGGTAGGTACCACGTGTACCTGCGAGATCTGGCGCCAGCGCGGCTCTATGGCCTTACAACATCAGATGCGTCTGCCGCTTCCACCGGTTTTCTTCATGCATTCTCAAGCTTTCTTGAAATTGACAACAACTATACTGACAGTATCTATACGGATGCCACCGGAGGCCCATACACTCCTCTGGAGAGTCTGCAAATCACGGCAGCCCATGAGTATCACCACGCGATCCAGTACGGATACAATTTCTTCTTCGATGTATGGTATGCGGAAGCTACCTCAACCTGGCAGGAAGCTGAGCTCTACGGCAATGTCGGTCAGAACTACAACTATATTGCCGGCTGGCTCAACAATACTACCGCCAGCCTGGATCTGGCCGTCGGCACCGACGCCACCGGAACCGGCGCAGGCTATGGCCGCTGGATATTCAACCGCTATCTTGCCGAACAGCATGGCACCGGTGTAATCAAAACAAGCTGGGACAGGCTTGCCACGCTCGATCCTCCAGGAAACAACGCAGATATCCGTATGGTGCCTGTTCTGGAAACCCTGCTGATTGGAGCACCCTTTAATACTTCTCTTGGTGCAGATTTTTTTGGTTTTACGAAGCGTGTTTATACCAGGGGCTGGACAAATCCCACGGACGAAAACCGTGTCCATCTATACGTACCGGTTGGCACCTACAGCGCCTATCCTGTTAACAGTACGGCCAGCAGCCCGGTACCATCCATCACTTTGCCGCATTACTCCTTTGCCTACTACAAGTTCAGACCCGCGGCAATTGGCGACTTGACAATTACCGTCACCAAGACCAGCGGCATCCAGACAGCAGTTTTTAAAAAAACGGCCGGAACTATCAGTGAAATCGGCACCAACGCAGGGGCCGGGTCATCGTACACCATAGTGGGATTCGGAGCGCTTAATCCCGCTACTGATGAAGTAGTGCTTCTAATTACCAACACCACCGACGCAGACAACCACGTGGCTTCCTTCAGTACTGATGGCACCATAAACCCTGTAACAGAGCCAAGTACTGCTTCCACCGACGGTGGCGGTGGCGGTGGTGGCGGATGCTTCATCGCCACGGCAGCCTATGGCAGCTATCTGCACCCACAAGTCCAGGTGCTGCGCGATTTCCGCGATCATGTCCTTCTGACCAATGCTCCTGGCCGCGCTTTTGTGGCACTTTACTACCAGCTGAGCCCGCCGGTTGCCGACTTTATTGCCAGGCACGAATCGCTGCGGATGCTGGTACGCCTGATGCTGGCACCGCTTATATTCGCCGTCAAATACCCCCTCGTACTCGGAGGCCTGCTTATGGTCGCTGCAGGCGCCTCTCTTTACAGGGTGCGGCGCCTGACAGCAATTGCTGACAGCCACGCGAAGTAATTTCATATCCCGGATACAAAAAAAGGCGGCCCCGCAAGGTCGCCTTTTTTGTTTCCCCGTCCTGCCTTAAGATGGCTTAGAACTTCTTCGGGAACTGCTTCACAATGCCCTGGCCGAGCGCATCGGCGATCATCAGCATATGACTGTTCATGACATCCCAGGCCTGAGCCTCGCTGGCATAATCCTTGACCATCAAGGCATCGATCTGGGCCATGTGATGGCCGCCATGGGCAAACAGCAGCGACACCAGGGTGTCCTTGGACCATTTCGGGTTGGCCCCGCTCAGGAAACCAGCGATCTCGGTGGCATTGGCTTTAACCTTGTCAACCGCCACATCTTTGCCTTTCTGATCCCCGACATAGGCGGCGACCATGTACTCCTTGATCGAGCCGTAGTGCCCGGCCAAGAGGCCGAAGAGCTTATCAGCAGCCGGTTTGCCGTAGACCGGGGCAATCGAATCGGCAATCGCACGGGCATTCTTGACCACATTTTCCTCGGCCACCGTGGCCCCCACCTTATCTCCCAGTCTAGTCATCAACGCCACATTCCTCACCCAGAATATATGTCCCACCCACAGGTCGCGCAGCGTTTCCCGCAGCTCGACCGCCTTGGGCGTTTCCTTGGTCATATGCTTGCCCTCATGGGCGATGGCAGGGGCGGCAGCCATCAGGAGTACTGCCGTGATCAGAACTGATTTTTTCAGAATAGTCGCTAACATGGTCGTCTCCTTTCCAATATCGGCCCCAAGCGTTAGCTCCGCCTGAGGTCATTGAGTCTCAGGAACACACCCGAGACAATCCGGTCACAACGCTGGCCGTCGAATGCGAATACCTCGCCCGCCGTGGAGTCAACCAGGCAGGCAAGCTGCTGCTGCAGGATCTTGCGGGCCCGGTGATAGCGGGTCTTGACGGTAGCGGGCTCTATATCGAGGCACTCGGCGGTCTCGGCAATTGACATCTCTTCTACCCCGCACATGATGAACGTCATCCGGTAGGAATCCGGAAGGGCGTCAATGGCCGATTCCAGCAGGCGGCGCACTTCCCCCCGGGCCGCGTTCATCTCCGGGCTGGGCAGTGTTAAATTTAAGTTGGCCATAAAATTAGCCTCCTCGCTCTCCTCCGGGTCATCAAATGAAACCTGCGTCCGGGCCTCGGCACCCCGCAGGCGCCCCAGGGCCTCATTGAAGGTAATCTTGGCCAGCCAGGCTGAAAAGGCCCCTCTGCCCTGGTAGCGGTCGAGGTGCTGGTAAGCTCTGACATAGGCATCTTGAACCACATCCTCGGCATCGGCATCGTTGTGCAGCACCGAGCGGGCGATCCGGTACAGCCGGCGGTTATATCTGCGCATGATCAACTCAAAGCTGGCGGTGTCGCCGCCGATAACTCGCTGGACAATCTCGATGTCCGATGCCATGCCTGGATTCAATTCAGTTGAAGTCATCTCTTTGACCTCCATTCATATCTCTTACTCTGTAGATGCATGGGGGATGAAAAAGGTTCCCGGATTTTAGAAAAAAAAACAGGGACACTTCCCTGCCGGATGTTCCGAAATGGAAGAGTCCCTAAAATAACTCCGAAATATGGAAGTGTTCCTAAACAACTCCCAGGATTAACGATCAGCCCTTGGCAAAGTACAGCTTGATTGCGGTCACAAAGGCATCGATGTCCGCCTGGCTCACGTCGAGATGGGTGACAAGACGCGATGACTGCGACACCTGCATTACCATGCCGCGTCCGGCCAGAAAGGCCTCCAGCGGAGCGCAATGCTGTTCAGGGAAACCGGCGAAGACCATGTTGGTCGCCTGCCCCGTGACCGTCACCTCGGGGATGTTCGCCAGCCCCCTGGCCAGGTGCTCGGCATTGGCGTGATCCTGGGCCAGCCGCTCGAAGTGATGATCGAGGGCGTACAGGCATGCCGCCGCCAGGAAGCCGGCCTGGCGCATGCCGCCCCCCAGCACCTTGCGCCAGCGATGGGCACGCTCGATGAAATCCTGCGGGCCGACCAACACCGACCCCACCGGCGTCCCCAGTCCTTTGGAAAAACAGATTGACACCGAATCGAAACCCTCGCAGGCCTGCGCCAGGGTGATCCCCTGCGCCACCGCAGCGTTACAGATACGGGCGCCGTCAAGGTGCGTGGCAAGCCCCCGTTCACGGGCCAAGGCCACGGCCTGGCACACGTAGTCGGCCGGCAATACCTGGCCATTGAAGGTGTTTTCCAGCGCCAGCAGCCGGGTGCGGGCAAAGTGCGCCCCCAGGCCGGGTCCGTGATGCTTGATGGCGCCAGCCACCTTGTCCAGCGGCAACGAACCGTCGGCCGCATTCTCTATGGGCTGGGGCACGATGGAGCCGAGGATCGCCGCCCCGCCCCCCTCGAACTTGTAGGCATGGGCAAGCTGGCCGACGATGTACTCGTCGCCCCGTTCGCAATGGGCCATCAACGCCGCCAGATTGCTCTGGGTGCCGCTAGGCAGAAACAGGGCGGCCTCCTTGCCGCTACGCTCCGCCACGGCGGCCTGTAACCTGTTGACGGTGGGGTCATCACCCCACACGTCATCGCCCACCTCCGCGGCCGTCATGGCGGCGTGCATTTCCGGCGTCGGCCGGGTCACGGTGTCGCTGCGAAGGTCAATCATATGTCCGGTCATCATGTTCCCCTTCAAATATCTTTTTCCCATTTCGCGGTAGTTGCGATTCAATTTGTCATTACCCAAATGCCCAACTCTGCATTGAGCAGTTCACGCGCGCACGCGCGTGAACTGCTCATCCCCCCAAATGGAACATTTCTTCCTCTAACCACTCTTCAACCAACCCTGCAGATGAAGGCTTCTTAACTACCCCCGCACCCCTACGCACGTCAATATTTTTATCGAGCATAAAACCTGAATCGACCGGAACCTGCTAACAGATAAATCACTAAAAACTATTAAAAAATTAAGGACACTTCCCTCTTTCCGTAGCGAAGTTGCGAAATATGGAACGTATCACTAACGGATTTAGAGATCACCGATCAGTGTTGTACTTATTAAGACGCTCTGGCTTGACCCTGGTACTAAATAATGGTACTAAGAGAACATGAAGCGAAAACATCATAAAACGCTTGAGTCAATCTTTACACATCCTGTCCCTGGTAACGTTCAGTGGCCAGATATTCTTGCTCTCTTCAGAGAGCTTGGCGCTGAGATCACCGAGCGAGAAGGCTCCCGCGTAGGGGTGCGTCTCTTTGGTGATCGTCGTGTCTTTCATCGCCCGCATCCCTCACCGGATACGGACAAAGGAGCTATCGCTTCTATTCGGAAGTGGCTCGAGGAAAATGGGGTTAAACCATGAACAACATGAACATCAACGGATATGACGCTGTCATTTCATACGACCCTGAAATCGACATGTTCCGTGGAGAATTTATTGGGATTAACGGGGGTGCCGACTTTTATGCCAGCACGGTTAATGATCTGCGGAAAGAAGGCGAGATTTCTCTCAATGCCTTTCTCGAAATGTGTGCTGAAGACGGGGTCGCGCCGCGCAAGCATTTTTCCGGAAAATTCAATTTGAGAGTACCCCCTGCGCTACACCAGCGTCTTGCTACACAAGCTGCCGCGCATGGCAAGAGCATAAATGCCTGGGTAGTTGAACTTCTGTCAGACTGTGCGGCGCACGGCCACTGACCTCTTCGGCCGCTTCTTCGTTTTTCACTCTTCCTTTTGTCTGCACGACTCACTATTGGATAATAAAAAAGGCGGCCTCGCAAGGTCGCCTTTTTTATTATTCCCGATCCTTCTTCCCAAGCAGATCCATTAGCTCCAGGGCATTACGCGGCGCATGTCCATGCATATCGTTGTTGAAGTACATCAGCACATCCTTGCCGGCTTTCATATAATTCCTAATGCGTTGTGCATCCGCAGCCAGCTCTTCCAGGGAATAACGGCCATCGTAGCTGCCATTGCGCCCATGGCGACGGATATAAACCAAATCTGCCGTCAGCGGCGTTGTGGAGATAAACGGAGGCCAATCGGCCATGCAGAGTGAGACACGATGAGTACGACAGAGGGTAACAACATCATCTGAAAGCCAGCTTGCATGCCGGAATTCAAAGACATTTCTGACCTGGTAGCGCTGGAGGCTTTCAAGGAACCGTGCAAACAAATCCAGGTCGGATGACATATTAGGTGGAAGCTGCCACAGGACTGCTGCCAATTTTCCTTCCAGGTACAGCACTCCCTCAAAAAACCGCTCCAGCGCATCTTCGGGCAGGGCCAGGCGTTTGATATGCGTGATATAGCGGCTGCCCTTGACGCTGAATGTGAAATTTGCCGGTGTTTCATCACGCCACTGTTCAAAAGTAGTCGGCTTGACCAGACGGTAAAAAGTGACGTTCAGTTCAACAGTAGAAAATTTTGAACAGTAATACTCCAACCATTTTTTCTTGGCCAAACCTTCGGGATAAAAGGTGCCCAGCCAGTGGTCATAACTGAATCCGCTGCACCCGATATTAGTGTGAGCCATAGTCGTCACCGGTTCTGAGACAGATGAACACCCACTACAAGTATACCTGATAAAAAAAGGCGGCCCGAAGGTCGCCATTTTACGGTTATGGAGGCCGCTGTCATTCCGGGGACGTATCGCCCATAACAGCATACACCACCACGGAGTCCTTTTTCCCTCTGACCTTGCAGTCATCCAGGCGCCTGAAGCTGAACTGGCTCTTGACGCTCACGTAGGTATAGTCAGACACGAGGATGGAGTGACCGGCATCCTTGGTAAGAGATTCAATACGTGAGGCGAGATTTACCGTATCACCAATAGCAGTGTATTCCATGTGCCGGTGAGACCCGATGTTTCCCACTATAGCCATTCCAGTGTTGATGCCTATGCCAATACTGATCGCTGCGTCTTTGCCATGTTTCCATTTGTCGCACAATCGACTCAACTCACGACCCATCTCCAAAGCGGCTTTGATCGCATGTTCTTCCTGACAATTATCATCCTCCGGCGCACCAAAAACAACCATCATCCCATCCCCGATGAACTTGTCCAGAGTTCCGTGATACTTGAAGATGATGTCAACCATCGCCTCGAAATATTCATTCAGGATGTTGACCACTTCCTCGGGACTAAGTTGCTCGGACAGGGCAGTAAAATTCCTGATGTCCGAGAAAAGTACGGTTACCCTGCGCCGATCTCCTGTGATACGCGGCTGCTCTCCCCGCTCCAGCATCGAATCCAATATCTTGTCTGATACATAACGGGCAAACACTCCTTTCAGCATATCCCGCTGCTTGAGGCCATCAACCATGGAGTTGACCGTTCGAGCCACCTCTCCAAACTCGTTATCCTGCGGAGCTTCCATGCGATGTTCAAAGTTACCTTTGCCAATTTCTTTGAGAGAACCAAGCAGGGACTGGATCGGCATGCTCAAACGCCGTGAAAGGAATCCTGCTGTCAGCAGTGCGAAGGCCATGGTAACAACGAGTGAAATAACCCCGCAGATGACAAGCCTGGTGGTTGTCTTTTTTTTCACATCCGCAAAATCGAGGTCCGCACACAGCATTGACACTACCTGGCTATTGCTGCTTTTCACCGGTGCGCAGGCCGTGATCCATTCTCCCCACTGATCTCTACTCGGCACATCATCTACGAAATTATTGTCCCCGATCTTGAAATCACCGCCAAAGGTCCCCTTGTACACATCACCAATGTGTGACTTGTCCTCAAGCTTTTCCTCCGAATCAACACCAAAAACAATCACCGCTGGATTTTGGGGAGACTTCATCATGGTGTACAAGTAGGCTACCCTGGTATCACTGCGCCTGTTTGCGTTACGGATACTCCTGAGTTGTTCCACGACCTTCCGGTATGCCTCGGAAGATTCATCCTCCCGTACTTTGATGCCGGCAAGCAGGTTACCATCCAGGAGTACTGAGCTTGAAGCAACTATGGAAATGGCGCTGGTCTGTATTTCTTTAAATAATGCAGAGTGGGTTTTAAGATACAGGAGGGAGAAAAGCAGAAGATTGCTGACCAGAACAACAAGCATGATACCCAGCAGAAGCCGTGTCCGAAACTTCATAAGTTCCTCGCATATGTGCTTGAAGAATCACTATACCGGCAGCAAGTTATATATTTATTATTAATTTAGATCAATTTTTAAAGTGGTATCAAATATAAAAAAACCTCCCTGCAGCAGTGTCGAGGGAGGTTAGGTTTAACGGGATTGGCGATCGAATCTAGTCGCGAGGCACTGCCAGCATCCTATCCAGAGCAGCCTTGGCTTTTACTCGCACATCTTCGGGAACACGTACTACAGGAGTCATTGTCTGCAGAGAATGGAGCACATCTTCGAGAGAAGTAAGCTTCATATTCGGACAGATCAGGGCAGGCGAGGCGAGGATGAACTCCTTGTCCGGGTTCTCCTGGCGAAGCTTGTAGAGAATGCCGGCCTCCGTACCCACGATGAATTTTTTCGCGCTGCTTTTACGGCAGTAGTCATACATGCCGCTTGTCGAGCAGGCATGGTCGGCCAAAGCGGTGACCGCCGGAGCACTCTCGGGGTGACAAATGAAAAGCGCATCCGGATGAGCGGCTTTTTTCTGCAGCACCGCCTCCACCGTCATCCGTTCATGGGTTGGGCAATATCCTTCCCAGAAAATGAATTTCTTATCAGGAACCTGGCCGGCAACGTAACGCCCCAGATTACGGTCCGGCACGAAGATCAGCGTGCTATCCGTCAAGGATCGTACAACCGACGTTGCATTGGCGGAAGTGCAGCAGATGTCGGAATGGGCCTTCACTTCTGCCGACGAGTTGACATAGGTAACCACCGGAACACCCGGATGCTCACGCTTCAGTGCTTCCAGTCCTTCGACTGTGACCATGTCCGCCATGGGACAGCCGGCATCCGGGCGGGGCAGCAGCACCTGCTTGTCGGGCGAAAGAATGGCTGCTGACTCGGCCATGAAGTGGACACCGCAGAAAACGATTACATCCGCATCGGTCTTGGCCGCTTCCATGGAAAGGGCAAGAGAATCGCCTGTGATGTCGGCAATTTCCTGCACCTCGTCGCGCATATAGTTGTGTGCCAGCAGCACGGCGTTCCTTTCAACAAGGAGCTGCCGGATCTGCTGTTTGATGTCGTCTGCTGCCATATAAGGAAACCTCCGGTCGTCATCTTGACTACGGCTTCAGCATTTTCAAATCCATGATTAAAGGAAACCCAACCACTTATGCCGGTTGGGCCTGTCACAACGTCATGTATGGGCTCATCACCCTTTGGAATCAACCGAGGTGGAGTTAGCACTCCTACCCAGGGGGGTTGAGTGGCGGCATACTATCTCAAAGCATTGAAAAAAACAAGAATTGAGACTTAATTCAACCGCTCTTTCCGAAAAATCGGCGCATCCGTTAACGGCTCACGACCACCACCAGCGACACCGTAGTTCCTTGTCCCGCAGACATTGTCATGTCAAAGAAGTCCATTCACCCGATTCCCAACGCTCCACAGCCACACTTGCACGGAAACCCAGCAGTCCGGGCTCTGCTGCAATCCTTCGCAAGACCACCAGACAGCGATCGGGATAAAGATGAAGCAGATATACGGCAGCCATGCCGGCTACCACGGGAATAGCGCTCTCCATCAAAGCCAGCAGTCCTTCCTGGCCGCCCGGTCCTTCGCGGAGCAGAGCCCCATTCAGGGCAGCAACCATGCGTGCCTGTGTATTTGCCCGATCCTCGTCCATATCTTCGAGCGCCTCGTGATGCGCAGCGGCAGCCACGGCAAATCGCTTTAGCAGAACTGCAAGCTTGTCATCCATCGGTTTCCCCTTATTACATCACGATGATCTCGCCTGTCTGGCTGATTATGGGGTGCAATCTTTATACTAGCAAAAAAAAACAAAGGAGGTGCAACATGGCGAGAGGTTAGTTATGGACGATAACAGACTCACTACCCCCCTTCTCTAATGCTTTCGAGAGCCACAATGGAGTCTTTCCGCTTGACAGAAACTCAGGGTGAATGCTAGAAAAAGCACTCTTCGGGATGTAGCGCAGCCTGGTAGCGCACCTGCTTCGGGAGCAGGGGGTCGCTAGTTCGAATCTAGTCATCCCGACCATAAAAAATTAAGGGTTCAAGGCACGTAGCCTGAACCCTTTTTTTATTCGAACCATAACTATCAGAGTTATGGTTCATAGACAGGATAAACGAGAGAATAGAAATATCTACGCGCGGAAATAAGGCAAGGCTGACGTAGTCAGATGTAACCCGCCTCGTTTGAGAAAAAAGCATCTATCGCATCAGTCAATGCAGTCAGGGTATATTCCTCAGGCTCTATATCCACCTTAAGTCCCACTGCCCGACAAGTCTTGGAGGTGATGGGGCCGATTGAAGCTACAGCTACCCCTTTAAGCATATCCAGCATGCGGTCCGTCCCCAGCATGTTAGCCAGGTTTTGCACTGTAGAGGATGAGGTGAAAGTAATACAATCCACGGAGCGTCTTTCCAGGGCAAACAGAGCTTCGGCCGGCAGCTTGTCCGGAAGGATATTACAATAAGTTGTCGGGCTGTCGACCCGGGCCCCCATCTGCTCCAGCTTGCGGGGCACAAGGTCCCGGGCACCGTCTGCCTTTGGAAACAGTACTTGCACACCGTTCATGGGAATTCGTTCAAATTCGGCCACGACCCCTTCTGCCTTGTAATCTGCTGGAATCAGATCGGAAGTGATGCCGAAAGAGCGGATTACTTCAGCTGTCTTGGGACCAACCGCGCAGACGCGGCAGGTCGCAAGAGCCCTGGCATCCAACCCCAGAACCTGCAGGCGCTTGAAGAAACAACGCACGGCATTGCCGGAGGTCAACACCAGCCAGCCATAACTGCCGAGATTCCGTAGTGCATTATCCAAAGGTTCCCACTGACAAGGGTCAATCAGACGTATGGTAGGGCATTCAATAGTCGTTGCTCCTCGTTCTGTCAACAGGTTGGAAAACTCTCCGGCCTGATCGGCAGCGCGGGTGATCAGGATCCTGCGGCCAAAAAGAGTACGGCGATCGTACCAGCGCAGCTTTTCACGCAGATTGACCACCTCACCTACGATAGTAATTGCCGGAGGCTTGAAGCAGGCTTGTGCGGCCCGCTCAGCAATATCGGCAATTGTACCGGTCAGAACCTGCTGTTCAGGAGTGGTGCCCCACCTAACCAGCGCCACCGGCGTATGAGGATTGCGGCCATTCTCAATCAAGCGGGTCATATTACGGTGCAGGGTAGTTATCCCCATGTAAAAAACGAGGGTGCCATTTCCTAGGGAGAGGCGCTTCCAGTCGATGCTGGATGCATCCTTATTCTTGCCTACCTGCCCCGTTACCAGGGTGACTGAGGCGGTGTAATCCCGGTGAGTAAGGGGAATGCCGGCATATGCTGCCGCACCGACCGCTGCCGTAACACCAGGGATAACTTCAAAAGGGATACCGGCTGACTGCAGCGCCTCGCATTCCTCCCCTCCCCGGCCAAAAACAAAGGGATCGCCTCCCTTGAGACGTACCACAACTTTGCCTGATAGTCCTTTTTCCACCAGCAGTGCGTTGATCTCTTCCTGGTCCTGATTGTGCCTGCCGCCGATCTTGCCGGCATAAATACGCTCTGCCGCTGGTGGAGCATGATTCAATAACTGCTCGTTTGCGAGATAGTCATACACAACAACATCTGCGCGCCGCAGACATTCTACTCCCCGCAGGGTGATCAGCCCCGGATCGCCGGGGCCGGCACCGACAAGATAGACAACTCCTGTATGTTCTTTGGAACAATTCATGGATGCGAGGGACTCGATATCTCTCTCTGGTAGACTTCCTCGAGAATACATTTGCCGCCATCAGCCAGCAGTTGGTCTGCCAGGCGGATTCCCAGCTGCTCACATTCTTCCACCGGCCCACTTATTTCACCACGCACAGAACGACTGCCGTCAACGGCGGCGATAAAACCGACCAGGCGCAACTGGTTGTTCTGTACCGTGCCATGGGCAGCGATGGGCACCTGACAGCCCCCTTCACAGCGCTTCAGCAGGGCGCGTTCCGCGCGCACCGCATAACTTGTGTCTGCATGGTTGAAAAAGGCGATGGTTTCAGTAATCACCGGGTCCGCCAGACGGCACTCGATCCCCAAAGCACCCTGGCCAATGGCCGGGATGGAAAGATCCACATCAAGGTATTCTGCCACCTGCTCGGTGAAACCAAGCCTTTTAAGTCCTGCAGCTGCCAGAATGACAGCATCAAGATTATCCTCAGTCAGCTTACGGATGCGGGTCTCCACATTACCGCGAATGATCACCATCTGCAGGTCAGGGCGCACTTTCAGCAGCTGGGCCTGACGGCGCAATGCACTTGTGCCGATGCGCGCACCCTGCGGCAGATCCGCGAATTTAACATTACGAGAGATGACTGCATCCCGCGGATCTTCGCGTTCGGTAATGCAGTGCAGCCCTAAACCCTCAGGGAATTCAGTCGGCACATCCTTCATGCTATGCACGGCAATGTCTATCTCGCCCCGCAGCATGGCTTCTTCGATTTCCTTCACAAATAAGCCTTTGCCGCCTACCTGAGCCAGAGGCACATCCAGGATTTTATCGCCAATAGTCTTGATCTTGGTAAGTGTGACTTCCATGCCAGGATATTTCTTTTCCAATTCGGACTTGACCCAGTTGGCCTGCCAGAGGGCCAGCTGACTGGCGCGAGTTCCAATTCTCAATTGTTTGGGGGCCATACATTTCTCCATTTCTGTGAGGTTAAATTATTTGATAGTGGTTTTTAGATAGGTTGTTCAAAAATAGCGACCTACGCCCCCTTCGGGGCCGATTTTTCGCAGAGTAACTTCAGTAGTGCCGCTTATGTGATTTCAGTAGGTTATGTTGAAGTTACTCAGAAGTCAGATCGTCGCCCCCGGAGAAAGCCCCGCGGAGGCAGCCCCCTCTCTATCTCTCCCCCGCTGGGGGAGAGCACGCCTTGCCCTCTTCCTGTGGGAGAGGGATTGGGTGAGGGCCGCAGCGCTACGCCGCACAAGGTTGCTGTAGAGGACGGCGGCGAGATGGCTGTTTTTCAACAACCTATATCAGTACCGGCAATCGCTCGGTCAGCACAATCTCCTGCGGTGTCACCACTGCCCGATAAGCCAGCGCCTCCACGCCGTTTTCAATCGCCTGACGCAGCAACCGCCCATATTCCGGATCAATCAAGTCAGCCGGTGAGACGGAATGACCATCGCTACGTTGAACAGTGAAAAAGATTACGCCGCGGTCTCCCTCCCGCACCACCCGCATCAGCTCATGCAGGTGTTTCTGCCCGCGAGTGGTGACAGCGTCCGGAAACAAGGCACGGTTATCATCAACAAGAGTGACATTTTTAACTTCGACAAAACAGCGCCCTTCTGAATTTTCCAGCAACAGATCAATCCGGCTGGCTTCGCCATAAGGGACTTCGGGACGAATGGTGGTATAACCCTGCAGTTCTACTACTGCACCGTTCTCAATCGCCTCGCGAGTCAGCCTGTTAGGAAGGCAGGTATTGATGCCGGCCCATACTCCGCATGATTCCACCAATTCCCACGTCAGGGGGAGAGCCCGTTTCAGATTAGGACTGCGGGACAGGTACACTCGACTTCCCGGCTCTGCACACCCTTTCATGCTGCCTGAATTGGGGCAGTGCACAGTCGTCAGGCTGCCATCCTCAAGAATGACATCCGCCAGAAACCGCTTGTAACGCTTGACCAGAACACCGGTTATGAGAGGAGGGAGTTTCACGAAATCCGGCTACTCTTCCAGTTCCAGCTCGTCATCATCCTGGAGGCCGGTCTGCAGGTCGAATAACTGACGTAGCGCATCCACGTAAAGATCAACCCGCCCCCCCTGTCCAGCCTGCTTAAGCGCAGTGGTTGGGGCATGCAGCAGCTTGTTCATGATTGCCATGGTCAGTGCTTCCAGACGTTTCTCACTGTCAGGAGGCAACTCTTTCCAGCCGGAAATGGTTTTTTCCAGTTCTGTTCGCCGGATTTCATCGAAGCGGCTGCGCAATGCAACGATCGTAGGAGTAACCCCCAGTGAAGAAAGCCACTTGTAAAACTGGCCAATCTCCTGATCAATGATTTCTTCAGCTTTCTCGGCTTCACGATTTCTCTGGGCAAGGTTGGCTTGGACGATCTCCTGCAGATCATCGACAGTAAACAAAAAGGCACCGTCCACATCGTCAACTTTTGGATCGATGTCGCGCGGCACTGCGATATCAATGAAAAACATCGGCCTGAATTTACGACGTTTGACAACGTCAGTCACATCTTTGGGTGTTATGATTACATGAGGTGCCCCGGTCGAAGAAAGCACTATGTCCGCGCGATGCAGGTGCTGGAACAGTTCTTCAAATGGCACCGCTTCACCCTTGAACTCATCGGCCAGCCGCTCGGCCCGTTCAAAGGTACGATTGGTGACCATCACTCCCTTGGCTCCGCTATTGATAAAATGCTTTGCCGCCAGCTCGCACATTTCCCCGGCGCCAACAAGCATGACCGTCTTGTCGGATAAGTCACCAAGTACTTTCTTTGCAAGTTCAACAGCAGCAAAGGCCACCGATACGGCAGAAGAGGCTATTTTGGTCTCAGTACGCACTCGTTTTGCAACAGAGAAAGCTTTGTGGAGGAAGCGGTTGAGGATGATGCCGGAAGATTTATATTCAGCTGCATAACCGTAGGAAGTTTTTATCTGGCCCAATATCTGGGGTTCGCCTATGACCATAGAATCAAGGCTGGAGGCAACACGAAAGACATGGCGGATAGCAGCTTCGGAATGATAGCTGTACAAGTGTGGCTCAAGTGATTCCAATGGAATCCGGTGGTGATCGGCCATAAACCGTTTAATGCGGGCAATGCCACCGGCAATGTCACGAGTGGTTGCATAAATCTCAACCCTGTTGCAGGTTGAAACAATAACTCCCTCGACAATGCCTTCCAGAGACACCAGAGTGCGCAGCGGTTTTTCGATAAGGTTAGGTGAAAATGCAACCTTTTCCCGTATTTCCACGGTAGCGGTTCTATGGGAAAGGCCGACGACGATAATATTCATTATGCTGAAGTTTCCCTGAAAGTTGTTATAGGAACGTATTCTGCGTTACCACGTAATACTGTGCTTCATGCCGAAAAAGGTGACTAGAAGTACCACAAAGCCGATGATCGACAGGATAGCGGCACGCTTGCCACGCCAGCCGATGGTAAGGCGCCCGTGCAGCAGGGCTGCGTAAATCAGCCATGTGATTAATGACCATGTCTGTTTGGGGTCCCATTCCCAATAGTTTCCGATGGCTTTTTCCGACCAGATAGCCCCTGAGATGATTGCAACTGTCAACAATGGGAAACCGATTGCAAGACAACGATAACTGATCTCATCCAAAGTTTCCAATGGTGGGAGTTTCTGGAACAGTCCGTTAAAATGTTTTTTCTTGAGCAGAGACCGCTGGAGCAGATACATGACGGCTACCCCGCAGGCAATGGCAAAGGCGGCATAACTGGCAAAAGCCAAGAGCGCGTGAAACCAGAACCAATTGCTCTGCAGTATAGGTGGTAACTGACGTGCTCCACCATGCAAGGCACTGGAAACAATCAACATCAGCAAAGCTACCGGCGTAACAAAAGATCCGAGGGTCGTCACCTTGTACTTTCGCTCAAAGAAAAGAAATGCTCCGATGATCATCAAACTGAAGAAAGATAATGCACCTTGCATGTCTGTCAGCGGCAGATGTTTTACCTGATTTGCCAGATGAATTGTAGAAAGTATGTGGGCGATGAAGCCAATTCCCAGCAGGCGGGTTGCCCATTGGGTCAGCTTGGTGGATACCTTGAAAAGACAGCCAAGATAGGCTGCTGTGGCGCATACATACAAGCCTAACGTCAGCGAAAAGAAGAAATGCGTCATAATACACGATCCTTGCGTTCTGCAAGCTGTTTGATCAACTCCCTGGCGCGGGAGCGCATAATCTTTTTATTGTAAGTGCTGCCATTCCCTTCCGTCAACAGCTTTTCACGTTCAGCCGCCAGTTGATCAAGGGCGAGTCCGTATCCGACATCTATCATTCCTGCGATAAGGTTCCTGACTTCCACTGCAAAAGCGGGACTGGTTCCTGCGGTGGATATACTGATTTCCAGTTTACCGCGTCGTAAAATGGCTGGGAAGAGGCAGTCACCAATCCTCGGATCATCCGCCACAGCGACGAGAATACCTTCTGCCCGGGCGTCGGCAGCAATATCCCTATTGACTTCAACATCATTGGTAGCTGCAACCACCAGAAAATGCCCTTTCAAATCCGATCGCTCGTAGCTTCCAATACGTCGGGTAATGCTTTCTGCTGCAACAAGAACTTTGAGATCCGTCACCAGTTCCGGGGCAACAACGTGTACCCGCGCGCCGGTTTCTAGGAGCACGCGAACCTTGCGAGCAGCAACTACTCCTCCCCCTGCCACCAGAATCTGGCGCTGTTCTGCATCAATGTTCAACGGCAAATATGGCATTTATCTCTGTCCTGGTACCTGCTTTTTTTGTGAAATCATACTCTCATTTCCAGACCGTTACAACCAGGCACAGTCCGAGATATGGCTTGCTTTTTTCCCTGCCTGGTATATCATTTCATCGTTAATTTTATTCTTTTTAAGGAGAGTTATCCATGTCCAGCGAAAAGGTAGTAGCATTCACTGATGCAAATTTTGAACGTGAGGTACTTCAGTCTGAGGTCCCGGTTCTTGTCGATTTCTGGGCCACCTGGTGTGCACCTTGCAAAGCTATTGCTCCTTTAATTGATGCAGTCGCTGATGAACATGCCGACATCAAGGTTGGCAAAGTCAATGTAGACGAAAATCCTGCTACCCCTGGCAAGTATGGTGTGCGTGGCATTCCCACCTTGATCCTCTTCAAAGGTGGCGTCGTCGTTGATCAGGTCGTTGGCGCAGTGCCCAAGTCTCAATTGGAAGCACTGATTGCCAAAGCTCAATAAATAACATGAAACCGGTCCGACTAACCATACAACTTGTCCTTTTAATACTGCTGGCAGTTTTTTCTCAGCTGCCGAATTCGGCTCATGCAGTTGTGCGAACAGGTCAGCCGGCACCCAATTTCAAAGTAGTAACAACCTCTGGGCAAACAGTCACACTGGATAATTACCGCAACCACGTTCTGGTGATTGATTTCTTTGCCAGCTGGTGTGCTCCATGTCGCAAATCTATTCCTCACCTAGTGGAAATGAACAACAAATATGGGAAACAGGGACTTCAGGTATTAGGTCTAAGTGCTGACGAAGATGGCGAACGCCTTCTTCGAAGCTTTTGCGACGAGCATCACATAAATTATCCAGTGGCTTTGGCTGGTGAAACTGTGCAGACAGATTTTGGAATTCGTTCCGTACCAGTCATGTTCCTCATAGATAAGAAAGGAAAAGTTGTTGAGATTTACAGGGGATTTTCCGATGAAATGGGCCGTTCAATGGAGCGGCTGATCAAGAATCTGCTCTTGGAAAAATAAGGCTACTCGAGACGATCGACTTTTTCACCGTATGAAACTTCCATCAGACACAAACCACAGGCCGGCGCCGTAACGCCGGCCTTTTTTCTGTCCGGATTAAGCAGCAGCCAAGCTATATACTCCGGGGCGAAACGCTTTCTGCCCACGTCAACCAATGTCCCAGCCATTACCCGTACCATGTTCTTCAAAAAACCTTCACCGATCACATCAATATAAACCAGTGCACCATCTCGGCTGACATGTACAGCATCGACCCTGCGCTCGGTAGTCTTTGTCGCACAATTTGATGCTCGAAATGAGGCAAAATCATGACGCCCCACAAAGTTGCTGGCCGCGGTCTGCATAGCTGCCAGATCAAGCGGCTCTTTGACATGCCAACTTGAGAATCGCCTCAAAGGTGAACGGACGAAGGTATTGTAGATTGTATAACGGTAGTGTTTGCTCACAGCATGAGCAATCGGATTGAAATCGGAAGAAGCCTCTGTTGCCTCACGCACAGCAATGTCCGGTGGTAAAAACCGATTGGTACCATCGACGAATGCACGTAAGGGGAGATGACTAGTCGTTGAAAAAACAGCCACCATACCCAGAGCATGGACTCCGGCATCGGTCCGACCTGAGGAACGAAGCCTCACCTGTTCACCCAGTAGACTCATTAAAGCCTCTTCCATGACCTGTTGAATGGCCAATCCGTTTGGCTGCACCTGCCAACCGGCATACCTGGTCCCTTCGTATTCGATGGTCAATCGCACCTTTCTCATTATTTTTCAGCAGTCATTTGTACAGACGCATCAATAATACGCTCAAGGTCAGCTGCATCAAAACTGTATGTTTTGCGACAAAACTCACAGGTTATCTCGGCACCTTTCTCATTGATGGACATATCACGCAATTCATCATTTCCGAACGTCATCAAGGCCCGATCAACCTTTTCTCTAGAACATCCGCAACGAAAGAATATCTCTTTGGTCTCAAGCAGTACTGAGGCAACTGAACCAAAGAGCTGCTCGACGATCTTTTTTGGCCCTCCCTCTCTGAGAAGATCTGAAATTGGTGGCAGAGAGCCTATATTCGCCATTATTTCATCGATCTCAGCTGGATCAGCTTTAGGAAGCGCCTGCACCAGAAACCCTCCGCAAACCGAAATATTTCCCGATTCGTCAAGACTTGCACCCAATCCTACTGCAGATGGTACCTGCTCCGAATCCGTCAGATAATATGCCAGATCATCGCCTATCTCACTTGACCGCAGCTGCACCATACCGTGATACGGTTCTCCGCCTACTCCCAAATCCTTCGATACTGTCAGAAATCCTGCTTTTCCCAGCAGACCCGCCACATTCCAACGGCCCGCCACTGGTTCCACATCTGCAGCAGGATCACCAACGCTGGCTCGTACTGCACCATCACTGTCAGCTTCTATTATCATTTTGCGCATTGGGCCGTTGCCTTCAAACTTCAGGGCAACCCGTTGGTTCTGCTTCAGCAGCGCTCCCATCAACGCACCTCCTGCCAAGCCACGTCCCATGGCTATGCTGACAGTGGGAGAAGCGCCCTGCAATGTGCAAATTTCTCGTGTTAAATCAGTTGCAGTACATACCAGAATTCTGATGCCACCCGACGTACTCAGTGCTCGAACTATATAATCGCTCATTACTACCTCATAGTTTGCTTAAAACATCCTTTGTGACTGCAGTCTGTTCAACAAAAAAAGCCCCGGATTTCTCCGAGGCTCTTAAACCGTAAAAAAGAGTTTAAAATTAAACTCTGGTTACGTTGGCAGCCTGCAGGCCTTTAGGACCTTTGACCAGTTCAAAAGTTACATTATCGCCTTCTGCAAGTGATTTGAAGCCGTCGCCAGTGATAGCTGAAAAGTGTACGAAAACATCTTCGCCATTCTCCTGCTCAAGAAACCCAAACCCCTTGCTGTCGTTGAACCATTTTACTGTTCCGTTTACCATTTGCTTACCTTCTCCTGATACAATCTTTTAATGTTCCGGCGAAACACCGGTATTACTAGAAAATACATATGTGACGAATGGATGTCAACAAATTAAATGGGGTAGCAATATAAATTGTATACAGCTGGAAAAACTGGGTCGAGGAAATTTCATCGACTTAAGCATGATGAGACTTGCTCAAGTAATATTCGTAGCTGCCCTCATAGGTGCGCATTTCACCGTGATCGATCTCAAACACCCTGTCAACCAACAGGCGCAGAAAGTGACGGTCATGACTCACCAGCACCACTGTGCCGCTGAAATTCTTCAGCGCTTCCAGAAGGATCTCACGCGAACGGATATCGAGATGGTTTGTCGGTTCGTCCAGCACCAGAAAATTAATCGGCCGCGCAAGAAGAGTTGCCAGTACCACGCGGCTCTTTTCACCGCCTGAAAGATTTTCAATACGTTTATCCACTGCATCGCCCGAAAACAGGAAAGCTCCAAGCAGATTGCGGATCACACCAATGGTAGCCAGAGGCATGGCGTCCTGCAAGGTTTCGAAAACCGTCTTGCGTGGATCGAGTAACTCCATCGCATGCTGGCTGAAGTAGCCGAGCTCCACGTTCGCACCTAACTTGAATTGGCCCTGGGTAGGCTCGGTCTGTCCAGCTATCATTTTCAAAAAAGTAGACTTTCCGGCACCGTTGACCCCGACAACGGCAATCTTGTTTCCTCGACGAATGACTCCAGATGCACCGCTGAAAACAGGATGCTGGCGCCCGTCATGCGTTTCCCAGGTTTTTCCCAAGTCCTCCAGAACCACGACATCATCTCCGCTGCGAGGTGGTTCGTTGAACTCAAAACGAACGGCACGCTCCTCAGGTGGAATCTCGATGCGCTCAATCTTATCGATCTTCTTCACTCGTGACTGAACCTGGGCAGCATGGGAAGCCCTGGCGGCAAAACGTGCGATGAATTCTTCTTCCTTAGCCAGCATGTCCTGCTGACGTTTGTGACTGGCTAGCAATTGTTCGAGGCGGATATCGCGCTCCCGCTCGTAAAAATCATAGTTGCCGCCATAGGTGGTTACCGTTTTGTTAGCAACCTCGATGATGCGGGTTACTATGCGGTTCATGAAATCGCGATCATGGCTAGTCATCAGCAGTGCGCCATCAAATTCATTGGCCAGCCATTCTTCCAGCCAGATGATTGACTCCACGTCCAGGTGGTTGGTCGGCTCATCCAGCAGAAGCACATCCGGCTTCAGGGTCAGAATCCTGGCAAGGGCAATGCGCATTTTCCACCCGCCGCTGAAGGATTCCACAGGCAGATGAAAACGGTCGGGCCCAATGCCGAGCCCCGTCAGCACTGTCTGTGCACGGGTATCAAGATCGTAGCCGCCACGGTGCTCAAAGTCTTCCTGGGCACTGCCATAGCGTTCCAGCAAGGCAGCCATCTCATCGTCCGACTGCGGCTCGCACATGGCTGCTTCCATTTCCTTCAATTCACCCGCCAGACGCATAGTTTCAGCCGAGCCCGCCATAACTTCATCGAGGGCGGAACGGCCGGACATGTCGCCTACGTCCTGGGAAAAGTAACCAATGGTTGTTTTCTTCGAGCAGGAAATTTCGCCGCCATCAACATCCTCCTCGCCGGTTATAATACGGAAAAGAGAGGTCTTCCCTGCGCCATTAGGACCAACCAGGCCGCTGCGGGTTCCTGGGAGAATCTGAAAACTTGCTTCGCGGAAAAGGAGGTGTGAACCATGTTGCTTGGTAATATTGGAAAGGTGAATCATTCGGGTCAGGCCACCATTATTCTGGCAAAGCGACGCTTGCCGATCTGAACAATATATTCTCCGCCGCTGGAAAGTTCCAAATTAACATCACTGACTTTTTCACCATTCAACTTAACCCCGCCGCCATCGATAGAGCGGCGACCCTCACCGTTAGATTTTGTCAGACCTGCCTCTGTCATTGCCTTGGCCAGCAATACACTGCCGTCGGCCAGGCGATAACTGACCTGCGGCATCTCATCAGGCACCTCATTCTGCTTGAAACGTTTTACGAAATTTTCTTCTGCAATCTCACCGGCGCCGGCACCATGGAAGCGTGAGACAATTTCCCGGCCAAGTGCCTTCTTGGCAGCCATGGGGTGCATCGTTCGATCGCCAAGACCCTGCTTCAGTTTCTCCAGATCAGCCAGCGGCATGTCGGAAAGCAGTTCGTAATAACGGATCATCAACTCGTCCGAGATAGACATGACCTTTCCGAATATCTCGTCAGCAGGTTCGTTGATGCCAATGTAATTCCCCAGAGATTTGGACATCTTGTTGACACCATCCAGACCTTCCAGAAGAGGCATCGTTAGAACACATTGGGGTGTCTGCCCCCACTCACGCTGCAGCTCACGCCCCATCAACAGGTTGAATTTCTGATCCGTGCCCCCCAGTTCCACATCCGAATGTAGTGCCACGGAATCATATCCCTGTATCAGAGGATACAGGAACTCATGAATGGCTATCGGCTGCTGGGTAGAAAACCGTTTATGAAAATCGTCGCGTTCAAGCATGCGGGCAACCGTATATTTTGAGGCCAGACCGATCATACCACCAGCGCCCAGCTCGTTTAGCCAAGTTGAGTTGAAGACTACCTTTGTTTTCTCGGGGTCCAGAATTTTAAAAACCTGTTCCTTGTAGGTTTCCGCATTGCGAAGCACATCTTCACGGGTCAGCACTTTACGGGTTTCAGACTTGCCGGTGGGATCGCCAATCATGCCAGTGAAGTCACCGATCAGGAAATTGACTTCGTGACCCAGCTTCTGAAACTGACGCAGTTTGTGAATCAGTACCGTATGTCCCAGATGCAGGTCAGGCGCGGTGGGATCGAACCCGGCCTTGATTTTGAGAGGAACGCCGGCAGCAAGTGATTTTTCCAGTTTGCTCTCAAGTTCCTTCTCTATAAGGACTTCAACGGAGCCACGCTTGATTACAGCCATCTGTTCAGCTACGGACATTATTGGAAACCTCGGGTGATATAGTTCAGCAGGTTACAGCGATACGCTCTATTGCCAGTGCGTTGCCGGTCGCTTCGTCGACTTCCACAACCACACCATTCAGACGGATATCTTTCTTTGGCACTTCGAATTTTACCGGCAGCTGGGTCATAAACTTGCGGATAGCTTCTTCCTTGCCGATGCCAATCACGGAATCAAAGCTACCGGTCATGCCGGCATCGGACATGTAAGCTGTACCTTGGGTAAGGATCCGTTCATCCGCAGTCTGCACATGGGTGTGAGTGCCGATCACCGCACTGACCCGACCATCCAGGTACCATCCCAAGGCTGACTTTTCCGAAGTGGCTTCCGCATGAAAATCCACGAAGATGACAGCCGTCTCCTGTCGCAGGGATTCAATCTCCCGGTCGGCAACTCGGAAGGGGCACTCAAGGTTCTTCATGTAAATGCGCCCTTCAAGATTCAGGACCCCAACCTTTACTCCACCCGGTGTGGTCAGAATCATGCTGCCCCGACCGGCTGCTCCATCAGGATAATTGGCCGGGCGGATGACATGCGGGTGAGCAAGCACCATGGGCACCTGCTCTTTTTTGTCCCAGATATGGTTGCCGCTGGTGATGCCATGAACACCGATGTCAAACAACTCTTTGACTGTTTCTGTAGTCAGCCCGAAACCACCGGCAGCATTTTCACCGTTAACGATCACCAGATCGATACAGTGCCGGTCAACCAGGCGGTCCAACTCGCGTGAGAGCGCCTGACGTCCCGGTTTGCCGATAATATCCCCTATGAAGAGAATTTTAACGGGCATATTCCACTGCCCTGGTTTCCCTGATTACGTTAACTTTGATCTGACCTGGATAAGTCATTTCGGCTTCGATCTTCTTGGCTATGTCACGTGCCATGATCAGAGACTGGTCATCGGTTATCTGATCGCTTGACACCATTACACGAATTTCACGGCCGGCCTGGATGGCAAAAGAATTGGTCACCCCGCTGAAAGAGGTGGCAATGCGCTCCAGATCATCCAGTCGTTTTACATAAGTTTCCATCATCTCACGCCGGGCACCAGGGCGGGCGCCGGAGAGGGCGTCAGCAGCTTGAACAAGAACAGCCAGGACAGTGGTCGGTTTTTCATCTTCATGGTGGGCCATGATGGCATGCACGATCTTTGGAGACTCACCATATTTACGGGCCAGCTCGGCACCGATCACGGCATGGGAACCTTCAACTTCATGATCAACAGCCTTGCCAAGGTCATGCAGCAGTCCGGCACGCTTGGCCTGCTTCACGTTGACGCCAAGCTCGGCGGCCATGATGCCGCAGAGAAAGGCGACTTCCAGAGAATGCTGGTATACGTTTTGCGTGTAGGATGTGCGGTAACGAAGACGACCAATGAGCTTGAGGACCTCGGGATGGATTCCGTGGACACCGAGGTCGAAAGCTGCCTGTTCCCCTGCTTCCTTGATGGTCTGCTCAACCTCTTCGGTTGATTTGGCTACCACTTCCTCAATGCGGCCAGGATGGATACGACCGTCGGCAATCAGTTTTTCAAGGGACAAACGTGCCACTTCACGGCGAACAGGGTTGAAGCCGGAAAGAATTACCGCTTCCGGAGTGTCATCAATAATCAGGTCGATACCAGTAGCTGCTTCCAATGCACGAATATTGCGCCCTTCGCGTCCGATAATGCGCCCTTTCATCTCATCAGACGGCAATGGCACGACCGAGACGGTCTTCTCTGCCACATATTCGCCGGCATAACGCTGCACAGCAAGGGAGATGAGTTCTTTGGCTTTTTTATCGGCTGTCTCGCGTGCTTCTTCCTCAATTATTTTAATCAATTTAGCGGCATCATGCTTTGCTTCATCCTCCATGGCATCCATCAGCTCCTTCTTGGCTTCCGATGCTGACATGCCGGAGATTGTTTCCAGTTTAGCCCGCTGGACATCAGCAGCCTGCTTCAGCTCCTCGTCACGTTGCTGAAGAGACTGTTCTTTCTGTGTAAAAATCTGTTCCTTCTTAAGAATATCAAGCTCTTTCTGATCGAACAGAGCTACTTTCTTGTCCAGATTTTCTTCCTTCTGTCCAAGCCGCTTCTCAAGACCCTGGAGCTCCTTCTTTTTCTCACGAAGTTCCTGCTCATACTCATCCTTGATTTGCAGCGCTTCGTCTTTAGCCTTGAGCTCTGCCTCCTTGGCAATGGTCTCTGCCTCACGACGGGCATCATCAAGTACTTTGCTGGCCAGTTCTTCTGCCTGCCGGACGATGGAGCCGGAGTCTTTCTTGCTTATCCTGCTACCGGCGATATACGCACCGACAGCTGCCACCAGGGTTATTACAATCATTATTACGTTTTCCATATCTGTAACCTCCTCTATGTGAATCCGGACCATTTAATGGCGCCGGTTACTTCCGCAGTGAATTATTCGTTTATCTGTAACTAGTACCTCCATTTGAATATCGTGTTGATCGACAGGCAGAGACATTTCGTCCATTACCTGGAAATCATAGCAGAGCCCGACCAGATGAGCATGCCTGCCGGGGTGCTGCAGGAAGCGGTCGTAAAAGCCTTTCCCATAACCGATACGGTGACCATTCAGGTCGAATACGACTCCGGGAACAACAATAAGATCAGCCTCATCCGCCTGGTGATCCGGTCCGGAACAGGGTTCAAGAATGCCGAAACACCCCCGGGTGAGACATGTTGCCCCCTCTACCTGCCGCAAAACCATGTGGTTTCCACACACGACCGGGTAAAGTACCTTCTTTCCAGCCGCTATCGCTGCACCAAGAATCATCGTCGTATCAGGTTCATGATGAGCCGGCGAATAGAGCGCGACACATTCCGCCCCGGTGAATTCCTCCAGAGAAAGGAAGTTCAACTGGGCCAGATCACTTGAAGCACGCCATTCTTCCTGGCTAAGCGATTTGCGTCGTGCCAGTACCTGTTGGCGAAGCGTACGCTTGGGCATAAAGCTTCCGAATGAACTTCTTTTTTAAAATAGTGGGGAGTCCGGCAGAGTGCTGGAAAGGATGGTCAGGGAGGGAGAAAGGTCGCGGGAATGGCTCGCAAGATGCGGTGGAATGAGGTTATGCCTGGTTCCTGAGCTCGGGGAGCTATTCCTTCCTTTCTGTTTAAGATATATTCTGTTTCTCAGATTCAGCAAGCAGGCTAAAAGCAGCCATACCTGTCGGGGCTGATTATTGTATTGCGAATATATATCAAGTCTTCCTGAAGAACCTTCGCACCAGCAAGGCCAATGCACATCTCCGTCATGCTCGGCCTGACCATTTAGGTGTCGGCCGCTGTCCCTCTGCCAGCCTTTTCAGGCAGCATCTATCTTCTCAAGGAGCACCTTCAGCCGCTCTTCCAGCAGCGGAGCCTGGGCCTCCTGCAATGCTCTTAAATCCAGATATTGTTCAGCGGTATTGAGCAGCGCCAGCATCAGTACCAGCTGAGCATCGCCGCTCTTGAGAGCGGCACCGATCTCCTGAAGCCTGCCATTTACGAATGCTTCAACCGCCTGAACTTTTGTTGCTGACGCAGAACTTTTGACCGAAAGCTCTCTTCCGAGAATGGTGACCGAGTGAGATGTCTTCATGCTGCGTCACCGCCCGGGCTTATCATACGCCTTCCAACTTGCTGAGAATGGCATCCACACCAGCCTTGAATCCTTCACGCTCTGACTGCAATCGCTTGTTTGCCTCTTCGAGAGAAGCAATCTCTTCAAGCAAAAGTGCATTTTCATCTTTCAATGATACATATTTTTCCAACAAGCCGCTGACTTTTTCATCAAGGGCATGAAACAATTCAGAACTCATAAATAAGACTCCTTTCGGGGTGCTGAATATACGTGTAAACCAGGATGAAGTCAAGGCCAATTACGTGAAATTGCGGGCTTCATAGCCCCTTTCATGGCACCCTGGCGCCCCCTCTGTCAGGCGAGAAAGAGTGCGTCCGTAAATTCTCGTGGATCAAAATCGCGCAAATCTTCTATTGATTCGCCAACCCCGATGTATCGCACCGGGAGGGCAAATTCATGACTGACAGCGACCACGATGCCCCCCTTGGCCGTACCATCCAGTTTGGTCAATGCAATGCCACTTACCCCGGCCGCTTCTTTGAAAAGACGGGCCTGCGAGATGGCATTCTGACCTGTAGCTGCATCCACTACCAGCAGGGTCTCATGTGGTGCTCCGGGAATTTCCCTGTCGATCACCCGGCGAATTTTTTTCATCTCTTCCATCAGATTAACTTTTGTGTGCAACCGTCCCGCCGTGTCAACAATTAAAATATCAACATTACGCGCCAGGGCAGCCTTGCAGGCATCAAAAACCACTGCCGAAGGATCGGCCCCCTCTTTGTGACGAATGACATCCACTCCGGCACGTTCACCCCAAGCCACCAGCTGTTCGGCTGCGGCAGCGCGGAATGTATCTGCTGCCGCAAGCAAAACTTTCTTGCCCTCACTCGTAAAACGCGAGGCCAGTTTCCCGATCGTGGTGGTTTTGCCGACTCCATTAACACCGATCACCAGTATTACGAAAGGATGGCGGGTTGAAGGATTCAACTGAGCATGATGCAGCTCAAGTCGCTGCAGAATTTCTTCCTTCAGAGCGGCTCGCAGGGCCGCACCATCCTTGAGATCGTTGCGCTTCAAACGCTGCTCCAACGTGCGCACCAACTCAAGGGTAGTTTTTACCCCCATATCGGAGGTTATCAGAATCTCCTCAAGCTCTTCCAGAGTATCGGCATCTATCTCTTTTTTCCCCAACACCAGAGTATCTATGCGTCCTACCAAACCATCTTTGGTTTTCTGCAATCCCTGTTTAAGCCGTTCGAAAAAACTGGGCTTGGCCTGTGTTTCCACAACCGCGGGCGGTTCTTCAACCACGGGAACCACTGGCAGGGGAGGATGGAGCTCCTCCTGCTCGGGTCGAACCTCCTGAGGCTGCTCTACCTGTTGTTCCTCCTCCACCGGCTGATTCTCCGGAGGCACTTCTTCGGGTTTTCCACTGATTTTGTTGAACAGACCCCGAAAGAATCCTTTTTTCTCCTGCTGCTCCATCATATCTCCTTCCTGAGTACGGTAATCGTGGTGCGAAAATGATGTAGAGCTAAAGCCACAGGACAGCTGCGATCTATGCTCAGCATAAGCGAGTAGTCCTGGTTGATACAGCCGGTAATCAGAGATCTATCTGAAGAGGTTACCACAACTTCCTCTATAGCTCCTCCCTGTCCCGTTTGCTGCAGCTCTCTAAGCTGGCTTAAAACGAGCCCCTGGTGGGCGGCCACAAAACGAATTTCATACGGTTCACAGTAGCAGTATTCCTGCACTGCCTCCCCTTCCCAATCGAGTACTATGGCACCGGTCGCCCCAGGGACTTTTTCGACAAGATCTTTCATAATCTGCTTGTACGGCATCAAACCTCCGATAAAGGGGACTAGGGACAGTGACTGGGGATCGGAAAATTTTGTCCAGTCCCATGTCCCTGGCTCCTGGCCCCCGATACTTGATTAATTCAGCCGTACCGACACCACTCTGGAAGCGCCAGGCGACTCCATGGTAATACCGTACAGCGAGTCAGCCACCTGCATGGTGGCCTTGTTATGGGTAATGATAATGAACTGGGAGATCGCGCTCATTTCCCGTACCATGTCATTGAAGCGACCAATGTTGGCATCGTCCAGAGGCGCATCAACTTCATCCAGCAAGCAGAAGGGGGTCGGCTTGATCAGAAAAATCGAAAAAATCAGCGCCACCGCGGTCAGCGCTTTTTCCCCGCCGGAAAGCAGGGTCACGTTCTGCAGCTTTTTGCCGGGAGGCTGCACAATAATGTCGATGCCGGTCTCCAGCAGATCATCCTCATTGGTCAGACGTAGTTCAGCTCGCCCGCCGCAGAACAGGCGCGGAAAGACTTCCTGGAATTTTGCATTAACCAAAGCGTAGGTTTCCTGAAATCGCTGACGTGTCGTGCGGTTGATGCGCTGAATAGCCTGCTGCAGACCACGCAGCGACTCCTCGAGGTCCTCTTTCTGGGCCGCAAGGAACGTGAAGCGCTCCTCCATGCCCGCACATTCATCAATTGCCATCAGATTAACTTCACCCAGCTCATCTAAAAGACGCTGCAGCTCAACTTGTCGCCCTCTCCGCTCAGCTTCATCAAACTCTACAGACTCGAAACTGCTCATCGCCTCACTGATGGTAATGCGGCTTTTCTCCATTACCCCTCGTTCGAGATGCTCTGCCTGCATACTGAGAGTCGAAAAAAGTACCTTCAGATCCGATTGAGCCTGGCGCACTGCATCATGGTTTTCACGGGAAAGCTTCACGGTTGCCTCGGTTTCGGCCAGCACAGCTCCGGCAGCTTCATAGCCAGATCGTGCGTCAGCCAGCTGTTGTTCAGCCCGAACCTGTCGTAGCACCAATGCTTCAAGCCGCTCGCTCTGTTCAGCAATGGAAGTCTGCAAGCGGTTGCGCTCAAGAGCCCCTTTTTCCATTTCCTCCCGGTCAGCGGTCATACGCCGCTGCAGGTCATCCACCTGCCGCTCCAGGTCAAGAAGACCCCGTTGATGGGCTTCATGCTGCTCTTTAAGCGTAGCAACCCGCACGCGCAGTGCCGTAACCCGCTCACGAGCGAGTCCCAGCCTGCTCCGCCCGGCATCCAGCTCCTCTTTGAACCTGTTAACCTCCTGCTCCAGTCCCTGGGAGGCAGCAGCTGTCGTATTCATTTGTTCCAGAGAAAGCGTCTCTTCTCCCACAAGAGCTTCGTGCTCCTCACGCAGGGTTTCAGCCTCCAGACTTTGTACAGCCAACCGCTCTTCCGTGCGGACAATCTCATCCGCTGCCTGCTGGCGATCCTTGATTAATCCAGCCAGCCGCAATTCGGCCTGGTGCAGCAGACTCCCGACGCTTTTCAGCCCTTCGGCCACCTCCTGGGACTGGCTGCGCAATTGATCACGTTCACTCCCCAGTCCCGCCACATCCTGCTCAAGCAGTTCCACCCGCTCTTCCAGATCGCGTATTTCGCGCTTTTTATGAATGATCCCTGTCCTGACCTGTTCCGCAGAACCGCCGGAAATAACACCGCCAAGGCTGACCACATCCCCGTCCCGAGAAACAAAAGTCAGCCCGGGATGTATGCGGGCAAGAGAAAGCGCCTCAGGAAGACCATCCACGAGTATTACGCCGGTCAGAAGCCGCAGCATCAAGCCGCTAAATGGCCCGGAGACCTCTACCAGAGAATCAAGTTGCTGCCCACCCTCCACTGCAGAGGTTGCTTGAGGTTCAAACTCAACCGACAGTGCCAGACTAACCCGGCCTCCATTGCTCTTCTTGAGGAATTCCAGAGATTCCAGAGCATCACTTTCATTGCTGCACAACACACACTGCAGACGGTCGGCCAAGACTGCTTCAAGTGCCGCCTCCAACTCCGGGGGAGCAATCACGGCATCAGCCAGAACGCCACTGAAACGGTGGCGAAGCTCAGAAGCTTTCATTAGATTCCTGACCCCTTGCCCGTAACCGGCAAACTGGGCTTCCAGCTCACGCAGTGAATGCAGGCGTGATGTACTTCGGCTCAGATCATCCCGGGCGGTTTGCCATTTTTTTTCCATTTCGGGCAGCCGAGATTTCAGTTCATCTTCCCGTTTCCGCAACCCGGCCAACTCAACCCTGTAAGATTCCTGCTCCCCAATGGCTCCGCCATAATCTGCATCGATTGTTGCAGCACGTCTTTGGGCCAGTTCAAGGCGTTCTGCCAGCTGAATCCCCTCTCGGCCATGCCGTTCCAGACGTTCGGAAAGTGTTGCCAGTCTCTTGCGGGCATTCTCATAACGACTCTTGAATTGAGCCGATTCAGACAAAGCGGCAAACAGTTCTTTACGCCGGGCTTCCAGATTCTGACTGACCTCCACCTCTCCCTGCTGAAAACCAACCAGTTCTTCTTCTGCCTGAAGCAGTTCCGTCTGCAGGTCAACACTGCCAGTTCCAGTCGAATCACGCCGCAGCTCCAGTTGGGCGCGCTGCTCGATGCATTCTGCCAGCCGTCCTCCCAGTTCACTGCTTTCAGATTCAAGGCGGGCCAACCTGGCAGTCAGCGAAGAAAGCTCCTTGCGCTGGAATTCCAGACCGCTTTCGGCAGCACTCGACTCGCTCCTGATCTTGAAGATTTCTTCCTGGGTCACAGCAAGAACTTTTTCAGCCTCCACCAACGCAAGCCGCGCCTCTTCCACTCGCGATTCACCAACACTGGAAGCGGCAAATGTTTCGCGGAATCGTTCATTGAGGCTAGCCAGTTCCTGCTCTGCCGACTCTCTTCGTTTCCTGGTTTCAAGGTACTCCCGGGTGGTGAAAAATAAATCTATCTCCCGCAGTTCATCCCGGTATTCACGAAATTTTTCAGCCTTACGGGCCTGCCGCTGCAAAGAAGCCAGCTGGCGGCGAATTTCTCCCAGCACATCCCCCAACCGGGCCAGATTAAGACGGGTCCCTTCGATCTTCTTCAATGCCAGGTGCTTGCGGGACTTGAACTTGGTCACCCCGGCCGCCTCTTCAATCAGAAAGCGCCGTTCTTCCGGACGTGAATGCAGGATCTGTCCGATTTTGCCCTGTTCAATAATCGAATAGGCTCGGGTACCGACACCGGTGTCCATGAATAGTTCGGTAATATCAAGCAGACGGCAGGGGGTCCGGTTGATCAGATAGTCACTTTCGCCGTCGCGGTACAGCCGGCGGGTAAGCTGAATCTCAGCGTAATCCAGGTATTTTGCCGGCGCGCGTCCATCCTCGGTGGAGAAGATCAGCGATACTTCAGCCATGCCGAGCGGTTTGCGCGTCTCGCTGCCGGCGAAAATAACGTCTTCCATCGCCTTGCCGCGCAGATTTTTGGCGGACTGCTCCCCCATGCACCAGCGGATAGCGTCCACGATATTGGACTTGCCGCAGCCATTGGGGCCGACCACACCGGTCACACCCTGCTGGAAATCGAGCACGACCTTGTCGGCAAAGGATTTAAACCCTGATATTTCGAGGCGTTTGATCTTCATGAGTTGCGTACTTTATCAGACGAGTGGAAACTATGTCCAGCGGGACGTTATTATGTGCGGGATCAGGCGTTTGGAGCGTCTCTTCTGGCTTGTCCGGGGGTGGGGTTACGGGTTTATGGAGGGCGTGTGAGGTTGTGGAACGACGATCTTTTGGCCGCTGCGATGAAACCGTTCAATTATCTACCCTGTCAAGGAAGCGGATATTCATGGTTTGTTTTTTTCGAAGACCTCGGCAGCAGAAACAGAGCCTATCTCTCCACCCTTATACCCTTCCCACCGACGGAAGATTCCTCAACCCACAGCTTTTCAATCTCAATATCGGGCATATCAAGGGATTCAAGGAGATCTGCCCTACCATATTCTCACCTCTTGTCGTATTTAAAAAATATGTACAAATAAATGCAATTAATTGTATAAATAAATACAATTAATTGTTAAAAAAAAGGATAATGATGGAATACCGGCTCAACAAACAAAAGTTGCTTGATATTCTGGAACAATGGAACCGATTCCTGAAAAGGAAGGTTCACCTCATCGCCTGCGGTGGAACGGCAATGACCCTGCTGGATGTCAAGGCATCCACCAAGGATGTCGATTTCATGGTTCCCAACGTCTCCGAGTATGCCTATCTGATTAAGATGCTGAAAAGTCTGGATTACGAACCGGAGACCAGTTGGGGGTGGCTGCGGAAAGGAGACATATTCCGCTTTGACCTGTTTCCCGGCAAAAAGATTCATACAACCGAACTGCTTGAGACGCCGCTGGCACCAAATAATCATTACCTGTTGAAAGAGTATTCCCGACTCTACATCGGGATACTCAATTATTATGATCTGATCTCCAGCAAGCTGATGCGTGGCACGGGGGTCGATTTTGAAGATTGTCTGATCCTGGTGAAGGCCCATCGTGATCAGATTGATGTCGACCGACTAGTGAGCCATTACCGCGAACTGGTCAGCTACGATATAGCAGTAGACCGTATTGGCGTACATATCGACCGATTTGTCGCACTGCTTCGCGAGGAGAATCTGTATGAATGACACAAACCTGCTGGAGCGATTATCCCGACTTGGATTACCCCTTATGGAAACCAGTAAGGAGTTCGATGTCAACCAGACCCTTGCCGAAGTCGTGAAAAGCCCGGAAACCCGCTTCTGGGAAGCTTTTCCGGTCTTGCTCGCAAATGCCGCCAGGGAGTTGCGCTTCGATTATCAGCGGACATGCGACAATCTGACAACCGACGAGGAAAAAGACGATTTCCGGACGCTGCTGATCCTGTCTGCAGCTCTCTACGAATCCTATCATCTTTCCTTTTTCTGGATGAAGCAGATGCAGGACAAATTTTCCGATCAGGACAAATCACGGCTGAAACAAGTGAGAAATGCACTCGCCCATGACTTGTCTTTCTCTCTCGGGGGCAGGGAGTTTCAGCCGGAACGACTCAAGGGAACGTTTGAGTTGTACTTCGAGAAGGATGCCGAAAAGAATCGGCAGCGTAAGGATACCTACGAAGAACTGTCGCTTGAATATGCCCTGTCGCAACTCTTTTCTCCAAAACAGAAGGAGTTATTCAGAAAAAAGCTGGATGGCCTTCCGCTGACAAAAACAGAAAAGGAGTATTACTCGCGGGCCGTCAAGAAGAAGGTCGTTGCCCTGGCCAATACGGAACTGCATCGCATGGCTCGGATAGTCATGGGATTATGACGGTAAGGTGATAGCACGGACAGTTTGTAGTGAAATATAAAGGAGGGCAGTATGTGCATATTTTGCACGAACTTAATCTTCCTCCAGTTCCCCCTCTTTGAATACATTGCGCAGATGCTTGGTGATTACTGAACGCTCCCTGCCGAACAGTTCCGCCATCTGATCCTGGGTCAGCCAGACGGTTTCATGGTCAAGGCGAACTTCAAGGGTAGCCGCGCCATCCGAACTTTGATACAGGACTATTGCGTTATCTGTCGTGGCCATGCATTAACCTCTTAATTTTCGGTGAAACTGCTGTTCTGGCCGAGGGGGATGATCCGCCGCCAGTATGCCGCGTTGCACCAGGTCCAGCAGCACCGCCAGCAGCAGGAGAGGCTTGTGCAGGGCCTTGCGCTTGTGGCGTCGGTCCAGGTTGGGCCCGAGGGCGCGGTTGAGGGAGGCGAAGTGTTTTATGGAGGTGGTTAGTGAGGTCATGGAACGGCGATATCTTGGCCGCTGCGATGAAACCGGTTCAATTATCTGCCCTGCCAGTAATGGGGCGTACGATGCATATGCGCAACAGCAACTATGACAACAGTATCGTTTTCCAAACCGTAAACCAACATATAAGGAAACTTCCGGGTCATGCAGCGCCGCAGGCCGGGAGCAATGACAGCACAACTGTCAGGAAAGACGGTGATCCGCTTCAGGGCAGACTGGATCTCTGAAAGGAAGCGTTGGCCAAGACCGCTCTGCTCCATTTCGTACCAGTCAAACGCGTCATCAAGTTCGTTCCGGGCAGGTTCAAGGAAGCGGATATTCATGGTTTGTATTTTTCGAAGACCTCGGCAGCAGAAACAGAGCCTATCTCTCCGCCCTTATACCCTTTCCATCGACGGGAAGATTCCTCGGCCCACAGCTTTTCAAGCTCAGTATCGGGCATATCAAGGGATTCAAGGAGATAGTCAACCAGTCGCAGCTTGTCGAGCGGGGGAAGACTGGTTGCCTCGCGGATGAGTGGATTGTTACGGTCAATCATTTGAGCACCTCATCTTGGTTCAATCCATAAGTTGCATTAAGGGCAAACAGTATATAAATCCTTAAATTTCGGAGTGTTGCGAGGAGTATACCTCTCTGCGTCAGTAAGGTCAAGGCAACAACGAGTAGTTGCAATATCCCCCGAATTCGCCAAAGGAGTTAAGTAAGATGTCCCCCGAATTCCAAAGTGGATATTTTGCACATTGCTTTTTTCATCCAATTCTCCGTCTGAAAAAACATTGCGCAGGTGCTTGGTAATAACACTTCGTTCACGATGGAACAGCTCCGCCATCTGCTTTTGAGACAACCAAACTGTCTCATGATCAAGATGGACTTCAAGAGAAGCCGCCCCATCCGGACTTTGATACAGGACTATTGCGTTATCTGTCGTGGTCATGCACGTACCTCATGGAATCCGGCGATGCTGCTGGTTTGGCCGCGGGGGATGATCCGCCGCAGTAGAGTTGAACAGCTCGTTCAGCTCCACCAGATCGCTGGTGACGGCGATGAACGGCGAAGTGATGAAACCACGGTGAACCAGGTCCAGCACCGCCAACAACAGGAGCGACCTGTGCGGCGCTTGCGTTGGTGGGGTCGGTCCAGGTTGGGCCGGGGGCGCGGTTGAGGGTGGCGAAGTGTTTGATAGTGGTGGTGAGATCGGTCATAGTTTTCGCTTTACCGTCATCAACTCAGCAAGCGAAACATGATACGGCCATGCCGATTCTCTGCCTTTCTGCCGGCTGGCCAGTTTCGTGAAATCCCATTCAAAACCTTCAAACTCTGCAGCCAGTTCAACATCTGATATCAAATAGTGATCGTGATTGGGCTCATGGGGATAGCCCTTTTTGACAAGCGCATCTTTCGAAATGACGCGTGGGCCTTCGGAAGTAATGCGGTACAGCCCCGGCAGCGCGTTAGACCCTGCACCATGAAGCAGCAGATATTTCGCCCCGGCAATTTCCGGTTTTAACCGCAATGAACCGGGTGCCGTATCCATTCTGAAGTTGTAGAGCTTGCTCTGCCGAATCCATTTCAAATGTTTTTCATCCTTACACCAGCCAACCAAAACGGAAGTCTCAACCGGCGGAGCATGGCGGCGTTTAGATTTCGTTTCGTATTCCGGTATCAGTTGACTCACTTGATATTCGGCGGGTTCTTCATGCACTCGATAGACATGATACGTCTCGCGCTCTCGTGAGGTGGCGCGGTCGCAGACGTGCTCCACAACGTCGGTGAGGAATTTGCAGAGGTCCGCATCGCCGTTGCCCGGCTTCATCACGAAGGCACCCAACCCAGGCAGAATTTCGCGAAAACCGGCAAATTTGGCAGGAGCGTCGTTACCGGGATAGAGAATGTAGGCACCATGGGTGCGGCGGATGGCATCGCGATAGGCGTGCATCTTGAGCATGTCGGCGCGTTTCCAGGTGCCGCGCTGCTCCTGACGCTCTTCCGCGTCCGCATCATCACTGCCGAACAGTTCCGTCAGCCGGTCCACCCGGTATTTGGCGTCGAAGTGCACATGCACCATCAGTTCCTGGGCTTCGGCAGCCTCGGGCTCGAATTCTGCCGGCCACAAACTGAGGGTGTAGTCCGGCCGCATGTTCTTCGTCCAGGAGCCCTCTTTCGTGCGCCTTTTGTCGGCTGAAAAAGTGCGGTTGTAGCCGAACTCGACGAGCAGCTTTCGGCCGCCTGATTCGAAGCTGCCTTTCACGGCCAGATGCCGGCCCGATTTAAGTTTCAGTCCGAAGCCGTCACCCGTCTTTTCGATCAGCTCCTCTACCGCCGGCTTCTGCAGCTCGAAAATACCGGCAACTATGTCCAGCAGCCGAAAGAAGACCCAATATTCGTAAAGCGCAGCGATGTCACGCTGACCCGCGCCGTACACATCATCGCCGCCATGCCAGACCAGACGTGCGGCCATATCGAACTTGAGCCAGGCCTGGAGAATCTCGCGGTAGCCCTCCTTGCGCTGCAGTACCGGACTCCCCAGCGGCAGCATTTCCGGATCGGACACCCCTCTGAAAATATCGGCAGACAGTGCCGCTTCGAGACCGTTTTCCAGATTTTTAATATCTGCCTTCAGACGTTCGTCCGTACCGTTGCCGATTTCTTCCAGCTTGAGGACATTTTGTTGAGGAATCCGGCAAAGGTCTGCAGGGCAAATTTTACGAACCTGTTTTCCGGCGTATCGTCGGTCTGAACATTTTTATAAACGGTTATTCGCTCTGGCAGGGATGAAACGGTTGCAACCAGCGGATGGCCAGCCGGCAGCGGCACGCGCCGCGCCCCTTTGGCAAGTTGACGCTGGCTTCTTGCATCGGGACGGAAACCGCGGCGGATGTCGCAGACGGTCTCTTCCGGTTCCCATCGACGGTGCGGATGGGTGGCAATACGGTGCAGGGCATCGCGGAAATGGCGAGAATCGAGGAGTGAGCGGAGAAAGGCAAAACGCTGGTGAATTGTTTTGGCGGACTTGCCGGGATCGGGAGAAAAGCGCAGTGCCGAAGGTGAACGCAGCTCCATGAGCAGCGAAACGCAACGTTCGGTAATCTCTTCCATCATGCGGCGGTAGTGGTCGCGATAGTCGACTTTCAGCGACCTGACTTCGACTGCCGCCCTGCCGACGATTGTGCCGTCGCCGTTCCGGACGATAAGCCCCAATCGTCCCGTGTTGAGCCCCGGCTCGATAATGCCGCAATGCGTCCGTTTCGGATTTATGCTCGGCTTAACCGCACCGATGCCGGTTTCAGGTAGTAGCGATAACCCGGGAGTGTCCAGTTCGTATTCGTAACGTCCATTCTCCTGCAGCTGCAGCTGCTCTTCGCCATGCTCGGACGCTTCGGCGTCCGCAATCCGCATCAGCGGCCCGTTCGGGAAGATGGCCATACGGGCGGTAACAGCACCGTCGAGAATAAAGTTGAGCGTTTCCGTCGTGGGCATCGTATTCATCTGTGCCTCGGCAAAACGGGTAAAGCCGCACTTCCTGGCCTTGCCGCTCAACATTGTCATCTGATTACCTTCCAATGTCCGGCCTTTTTCCCGCCGCTACGCTGTAATATCCCTTTAGCTTTCAGCTTGTCGGTATGGTAACGAATCCCCGCATAGCTAAGATTCAGTTGCCCGGCTATTTCCTTCTGGGTAACGAACGGATCAGCTTCCATAATTCCGACAATATCTTTTTCGATAGCAGAAAGAGCCTTATCGCTAGTCTTATCGCTAGTTTCAAAAGCTGATTGTTCAGGGCAGAGGCTGGGGAAGCATACTATAACAAAATGATTTCATCGTCACGATATTGCACACACTGACCGGCATCATCACGGCTGCCGGAGCATTGTTACGCATGACCACATATTTTTCCTGCTTGCCGCTGCAAAGAGGATCAAATATGGTCTGGCGGAAACCTCCGTGACCGAAATAGCCTGGTCGGGACGTTCAAGAAGAGAGTGCATGCAGTTCCTCCCATATTTGTATAATAGTTTGAAAGCTGTATGAATATTGTTTGATGCCTTCAAGCGCTATTTCATGTCCAGCGGGATTCACAACAAAAAAAGCCCCGCAGGACATTGTCCGGCGGGGCTTTTTTTCAAAAACAGAGCAATTAAACCTGAACGACTTCTTTGACGCCAGGAATTTTCTCCTTCATGGCGCGCTCGATGCCCATCTTCAGGGTCATGGTGGACATGGGGCAGCTGCCGCAGGCACCTTTCAGGCGAACTTTGACGATACCATCTTCAGTCACTTCAACCAGCTCCACATCGCCGCCATCGGCCTGCAGACCTGGACGTACCATTTCAAGAACCTTAAGTACTTCCTCTTTCATGTTCCTTCTCCTTTGTTGTTATTCATAGAATCAAAAACCACTTGTCTCTATGCCTGATTATGTTTTTCATCCAGCGGCAAACCGGGTGCGGTGAGATGTTCCGGCCGCATGGCTTCTTCCAGCTCCGCTTCCGGCATCAGTTCTCGGGACAACACGATCTCACGAATGGAGCGTCCGGTAGCTATTGACTCCTTGGCAACTTCAGCAGCTGCATTATACCCGATGAAGGGTGCCAGCACTGTCACCAGGCCCAGGGAATCCTCCAGATAACGACGGCAGCGTTCCTGGTTTGCAGAGATACCGATGATACATGAAGCGGTGAACTTCTGCACGCAATTCTTCAGCAACTCCATGGAAAACGTCAGGTTATAGGCGATCAAGGGCATCATCACATTCAGCTCCAGCTGCCCGGCCTGGCTGGCCAGCATGACCGCCTGGTCGCAGCCCATCACCTGGAAACAGACCATATTGGTCATCTCTGCCATTGATGGATTGATTTTGCCCGGCATGATCGATGAACCGGGCTGAACAGCAGGCAGACGGATCTCGTCCAACCCGGTGCGCGGCCCGGAGGAGAGCAGGCGCAGGTCATTTGCGATGCGCCCCAGATTGACTGCAGTTCTGCGCAGAGATGAAGAAAGTGCCAGAAAAGGGTCCATGTTCTGCATCGCCTCGAACAGATCGCTACTTGCAACGACCGGAAAGCCGGTGGCAATCGCCAGTTCCTGTATCATGCGCTGAATGAACTCCGGCTGGGCATTGAGCCCGGTCCCCACAGCCGTGCCACCGATGCCCAACTCCAGCAGTGCCGGAATGCACGCCTCCAGCCCTTCACGGTTTTTACGGACAGCAACGGCATAGGCGCCGAACTCCTGACCCAGGCGGATCGGTACCGCATCCTGTAGATGGGTCCGGCCTGACTTTAATATGTGATCAAACTCCTTTGCCTTGTCTGCCAGAGCTAATTCCAGCCCCTCCAATGTCTCCAGCAGAGGATCCAGCATCTCGAGAGCAGCCAGTCTGATGGCTGTCGGGATCACGTCATTGGTCGACTGGGCCATGTTGACATGATCATTGGGATGAATCAGTGAGAAATCACCCCGCTGTTTGCCGACCAGCTCAAGAGCGCGATTGGCCAGCACTTCATTGACGTTCATGTTATGAGAGGTTCCGGCCCCGGCCTGAAAGGGATCAACTACGAACTGATCAGCCATACGCCCGGAAAGAGCTTCGTCAGCCGCCGCAACAATTGCGTTTCCGATTCCATCCGCCAGCCGGCCGGTGGACATGTTGCTTTTAGCCGAGCACTTTTTGATAATCAGTGTCGCCCAGACAAAAGCGGGATGCGGCTTCATGCCTGAAATGGGAAAATTTTGCAGGGCCCGTGCTGTCTGGGCACCGTAATAAGCATCTGAAGGAACTTCCATCTCTCCCAGAGTGTCTTTTTCTATACGACTCGACATTTTTTCCTCCCTTTATTGAACAGCAGAAAACCCTAAGTTGGAATAACACGGGGCAACGGAGAAACGGAGAAATCAAAACCTTTCTCAAGGTGCATCACAAAAGGCTTTTCAAGCAGATTCTTCCTAGATTTTACTCCGTTGCTCCGTGTTTAACTGCTTTTTCAGGATACAGCACCTGCTCATCGGTAAAATAAGTTTTCTTGGAAGAAATGGTTTCAACCTGGATGGGATGGCCGGTGGGCGAAACCTTTCGGGAAGGATTGTGCACTGCCAGAAAATCCCTGATCTCGCCGGCGATGATCGCGGGGTGATCTCTGCGCAGCTGCTCAATGGCTGAATTCAGCACGGAATGCACGGCCCTGACAAGCTCATCTATCGCCTCTTCCGGAAGCCTCCCCATCACAGATCGTGGGGATATCGCCGCTTTCCAGAGAATCTCATCGGCATAGGCATTGCCGATGCCGCGGACGATCTTCTGATCGATCAGAAAAGCCTTGGCAAGCATGCGCGGCTTTACGCCAATCAGCCGTTTCAACAGTTCCGGATTCAGCTCCAGGGCATCCGGGGCCTCGTGATCCCGCGAGGGATTCAGAGATATCATCACCATTGCCTTTGGGTCCTGCACCGTCAAGGTTTTTCCATCTTCAAAAGCCAGAGTCATGATTGGAAAAGAAGCTGTTTTCTGGCGTGGTGCAAGAACGAATTTACCCTGCAGCATCAAGTGCACGAAAAGCCGGTTCCCGTTGTTCATTTTGAACAAGGTTTCCTTGCCCGATCTCTCCACTTCGCTGATTGAGCTGCCCACAAGTGCTCCTGAAAGTTCATCGGCTCCTACATTGAGCCGACCCCTTTCATGCCAGACTACTTTAACAACTTTTTCCCTAACCACCTGCTTCGAAAGATTTTCTGCAAATACCGTCAGATCCGGGAGTTCCGGCATAGTTCCTCCTTGTGTACCGTGCTCAGATCGCGGCTTGACCCCGCCTTTAAACATTATATCCTTTAAACAACGATACGAAAGAACGGATCGGGAGGAACAAATGGAAGCTGATACCGGGAAAAAAGTAGCCATTCACTTTACCTGTCGCTATGAGGACGGCACTATCTACGAATATGCCGACCGCGACGTACTGGAATTTATAATCGGAGAAGGAAACACGATTCCAAGCCTGGAGAAAGGGGTCATCGGCATGCATCCCGGGGATACACGGGTCATTCCGGTCTCAGCGGCAGAGTTGAAAAGCTATCCCTTCGAACTGGGTGAAGCCCCCCTTGAAATGGGATTTCCTGCGGGCACCGATGAAGGAACCGGCGACGACGAGTTTGCCATGGATGAAGATGATCAAGACCTGATCCAACCGGATGACCTGCAGATCATACCTTCGAGCCGAAGCACCATGGACCTGTTTTTCGATGTGGAAATGGTTGCGGTCGATGATGTGGAAGCGGACGTTGAAGAGGAATCCTGGAGCTGAAGACGGAACTGTTTAGCCCGACAGATCTTCCCATTCACCATACAGCTCTTCCAGTCGGGTATTCAGGGTTGCGTGGCGTTCTCCCCCCATCTTGCCACGCTCCGGGTCATCGAAATAACCAGGCTGGCCCATCTCCACTTCAAGTCTGCCTACTTCTGCCTCAGTCTGGCTGATCTCATATTCTATTTCACCCATTCTTTTATTCCGTTTGTCCTCCTCACGCTTGCGCCGCTTCTGCTCTTCTCGGTCCCTGAGGCGTTCCTCCTTATCCTGCACAGGCAGCGGAGCCGGAGCTGAAGCGACAGCGCCATTTGCTGCAACTCCACGCTCTTCCCTTTTTCGCTCCCCAGTCCCTGTCATCCGGTCCCCGGCCCCCGGTCCCTGATCCCCGCTCTGCTCCTTCTTCTGCAGGTAGTACTCATAATCTCCGAAATAATTGACCAGCCCCCCCCCTTCAACCTCTACGATGCGGGTGGCAAGACCATTGACGAAATAACGGTCATGGGAAACAAACACCACTGTGCCATCAAACGAGCGCAAAGCATCCAGCAGGACCTCCTTGCTGAACAGGTCCAGGTGGTTGGTCGGCTCGTCCATCAGGAGCAGGTTCGAGGGCCGCAGGAGCATCTTGGCCAGGGCCAGGCGGTTACGCTCACCTCCGGAAAGTACCCCCACCTTTTTGTTGATGTCGTCTCCTGAAAAAAGGAAGGCCCCCAGGATATCCCGCAGCCGGGGAACCATATCATAGGGTGCATCGCTGTAGATCTCATCCCACGCGCTGCGGGACACATCCAGCACGTTGGCCTGATCCTGGGCAAAATAATCCATGATCACGTTATGACCGAGCACCCGTTCTCCCCCCTGAAACCCCGAACCCGCCATGACCGACATGAGGGTCGACTTGCCGGCCCCGTTGTGCCCCACCAGAGCCACCCGTTCCCCCTTCTCGATGGTCAGATCGATGCGGTTCAGCACGGTGTGACTGTCGTAGGATTTGGTGAGTGCTTTCAGCTCCATGACGATCTTGCCGCTTTTGGGGGCATCGGGAAAATGGAAGCGGATCCGCTTGCGCTCCGGCGGAATCACAATCCGCTCTACCTTCTCCAACTGCTTGATGCGCGACTGGACCAGCGAGGCTTTGTTTGCCTGGTAGCGAAAACGGCGGATGAAATCTTCGGTTTTCTGAACTTCCTCATCCTGGATGCGTTTGGCTTCCCTCAGTGCCGAAACCCGCTCCTCACGCTGGACAAGATAACGGGAGTAGCTGCAATGATAATCGCTGATGGCGTGATTCCAGACCTCGGCGATGCGGCTGCAGACCTGATCCATGAAGAAACGGTCGTGGGAAACCAGAATCATTGAGCCAGGATAGGAACAAAGGTATTCCTCGAGCCAGTTGCGCGCCTCGATATCCAGGTGGTTGGTCGGTTCATCCAGCAGGAGCACATCGGGCTGCTGCAGAAGCAGTCGCGCTAGGGCGATGCGCATCTGCCAGCCGCCGGAAAATTCCCCGCAATCACGGTACCAGTCATCCGGAGAGAACCCGAGACCCTTCAGGACGGTGCCTATTTCAGCTTCCATGGTATAGCCGCCGCGGTGGCGAAACTGCTCCTGCAACTCACCATAGCGATGCAACATCTGGTGATGTTCGGGTGAATCCCCGTTCTGGCCTTCAAGTTCCTGGGCCAGGTGATGCAGTTCCTCCTCCATGGCCAAAAGATCGCCGAAAGCAGAGCGCGCCTCATGGAACAGCAGACTGCCGGAGGTGACGATACCGTCCTGGGGAAGATATGAGGCCCGGGCACCCCGGGCAAATTGAATTTCACCGGAAGATGGCTCAGCAAGACCTGCGATTATTTTCATCAAAGTCGATTTGCCGGCACCGTTCTCACCAACCAGTGCGACCCGCTCACCTTTCTTAAGGTGCCAGGAGATGTTTGTGAAAAGGGGCTTGCCGGCGAAATCTTTGGAGAGTTGCTTAAGATGGAGCATTGAATTTCCCTGTCAGTTGAAGTCAGGCTATAAAAACAAAGATGTCCGGTAAAATGCAAGCAAAAGCTGTTCTGTGAATAAGGGAGCCGATCGTGCCGGCTTGACTCGATGTATAAATAACTTATCATTATTTTTATTTACACAAGACCTTAAGAGTGGGAGGTACCATGGGAATGGTTGCTGTTTTCGATCTGTGCGGAACGTTATTCAGCCTCGACCCCATTACTGCTCGCATGGGGCGGGATGCGCAGGATGACTGCTGGTTTCAGGGAGTACTGGTAACAGCCATGGCTGCGACGCTCGCCGAGCGCTATCTCCCCTTTCGGGATGCCACAGAACTTGCCTTGACCAATTTCGTGGAAACACAAGGGCCCGTTGATGTCTCCATTCCCGAACTACTCGAACTCTTCAAACAACTTCCTCCTGCAGAAGGTGCAGAAGCCTGTCTGAAAAGCCTGGCCAAGGCAAAAGTACGTCTTGCAGTCCTGACGAACGGATCACGTCCGGCAGCCATTGCACTGCTGCAACATTCAGGATTAGCCGATTATTTTGAAGTGGTCGTCTCTACCGATGATGTGGAGAAGTGCAAGCCTCACCCTGCTCCCTATCGTTATGTGCTTGATCGACTGAAGGCTGATCCTGAGGAGTGCTGGATGGTTTCATCACACAGCTGGGATATTTGTGGTGCCGCAGCAGCGGGTATGCACACCATCTGGGTCATGAAGCGCGAGCGGCTCTGGCCTTTTGCAGGTCTTCTTCCGGAAACGGCTGTCACCTCCCTGGGGGAGGTCCCCGCAGAAGTAAAACAGAGGACAAGAAGTAGCAGTTAAATCACCCGGGAAGTCTCTGTGTCCCTCAGTCACTTTATCAATATCTCAGAGGTGAATAAAAGAAAGGCTTGCCGCAAAAACGACAAGCCTTTCTTTTGTTACTGAACACTGAGCTGGTTTAGCTATTTCCTGCTGGATTTTGAGGAGCTGCTTTTACCAGTTTCATGCCGCTCCTTGCCATACCCCTTCATCACGTCAGCCATGCTTTGATATTCCCGGTCTTCCAAATTTTGAATCTGGCTCAGGACAGTTTTATCAGCTTTCTCATGCTGAGCGTGCCTGACCAGATCCTGTTTCTTGGCCGGGAACTGCACCCCTTTCAGATTTTTGGTTACATCCGCCTGAGATAATTCGCCGCTACCGCGGCCGCCACTACTCGATGTTGCCATATCGTACCTCCTTTAAGCTTTTGTCGATATGTCTTCACGACATATTAAAAGTCTACCACCGGGGTCGGCTTTGACAACTCCAGGCCTTTCAGTGGCCTTTGATCGGCAGTTCGTTGTTATGCAGGCTGGCTTTGTCGGCCAACCTGGTCAGAAAAGAAGGGGCAGCCCATGAACCGCTCGCAAGGCCGGTCTGCGGGCTGCTATGACCAAGAACGGGAGAGGGAAGCATGCGGGCCGCCAGACGGGTAGCTGCCGTAGTCAAGCCGGAAAAATTAGCATTCAGAAGATGCAGGAGTGCCGCCGGGAGCGTGATGATCAGGCGAGGCGCACCATAGCGGCATGCATTGACGATCTGTTTCGCAGCTCGCCGGGAATGGGCTGACAGGAGCGGATTGGCATCAGAAATAGAAAACCAGGCATATTCCTTCTGATACTGCCCTTTCAACAGTGCATGAATGTGTGAACCGGTCCTCATCAAACCCGGAGCGACTGTGGTGACCAGAATGCCGTCTTTTGCAAGCTCGCTTCGCAAGCCATCGGAAAGAGCAGTCAAAGCAAACTTGCTCATACTGTAGGGGAGCAGATGTGGAACCGCCACCAGTCCGCCGATGGAAGAGATATTCACAATGCGTCCCCCTCCTTGCCGCTTCATCAGCGGTGCAATACTTCTGATCATATACAGCGCCCCCCAGGCATGGGTGTCCATGGCTTCCTTGAAGTCCTGCACAGCGAAATTTTCAAAAGGTGCAACCTGAACAATACCGGCATTGTTGATCAGAACATCGACCCGCCCACACTCACCAATGATTGCCTGTACCGTGCGTTCAACATCCTCCTGGTTGCCCACATCACACTGATATATGTGAACCTCGGCGCCTGCTGCTTCCAGCTCAAGGCCGGCCCGCTCCAGTTCCTCCACATCCCGGGCCACCAGCGCCAGGCGCGCCCCTTCACCGGCAAACAGACGGGCAAGCTCCAGCCCGAGGCCCCGCGATCCCCCGGTGATGACAACGGACAATCCTTTAAAGCTGATGCGTCGGGATTTGCGCCCGATTTTAACTGCGGCCATCGCGCCGGCCATCAGACATCCCAGAAGCCCCATTCTTGCAGTTATCTTCATCCCGACTACCCCCTTTGACGCTGGTTTGGGTACCGCCATTACTAAATCCGGCGGTTTGGATGATACGACCCATCTTTCAGATGAAAGTATAGCAGCAGCGGAATAGTTTTCTGCTTGGGGAGATAAAGAAAAGAATGGCTTGAGAGGAATGGGTGATGCGAGAGTTACGACAGAGAGTGTACGGTCAATTCAAGCTCAGCAGCCACTTCCTTATATACTTTGAGCGCCTCGGCATTGAACGGGACGAACACGATCCGTTGCAGATAGTGGCGGGCGGCTTCATCCCGGGCAACGGAGAGAGCAATGCGGACAGCCTTGAGCAGAGGATATCCATAAACCCCGCAACTGATTGCCGGAAAAGCGATACTCTTCAGATCATGCAGACGGGCCAGGTGAAAACAGTTCAGGTAACAGGAACGCAGCAGCTCGGATTCTCCCCGTACCCCATCATGCCAGACCGGGCCAACGGTATGAATGATATATCTGGCAGGAAGGCGATATCCTTTGGTGAGTTTGGCATCACCTGTTTCACAGCCGTGCAGGCCGCGGCACTCGGCCAACAGTTCCGGTCCGGCCGCCCAGTGGATCGCTCCATCTACCCCGCCTCCCCCAAGAAGAGAGTTGTTGGCGGCATTGACAATGGCATCAACATCCAGCGTCGTGATGTCCCCTGGGATTATTTCTATGCGTGTATCCATGGTAGCCTGCTCCTTACGTACAAAATATCACAAAATAAATTTTGATAATGATCCTTTACCAAAATAAATTCCTGACTTACTCTCTTTACCACCACTACCCCTTTTATGGAGGTTGGCATTGTCAATACGGAAACTGATAATCATCCTGATCATTCTGATGGCTACTGCACCGCTCGGAATTTTTATCTATACAGCCAACAATCAGTGGAACCAGAACGTCAAACAAGCACTGACCCTTTCATCCACTGTTGCCAACAAGGTTCTTACCGAGCAAAGCATTCTGACTTCGGTCGCTGAACAGCTGGCTATAACCCTGTCTTATGTTCCTGCCATCCGTAATCGTGATTCTGAGGCGGCCAACCAACTTCTTGAAGAAATACTTGCTTCGAGTCCCCAGTATGCCACCATCTTTATGCTTGATGCAAAAGGTGTATGTTGGGCCGCAGCTCTTCCCCGACAGATATCTTTATCTTATGCCGAAAGAAGATATTTCAGGAACGCTGTCGCGACCGGCAGATTCTCTTCTGGTGAATTTAATGTGGGCAAGGTACTGCGAGCTCCCGTTTTCAGTTTTGCTTATCCTTTTAAAGACACTTCCGGCTCCATCAACGGTGTTGCAGTAATAGTCATCAACCTCGACAGGTACCGGCAGTTGTATGAGCAGAATGCGTTCAGCCTGGGAGCATCGTCCATGATGCTCGTAGATCACAAGGGCACCATTCTATTTTCGTCACTTAATCCACAGCTTGTCGGCACTCAGGACAAATTATTCCAGAACATGCTGAAAGGTGCCGATGGAGGCACCTTCGAAGCTAAGGGCAACAACAACATCCTGCGCCTGTTCTCCTTCAGAAAGATTTTCCTGAAGGACGAGTCCACCCCCTACATGTACGTTCGTATCGGAGTCAGCAAACAAGACGTACTTGCAACAGTCTATCGGGAGCTCCTGACAAATGTAGGAATATTGTCCCTGGTCTTGCTGCTCACACTCGGTCTGGCGATCCTGCTCACCAAACGAGGTATCCACGATAAAATCATCACGCTTCGTAATGCCACCCATGCGATTGCGAATGGCGACCTTACAATACGTGTGGCTGACCGTGTTTCGGGGGGTGAGCTTGGCGAACTTGGCTGCGCTTTTGACGAGATGGCCCTCAAACTGGCGGCGTCCATACATGAACGTCAGCAGGCAGAACGACATCTGATGAAAAGCGAAGAAGAATTTAGACTAATTTTTGAAGAGGCTTCGGATGCTATTTTCTGGGCTGACGCAACCACGGGGATACTGCTGAATTGCAATAAAGCTGCTGAAGAAATGATGGAAGCACCACGAGAGGAACTTATCGGAAAGCACCAGACCTACCTGCACCCTCCGGAGATGGAGGAAGAACACCGCGACATTTTTACCAGATGCGCAGGCGGACTTGAATCATCAAACAGCCTTGAGGCTCTTGTCCTGTCACGAAGCGGCAAAAAGACACCGGTACAAATCAAGCACTCGGTTACTGTTATTGGTGACAGAAAGATAATCCAGGGAATATTCCGAGACATCAGCGAACGCAGACAGGCAGAGGAGGAACTGCGTCACTCCCAGAAACTGCTTTCCAGTATTGTGGAGAATGCCCCCTATGCCATTTTCGTCAAAAATGTAGCTGACAATTTCCGGGTTATCCTGTGGAACCACGCGGCCGAGCAGATTTTCGGCATCCCGGCAACCGACATGGTCGGCAAGAATGCCCACGATCTATGGCCTCGTGACCAGGCGGACGCTTTTCTGGCAGAGGACTATAAAACCATAACCCAAAGGGCCATGATGGATATACCGGAGGAGGTCAGTTATCACCCGCAAAAGGGGAGTATCTATATCCACACCCGCAAGATTCCGTTGTTCAACCAGAATGGCGAAGTTAGCCACATTGTGGTCATCAGTGACGACATTACTGAACGCCGCACTGTTCAGGCAGAATTTGTAAAACACCAGAAGCTTGAATCACTGGGTGTACTGGCAGGGGGAATTGCCCATGACTTCAACAACATTCTTACTGGAATTTTGGGGAATATTTCATTTGCGCGGATGTTTCTGGAACCATCTCACAAAGCTGCAACAATCCTTGTGGAAGCGGAAAAAGCATCCCAACGCGCCTCGGACCTGGCATATCAACTACTGACCTTTGCGAAGGGAGGCCAGCCGATCAAAAAAGTCGTGGAAGTACAACACATAATTGAAGCCTCCCTCTCTCTCGTACTCCGAGGTTCCAAGGTGAAGAGCATTCTAGAGATTCCTGATTCTCTGCATGCAATTGAAGCTGACGAAGGGCAAATGCACCAGGTATTCAACAACATCATTATCAATGCGCTGCAGTCAATGCCCGACGGCGGCATATTGACCATCAGCGCGGATCTGATCCACATTGTTGATTCCACCCCCGCTGGCCTGGCTTCAGGCCCCTATGTCAAAATCTTCTTTGCCGATACCGGCTGTGGTATTCGGGAGGAAGATCAGAAACGAATCTTTGACCCCTACTTCACAACCAAAAACGGGGGTACCGGACTCGGACTGGCTTCTGCCTATGCAATCATCGGCAAGCATGGCGGACAGATTTCAGTGCGCTCGGTCCCCGGAACAGGAACCACTTTTGAGGTTCTTTTGCCTGCCAGCCAGATGGAAGCGACTGCACAGAAAACTGACTCAACCATGGCGACTCCGGTGCTGCACGGAAAACACCCCATGCTGATAATGGATGATGACCCTATCATTCGCAATCTGGCTGAAAGCGTTCTCGAAGAGTTGGGCTACAGCGTAAAAACCTGTACTAGCGGGGAAGAGGCCATCGAGATGTACCGGCTGGCGCAACAGAACGGCCAACCATTTGCTGCAGTAATCATGGATCTGACCATCCCCGGTGGCATGGGGGGCAAGGAGGCCGCAGCGCAGATCCTGAAGCAGTATCCTGGGGCTCGGCTTGTAGTTTCGAGCGGATATTCCAATGATCCTGTGATGGCAGACTACCTCCAGTACGGTTTCAGTGCGGCCATGCTCAAACCATACAATGTCGCCACACTAGCCAGTTTGCTCGGAAAACTTCTTTCTGAATCTCAAACGGAAATCTGACAGGTTGTGTAAAACCGTCATGAGTCCGCAGTAGATTTTCAACAGCCTGCTGAAACAACAACACCCCGGCTCACATCAGTGACGGGGTGTTGTCCAGTTTATATTTCTCTGCCCGCGATACTTTTTTGCAGGACCAATTATCCCTTTACTTCTCCCTGAATACTTATGGTCACCTCTTTGTAAGGAATCTCTTTACCACTTGCAGCCAGGGCCTGGCGTGCCGCAACGGCTATGCCGCCGCAGCAGGGGACTTCCATCTTCAGTACGGTCACGCTTTTGATATCTGATTTGGAGAAGATCTCTGTCAGCTTCTGTTGATAAAAGTTATTGTCATCCAGCTTTGGACACCCCATCACCACCGCCTTGCCCTTCAGAAAATCTTCGTGATAGCCAGCATAGGCCACCGGAACACAATCAGCGGTAATCAGCAGATCAGCACCCTGGAAGTATGGGGCGGTAACCGGCACCAGGTGCAATTGCACCGGCCACTGGGCCAGTTGGCTCTGTCGACTGCCGCCCGGCGCGGGTGCAGTTTCAGGAGGTCGTGTGAAACTCATGGCGCGGGATCCGGGACAACCCCCACCGGCGTGATGGTGCACTGCAGGCGCAGCATGCTGATGGACCGAAGCCGGTTTCCCCTGAGCAGCCAAATGCTTTTCAACCGCGATTTCATCAAATTCATCCGCCTCGCGTTCCTCCACGGTAATAGCGTCCTGGGGACATTCACCAAGGCAGGCGCCCAGGCCATCACAGAGATTTTCGGCAGCCAGAACAGCCTTGCCGTTAACAATGGTGATGGCACCCTCTGCACACGAGGGAACACACAACGCGCATCCGTCACATTTTTCCTGGTCTATTTTTACGATCTTTCTCAACATGGTGGCTCCTTTTAATTCTTATATTTTTCCCGCTTTATTGTGATTCAGCTTAAAAAAAGTAATGCCAGATATAATCAAGTCTTCCGCGCATCATCAGTCTGCGGCCGGACCAAGCCATGATTTCCCGCACCTTTTGACGCTGAGGTGCTGCATAGCAATGAATGCGACAATGCTTGCAACTGGGCTTCTCCGCTTCCAGGGGACATTTGATGCGCTTGGTGACTGCGTACTTCATGAACTCGGTACATTCCGGGCAAAGTGCGCGCTCTCCAAGTCCTTCCGGCAGCATGAAGTTTGAGCGCTCGGCGGCTGCGTGTTTTCCGGCACAGTATACTTCCACAAATTTAGCGATTAATCTGATATCTTTTTTCTGGTTCCTGGTCAGCGTTTCCATGGTTATGACTATGCCTAAAATCTGCCGGCCCGGGCATGACCGAGATCAAGAAAATGTGCATTTGTTTTGCGCCGACAATGCTCTTTGAGCTAACATCCTTAAAACATACAATTCACGGAGAATCCATGATCGGTAAAGCAGTTTCATTTGTCGCCAAGTCCGGCACCGGCAAAACCACCCTGCTGGAGCAGGTGATTGCAGAGTTAAAACAGCGCGGCTACCGGATCGGAGCCATCAAACACGACGCGCACCAATTTGAAATCGACCATCCCGGCAAGGACAGCCACCGCCTGACCAAGGCGGGAGCAGACACCATGCTGATCTCGTCACCTGAAAAACTTGCCCTCGTAAAGCAGCATTCCGCTTCACCCCCCATTGAAGAATTAATCAGCACCTATTTCAGTGATGTGGATTTGATACTCACGGAAGGGCTCAAAAAAAGCGGTTTACCCAAGATTGAAGTGCACCGGGCTGAGCGAAGCCCCACCCTGCTCTGCCGTGGAGAGGAGCATGATCCAAGCCTCATTGCAGTGGCCAGTGATGAGCCACTGGAGCTGGATGTGCCGGTGCTTGATCTGAACAATCCTGCAGCGGTAGCCGATTTCGTGGAAAAGCAGATTATCCGGAAGCAGATTTGATCCGCTTCACAACGAGACATAACCATGAAAATTACTGACAAGCTAGGAAGAACCATCAACTATCTACGGTTATCCGTGACCGACCGCTGCAATATGCGCTGCTTTTACTGCATGCCCCAGGAAGGGATTGTCAGCAAGGGTCATGATGCAATTCTCAGTTACGAGGAACTGCAGCTGATTGCCGAGACTGCGGTTGAATTGGGAATTGAAAAGATGCGGATCACCGGAGGAGAACCGCTGGTCAGATCGGGAACTATCCCTTTTCTTGAGCGTCTGGCCCGGATCGACGGCCTGCGTCACCTGGTTCTTACCACCAATGGCCTGAGGCTGCCCGACATGGCACTGCCACTCCACCAGGCAGGTGTACAGCGCCTCAATGTCAGCCTTGATTCACTGAACAGTGAAACCTTCGCTGCTGTCACCCGGGGGGGAGACCTGAACAAAGTCCTGCACGGGCTGGATGCCGCAGAGCAGGCTGGCTTTCCTCCTCCAAAGATAAATGTAGTCATCATGCGCGGCATCAACGATGGTGAAATTCTCGATTTTGCAGATCTCACCCTTTCTCGCGGCAATACGGTGCGCTTCATAGAGTATATGCCTGCTGTCAAAGATGAAGAATGGCAGCGCTACTGCATTTCCGGAGATGAAATCTTGCAGCGCATCAGTACCCGCCACACACTGAAACAGGTGGACAAGGGACCCATTGCCGGGCCATCCAAGGATTTTCGCATTCCCGGCGCCCGCGGCAGCATCGGCATCATTACTGCTGTTTCAGGTCATTTCTGCGTAGAGTGCAATCGCATCCGGGTCACCTCCACCGGCCAGGCCAAAGGGTGCCTTTTCAGTGATGCCGCAACGGACCTGATGCCCTACCTGCGTCCCCCCGATCGAGACGGACTTGCCAGTATTTTGCGCACCCTTATTATAGACAAGCCGGAAAAACACGGCATTTCACAAGACGGTTACAAACACAAAAATTTCACAATGTCCCAGGTAGGAGGATAAGTAATGGCCCAGGTCATCGCGGTTTGCATCAGTGAAAAAAAAGGGGAACGCAAAACCCCGGTGGAGAAGGTGGAACTGCGCGAGAACCATGGCATCGTCGGTGATGCCCATGCCGGCGAATGGCACCGCCAGGTGAGTCTGCTGGCTTCGGAAAGTATCGACAAGATGCGCAAACTGGGGCTTGATGTTACTGCTGGCGATTTTGCTGAAAACATCACCACGAACGGAATCGAGTTGGTCACGCTCCCCATCGGTACACGCCTCCAGGTAGGCCCGACACTGCTGGAAATAACCCAGATCGGAAAAGAATGTCATACCCGCTGTGCCATCTACTATCAGGCCGGAGACTGCGTGATGCCCAAGGAAGGCATTTTCGCCAAAGTCATCATCGGCGGCACAACAGGCCCGGGTGATGAAGTGCGGGTTATGGAAAAGTAAAGGCGAAATGGGCATCTTGCTGTCAAAACACGGCGCACTCCCCATACTGACATCGCTATTTTTCTTTTGCCTCTCCCCTCCCATTGCAGGTAGTATGACTGCGTTTATCCAGCCCCCCAAGGAAGCACGATCACAATGAGCATGGAAGAAGCCAAAAAAGAAAAACTCACCAAGGAAATGCAAGGTATGGGGTTGGCCGCACTCGGCACCTTTATCCTGCTTTCATTTTTTACTTACAGCGCAACTGATGTATCCTGGAACAGCTATTCAAATGAAAAGGTTATCCATAACCTGGGCGGTTCCCTCGGTGCCCAGGTTGCGGATCTCTTCTTCATGTCTCCCGTTTCCTTCGGCATGGCTTCCTATCTTATCCCGCTGGCCCTCTTGTACATGGCCTACACCCTGTTCCGCTTCAAGGAAATCCGGCTGCGTTCCTACAAACTGCTCGCTTTTTTCGGGATGGTCTTATCCCTTTCGGCACTGTTTGCACTGTTTATCGACAAGACCACCATATTCGGTCACCAGATCCCCACCGGCGGGAACATCGGCATGCTGATTGTCCGGCTTCTGAAAGCAGGAGTCGGCACGAGTGGCGCCCTGCTCCTGCTGCTGCCGCTCCTGGCGGCTTCGGTCATGATCCTTTCAAAGTTTTCCTTTGTGCTATATGCGGGATGGTGGCTGGAAACCCTGAAAAACAAGTGGGCCGCCTGGCAGAAACGGCGCGAACATGAGCGCCAGGAAAACCAGCGCGAAAAAGCAAAGCAGGAAGGCATGCCGGCTCCGGCAATCGTTTCCGGTCCGATCATCAAGCCAGCGACTCCCGCTCCTGCCCGACCCAATATATTGAAAAACGACAAAGAAAAGAAAAAAGAGGCACAGAAAACCGCTCCGGTGCAGGAAGCTTTCGAGTTTCTCAAAGCGGATGGCGAGTTCAAAACCCCACCATTTTCCCTACTGGACAATCCACCGGCCAGCGAGCGCATCCTTGATCGGGATGCCTTGAACATGAACGCCCGCCTGCTTGAGAAAAAGCTGAAAGATTACGGCATTGACGGTGAAGTGGTCGAAATCTGTCCCGGGCCGGTTATCACGATGTATGAATATTCCCCGGCACCAGGCATCAAGATCAGCAAGATTGCAGGGCTGGCGGATGACCTGACCATGGCGCTCCAGGCCATGTCAATCCGCATTGTTGCTCCCATTCCCGGCAAGGGGGTTGTCGGTATCGAGGTCCCTAACCGCGACCGCGATATGGTCTATATGAGCGAAATTTTCAACTGCGAAACCTTTCATCAGAACAAGCTGAAGCTGCCGATGGCTTTGGGCAAAGACATCGCCGGCAACCCTGTAATCGCCGACCTGGCACGCGCTCCCCACCTGCTGGTGGCAGGCGCCACCGGCATGGGCAAGTCAGTCTCGATCAATACCATGATTTTGTCGCTGCTCTACACAGCCACACCCAAAGACGTGCGTATGATCATGGTTGACCCCAAGATGCTGGAATTCTCCATGTATGAAGGCATTCCCCACCTGCTGTTACCGGTGGTGACAGAGCCCAAAAAGGCTTCACTGGCGCTGAAATGGGCGGTCAATGAGATGGAGCGCCGTTATAAACTGCTCTCGGACAAGGGAGTCCGCAGCATCGACTCTTACAACAAAAAACTGGCGGGGGAAGAGCTGGAGCGTGCAGAATTACTGGCCACTCCGGATGAAGAGATCATCGAAGAGCTGGAAGAAATTCTCGAAGAAGAAGGCGGAGTTGCCAGCAACCCGCTCTGTTTTGTAGAAAATGATGTTGAAGAACTGGAACACAGCCATCTCCCTTATATCGTGGTGATCGTGGATGAGCTGGCCGACCTGATGATGGTGGCCGGACGCGAGGTTGAAGAACACATCGCCCGCCTAGCCCAGAAGGCACGCGCCTCGGGAATTCACCTGATCCTGGCTACTCAGCGCCCTTCGGTCGATGTCATCACCGGTCTGATCAAGGCCAACCTCCCCTCGCGCATCGCCTTCAAGGTTTCATCGAAGGTTGATTCCCGTACCATTCTGGATGGAAACGGAGCAGAGGCGCTGCTCGGCAACGGCGACATGCTCTATGTGCCCCCCGGCACGTCGCTCATCCAGCGCCTGCACGGCTCCTATGTCTCCGATGCGGAGGTCCAGCGGGTGGTGGACTTTCTCCGGAAACAGGGCAAGCCGGTCTATGAAAAATCCATCATGGAAATGAAGGATAGCGACGAAAAAGGCAGCGACGGCATGGATGAAGAACAGGACGAACGCTGGGAAGATGCCCTTCGTCTGGTGGCAGACACCAAACAGGCCAGTATTTCCATGGTCCAGCGCCGCCTGCGCATCGGCTACAACCGTGCGGCACGCATCGTTGAAATGATGGAGCATGAAGGGATGATCGCTCCCAGCGACGGCACCAGCAAGCCGCGCGAAATCTATATGGATATCATTCATGCCTATCTTAACTCGCAGTTAACGAGATAAGGCAAAATTCAGGTTGAGGTTAAGGTTGAGGTTAAGCTCGACCCTAAATCTCAACCTCAACCTCAACAGAGGTATTCGAAATGGAAACCATCACAGCCGCAGCAATCCAGTTCAACGTCAAGCAGGGAGATGTGGATGCAAATCTGACCTACGTACGTGAGGCGCTGGGGCGCGTTGCCGCTCAGGGAGCGCAACTGGCCGTATTGCCAGAGATGTGGTCCAGCGGATTCTCTTACAGAAATCTAAATGAACTGGCCCTGCGAACATCGGATATTGTGGAAGAGCTGCTGGCTCTGTCGCAGGAACTGAAGCTGGTCATCGTCGGCAGCATGCCGGAACCAAATGGAGACAAGGTCTTCAACACGATCCATGTGATCGACAACGGCAAGCTGACCGGCATCTACCGCAAGATGCACCTCTTCTCCCTTCTAGGGGAAGACAAAGCTTTTTCCGGGGGTGACCAATGGCTTCTGGCGGAGACAAGTCTCGGCAAGATAGGGGTCATCATCTGTTACGACCTGCGTTTCCCGGAGCTTTCACGCCGCTTGGCGCTGGAAGGAGCTCAAATTATTTGTGTTCCTGCACAATGGCCCAAACCACGGCAGGAGCACTGGCGTACCCTGCTGCGTGCGCGGGCCATTGAAAACCAGCTCTACGTTGTCGCCTGCAACGCCTGTGGTACGATCGGCAAACTTGATTTTTTCGGCATGAGCATGATCATTGACTCCAAGGGTGAGCTGATTGCTGAGGCAGGCGAAGAAGAATGCGAGATAACGGAAACACTGGATATGCAGGAAATGTATGACTGGCGTGCCCGGATTCCCTGCTTTGGCGACCGCAGACCCGAGCTGTACTAAGCAGCTGCCGTCTGCCAACCGTGACGGAAATTTATAAAGTTGGACTTGACGAGACCTCTTCCCAGGTCTACGTTTGATACAATCATTTTACCAGGAGGTTCTTTTGTGGCCTTATTAACCGGCGCCGGTCTTGTTGTTAAACTTGTTCTTATCCTTTTGATCTTCTTTTCGGTGGTCTCGTGGGCCATCATCCTGTTCAAACTTTTTCAGGTGCATCGAGCCAACAGTGAATCTGATCGCTTCATGGACTTCTTCTGGAAGTCAAAGCGCTTTGATGCAATTGCTTCCCAGGTGGATCGATTCGCCAACTCGCCTCTTACCGTTCTCTTCAATGAAGGGTACGGTGAACTGAAAAAGGTTGTTAACGACCATGGCCCAAGCGAGGGAGGTGCACTCAGCACCGACCTGGGGGGCATCGAAAATGTGTCGCGCGCACTGCGTCGCGCCACCAACTCTGAAATCACCCGCCTTGAAAAGTATCTGACCTTTCTGGCAACCACCGGTTCCACCTCTCCCTTCATCGGCCTGTTCGGCACGGTCTGGGGAATCATGACTGCTTTTGAAGGAATCGGCAAAACAGGCTCCGCATCTCTGGCAGTTGTCGCGCCGGGCATTGCGGAAGCTTTGATAGCAACTGCCATCGGCCTGGTTGCTGCCATACCGGCGGTAATGGCCTATAATCATTTCCAGCACAAGATCAGGGTATTGATCAATGAGATGGACAGCTTCTCCACTGAATTTCTCAACATCGTTCAGCGTAACATAGCGGGGAAATAGTATGGCCATGGGCGGACGCAACGACAACAGGGGCATAATGGCAGAAATCAACGTGACTCCACTGGTGGATGTCATGCTGGTACTGCTGGTTATTTTCATGGTAACGGCTCCCATGATGCAGCAGGGAGTACAGGTCAATCTTCCCAAAGCTGATACCAAGGCGATGACCCCGGCTGAAGAAACGGTGGTCGTTTCTGTGGATAAAAACGGCAAAATTTATATTAACAAAGATGAAGTTCCTGCCGGTGATCTGCGGGAGAGACTGACAACTCTGTTTGCATCACGCAGCAAAAAAGAAATTTTCCTGAAAGCAGATGCAGGAGTACCCTACGGAGAAGTGGTCAAGACCATGGCAGACATTAAGGGTGCGGGCATTGAACGGCTCGGCATGGTGACGGAACCGGCACAGAAATAATGACCACCCGTTATCCCGCATCTAACACGAATTTCAGTATTTTTTTCATAGTTTCAATCATCCTGCATCTCGCGGTTTTATTGTTGATGATCTGGTGGACGAAACTGTTTCCTTTTCAAATGACTATTCAGGAAGCCTACTACGTTGATGTTGTCAACCTGCCGGTTGCTGCTCCCCGCTCTGGAAGTCCGACTCAGAAAGGAAACGATAACGAAGCCCCGACTCCGCCCCCCCGGCCCGCCGTACCCGAAAATATGGCTGTGCCTGCCCCCCCTCAAAAATCTACCCGCACTACAAAACAACTCCCTGCGGTAAAATCTCACGAAAAAACATCGACTCCCGCTGAACCTGATGAATTTGCGGAACGAATGGCAAAACTGGCCGGCAAGGCGGAATCCCAACAGCAGGAAGCAGCCCTTGAGCGCATTCGTCGCAAAATGACCACTTCAGGGAGCGGTCGGTCCGGAATGCCCGGTGCAAGCGGCAATGAGGCGGGCAGCAGTTATTCAGCATACATACAATCCCGCCTTAAAGATGCCTTCCGTGAGACAATCAGTTACACAAGCAAGCAGCCGGAAGTGCTGATACGGCTGGTCATTGGGGCGGATGGACGCATCTCCCGTAAGAAGATTGAACAGAGTAGCGGTGATCGCTCCTTTGAATTGGCTGCCCTGCGGGCCATTGACATTGCAAGTGAAAAATTTCCTCCCCCTCCCGGCCACCGCGATTTTGAAGGTGTGTTCGTCTTCCGGCCACAGGGTATTTCTAATGGTGGTAAATTATGAAATTTATGCGGATTACATTAAAGCTGATCGTAGGTGCGGTGCTGCTGATTGCACCGAATGCGGTTTCGGCACAAGACAGTTTTATCGAGGTGACCGCACCAGGCAACCGTCAATTAAAACTGGCAGTGGATGTTCCACGCAGCGTGGATACCGTTACTCCTGCGATTGCCAAGGAACTAGGTGATGTCATAACCTTTGACATCAACATGTCCGGAACAGTAGCAGCTGCCTCCAGGGAGCCTGCCACCGGAACGGTTAGTCCTCCTTTGGCACAAACAGAATTCGTGGCCTGGAAAAATGCAGGCTACGACCTGCTTGTCCGCAGCGAGTACAGCTTGAAGGGCAACGAACTGACAGTTGAATTCCGACTTTTCGATCTCCCTAATCAAAAAATGATGACGGCCAGACGATTTCTTGGAAAAAAACAGGACCTTCGCAGGTTCGCGCACTCTTTTTCCGATGAAATAATGCTGGCACTAACCGGCGAAAAAGGATGTTTTACTACCCGTATCACTTTCGTTTCCACTCACAACCGTAACAAGGAAATTGCCATCATGGACTGGGACGGTCACAACGCGCTACCTCTGACCAATAACGGCTCCATCAATCTAAACCCAGATTTTTCACGCGATGGTCGTGAAATCATTTTCACTTCCTATAAAAAGGGCAATCCGGATCTATATCGAAGATCGCTTTTCAGCACAGCTGAAATACCGGTGTCAAACCGCAAAGGCCTGAATGTCACCGGCACCTGGTCACCAGACGGAACAAGGATAGCCTTGGCATTGAGTAAGGACGGTGACTCGGAAATCTACACCATTGCCCGGGATGGCAGCAATCCGGTCCGATTAACCGTCAACCCGGCCATCGAAATCTATCCGGCCTGGTCACCGGATGGTACACGGCTCGCCTTTGTTTCCGACCGACTCGGCAAGCCACAGGTTTTCATCATGAATGCTGATGGCAGCAACACTCACCGCCTGACAGGAAGCGGCAGCTATAACGTCAATCCGCGCTGGTCACCAAAAGGAGACCGGATCGCCTATGTTCGCCAGCAAGGCGGTTCATTCCAGATCTACACTATCAATGTTGATGGCAGCAATGACACCCAACTTACGACTGATGGCAGCAATGAGAATCCCTCCTGGTCACCCGATGGCCGCTTCATTGCATTCAGCTCAAAGCGCAGTGGTGTGCAGGGTGTTTATGTAATGCGCGCTGATGGCACCGGCCAGACCAGGGTCGGTCAAGGTAAGGGAAGTGCCAGTCAACCTGCCTGGTCGCCACGCTACTGAATTGCCTCTAAGTATGAATTCACTGTCAACCAGATTACAGATTGCATATTATCCTTTGAGATGTATAATTTGACTCTGACTTTTCAAGGCTGATGGCCTTATTTTTTGACAAGGAGAACTACAATGAAACGAGGGATGATTTCACTGATGGCAGCACTTGGCGCCGCGGCATTAATTTCCGGTGGATGTGCGAACAAGGAGGTCGTCAAATCCGAGGAACCGGTCGTAACCACCGCTCCCAAGACAGAACCGACACAACCCGAACCTCCCAAACCGGTGGAGCAACCAAAGGCTCCTGCAGCAGAACAGCAACAGGTAGAACAGCCAAAGATGGCTGAAGCTGAAACACCCAAAGCTTCCGCCGCCGAAGCGGTTCTTGAAACTGTCTATTTTGATCTTGATCGATCCGATCTTCGCCAGGATACACGCGATGTTCTCAACAGAAATGCTGAAACCCTGCTGAAGAGCCAGCCAAACGCAAAGGTGAAAATCGAGGGACATTGTGATGAACGCGGCTCCGCTGAATACAACCTTGCATTGGGTGAGCGTCGTGCCAAATCCGCTCTGCAATATTTGTTGACCCTGGGCGTAAAGCCTGAAAGGCTTTCCATTGTCAGCTATGGTAAAGAAAAACCGGCAGTTGATGGACACGACGAAGCAGCCTGGGCAAAAAATCGGCGTGCAGAGTTTGTGATAATTAAGTAAGTTAATACTGAATAGAAATCAGCCGGAGCATAAAATGTGTTCCGGCTTTTTTTTCGGAAAACATTAAATTAAATTTTTTACAAAGAAACATTGTTGTGGTATTTAGTCATAGTAAATTTTTTGTTTCCACGCCCCCTTCACGGCAATAATCCCGCCTCTGGTAGATCAGAAGTTGAATCCGGCGTTTTACAGAGATTTACTATTAAGCACGAAACTTAACTACATGAGGAGGAGTGGAGTATGAGTTACGATGTTCCTAACAACGAGCAGCTGCTGAAGTGGGTTGAAGAAGTTGCGGTCATGTGTGAGCCGGCCAAGATCCACTGGTGTGACGGATCCCAGGAAGAATACGACAATCTGTGCGAGCAGCTCGTGCAGAGCGGCACGTTCCGCAAGCTGAACGACAAGAAACGTCCCAACAGCTACCTGGCCTGGTCAGACCCTATTGATGTGGCGCGTGTCGAAGATCGTACCTTCATCTGCAGCCTTTCCAAGGAAGATGCCGGCCCGACCAATAACTGGATGAATCCCAAAGAGATGAAAGAGAAACTCCACGGCCTCTTCAAGGGGTGCATGAAGGGACGCACCATGTACGTGATCCCCTTCAGCATGGGTCCGATCGGCTCTCCGATCGCCAAAATCGGTATCGAGATCTCCGACTCTCCCTACGTAGCCGTCAACATGCGCATCATGACCCGCATGGGCAAGCAGGTGCTTGACGCCTTGGGTAACGGCGAATTCGTCCCTTGTCTCCACTCGGTCGGTGCGCCGCTCCAACCGGGTCAGAAGGACGTATCCTGGCCCTGCAACAAAGAGAAATACATAGTTCATTTCCCCGAAGAGCGTGCCATCTGGTCCTTCGGTTCCGGCTACGGCGGCAACGCCCTGCTGGGCAAGAAGTGCCTTGCCCTGCGTATCGCCTCCAAACAGGGCAAGGACGAGGGGTGGCTGGCCGAGCACATGCTGATCCTCGGCGTCGAGTCCCCGACCGGCGAAAAGACCTATGTGGGCGCCGCATTCCCGAGTGCCTGCGGTAAGACCAACTTCGCCATGCTGATCCCACCCAAGCCGCTCCAGGAAAAGGGGTGGAAGGTGACCACCATCGGTGACGACATTGCCTGGATCAAGCCGGGCGCCGACGGCCAGGTCTATGCCATCAACCCCGAATTCGGCTACTTCGGCGTGGCGCCGGGCACCAACTACAAGACCAATCCGAACGCCATGATCTCCTGCGAGAAGAATTCGATCTTCACCAACGTGGCACTCACCGAGGACGGCGACGTCTGGTGGGAGGGGATGGACGGCGAGCCCCCCGCAAAGTTGACCGACTGGCAGGGAAACGAGTGGACCCCCGGCTGCGGCCGCCCGGCAGCCCACCCCAACGCCCGCTTTACAGCTCCGGCTTCCCAGTGCCCCTGTATCGATCCCGATTGGGAAAACCCCAAAGGGGTGCCTATGAGCGCCTTCATCTTCGGCGGTCGCCGCAAGGACACCGTACCGCTGGTTTACCAGGCCTTCAACTGGAACTACGGTGTCTATCTGGCCTCGACCCTCGGCTCCGAAACCACCGCAGCAGCAGTCGGCGCCACCGGCAACGTGCGCCGCGATCCGTTCGCCATGCTTCCCTTCTGCGGCTACCACATGGCGGATTATTTCGCCCATTGGCTGCAGTTCGGTCGCAACATCGCCAAGCCGCCCCGCATCTTCAGCGTCAACTGGTTCCGCAAGGATGCTAACGGCAAGTTCATCTGGCCCGGGTACGGCGACAACATGCGGGTGCTGAAGTGGATCGTCGAGCGCGTTCAGGGCAAGTGCGGCGCCGTTGAATCTCCGCTGGGATGGATGCCAAAATACGAGGATATGGACTGGAGCGGCCTCGACATGAGCCGCGAGACATTCAACGAACTGATGTCCGTTGACCGCGACGTATGGCAAAACGAGGTCATCTCCCACGAAGAGCTGTTCGTCAAGATGTATGACCGCCTGCCCAAAGAGTTCCTGCACATCCGCGAACTGATTCTCTCCAGTCTCTGGCGTTCACCCGAGCACTGGGAGCAGATTGGCGACGTTCATCCTGAAGGTTGGAACGAATAACTAGATCTAATTAACAAGCTTTCTACAATGACAAAAGCCGGGCGACGACAGGAAATTCTGAACGTCTCCCGGCTTTTGCCTTATGGCGTTCGTATGATAAGATTTTGCAAGAGAGGGTGATGCTGGTAAGGGAGAAACCATGAATTTTAATGAAGTTACTCGCGGTACCGGGTTGGAGGCACATGGCATTACCAATGCCAATTTGATTCACTGGACTGCACCGACTGCAGTTTTATATGAGCAGATAGTCAAACGGGGTGAGGGATTACTGACCCATCTGGGAGCTATTGCAGTCAAGACAGGTCATTATACCGGACGTGCAGCCAATGATAAATTTATTGTGGATGATGAGATAAGTCATGAGCACGTAAACTGGGGAGCAGTAAATAAGCCATTTGACCCAGATCGTTTCGATGCTCTGTACAACCGTATGGTAGCTTACATGCATGGCAGAGATCTTTTTGTCCAGGATTGTTTTGCCGGTGCTGATCACAATTATCGCCTTCCAGTACGCATAATATCTGAAAAAGCGTGGCACTCTCTCTTTAGCCGCAACATGTTTATTCAAGCCACTCCAAAGGAACTTGAACAATTTGCATCACATTTTACCCTGATCGATTTGCCCAGTTTCCGCGCAAACCCTGATCTTGATGGGACACATTCAGAAGCCTTCATAATTATCAACTTCTCCCGAAAAGCCATTATCATCGGTGGAACCAGTTATGCCGGTGAAATAAAAAAATCCATATTTACGACTCTCAATTACCTGCTTCCATTGGAAAAGCAGGTGTTGCCCATGCATTGCGCAGCAAATGTGGGACCGCAAGGAGATACAGCTCTTTTTTTCGGACTCTCCGGCACCGGCAAAACCACGTTGTCGACTGATCCTGACCGTAAGCTGATTGGAGATGACGAGCATGGGTGGGACGATAAGGGAATTTTCAATTTCGAGGGGGGATGCTACGCCAAAATAATACGATTACACAAAGAAGCAGAACCCAGGATTTATGAAACCACCCGCAAGTTTGGAACTATACTTGAAAATGTCGCCCTGGATACCCACACACGACGCATAGACCTGAATAACGATATCTTTACCGAAAATACCCGAGCATCCTATCCTTTGTCGCATATTCCGAATGTAGTCTGCTCTGGAACTACTGGACACCCTGCCGCCATAATCATGCTGACCTGCGATGCCTATGGCCTGATGCCGCCCATAGGACGACTTAGCAGGGAGCAGGCGCTGTATCACTTCTTGTCAGGCTACACGTCACGTGTCGCAGGCACAGAGACCGGGATATCGGAGCCAGCTGCAACTTTCTCAACCTGTTTCGGCGGTCCTTTCATGCCCTTGCCGCCAGCAACCTACGGAAACCTGTTCAGAGAAAGGATTGAACGTCATAATGTCACCTGCTGGCTTGTTAATACGGGGTGGAGCGGAGGTCCATACGGTATTGGTAGTCGGATAAACATTGCTTATTCAAGAAACCTTATTAATGCCGCACTAGATGGTTCCCTTGCGAGAGGTTCATTTAATAAAGACCCATTTTTTGGTCTTGATATTCCCTCTGCCTGTCCCGGTGTTCCACCGGAAATTCTCACCCCCCGCGCTGTGTGGGAAAATAAGGATTCATATGATGAAACGGCGCACAAACTGATCTCGCTATTCAGAGAGAACTTCAAGCAGTATGCTGCTTACGTACCGGAGAATGTGGTTCAGGTGATGTAATATTATGCAATGAATCGCATCAATAAAAAAAGCCTGCGGGAAATCCCACAGGCTTTTTGCAACCAGATAGTTACTTCTGAATTAGTGCTTTTTCTCTGGCTCAGCAGCAGGAGCTGCAGGAGTAGCAGCAGCAGGAGCTGCAGTTGCGGAAGACATAGGCTTCTGCTCAGGAGCTTTAGGAGCCTCAACTGCAGGAGCAGCAGGAGTGGCAGGAGCTTCTTCTTTTTTCTTGCAGCCAGCAGTGAAAGCAGCAGCAAGGGCCAGTACGAGTGTCAGGGTAATAAGCTTTTTCATGTGTGTCACCTCTTTTTTGGAATTCACCATTTAAACGCAAAGCGCATGGTTTTAAAAATCGACTTGTGAATATACTCGTAAAAACATTTAAGTCAAGATATTTTTAATACTGACGTATACGGTATACAATTCAATGGTGAAAACGGCCCTTGCGCTCGCGGTGGGCCGGTGTTGGTGATTTGTGGCATTCGAAACACTGCAGCTCCTGTACTTTCTTCGTTTCCAGTGGGGATTCCTGTTTCCCCAGTACAGGCATGTTATATTCAGGCGTCTGAAACGCCTGGCGACCACGCTCATCTGCCACAGTTGCAGGTTTATAGGCAACCTGCCAGTTGGAACTGATAGCCACGGTGTGACACTCATCACAGCCACCGGGAGGGGGTATGCTTTTCCAGGCGGTGAACATCGCACAACCTTCAAGAGCGGCAAAAGCGGCAAGACCCAGCAGCAGGACACGTTTCATTACTGTCTCCAACTATATCAGAAGTTATTTGGCTGTCAAACATAGCACAGCTCTAACCGAAAAGACAGTCTTCACAGTAGTTGAAGCCGTGGTAAAATTCTCCGCGTGTTAGTCACAGTAATACCAATCAAGTCCGCTACCAGCATATCACGCATCTCTGCAACCACAACCACTGTCTCTCGCATCCACTCCGGCCGGTTAAACTCTCCCCTGAAACATTGCGGCGTCATATCCGGCGCGTCTGTTTCAAAGACCATCCATTCCAGAGGAATCTGCCGTGCAAGGCGCACCGGGCGGACAGCATTTCGCCAGGTGACTGTCCCGGAAATGGAGATTGCAAACCCGAGCCTGATAAATTCCCGGGCCATCTCAAGCGAACCAGAGAAGGCATGCATGATTCCCCCTACCCTTTGAGCCCCCTCTTCAGCCAAAACCTGCAGTGTATGCTGGAAAGAACGCCTGCAGTGTATCAGCACCGGCAGTTTGAGAGAGACAGCCACCCGGAGTTGTGCACGGAAAGCCATTTCCTGAATTTCCAACGGAATCGGGTAGTGAGGGTCAAGCCCAATTTCACCTACGGCGATACCGCTGGCGGCAATTCCAGCAAGTTGAGACAAGGTATGCTCATCAGCCAGATCGGCATGCATGGGGTGAATGCCAAAAGCACATTGAACACCCGAATGTTCCCTGGCTGTCTCAGCCATACGTGTCCAGTCTGTTGGATGCACTCCCGGAACGACCCACCCGGTAACACCCGCTTCCCGCGCAGAACTTAACAGGACTGGCAGATGCGGGCGCAGCAGATCACAATCCAGATGGCAATGAGTATCTATCAGCCCTGGCTCAGCTTCATCTTGCAAATGTGGTCTGTTCGGATACACTACGTCAATTCTCCCAGGAGCGAGTGACATGCCCCTCAGCCCTAAGCCGGATCTTTCAATCATAGTGCCGCTTCTTAACGAACAAACGGAGCTGCCGGACCTTTTTCAGACGCTGGCTGATCAAAAAGATATTCTATTCGAACTCCTGCTGTGTGATGGAGGTTCCACGGATACCACCCGGCAGATTGCAGTGGAATTGGGAGGGGAAAACTCATTCACCACGCAGCTGCTAGACACTCCACCGGGAAGGGGGAGGCAGATGAATGCAGGTGCGGCAGTAGCCCGGGCGGACATGCTCCTCTTTCTTCATGCGGATTCCCGTTTCGAAGCCCCGGATACTTTATCCATTGCCCTGCAGTATCTGACAAGCCGACAGTCGGTATCAACCCACCCTGTGGCCGCACGTTTCAGGCTTCATTTCAGGCGCCGGACCACCCACCCCTCATTGGCATTTTATTTTTACGAGGCCAAAGCATGCCTGAGCAGCGAAGACTGCATCCGCGGCGATCAGGGCTACATGCTTTCACGTTCCTGCTTTGAAGACATAGGAAGGTTCGACGACAGTCTCCCCTTTCTTGAGGATCTCCGTCTGGCAAAGACCATTGCACGACAAGGAAGCTGGTTGCTGCTGCCCGTGCGGATCACGACATCTGCGCGACGCTTCGAAACTGAAGGGCTTTTGAGGCGCCAAATAGTCAATGCTGTAATCGTCAATGCCGTTGCCGTGGGATGGAATGAATTCTTCAGGGAGCTGCCCGGACTCTACCGCTGCCACACAGAAACGGGTAAATTACTGCTGTTTCCTCTGCTGGACGGGATCCGCATCCTGCTGGCCTCCTTCACCCCAGACCAGCGCCGCACCTTTTGGCAGGCCACCGGCCGGCATGTGGCAGCAAACAGCTGGCAGATTTTCTTTTGGCTGGACGCCCGTCACGCCTTCCACAGCTCTCTGCCGCCGGAATCGGTACGCCTGCAGTGGACAAATCGCTTCAACCGTTACTGCGCTCCCTTTGTCTGCTCCTCCCCGGTCGCATGGGTCGCCAGTGCTGCGGTTCGGCTCTGGCATCGCGCCATGCTGCTCCTCTGCCGAAGACTGGAACCCGTCACAAAAACCAGCTGAAAAGATTCACAACACGCTCCATCAGCCTGGCAGGGACTCCCCGGCGTTCATGATCTTCCAGCTGTATCCGGCGTGAATCGGCAAACTGTTTCTGAAGCATGCGATGGACCTGTTTGCCAAAGGTGCGGCTGTCAATCACTGCATTAATTTCAAAATTGCGATGAAAACTGCGCTGGTCCAGATTTGCCGAACCGATTACGGTTCGCTCCCCATCAATCAGCATGACCTTTGAATGCAGAATCTCATGCTCGAGTTCGTAAATTTCCACACCTTTGATTAACAGAGCACCATAGAAGCTGCGCCCCAGCAGACGCACCAGCGGCACGTCACTGCGCGACGGCAGCAGCAGGCACACCCGAACGCCCCGCCGCACCGCCCGTAAAAGATATCGAGTGATCAGGGGCCCCGGCACAAAATAGGGGGTAGCTACCAGAATCTCTTCGGATGCAGTGGCAATATTCAGAAGAAAAGCACTGCGGATATATGAGGCGCGCTGATGAGGCCCGCCGCTGACGATCGCCACACGGGCCTGTCCCCGACGGCGGTCGTCTTGGGTCACAATGGCCGACTGTAAATCCGGCAGAGTGCCCCGCTCCATCTGCCAGGTCTCGCCGAATTTCTGCACCAGTTCCTGAACAACAGTTCCGGCGATGCTGAAGCCCACATCTCGAAAACGATGCGGCAGCTCAGTAAGCCCCGCATACTCGTCTCCGATATTGCACCCACCGAGAAAAGCCAGGGAACCATCAACGATGGTCATTTTGCGATGATCACGGCGATCGAACCAACCAATGCCACGCCTGAAGGAGGGCACATTAAACGGCACCAGCTCGATGCCGTTCTGTGAAAGGGATTTGAAATAGAACGCAGGAGTATCCACGCAGCCGATGTAATCATAGATGAGCATCACCCGCACGCCGCGCTGAACGGCGGCGATGAGTTCCGTGGCAAACAGGGTACCGGTGCGGTCATTGCGGATCAGGTAGTATTCGAGAAGCAGGCAGGATCGGGCACTGCGGATTGCGGCAAAAAGCGTCTGGAAAAACTGTTGACCATCTGGATAGAGTACAACACGATTACGGCGGTAGGTGATCGGCTTGCCAGGCAGACGGATGCGTTTAAGCAGCATCATGATGCGTGCCAGCCGTTTTTTGTTCCTGAAATGATTTACATGGGTCGGCTGCTTCATTACAGCACCCCGGTCATGATGTGCCCTCGCACCTGCTCGACTTGAAACGGATCAGCAACAGCCTGCTGATCACTGGACTGGGATTCGAAGTCTATTAACCCCAGGTATCTCGGCTTCCATGGAATCGCCTGCCCGGACCCTGCCGACACCTGCTGGAGTACCGGTCAGGATTACATCCCCAGGCTCCAGGGTAAAGATGTCGGATATGTAGGCGATTATCTGCGGCACACGGTGGATCATGTCCGACGAGTTGCCGTTCTGACGAGCTTCGCCATTGACCGATAAACGCAGAGTAAGGTTATGAGGATCTTCTACGGCATCTGGCGGGACAAAATCAGACAAGGGACAGGAGGTATCGAAACCCTTGGCGATTTCCCAGGGCAATCCCTTGGACTTCAGATTGTTCTGCACATCCCGCAGGGTCATGTCGATGGCGACACCATAGCCAGCCACGCATGCCATTGCCTGCTGGGGAGAAATTCTGCTGGCCCGACTGCCGATCAGCACGGCCAGTTCGACCTCGTAATGGCATTCATCGGAATACAGCGGGATTCTAACAGCCTCTCCATCACCAATGACGGCAGAGGCAGGTTTCATGAACAGCACCGGCGCTGTCGGTGTCTCGTTGCCCAGTTCACGGGCATGCTCGGAATAGTTACGCGCCAGACAGACAATCTTTCCGATGGTAAATTCCTTGCCGGTGCCAATCACAGTGCGTGCAGCCATTGCATTTCTCCTGTCATACCTATTGCTGGAAGCAGCATCCGGAGTCGAAACTCCGGCAAAGTTTATTTCAAAATGCTCTCACCGGTCATCTCCGGTGGCTGGGGGAGTCCCAGCATTTTCAGCATGGTCGGAGCAATATCAGCCAGCCGCCCACCTTCCCGCAGAGCAACTCCCTTGCGGCTGTCATCCACCAGCACCAGCCAGACCGGCGTAGCGGTATGAGCCGTAAAGGGCTCCCCATCCTCGCCCCTCATTTTCTCCGCATTGCCATGGTCGGCAGTAATCAGTGCAGCACCACCCTTTTCACGGATCTTGGCGACAATCCTGCCCACACAGGTATCAACCGCCTCCACCGCCTTGATCGCAGCGGACAGGATCCCGGTATGACCGACCATGTCGCAGTTGGCCAGGTTGAGAACAATCACGTCGTACTGATCCTGGTCAAGCCGCTTGAGCAGCTCATCCGTCACCGGATAGGCGCTCATCTCCGGCTTCTGGTCATAGGTTGCCACCTCTTTTGGTGAAGGAATCAGACAACGATCCTCTCCCGGAAAAGGGACCTCGCTGCCTGCATTGAAGAAGAAGGTCACATGGGCATATTTTTCGGTCTCGGCAATCCGCAGCTGATGCAGCCCCGCATTGGCCACTACTTCGCCGAAGATGTTGGTCAGCGCCTCGGGGCCGTAGGCGATGGGCAGGTTAAAGGTTGCATCGTACTCGGTCATGCAGACGTACCCTGCCAGACGGGGAGAGCAGCGGCGTTCAAAGCCGTCAAAACCATCCAGGGCGATAGCGCGCGTAATCTCCCGGGCGCGGTCCGAGCGGTAGTTGAAGAAAATAAAGCCGTCACCATCCCTGATTGCTCCCACAGGAGCGCCGTCAGCAGCTATCACCGCAGGAACGACAAACTCGTCGTTAACTCCGGCAGCGTAACTCTGCTCGATGATCTCCCGGCTAGAACCGAACTGCTGTCCCTCGCCGCAGACGATGGCATCATAGGCCTTTTCCACCCGCTCCCAGCGGTTGTCACGGTCCATGGCATAATAACGGCCCATCACCGAAGCGATCCGGCCGCATCCGATGCGGGCTATCTCCCCTTCCAGCTCAGCCAGATACCCGGCACCGCTCTGGGGAGGTGTATCACGTCCATCCAGCAGGCAATGGACAAATACATCCACCCCTTCCCTTTTGGCCAGTTCCAGCAGCGCATAGAGATGGGTGTTGTGGGAATGGACACCGCCGTCCGAGAGAAGCCCCGACAGATGCAGACGGCCCCCTTGCGCCTTGATACGATTGATACAGTCAAGCAGCACCTGATTGGTGAAGAAATCACCATCCGTGATCGACTTGGTGATCCTCGTCAGATCCTGATACACCACGCGTCCCGCGCCGATATTCAGATGCCCGACCTCGGAATTGCCCATCTGCCCATCAGGCAGACCGACCGCCATGCCGGAAGTATGAATTGAAGTATGGGGATAATCTGCCAGCAAGGAAGTAAGATTGGGGGTCTGGGCCAGGGCGATGGCGTTGTTCTCGGAATCGGGGTTGATTCCCCAGCCATCAAGGATCATCAGCAGCAGAGGTTTCTTCATGCGCGGTCCTTTTAATCAGTGATGGTACGGTTCGTTATTCAGAATCGTAAAAGCTCTGTAGATCTGTTCCAGCAAAAACACCCGCACCATCTGGTGCGTAAAAGTCATGCGTGACAGGGACAGCAGACGCCCCTTGCGACGAAAATCGTCCGAAAAACCATAGGCACCGCCAATTGCAAAGACCAGATCGCCGGTACCGCAATCCCGCTGCTTGCCGACAAAAGCGGCCAGACCGGGCGAATCCATCTGGTCGCCCCGCTCATCCAGCAGCACCAGGGTAGCTCCGGCCGGAATCTGTTTTTCCAGCCGTTCGCACTCCCGCCGCCGCATTTCCTCGGCAAGAGCACCCTTCTCATCGCGTATGTCTATCAGTTCCAGGGGAGTGTAGCGACGGATGCGGCCGGCATAGTCGGCCAGAGAGTCCTTGACCCACTCCTCGCGGCTCTTGCCGACCCATACAACTTTCAGCCTCAAAAATTGCTTTCCTTGCGGGCCTCACGGATAGCGGCGGGAAGCTCCATTTGTGAAGCCATTTTCCACAGACCATCGAGATCGTAATAACTGCGCATCGGATCATGGAAGATATGCACCAACACATCGCCGTAATCCATGACTATCCACTTTCCTTCGCTCTCACCCTCGATATCATTGACCTTGCCGTACTTCTTCAGGCCGGTACGAATACTGTCGGAAATCGCCTGCACCTGGCGATCGGAGCTTCCTGAAATAATCACCAGATAATCGGCAATCGTGGATACCTGGCTGATATCCAGGGCACGGATATCGTACGCTTTTTTGTCAAAAGCCAGTTCCGCACATTTCAGCGCCCTCTCGGCGGCGGTCAGGGTCATCTTTTCTACTGCTGTCGTTTTCTTTACGGGCATTCGCTATAAATCCTCTGCTTCTTGATATATGCCTCCACCTCAGGTGGGACAAGGTATGTAATGGAACGCCCCGCAGCCGCCAGCCGACGGATCTCGCTGGACGAAATATCAAGGGGGCATCCCTTTAGAAACTGCACGCTTGTGCCTGCAGCATGTTCCAGACAGCGAACTTGTGGAGTATAACGAAGTTCGCCGCGGATGGCAACCGGCAGGGCATCCAGCGGGTCCAGGACCTGCCGCCCCGGACGCTCCACAACGATCAGGCTGCATGAACGAAAAATTTCGGCGTACCGATGCCACAGACCGATCTCCAGAAACGAATCGCTGCCGACAATAAAGAACAGCCTATCATCCGGATGCTCATCCTGAAAAGCGGCAATGGTATCAATGGAGTAGGATTTGCCTGCCCGCCGTCCCTCCACATCGGACAGCACGAAACTGGGATTCCCGGCAATTGCCAGTCGCACCATCTCGCAGCGCTGTTCAAATGGCACCCCGCCGGCCAGCGGCTTGTGAGGCGGATCAGCAGCAGGAATAAACACCACCCGGTCCAGGCTGCACATTTCCCGGGCCTCCTCTGCAATGCGCAGATGAGCCAGGTGTACAGGATTGAATGTGCCGCCCATCAGACCGATGTTCATTGTTTTTCAACCATTTCGGGAATTAATGCCGTTTCAGGAACGACGTTTGTAACATATTGCAGGCAGAGAGGACATGAAAATCAGGTTTTTTCAAAATTGGTTTGTAGGGGCGTATTGCAATAGGCCCTTAAGAAATACGTATTAAATATCCCCCATGATCCGCAGGGCGGGGTTTTCCCGCCGCGTCTTTGCATTCGATAAATGTGAAACCAGGGCAGGGGACCTGATAACCCGGGCGGGGAAACCCCGCCCCTACGTCGATTGTTGACCAACCCGTCAGGATGCGTTACATTACGTAATACATTTTGCAATACATGGAGGTCAATTATGCCCGCGTTAAGCTTGCGCCTGCCGGAAGATCTGGATCACCGTTTGGAAGATGAGGCCCGCCTTGAACGGCTGCCGCGTTCCGAAGTGGTACGAATCGCTATCGTTGATTATCTTGCTCGTCGCGAGCGGGAGCGTTTCATGGCCGAACTGGCGGCCGAGGCCCATACCGCTTATACCGATGATTCCATCCGCAGTGCTGCACTTGAAATGGCCGAAGAAGGCATGGTCACCAGCGATGAAGCACTGGACATCGCCGAGGGACGCAAACCGGGCGGTTCCCGGTTCTCCAAGCCGACTGAAAAGTGGTGGAAATAATGCGCCGCGGCGAGATATGGGCTGCCAACCTTAACCCGGGCCGGGGGCACGAAATTTCCAAGATCCGACCGGTTTTGGTTATTCAGGACAACGCCCTCACACAGAGCGGCACGCCGATGGTCGTTATCCTGCCGCTTACCACACAAGTCTATCCCGCCTTCAAACGTTGGCGCATCATGATTGAACCACGCGACCGCCTTCTCAAGCCGTGCCAAGTGGTCGTTGATCAGCCCCGTGCGCTCGACAAGGACCGCTTCGGTGAAGGCCCCCTGACAAGTCTCACCGCAGAAGAAATGATGGCGGTGGAGCAGAGCCTGAAAGGGGTGTTGGGGTTGTTGTGATAACGCCTGTACGGCATTCGCAGGGGCGACCGCATGTGGTCGCACGGTCGCGGGATGTCGGAGATCAGCTTAATTTGGATTTTCATTTTCATTCGCGCATCTCACAGATTTAACCGGATATACTCCCGGTTCGCACGCCCACGTATTCATCCACCATCCCGCCCGTAAATTTATTCAGCAATTTCAACCACCATTCCGCAAATCATATCTCCGCCGCGCTTGCGGGGAACAGGCCTGGTCGATTTCATCGGACATTTAAACCACCGGTTCATCCCCGCGCTTGCGGGGAACAGAAATCATCGAGTTGCTCGTTGTGCTCTAATGCCGGTTCATCCCCGCGCTTGCGGGGAACAGAACAATCCATTTGTTCGCCCGTTCAACGATTTCGGTTCATCCCCGCGCTTGCGGGGAACAGGTTCAATTTGTTCGGCCCGGTAAACAGTACCCCGGTTCATCCCCGCGCTTGCGGGGAACAGCTATGGATGCAGTGCCAGAGTGTATTGATCCTCGGTTCATCCCCGCGCTTGCGGGGAACAGTAAACCACCTTTACCGTCAGTTTATCTTCCAGCGGTTCATCCCCGCGCTTGCGGGGAACAGTGTTGTTTATTCGTTTACTATGACGAATCAAACGGTTCATCCCCGCGCTTGCGGGGAACAGGTCCCAACGGTCAGGGCCAGTAGTGCGGCCAGCGGTTCATCCCCGCGCTTGCGGGGAACAGGCGCAGATCGGAGCCGTGGCCGGCCCGACGATCGGTTCATCCCCGCGCTTGCGGGGAACAGCATGCCTCTGGTATCGCGCACACTGAATTTAGCGGTTCATCCCCGCGCTTGCGGGGAACAGAGCTTGATCCCTTTTCTCGGAAGGAACCAGCCCGGTTCATCCCCGCGCTTGCGGGGAACAGAGGAGAAAGAGAGGGAGCGGTTATTGACAAGTCGGTTCATCCCCGCGCTTGCGGGGAACAGTCAAGAGTGACCATTTTAAATCACACAATCAACGGTTCATCCCCGCGCTTGCGGGGAACAGCATTCGCCAACGGGATTTACGCCCATGAACGCCGGTTCATCCCCGCGCTTGCGGGGAACAGTTTAGGAACAGGGGAGGCAGTTTGAACCATGCCGGTTCATCCCCGCGCTTGCGGGGAACAGGTCAGGGTCAAACGGGCTTACTAATTGAAGAACGGTTCATCCCCGCGCTTGCGGGGAACAGGGTAGGTCACGATATGCCTTTGATTCTTTGATCGGTTCATCCCCGCGCTTGCGGGGAACAGGGCTCGATCCCGTTGGGCTGGTGCTCATTTAGCGGTTCATCCCCGCGCTTGCGGGGAACAGCGAGCCATAGTCGATAAGGCGGTACAGCATGCCGGTTCATCCCCGCGCTTGCGGGGAACAGACCGCTGTCGTGCAGGGCAAAACCTGCCCTGACGGTTCATCCCCGCGCTTGCGGGGAACAGATGGCTACCCATACCCAAAACGTGGCGGATATCGGTTCATCCCCGCGCTTGCGGGGAACAGAGCACATCAGAACGAACACCCTCGGGGCCAACCGGTTCATCCCCGCGCTTGCGGGGAACAGGTCATAGCAACCAGCGTAGGCAAACCAGCCGACGGTTCATCCCCGCGCTTGCGGGGAACAGGTAGCGGTCGGCTGCAACGCTCTCCCATTGGCCGGTTCATCCCCGCGCTTGCGGGGAACAGCCCTGGCAGAAATTTCCACCAGGCGCGCAGAACGGTTCATCCCCGCGCTTGCGGGGAACAGATTTGATTGGCTCGCTATCCATTTCATTTCCCCGGTTCATCCCCGCGCTTGCGGGGAACAGTCTGGCCCTTGCCAAGTATGACACGGCAGGAGCGGTTCATCCCCGCGCTTGCGGGGAACAGGTTTCCGTCTCCCATGACCTACCTCCCTACTTCGGTTCATCCCCGCGCTTGCGGGGAACAGGTTTCCGTCTCCCATGACCTACCTCCCTACTTCGGTTCATCCCCGCGCTTGCGGGGAACAGGCTGATAAACTATCCTCGGTTCCCTGCGGAGACGGTTCATCCCCGCGCTTGCGGGGAACAGGAATCTGGCGGAAGGCGCAGTGGTGCCTTGCCCGGTTCATCCCCGCGCTTGCGGGGAACAGAAGCAGATCGCTTGTCATAGCGCCGCCCGAACCGGTTCATCCCCGCGCTTGCGGGGAACAGCTCAATTGACAGTTTGACTCTCTGCGAACGCTCGGTTCATCCCCGCGCTTGCGGGGAACAGTCGATCTCTCCCGCGGCGAATCCGAGCATGGACGGTTCATCCCCGCGCTTGCGGGGAACAGGAATAGTCAAAAAGAAAGCCCCTAATCTGGGGCGGTTCATCCCCGCGCTTGCGGGGAACAGTTTTGCAGAGAGTCGTAACGCTTCTCAAATACCGGTTCATCCCCGCGCTTGCGGGGAACAGCATGCAATGCTCCCGCCTGCCGGTATGGTGAGCGGTTCATCCCCGCGCTTGCGGGGAACAGGCCGATCCGCTGCGGCCCCACAAACAGTCAGCCGGTTCATCCCCGCGCTTGCGGGGAACAGTACACATGGACCAGCCAGACCGGCAAGTCTTGCGGTTCATCCCCGCGCTTGCGGGGAACAGCCCTCCCTCCCCGCCAGGCAGTTCCCTAGCGCCGGTTCATCCCCGCGCTTGCGGGGAACAGGTCAAGCATGGCCGTAATGTGGATATGACCAGCGGTTCATCCCCGCGCTTGCGGGGAACAGTTCCGCTGAAATGTACCAAGTGTGGAGAGCCGCGGTTCATCCCCGCGCTTGCGGGGAACAGATGTACAAGCAGGCACGCAACCAGGGAATGACCGGTTCATCCCCGCGCTTGCGGGGAACAGATGGATTTGAACTTGACCACCAGGGCACCAAGCGGTTCATCCCCGCGCTTGCGGGGAACAGTACAGGTGTTTACATCCGCAGAACGGGCACGGCGGTTCATCCCCGCGCTTGCGGGGAACAGGAGTCGCTCCTGACGTTTCAGGACATATCCAACGGTTCATCCCCGCGCTTGCGGGGAACAGACATGCAAGCCGCCGAATTGAAGCAGATCCGGCGGTTCATCCCCGCGCTTGCGGGGAACAGCGGACAAGTTCAATAAACATGAATTGGCAGAGCGGTTCATCCCCGCGCTTGCGGGGAACAGTGTTGCCGTTCCAGATGGCTTTGCAGATCAGCCGGTTCATCCCCGCGCTTGCGGGGAACAGCTCGGCGTGGGTGCTTCTCCGGTGTACAGTTCCGGTTCATCCCCGCGCTTGCGGGGAACAGGCGCTCGCTGGCCGGCAGTTCAAATACTGAGGCGGTTCATCCCCGCGCTTGCGGGGAACAGGTATTAGGTTTTAAAAGGTGCTCACCATACAACGGTTCATCCCCGCGCTTGCGGGGAACAGTGGTCACCAAGATGATTGTGGGTTTCGGACTGCGGTTCATCCCCGCGCTTGCGGGGAACAGAATGCCAAACTTAGCTATATAATTTCCCAGATCGGTTCATCCCCGCGCTTGCGGGGAACAGTTAGGAGCCGCGTACCGGGCAAAGGAACAGTTCGGTTCATCCCCGCGCTTGCGGGGAACAGATTGCACATATGGCACTACAAACAACTATCGGCGGTTCATCCCCGCGCTTGCGGGGAACAGCAATGCCGCCAGTTTCTGTGTAACCTTCATGCCGGTTCATCCCCGCGCTTGCGGGGAACAGAATGCCCGTAGATATGATACCGGAACAGATTTCGGTTCATCCCCGCGCTTGCGGGGAACAGTCAAGAGTGACCATTTTAAATCACACAATCAACGGTTCATCCCCGCGCTTGCGGGGAACAGATGCGTCCGCTGCTGATTTTGGACAACTGGCACGGTTCATCCCCGCGCTTGCGGGGAACAGACTGCTGGCTGTACGCTCAGATAATGAAACTGCGGTTCATCCCCGCGCTTGCGGGGAACAGTCCGGCCGTTCCAGTCGACAATAATTATTCTGCGGTTCATCCCCGCGCTTGCGGGGAACAGCTTCCAGTATCATCGGCACCTTGGAATAGATACGGTTCATCCCCGCGCTTGCGGGGAACAGTGGTGATGGTCCGATCAGGGCCTATCTGGAGTCGGTTCATCCCCGCGCTTGCGGGGAACAGCCGGGCGGGGATGATCAGGCGAACGTGTTTCGCGGTTCATCCCCGCGCTTGCGGGGAACAGCTTTATGATTGTGATGGAGAAAAGCTATTTACCGGTTCATCCCCGCGCTTGCGGGGAACAGCATCGGCTTGCCCTCAACTCATACCGTTCGGCCGGTTCATCCCCGCGCTTGCGGGGAACAGAGGACCTGAGAGACGGATGGGGGGCTGTAGAACGGTTCATCCCCGCGCTTGCGGGGAACAGCAACTGCTTCTCATGGTCTTAGAGCTTATGTTCGGTTCATCCCCGCGCTTGCGGGGAACAGGTAGTCAAAACCATGCTTCTAATAATTACCTCCGGTTCATCCCCGCGCTTGCGGGGAACAGCTGATAGTTATGGCCAACAGTGGGTTGCATTACGGTTCATCCCCGCGCTTGCGGGGAACAGGAAGTCGACCAGGCCCAAGGCTACAACGAAGACGGTTCATCCCCGCGCTTGCGGGGAACAGGCGACCTAACCCCTAATTAACAGGATTAATAACGGTTCATCCCCGCGCTTGCGGGGAACAGGGCAGGATGCCTGTTTTACTGCTGGGCTCTCTCGGTTCATCCCCGCGCTTGCGGGGAACAGACTTCTTCTACTTCCTCAAAACAATTGAGGTTTTCATGCATTTAAAAATCTACCAACATTAAAGAGGCATCTGCCCCTCACACTCAGAAAGGCGAAACACCCCTTTTCTGCTCATCCGGAGGCAGGAATGACACCAGCTTCACACCATCCAGTTCCACCGGGATACGCCTGTTAGCTCCCAAGGTCATAAAATCGAAACCCGACTCGGTATTAGTACTCCAGGCCATGACAGCATTGCCTTCACCAAGCCCTTCTTCAATATTATCCCAGATCATTGCCCGCACCCGTCGCGAGACGTCACCTACATACACGCCGGCCCGTACTTCAACCAGCCATAACCCCAACCGTCCGCGCAGGCGAGGCGGCACATTCTCAACCACGATAACCAGCATCGCCGATCCCCTCCTTGTTGGGTATTGCCGGAGCAACCGCCTCCTCATGGGCTTTGGGCACTTCAAGGCCTCCGGCAGCCAGCACCTCTTCAATCATGGGAATGATCTTATCCAGAATGTGGCTCTGACGGAAAGCATCCCGACATGCCAGGCGCACCTCCCGCTCCGGATCCCGAGGATTTTTACCGGCAATACGAAAAGCCACCGGCACCACGGTTTCGAATTTGAAGATATCGGCAATGTCATACACAAAAGACTGGGGCTTGCCCGTATGGATGAACCCGACGGCCGGAGCATACCCCGCCGCAAGGATCGCCGCTTCGCAGATGCCGTAGATACAGGCGGTAGCAGAAGAAAGGCAGCGGTTGGGGATATCGCCGCTTTCCCAGGTGGTGTGGTCATAGTTGCGGCGATGCCACTCCACGCCATGCTGCCGTGCTAGCAGTTCATACATTTTGCGTACCCGCACCCCCTCGATGCCGCGCAACTGCTCCACGCTACGCCGTTCCGGCGGCTCTTCCTTAAAACGCAGCGCATACATCTTGCGCACCACCTTCAGGCGCGCCGTATCGTCCAGGGCCAGCTTGGCCTGATACAGCAGCCGGTCCGAGCGCGCCCCGCCCGGCTGACCGGCCGCATACAAACGCACCCCCGCCTCACCGATCCAGACCAGCAGGCACCCTACCCGGCCCGCCAGCACAACGGCCGAATGGGACACCCGCGTACCTGGCTCCAGCATCAGACAGGCCACCGTTCCGATGGGAATGTGGGTACGAACACCGGTAACGTCAACAACGACGAAGGCGCCATCAATGACATCCAGATTGCCCTTTTCAATATAAAGCACGGAAATACGGTCCTTGATAGGCAGCGGTTTCAATGGGGGGAGGATTGGTGTGGTCATTACGCCTCTCTTGATGTCAAAGTTTTGCAAGACTGAGCGTTTATAGAATACTGGTTCGGTAATTCTTGCTTTCTTTTCCCATCAGGCACGCTCGTCTTCAGCTGTCCGATTTTTCCGGGCACTTCAAAGCACTCAGCAACCCGTGACAAAATGTCACGGGGTTGAGTGCAGCCGCGTTTATTAATTGGCAACCGATTATGTCACGGCCGGTGGCACAAGTTGTCGTCAATCTGTCGACAACTGATCTTCCCAAAGGTAGGTACAATCTGTACAAATCCCAGGAAGAGAGATGGCAATTTGCCCCCACCCTTGGTTTAACATCCGGCGGACGTAGGGGCGGGGTCTCCCCGCCCGGTTTCACATGATTTTGCATTCACACCCGCCGGACCAGCATCAAACCACTTCTCCTGCCTGCCTTGTTCGTACCCTTCTCGGTGAAAACAATCTTCTCTCCGACGCGAACGATACCGGCATATCTGGAAGGCTGTCTCGCCCGTCGACAAAATTTTCCACTTCTTCCTGACGAGTAAACGATTCAATCGATTTTTCACCAATAAGTAGACGCATTGCTTCATCATGATGATTCCTTAAACCAGCTAAAACCGGCGCTGTCGGAATACAAGCCTTACGTCCCAGCCAGACACCCCAGACAGGGTTTTCCAGAGCATCGGTAATCTGTTTGAGCAATGGTATCTCACCCTCCAGCAGAACACCGAAAGATGCATCTGTCAGATATTGACGATGGGTTAGAACGGCAAGTGATTGACCATTTTTTGCTCGCGGTTTTCCATTCTCGGCAGAAACCGTTATGCTTCCCCGTTCATTCTGATCATTTGGATTATAGCCCCCGCCAACGGTGTGATAATCCTGCAACCGTCGCACCGGCAACTCCTTTTTTATGCCATTTCGAGGGATGGCAATGGCAGTCATCCGCAGCGTTGCAAATAAGGCCAGAAATGTTTTTTCCCTCTCGCTTCCACGAGGGTAACCAAGGGCTGCACAACACATTCCGGCTATCGCGCTTTTGGTCGGCATCAAGCCGGTATTTCTCCGGTTATACTGACTGTCGAATCCCCACGACTGAAGCGGCCCTTCCAGCCGCAGGGCCAGAAAGGATTTTTCAGATGACATGTTCCACCACCTCGTCAAGAAATGCCTTTAGCCCGACATCAGGAATCGCTTTTTCAAAAACTGCCTCAATGCCCCAGATATCTTTCAATTTTGCATACTCTGATTTCATGAACTCAATCGACTTTACAGCATACCCCTGCGTTGGCCGAACAGCAGTTTCAAAGGCGTTCACAAGCTGAACCGGATGCCCTTTTTCCCTCACCACGCCTAGCACATAAGCAGGAAGCGTGTTGCCGTTCATGGTGTTTTTGCGGGCACTGGGAATCGCTTTAATAGTAGCCTCCACGAAAGTGCGCACCACGCTTTGACGCTCTTCATTGCTCAGAGCACCAAGATGGTCCGCATCGGCAAGCATGTCTAAGTTAAGCGCGGCAAAGCGATAGTAGGTAGCGGAATTAAACTCAAGGGTACTTGTCATACCAGCGCCGGATTCTTCCTTGGGCTGCAGGTCGTCAACAGCAGAGAAAAAGTCGATTTCGTTATCAACCTTGTGCGTAGACAGAGCGTGGGAGAACATGGAAGCTGCTTCGACCGTCAAGGAGTGATCATTGGCGACCATGCGACCAAACACGGATATATCAGCGGCATCTTTCAGCGATTTAGCATCAATGGCTTTCAGGGCTTTCTTTGCGTCCTTTGTTTCCGCATAGCTCTTGGCAATCGTTTCCAACTCCATTGGAGACATGAAATAGAGCGTCGTGGCTTTAACCTTATCTTTGGATTTCGGATCAAGCTTTACCAGCGCATCAATGATCTTCTTTGCACCTTCGTCTGCATCGGCTGTCGAAAGACCTGCGGCGGTCATTTCCTTAACCAATGGTTCGTACATCAGGCGTGTGCGCTCCCCTTTGAATTGCTCCGGTGATATGTCTTTTGCCATCTCCCGAATAGCCCGCTTCCACGATTGGCTGGAAACCCGAGCCCGCTGGACACCGCCAAACACGGCGGTCTTTGGTGAATTGAGGTCATCACGGTTGAGACAGGCTACCGGTACGGATTGAATGATGTGCAGTTCCAGATGTTTCATTGGTAAGATCTCCTTTTGGTATATTTCAAATAATTACAAATTGATCGGAGCAAGCAGTAAAAGGCCAAAACCGAAACCTTTGGCGCTACCCATGCCTGATTGATAGGTTTTTATAAAATGCTCCCGGTCCGTGACTTCCAAAGTTCCGCGAAACTGAACGCCACCGTGATACGCACTCTCTCCATTTTTCCGAAAGTGGCTTTCTATCATCGGGCTGATTTCCAGTGGCATCTCTTCAACAATGCGAAATCCACCAGGTACATCTTTGCCAGTGTCTTTATCCTGGCATCGAACATCCCCTTTACGAATCAGCCAAGCCCGCAATTCGTCTGGATTTATCAGGGCAACTCGCTTGCCTGATTTTCGTTTGCCGTTAGCCTTGAGCAGTGGCTGGCCGTTGGCATCACGCTGAACAAGGGACTTAACGGGATTGGTGCGCACATCAAAGGCATAATGACGATGTGATAAAAACGTTGGTGATATGCAGTTAAGTGCAAAGCCTTCTGTTGGGCACCATTGCGGGCAAATCGGTTTGGTGTCGGCAAGAACCCACACCCTGAGTGCACCTTCAAGCGGATCAATCCTGGTCAGAAAAGTACGTTCTGAATCCGGCATATTTGGGAAACAGTCCCATATCTTCTTATGCCAGGCGTAACTGTCGAAAATTCGCTCCACTCGGGCTGTTTCTGAATCTACTTCCAATCTGGCAAGCCAGTTCATACGCCCTCCTCGTCAACAGGCTCCGTGCCCGGTGTCCAGAATGAGGCAGCCCATTCGGTTTTGGTGCGGTCTCCCCAATATTCCAAGTCATGAAGCAGTTTCGCATAATTGACCGCCACCCCTTGAGACTTGGCCATAAGAACCATTCTCTTTACTCGATCCTGAATTTCACCTTTGTTTGCAGCCAGGAGATGCTGAAAACGCCGTTCAGTTGAGGTTAGATTCTTTTTCCTGGTACCTTCAGCATTACTGCTGAAATCGGATGTCTCCTCGCCTCGTGCCTTTTCAATCCGCTTGCAGGTCTCTCCGAAGTTTGAAATTGAACTTGAATCACCTTCGGGATGAGAGGCAAAGAGTCCGGCGATGAATGCCGGAATTTCCTTGTCAATCGCCACGTCAAGCCGGTTTAACGCTGGCCAGGCTCGGTGTTTTTTGTTGGCCACAAGTATGCACCGGAGGTTAGCCATCATTCCCCGGTCATCCTGACACTTGCGGAGTCGTTCAAGAAGCCTGCTCATACAACCTCCTCCTTGGTTTCGTTGGTATCTTCCGGTTCATCTTTTGTTGAAGTCAGTTTCTGCAAGCCTTTGGCAAAAGCCTTAATTTGGCGGGAGGTCTCCTGGCCGCAGGCTACACGATAGGCATCGCAGGCGGCAGCAAACAGCATTTTCCGCCAAACGTCACGGGTGGGGATGGCATCGTCAGTGCCTATTGCGTCGATATGAGAGAAGAGGAGCTGGAGGTTCTTTTCTACTGTTGTCCAGAAATGGATGGTTGCGATAGAGAAGAGCTTTATTTTCAACTCTCCTTTACTAGCTCCAGCCCCCTTAAGCCGCCCTTCCCATCCACCATCAATTTCTCTGCGATATGTTTCAATTGCCCAACCAAGTTTTCGTGAGTGCCTTTCAGCCAATTGAACTTCTTCCTGATAATTTGCTACATTTGCTTGAAACATTGGTGAGATATGAAAAACTGATTCCAAAGCAATGTCCATGGATGCTTGATCGCGAGTAATCGCACAGATATGAAAGTCAAACTCCTTGTCATAAGGTGCATTTTGCATAGCAAATGCCCCGCCAAGCCCTTCTGCTGTTCTTTTTACAAAAAGTGCAGTCAACTCTCTCCATAACGCTTTGGTTGGATCGGCTTTAACAACTCGCCGTTCTTTTAGTTCATTTCCTTTTTTATCCTTTGATGTAACAACTCGAACCGCTGCTGTCGGCTCTGCTGCAAAACCATCTTTGTAAGTGTCGTACTTAAATCCATTACAGCAGTACATGCGATCTGAATCATGAACAAAGCGTATCCAGCGAGAAATTGGCACCAAACGCCCTAAGTACGTTCTGGATGCGTTTATCACACCATCTTGCCCATAGTCCGGAGTCAATGGAAAGTCTTCCCAAACCGGTCTGCCAAATGCGATATGAGAATATTCGTACTCATCCTCTTTGGTGATTTCAAACCTCTTGTAAGCTTCACCAAGCATTTCATATGTTGGCAGGTTTAAGTAAATGGTCTCTGCAACGGATTTTCCACGTAATAGGCAGTGCGCCATTGATTGAGACAAACAAGGGGCATCAGGATTACCTACTTGATTTGTTTTTGTAGTCTTCCATTGAGCAACGGGCGAGCCGCCACCAGGTGAAAAGTTCAGAAAGGTTATTAAGTTAAGCGCAAGCCTATATGGCTCAATATTTCGATGTTCGCGTAGGCCATCATGGTCAAAAAGCGTCGAATTATTGCCAGTTGCCAACTCAAAATCCAAAAGAGCCACAGGAGAAGTTTTATCCCCAAATAACTCCGCCACCTGCAACCATGGCTTTGTCGGGTGGAACAACTCAAAAGAATCCTTCCACTCCTCCAAATACTTCCGCGCCGCCCCCGGCAGTTTTTTCGGCACCTCGCACCATTCATCATAATTCTTCGGCCCATCCAGAGCAGCATGGGCAATACAGAGAAACAGTCGCATAAGGGCAACCCGCTCATGCGGCCTTACCGCCAGATCGGCGTATTTCTCCCCTTCGGCAAGTACGCTGCTCAGACTTGCCAGCTCTCGTTTACCAGCAGGATCGACAACCGGTATCCACTGGTCAAAGGCAACGTTCATACTTCCTCCTTTCCTGAAGTTTTCTCAACAAGCAACCCCAAATCATCTGAATAGAACACCCTGACTCCTTCCTTCAGTCCTTTGACTGACACCGAGCCATCAGCATTAACAATCCCGGCACACTGGGTCTCGTAGATGTATTCTTCAAACTCAGGACACGACTGCACCCGTTCAAAATGATGCAATGGAACCTTGACCAGATTCTTATGGATTGCCTTTGCCGTGGCAAAACGGAACTGCTCTCCGCCGAGTTCAACTGTCGTGGTGTCAACAAATGTTACCGAATGCTCGGCAATAACCCGGCAAAGCACCATAGTTACCGTTTGCAGCTCATTCAACCTGGTCTGGACACCTTCATGGTCATCAAGAGCAGCCTGCCAAATGTTGCTGGTTGACAGAGCTCTCTGCCGATACACTAAAGTTTTGCCATATACCTCATCAAATAGCTTTTGCCATGACTCCGGCTCATCATCCCGATCAGTGTACGTTTCCTCAATAAGCGAACGTATCTGAGCTGGCACAGCCACTTTTGACTGCGCCTGCCAAACTTCAAGAGAACGCAACAGAATGTATGGGTCATAAACAAAGGACTTATTACCAAAGTTTTTCTTTATTTTTTCAGGAGTTAATTGTCGAAATTCGTCAAGTGGTATAGTCTCCTCAATAATGCAGATGCGCGGGACATCCACCGGCCTTTTACCTCTATCATGCCGCCAGAGACGTCCGAGTCGTTGCAGCAACATATCGGTTGGAGCAAGCTCAGTAATCAGAAGATCGGTATCAAGATCAACGCTCTGTTCCACAACCTGGGTGGAAACAAGGATTGAACCGCATCTGGTCGAGCTTTCCTTACCAAATCGTCCCATCCACTCGGTTTCCAACTCTTCACGACGCCAGAATGGAAAACGGGAATGCAGCAATCCAAGGGGGAATTCACCTTGAACAAGCTCCTGAAACCGTCGCAACTGCTTCTGCGCCACACCCACAGTATTGCAAATCCAGAGTATCGTCCCGCCACTTCGGGCAACTGCGAGCGCTTCATGCATCGCTTTTTCAGAGTTTATAAACTCCACTGTTACTTTCCGAGACTCCGGCGCTGCCGCACCAATCGGAGCAAATGGTGTTCCTTCCATCCGCCCAGATATAAGCGGGTAAGGCTGTTCCGCGTCTTCCGATGCATTGCCCGATTTCTCAATAATCTGTCCTCTGCGTTTGCCGGTCAGCGTGGCAGAGAGGATAATCACCGTACAACCGAGTCCTTCAAGCGTCGTAATGAGCTTATCTATCAGGGTGCCGGTATAAAGATCGTAGGAGTGAACTTCATCGAGAATGACCACCTTGCCTGCCAGGGCAAAGTGCCGGATAAAGAAATGCTTTGCGGCTACAACGCCAAGCAAGGCTTGATCGACAGTGCCTACCCCGAACGGTGCCAGCAAAGCCCGTTTTGCTGATGCGAACCAATCTCTGCCGTTTCGCGCGTCTTCAGAAAATTTTTCCTTTCGCCCATTGGCTGCCGGCCTGAAATTCATATTCTCTTGCATCAACCATGAACCGCCGTGAATAAGCCTGCCGGGGCCTACTGCTGGGGAGATCCGTTGCAGGAAGTCGTTCATACGCAGGTGAATGCGATTGCTCGTCGCCTGGGTGGGAAGGGCAAAATATATTCCCCGCGCCTTCCCTGCTGCCAATAGTTGATAGGCTGCACCAAGCGCCGCCTCGGTCTTGCCCATGCCCATCGGTGCTTCTATGACGTAAACGCCTGGGCTGTTTACCGCCTCAAGCGTTCGTGTCTGCATCTCGTTGGGGGAAAAACCGAATAACTGTTTAAACGTTAGATCAAGCGTGATTGACGGTGGCATGAGGCCGATTGATTCAATGGCTTGGAGGGCAATTTCCGGAATATCTTGTTCTACAGTATCCGGCACAGCAGAAAAAAACTGTTCATCGGAGCCGATCCAATCAGCAACAGAAGTAAGACCGGCAAGCCACCAAATGGCTGGTGAATCACCGGTGAGCGAATCGGTAATGGCTTCAGGTTTGAAAAAATCCCAAACCTGTTGGGCACATTGGTGGCGTTCCTTGTCCCACTCAATGCCGCTTAAATTTTCAGAAGACTGTTTGATGAGTGGTGGGCGAATTCCCCGATCATTGGGGAGATATTTCAGTCTGCCATGGTGGCCGCCAAGTGCTGCTGCCACATATTTTGCACAACTTCTGGCAACACCTTGCTGAATAAGAAAATCTTGAATCGCTGCATGTGACACCTTGCCATGATCCGATTCTGTTCCGGTATCCCAACAGCCGTTACGGACAGTTATCGTCAGACTGTTTTCCTCAAGCCATGCTTCACATTTCCGCTGGAAGCCAGGCGACAATTTACCTAAATCGTGGAGTGCGGCAAGTGCACCGACTATCGATGCCAGCAGGTTGAGTCGCCTTAGAAGTTCCGGTGCTGTTTCGGCAAGACAACGAGCCACACATCCAACATTGACCATATGCTCGAAGACACCAATACCAGGTTTTCCATCCGCTGTTGTTTTTGCCCAAAACATCATTTCGACCTCCTTTGCTATCCCGCATTACTTAGGGAAAGCTTATCCCCATCCCCACCCACACCATCGCCAGCAATCTGGCATCATCCAAGGCCCGATGCAGGCGGCACTCAGCAGGTATCTCTCCCAGCACGTGCTGTGCAACTGATTCAAGCCGGTGACTGGACAGATGCGGATACAACTTGCGGGACAGCTTGACGGTGCAGATCTCCGGGTTTTGTAATTCCAACCCCAATTGCCCCAGTTCATGACGGATGAAAGAGAGGTCGAAGCGGGCATTGTGGGCAACCAGCGGCGCTGTACCGATAAACTCCCTGAATCTGCGCCAGACTTCTTCCGGCTTCGGATGTCCCGCCAGCATTGCTCTGCTGATCCCGTGGACCCGTTCGGCGTCCCGATGTATCCGGCATTCCACATCGATCAGCGTGGTGAACTCATCAACAACGCCATCCCGCTCCACCATGATTGCGGCCAACTCGATCACTCTGTCGCCACGATGGGGGGAGAGGCCCGTCGTTTCAACATCCAGACAGATGTAGCGCTTATTTTTCGAAAACATGACCCTCCAAATCGGGCGGTGGACCCAAAACAGGGCGGGGAGACCCCGCCCCTACGGTGTTGTGTTTATGGGCGTGGTACGTTTGTTGGGTTCTCCCGGTCCAGGTCCCATTTGATCGGGTTTTCTAGGATATATTTCCGCGCAGCATCCAGTTCCCGTTCGTCGCGGATGACTCTTTCGTAATAGTTGCGCTGCCACACCGGACAACCGGGATTTCCGCGCATCTGGTTGGTCTGCTTGGTCGATTGGTATTTGAAATACCCGATGATCTGCCCAAGGGTCGGTAGGGGCGGGGTCTCCCCGCCCTGGTTCATTAGGATTGCCCCGCCTCGGTTCATATTTGTTGAATTCAAAAGCGGGCGGGGGGACCCCGCCCCTACGTATTCTGGTGAATCTGGGGTAATACCGGCCGTTTCATCGTTTTTCAATAATGGGCGGGTTATCTCCGTCCCCGCGTCGGTTATTACAACGATTCCATGAAAATGGTTTGGCATGATCATAAATTCATCGAGATGTACGTTTACAAAATGATCGGAGACCCCTTGCCACCATTCTCTAACAGCGTTCCCGGCATCATTCAAAACCATCTCGCTGTTTCTTATGTCGCCTAAAAGACATTCCCGACCATAAACGCATAGGGTCACGAAATACGCCCCGGCTGCGGAATAGTCATATCCGCGCAAGCGAAATGAACGTCGACGATGAACGTCTGGATCATGCTTCATGCGGACCTCCAAACCACCTGCTCTGTCCCGCGCACATTATCACACCCTCGCGACAAAATAAGTCCATTAAAATGATTTTTGTTTAATTCCCGTAGGGGCGGGGTTCCCCCGCCCTGCTTATTCGGGGTTGCCCCGCCCTGATTTCCTCGTCCCACCTGACAACAAAAAAAATCCCCTGCAACAGCACAGCCGTCACAGGGGATTTTAGTAAACCAGATATGAAAACAGACGTCACGTCATCAAAATCTTGTTCCTGATGATCAGCATCTCAAATGCCAGAGAAGCCTTGTAGACCAGCTTCTGCAGTTCCTGCAGCTTCTGTCCGAGGGCTGCTGCTTCGGCCGATACGAGCACGATGGCGACGATCTTGTTGACCATGATTACCGGGATCGCCAGCAGGGTGTCCCCTGATGACAGCTGCAGCGCAGCGGCTATGGGGCGGTTACCGGGGATGGCGCTCACAGGCCCCATGCAGAATCGTCCTTCCTTGATGACATTGTGCAACACGGAGGGGACGGCGAGTTCAATGGTCAGCTCCTCGAATCTGTCCACATTGGTTCCCTTGACAATGGCCCGCCACCCGACTGCCATCTTGCCGCGGATGATGAACAGCGCCCCTTTCTCGAAGTCCTGTCCGAGGTATTTTATGAAGACATCGGCGACTTCGTTGCGCTCACGGGCTGCAGCAAAATCAAGGGAGAGCTGGTCAATGGTGTACCTGCCGAGCTGTGCCTGGGGTGTGTCGGGTTCGTCAGGCAGATCGGGCAGATTTCCAAACCCTTCGAATTCTGCCGGTATTTCGATATTCAGCAGCTCACCATCTTCCTTTTCATAGGCCACCGAAATTTTTTCCGGCACTGGCGGCGCTTTGACAGCTTTCGGGGGGAGGTTTACATTTGGGGTTATCTGGCGCTTGAACCCGCCTCCCCCCACCCTGAGATAGCGCATGTCACGAGCGATTTGGTAATATTTTTCCAGGGCAAAGGCAATATGCATATCCGGCGCAATGAAGGGCTGGATAATGTTTCCGGTTATAAAGGCGAGTTCGTCGATAGCTTTGAAATCAGTGGGGTCAGACATTGCGACGCTGAGACGCTTATTCTCATGCCTGAAAGGTATGACACGATATTTTTCAGCCACCGCTGCAGGAAGAAGGCTGTAGGTACTAAAGGATACTTCCTGTAAATCTTTATGCGTGGCGGCAGGTACGCCCAGCTTCTTGCTGAGCAACCGTACAAGATTCTTCTCGTCGATCATGCCGAGTTCAATCAGGCTGCTGCCCAGTTTGATGCCGAAGATGACCTGGCATTTGAGAGCTTCCTCAAGCTGTTCATTGGTCAACAGTCCCTCTTTTATCAGCAATTCACCAAGTTTCAGCGCCATATGTCTTCTCCAGTTCCTGAAATACCTGCACTTCCTCTCTCATTAAAAGCACAAATTTCCTCTGGAAAAAATAAAAAAATCAGAAAGGCCCACTTTTTTATATTGGAAATCTTCAGGCGGAGAATTTCTAACTTGCTGGAATGGTCAGAGGATAACCGGCTTCAGCAATGTTCCGCGGATCGGTACCCGGTATACTCCGGGCGAGATCATGAATTTCGCCAGCAACAGAAAAACCAGCTTCTGGCGTTCCATGAATTCCGGTTTCGGCATGATTTCAAGGGTGAGGTCAAGAGGCATGGAGGTAATCTGTGGACCGTTGGGCAGGTCTCCAGAGAGACGCATGTAGATGCCCTCTCCCTGCAGGGTGAAGCTCTCCAGACGGGCGCGCCCTCCGCTGATGCGAACCATTCCCTGGGTACGCAGGTTGGCCGCGTCAGGTAAGGCAAAAGCACCCATCTTGACACCGCTGTACTGTAGTTGCTTTACTTCCAGCTTCAGTTCGCCGTTGAGCCCCTGGGCTGTTCTCCGTACAGTCCCCTCGCTCCAGAGAAGACCACCCGCCGTGGCACCCAGGACAGTCTTGAAAAAAGGAACTTTTGCCAGTTCAATTTTATCGGCCTGCAGTGCTAGTGCCTGGCTGCCGTTCAGGCCATAAAGAAGGTTCATCTCTCCGCCTGCAAGAGCAAGATCGGCTGCAACCTTCATGCGCCCCAGCAGCAGTGGGGCAAGCTGCGGCTGCACCTTCAACCTGTCAAAGGCCAGCAGAGGGCCTTGTGCCGAGGAGAGGGCCGCTTCACTCCAGACCACGCCGGGAAGTATCGTCTTGCTGGCTTCCGGTGCAATTGTCAGCCCCTGTTCGGCCAGTTTCAGAGCGATTGCATTATTCAGCGGTGCAACGGGGAATAAGGCATAGAGCAAGACAATGAAGAGGAACAGCGCGGCCACTGCCAGGCCGAGACCGCGAAGAAAACGCCGCTTGGTCATCATTTTGGTGCTGCCCCCGGAGCTGGTTTGAGCAGTGCTATGGTCACCCCAAGATCACAGCGGGACGGGTCGTCGAAGCGGGTTCGGAGGTTGGCTTTTTTCAGTACAACCGGACGGCTTCCTTTTTCAAGGCGGTACACCAGATTGAGGGCTTCATTGACCGTGAGCCCGTCGATACGCACGTCGGCGGCATCTTCCACCATGGTGCCCCGTTGCTCACCCTTTGCCGGAGCGATCTTGATTCCCTTGCCCCGAATGCCAATCTCCTCGATCAGTTTGGCCGGTGAATCATCGGGGCGCACAGAAGCGAGCCGCCCTCTCATCATGTCTGCCGACTGCCGGGCTGCCTGATAGGCTGCTCTGAGCGGCAGCAGCTCTTTCAATACCATCTCGCGTGCGTGCCGCCTGCGCTCCAGCTCGGCGGTTTTCGCAGCCAATGCGCTCCAGCCGAGCACGCAGACCAGTGCGGCAATCAGGGCATAGCCTGCCCACAGCCGTGAGCGGCTGTCAAGATCTCTCCAGACATCAAGGGCCTGTTCAAGGATTCTCATCGCTTTACCTCCCTGAGGGTGCCGCTCATGCTGAAGCTTACCGTTCCGTCGGCACGCCCCTTGACTTCACCCATTTCAATAGTCGCCATCAGCGGTGCAAGGGCTGTCTTATATTCGTTGACCGCCTGGGCGGAGCGGGCATCCCCCTTGATCCTCACGGTTTTCCCTTCCATCTCGGCTTCGTACAGGCCGTTGATGGTGGCACCCTTGGCTTCGGCCAGCTGCTTGAGGACATCAAGGAATCCGCTGGTGGAGTCCATGCCGGAGAGCTTCTTGATCTCCCCCTTTACTTCGGCCAGTTCATCAACTGCCTTCGCACGGGTCGGGAAGATTTCCCGATATATCGAGCTAATCGAAGTGTTCAGGGAGGCCAGGTCCATCTTTGCCTGACGGTACTGGATACCTTTGTAGGCAAAAAGAAGCAGTACCAGCACAACAGCAAGGGCACAGCTCAGCATCAGCTTTCTGCGCAGCCGGACATCCCCGGCGGTCCAGGCCAGATCACCACGCCTGAAGTCCGGCAAGGTGCCCTTGTGGCATGCTGTGGCTACGGCATACAGGCCGGCCAGTTGCTGAAAGTTGTTATCAGACCGCATGGTGGTGGAAAGATACTCTGGCAGCTCCAAACGTTCGCTGGGACGAGAGGAGTTTGCCGCTGCCAGACTGTCTGCCTGGTGGCCGAAAAACACCAGCTGCGAAGGAAGCGGCATGGAGGAAAGTTCCAGAGCCGACAATGTCGCCGTCAATTGATGGAGCTCACCAGCACCGAATGCCCGCATGAAAACCGGCCTGCCTGATGAGAAGACAGCCAGGGCACTCCCGTCCGAGACGACGCAGGAATCGCTCAGGCCGGGGAGATCACTCCATGCGAACAGTGCAGAAGTGATTATCTGCGGTTCCAGCCGCGCCTCAGTGAAGGTAGTCAGGATTCCGGCAAGGTCGGTGTGCCGGGCCCAGAGAGCCAGGAATTTCCCTTCCGTAGAAGGTAGTACATCGAAGACAGCCTCCTCCGGCTGCAGCGCAATCTCTCCCTGCATCTGTACCGGCAATATTTCACGCACCTTGCGCAGATCGGTGAGGGGAAGCTCGATCATGCGTTGTGCAAACATCTCCGGCGGCAGACAGAGCACGATGCGCGGCGATCCCTTGAGGTCCGCTGCGATGCGTCTGGCAACAGCGGCCAAATCCTGCTCATCACCCAGCTCGAATGACGTAGCACCGGCCAGCGCCATTGTCCGTCCCGAGGCGGTAAACCGGACGGCGTCCACCCGCTGCTCTTCCACCTGTAGTATCAGATATTCCATTGAGTTGGCCTTTTGTTAATCAAGATGTGATTCATGCCGCACCATCCGAACTTGTTTCTAGTACTCCTGCCATGACAGTACATCCTGGGTAGTTCCCGACTGCCGTACCACCACATCCACTTTACGACCAGATTCCTTGACACGAGCCAGAGAAACAATCCTGAAAAGGTTCCCTTTGACGTTGATTCTCCCCGAAAGACCGGTTGCGATGGTATCAAATCCGGGGACGCGCGAAAGTTCTCCGGTGTTTTTGAAAGGATTCAGGCGCCGCTCCTCCATGATCCTTTCGGCAAGACGATCATCAATGCGTTCATCCAGGGCGGCGATGACCTCTTTGGGCGCGGTGTTGATGTTAACCTGTGAAAAGGGCGCATTAGGCTGACCCGCATGGGTGGTCACAAAGGGGCGCAACTTTGCGACCAGGGCCGGAGTAAATCCTTTGATCAAAGTTAGCTCTGCAACACTGACCAAAGCACCATTGCGGGCCTTGTAAGGTATTTTCAGGGCGGCGTAGTAAGGAGTCTCCGCTCCCCCGGAACGTGTCTGGTCATTGCTGTCCAACCAGTCAGCCAGGGCACTCCAGGCTTCATCGGGAATCTCCAACCGTGCTCCCAATCTTTTCAAGGCAGAAAGGGTAAAGGGTTCGAATTCTCCGTTGGGCGAAATGAGTCCATTCAGATTTATCTTACCGCTTTCATCACTGATTGAAACCTCAATGGTGCCTGTTTCATCATCCATTTTCTGAGGAGCGGCCCAGGCATCGGAAAGCGAGCTGTATTCCTGATTTGACAAAGCAAGCTGCAGCAGTTTCGTACCACCGATGACACCGGACTCTGCCAGCAAGGATGCCTGCTGTCCATCACGAAATCCCCGGCTGAGTGAGATATCCACGTAGGCCTGGTACACAAGATCGCTGGTCACCGCTACCATCAGAGCAGTTATCACCAGGGTCAGCACCAGGGCAAACCCCTTTTCCCCTCTTGCATGCCGTATCATTGTATCTTCACCCGGGGAACTGCCAGGGTTGAGAATTCCACTGGCCTGCCATCCTCTTCAACCTGCACGGTGATGCGCACCTGCTGGGGGAGCTTGAGGTTCAGGGCTGTATCCCAGCTCCTGACCCACTTGGAACCGTCGTAGCACTCCACCAGAAAACCGGTGATGCGTTCCATCTGGGGATACTCGGGTGCTGTATCGGTTTCAAAAAGTATGTCCTGGTCCTTGCTCGTCAAGATGCGCCGCTTGTCCCGTTCGACTATGTGGTAACGGGAATTGATCACGCCCGACTCGGGACGGGTCAGTTGCGATGGCTCCGCCAGGGTGGTCAGCTCCAGGGTGGAGGAGGGAGCCCCGAAAATATCCCGGTCTTCTACTACAAAATGCAGGCGCTTGTCACCAGTTGAAAACTGCGCCGCATTGATCTGCTGTCTCATGCGGTCAAGTGTAGAACCAAGCTCTCGACGTGCCTCCATCCCTTCTCCGGCCCTCTCGCGAGCCGCCATTACCGCAAAATAACTGCTGTAGAGGGCGGTTGTCAGAATGGCCAGCAGTACGAGAGCGATCAGCAGTTCCAGAAGGGTGAAACCGGCATTCGGTCCATACCCGCCATGCTGACAGAGCCAGCGGCCCCGGCTATTTGGGAACGATGTATCGCACAAGGGCCACCTCCCGCTTGTCTCCGGTCCGTTGTACCCGAAGTACCAGCTTCTTCAGTGCCGGCAGCTGGGTGGGCAGCAGTTCTGACTTCCAGGTGAATTCAGGGTGCATGGGGGCTAAAGTGCCTTCACTTTTTTCCTGAAGCGCCCCCTGTTCGAGCTCGGTGATCTTTGCCCTCGCCAGGAGAGTCAGAGCAGTGTTATCCCGTTCAGCGGAAATAATCGACAGGTGATAGTTGACCGATGTAAGTACGGTTAAAACGACACCTGCCATGATGGCCAGAGCTATCATTACTTCCAGCAGGGTAAAGCCCTTGGATGGTGACAGCATCATAGCCACTCTTTCTGATAACCGTCGTAAACTTTTACTTTACCGTTTGGAAATGCCATCACGGTCCAGAAATTACCACTATCGCTGCGCAGATGAATTGCAACAAACTCGCGCAGACCACTGCTGAGCACATCGATGCGCACTTTTTCTTCGGTGACGGTCCCCAGCCGGGGAACCACCACGTCCGCCACCTGGATGCCTTCCCTGATCGGCGGTTTCCGCAGCAGAGGATCATCCGGCTCTTTTTCGGCGCCGTCAGCTGCTGTCTGTAAGATTGCCACCTTGTCCGTCCCGGGCTCCAACCGCACAAAATAACCCGCCTGACCGGTTGCAGCACGATCCTGCACATAACGCAGAGCTGCTGCCAGGCCTCGCGCCGAGCTCTTCAGGTTTTCACTTTCTGTGGAAGGCAGGCGCGGAATGACCAGCATCATTACCATGCCGACAATTGCCAACACCACGACAATTTCTATGAGTGTAAATCCGCGCTGGTTCACTGCAAGCCTGAATGCTGCATTGTAATGCAGAAATTCACCGAACCACCTGGTGGGGGGGCTGTATCAGGGGAGAAAGAGGAACTATATGTGAAATGGATATTATGAATCGGGCTGACAGAACGGAATTGATGACAGTTATTCGGCATAGCCCTGCTGAGGTATACCTGTACCATTTTCGCTCCTTTGCTTATGCAGCCGCTATTTCCGCCAGCAATTCCAGGCCGAACAGCTTCTTTTGCCACTCCCGCATGCCGGCAATGGTATCCAGCCCGGCAACAGTGGTGGGATTTGCATCTGCGATAGCTTCCAAAAGCCAGTTGGGAGCGGTCACGCCCGGTTCCAGACCCAACTCTCTACTGCGGTCCTGCCGCCATGCTTTCATCCGTTTGAGTCGCTCTTTAGCACCGTTGCTCGGTTCTTCCCGCAACTGACGAGGAAAACGCGGCAATTCAGATTCCGGCAGAGCAAGAGCTGCGGCGATAGCAGCAAATATCTGTGCTGCATATCGGTGGATCTGACCAGGAGTCATCCCCTTGATCCCGGCAAGGTCTCCCAGGGTGCGGGGCCTTTTTTCCGCCACCTCCACAAGCGTTTCCGCTGAAATGACCTTGAAAGCCGGCCTGTCAAGTTCCCGCGCCTGGACATCACGCAGCTGCAGCAAGTTTTCAAGAATGGCAAGGTTGCGCCCCTTCAGTTTGGCGGCCCCCTTGCACGACAGGAACAGCGGCCCTTCCTTATCGCTTACCCGTGCCTGGCACACCAGGCGGCACTCCTCCTCAAGCCAGCTGATACGCCCCTTCTCGGCCAGTTCGGCACGGAGCTGGTCGTACAGCGGGAGCAGGTTGGCTGTATCAGCCATGGCATAGGCACACATTTCAGCACTCAGCGGCCGCTTGCTCCAGTCCGCCTTCTGATATTTCTTGTCCAGCTCGATGCCAAAGCGCGCTTTCAGCAAGGCTGCCAGACCGAACTCCGTAAGCCCCAGCAGACGGGAAGCAATCATGGTATCGAACATGTTGATGACTTCAATGCCGAAATCCCTGTGCAGGGAGCGGATGTCGTAATCCGCACCATGCATCACAATCCGGATCTCGGGGTTTCCCAGTGTTGCAGTTAGAGGAGACATATCCTTGACCGCCAGCGGATCAATCAGCCAGCTTTCGGTGCGGGTTGATATCTGCATCAGGCAGACTTTCTCCTGATAGTGGTGCAATGAGTCCATTTCAAGATCAACAGCAACTTCCCGTTCATTGCCGATTACTGCAGCAACTTCGGCCAGCCTGTCTTGCCCGGTTATTATTTCGCAGGTTCCTGCCTGCTGTGTATGGTCCTTCAAACTGAAAACTCCCTGATAATGCAGTAGGTAGTGGTACGTTGAGCCGCCCGGAAACCGGCACGGCGGATAAGGGATATCATTTCTTCCTGCGACATGCGGAAGCTGCATCCTGCCGCAGCCACCACATTTTCTTCCAGCATGGTGCCTCCCAGGTCATTAGCCCCGAAAAACAGGGCCACCTGGGCCATCTTATCCCCTTGGGTCACCCAGCTGGCCTGGATGTTAGGGATGTTATCCAACACAATTCGTGACAGTGCCAGCACCCTGAGATATTCCACGCCGGTTGCCGTAGTGCCGCCTAATTCAGTGTTTCCTGGTTGATAGGTCCAGGGAATGAAGGCAGTAAATGACCCGCCCGCATCCTGCAGCTCCCTGATGCGGAAAATGTGTTCCACGATGTCCTCAGCTTTTTCACTGCTGCCGAACATCATCGTGGCGGTGGTAGGCATCCCCAGTGCGGCCGCTCCGAGCATGACCTCACTCCACCGGCGCCACCCGATTTTGTTAGGGGAGATGCTGGATCGCACCTCATCCACCAGAATTTCAGCTCCGCCGCCAGGAATCGAATCAAGGCCGGCCTGCTTCAGCCGGGCCAGAGTTTCTTCCAGGGAGAGGCCGGATGTGCCGGCGATACAGGAAACCTCGGCAGGTGAAAGGGAGTGGTTCTGCAGCGTGGGAAAGCGCTGCTTTATGCCCCGAAAGAGCTCCTCGAAGAATTCAATGCCCAATTCGGCATTGAGCCCTCCCTGCATGAGAAGCTGTGTGCCCCCCTGCTCCACAAGTTCTGCAATCTTGCCGTAAATTTCTTCACTGGACAGCACGTATGCATCAGCCGAGGATTTGTCCCGGTAAAAAGCGCAGAATGCACATTTGGATTCACAGATATTGGTGTAGTTTACGTTGCGATCGACAACAAAGGTTACACGATTATCCGGATGGTAACTACGACGTATGGTATCGGCAGCAGTGCCAAGCGCCAGAAGATCTTCTTTCAGAAGAAGTTTCAAGGCTTCTTCCCGAGAGATACGCTCTCCTGCTCGGCCCACAGTGGGAGATGGTTTTTCCATTTTCTACTTTCTAAATTTTCAAATCATTCCGAGCTCAGACAGCCGCATTAAGCCGTTGATTCGAGGAAATTCTCCAGGATATTCCGAACCTCGCCCGGGATTCTTTTTGCCTTCAAGGTTGGACTCACACAGGCCAGTGTCACCAAAGCTTCAACCAGAATACGTCCATTACCGGAATGTTTTACCTGCTGACGAAGGGTGAAAGATGACCCTCCAACACGCACTGGAACTGTTAATATGGTCAGCAAATCATCGTGCCGTGCCGGAGCAGTAAGGTCTATTTCCATTCTGATCACAGGAAACACATGACCTTCTGCTGCCATTTCTGAAACCGAAAATCCATTATCGCGAAGAAATTCGGTACGAGCGCGCTCGAAAAATTTGAGATAGTTGGCGTGATAGACAATTCCGGCAGCGTCGGTGTCCTCGTAATAAACGCGAACTTGCATCAGGGAAACTTCAGGTGAAGTGTCTGAATGGCACCGGACTCTCGAAAAACTACCTGCAAGCGCAGTTCAGATGCTGTTGCTGCTTCGGCTGGAAAAAAGATAAATCCACTGGCAAGGGACTCGGAGGGAATAATTTTACCTTCCACCCCTTTTTCCCGCATACTCTCTGCAATGTCACGTTCCTGCTCGCGATTATCGCCGGCCCTGCCCGCTCCGCCGATCACTGCACCACCAGCGCCTCCAAGAACCCCACCCTTCACCACAGCTTCTCCGGCATTGTGTCCGGAAACGATGCCTACTGCAAGGCCGAGTACGGCTCCTGCCAACGCGCCAAAAGCGGCACCCTTTCCGGCACCGCTTGCGACAGCGCCACCTTCGGTAGCCTTCTGTACCCGCGTTACAGCTTGGTGATTAGTTAGAATCTTCCAGTAGCCACCGGATTTATCCACCAGGAACGTCTGACCGCTGACAACCTCCACGCCCTGTCCGCTTTTGTTATCAAGCACAATCTGCACCGGCAGCACGCCGGCACCCTGAATGTCAAATCCGAATGCAGCCTCGGAACGTTTTTTGTCGGCAAAAGCTTCAGCTCCTACCTTAAGACCTGTTACATCCTGATAGTTGCTATAAGCTTGAGGCGGTTTGAAGGAAACGGACCTGGTCTCATACGTTGCACAGGCAGAGAGGTGAGCTGCAATTATCAGAAGACAGATTGTTCTTTTCATCTCCAGCCTCCAAAGACTTGCCACTTTAGTGCAGAACAAACTCATCTGCAACTTGATTCTAACAGAAATTAAGCATTTTTGGCACACTCAGCCTAAAATGTCCCATATTTGACCCTGAAGCCATTTGAGCACAAAAAGAAGGTACCGATAAGGGGAATGCAAAAATATCCATTTCTGCGCCAAATTTTAAACTTTGCTTCCGGATGCCCATTTTAAGCGGCTTTGCAAGGTTTTATCAAAATCAGTGATCGTTTTCCGCTGTTAAAGGGTAGTGAATAGGAATGAACGTCAATTATTTTGAATCCCAAATCAGCAAGAAGCTCTTCATCTTTAAGTTGTGTTTCCTTGTCTGCAATAGGTCCCTTCATTGCAATCATACGTCCGCTTTCATGCAAAAGTGGTGCGCCCAATCTGACGAACGTTTCAAGAGAAGAGAACGCTCGTGAAGTAATCACGTCAAAACTGTTGGCAGAAGTTTTTTGCAACTCCTCAACTCGCACATGCAATGCCTCGAAATGGTCAAATTTCAAAAGACGCGCTATGTGCCGTTGGAAATGAATTTTTTTGGCCACCGCATCAACCGAAACAACAGGCATCTCTGGTTTGACGATTTTCAGAGGAATTGATGGAATGCCTGCACCTGAGCCAATATCCAGAACTGTTTCACATGTTCCAATGAAGTTTGCGAAAAAAAGAGCATCCACTAAATGTTTGATCGCGATTTCATCGTCATTCGTAATAGCTGTGAGGTTGATTTTCTGGTTCCACTTCTTCAGTTCCTCGGCAAAGGTAATAAGTGCTTCGATCTGGTATTCGGTAATCTCAAGACCAGCTTCGCTGATACACTTTCGCAAAAAGACGCTATTCATAGGTGCCGTTCCCTGATTTTCTTCCTACCCATGCTTTTATCGCCACAGACAACACAGAAATTGCTGCCGGGGTTACACCTGGAATACGCGAAGCTTGGCCTAATGTATCCGGACGATGCTTCTTCAGTTTTTCGCGGACTTCCGTGGTAAGACCGTTGATAGCAACAAAGTCCATTTCAGGTGGGATTTTGGAATGTTCCAGCTTAGCAGCCCTCTCAATCTGTTCCAGCTGCCGGTCGATATATCCCTTATACTTCACCTGGATTTCGACCTGCTCCTGTACTGCCGGCGGCGTTTCACGTGAAACATTATCCAGCATGGCCAGATCCGCATAGGTGATTTCCGGCCTTTTGAGCAACTGCTCCAAGGTCGTTCCTTTTTGCAGATCATTAATCCCTTTTGAAGAGAGAAACTGTTGCTGGTCATCATCGACAGACAATCGTGTGGTGGTCACCCGGGAGTATTCGCTTTTGATATGCTCGCGCTTTCGTACAAACTCGCCATGAACACTCTCAGTCACCAGGCCAATATCATACCCTTTTTGGGTCAACCTAAGATCCGCATTGTCTTCACGCAAAAGCAGACGGTATTCAGCTCGCGAGGTAAACATGCGATAAGGTTCCTTGGTCCCCAGCGTCACAAGGTCGTCAATCATAACGCCGATGTATGCTTCCTCCCGCGACAAGACAAAAGGTTCTTTGCCTTGTGAGCGTAGGGCGGCGTTTATCCCCGCAATGAGCCCCTGCCCTGCTGCTTCCTCATATCCGGAAGTACCGTTGATCTGACCGGCATGATAAAGGTTTGCCACTGCTTTTGTTTCAAGAGTAGCGTGCAATTGTACCGGATCGATGTAATCGTATTCGATGGCATAGGCTGGACGCATTATTTCAACCCGTTCAAGTCCTTCTATAGAACGGTAAAAAGCTATCTGCACATCAATAGGCAAAGAGGTAGACATTCCACTCGGGTAGACTTCTACAGTATCAAGGCCTTCCGGCTCAATAAAGGTCTGGTGCCGCTCCTTGTCAGGAAAACGCATTACCTTGTCTTCAATGGAAGGGCAATAGCGTGGACCGATTCCTTCAATTACTCCAGCATACAATGGTGAACGGTCCAGGGAGGAACGGATAATGTCATGTGATCGTGGATTAGTGTAGGCAATGTGACATGGCACCTGGGGCATTGTGATCTGCTGGGTGGAAAAAGAGAAAGGAACCGGTCGCGCATCACCATATTGAGGCTCAAGTTTCGAAAAATCAATGGTCCTACTGTCCAGGCGCGCCGGAGTCCCTGTTTTAAGTCGGCCGACTTCAAAGCCAAGAGAGCGAAGTTGGTCCGACAAACCTAGTGATGGGAGATCTCCGGCGCGCCCTCCAGGATAATTGTTAAGCCCAATATGAATGAGTCCACGCATGAATGTTCCGGTTGTTATGATTACCGTTTTACCGAGGTACCTGAGACCGGAACGCGTATCAACTCCGCCAACGGCACTTCCCTCCAGATACAAAGCAGTAACCTCACCCTGCTTGATTTGGAGATTTTCCTGGTTTTCCATAATCTTTTTCATGCGCAAGCGGTACAGCTGTTTATCGGCTTGAGCGCGTGATGCACGAACCGCAGGGCCCTTACGGGTATTTAATACTCGAAACTGAATGCCGGTGGCGTCGATATTGCGAGCCATTTCACCACCAAGAGCATCGATTTCCCGCACCAAATGCCCTTTGGCAAGCCCCCCAATGGCAGGATTGCAGGACATGACTGCTATGGCGTCAAGGTTAATAGTCAGCAGCAGCGTGCTGCATCCCATTCGAGCGGCAGCAAGAGCAGCCTCGCAGCCGGCATGACCTGCGCCGACTACTATTACATCGTAAAGGTAATCATAAGTAATCATCAGACTTTGTCCTCATGTTTCACGTGAAACACTATTTACCGATACAGAAGGAAGAAAATATTACATCCAGAATATCATCCGGTGTGGATTGACCTGTTACGGAACCAACTGCGCGCAATGCCTCGCGAAGGTCGACCGCAAGCAATTCAAGCTCAACTTTGACCTGTATTCCTTGGAGAAACCGTTGCAGAATAGATTCTGCAGAAACAAGAGCATCGTGATGACGTGCTCGTGAAATAGCAATGAATTCACGACTGTCGATAGCACTACCGTGGAGAAAGCATCTGCAGATATGATCTCTGAGAAGATCAACTCCCTCACCAGTATGCGCTGAAATGGGAACACATGTCATCCCTTGACAGTATTCCGGCAGCTCTAGTTTCGGAGGAAGATCACTTTTATTTAATACACCAATGAGGCGACTCTCCTTGAGTCCCTCAAAAATCAATTGATCTTCCTGATCAAAGGAATGCGAAGCATCCATTACAAACAAAACAAGATCCGCCTGCGGTATTTTATCAAGAGCGCGCCGTATCCCTTCCTGTTCGACCAAGTCATCGGTATGACGAATTCCGGCCGAATCCAACAAACGAACCGGCAGGCCTCCAATATTCAAAGTTTCTTCAATGATATCACGTGTGGTACCCGGAATATGCGTAACAATGGCACGGTTTTCATTGAGAAGCCGGTTAAGTAGACTTGATTTGCCTGCATTCGGTTTTCCTATAATAAGTACAGAAATCCCCTCTCGGAGAACCCGCCCATCATCAAAACCCGACAGTAAATTATCAATAATAATTCGGGCAGACTGGACACGATCGAAAATAGAGCTAAGATCCGCCTCTCCCAGATCATCCTCTGGAAAGTCAATATATGCTTCTACAAGGGCCAGTGCATGCAAGAGATCCTTATGAATTTCCTCAATGCGCCGAGAAAGAAGACCTTCTCGCTGATGTTGCGCCAATCGCAATGCCGCTTCAGATTTCGAACTGATTATATCCATGACTGATTCAGCCTGAACCAAATCAATTCTTCCATTTAAAAAAGCTCTGCGGGTGAATTCACCAGGGTCTGCCAAGCGCGCGCCATGTTTTAAACAAAGTGACAAAACCTGATCCACAACAAGCATCCCGCCATGACAGTGAATCTCAAAAACATCTTCCCGGGTGTATGAACGAGGCGCGCGCATCAGAACGGCCATTGATTCATCTATAACATCACCATCCATGGGATCTGTTACAACACCAAAATAAAAACGGTGGCTGATTAGGCCACCGTTGCAGACTGGTTTAAAAATGGCAGTGGCGATGTCTGCAGCCTGCTCGCCACTTATGCGGACAATCCCTATGCCTCCATTACCTGGAGGCGTACTGATTGCCGCTATCGTATCATGAACATACATGTTGAACTCCACTGGGACACTTGGTCAATCCTTTACCAGTTTGTTGATGTACATCTGTTGTCCAATAGTAAGGATATTGTTAACAAGCCAGTACAAAACCAAACCAGAGGGGAAACTCAGAAACATGAAGGTAAACACAACCGGCAGCGCCAACATCATTTTCTGTTGCATTGGGTCCATCTGGCTGGGAGTCATTTTCTGCTGAATAAACATGGTAGCTCCCATGATAATGGGAGTTACATAATAAGGGTCTTTATCGGCAAGGTCGGTAATCCAGAGAATAAAAGGGGCATGCCGCAATTCGATGGAAAACATGAGTGCCTTGTACAACGCGAAGAAAACCGGGATCTGCACGATCATAGGCAGACAGCCACCCATGGGATTGACTTTGTTATCGCGGTACAATTCCATGACAGCCTTGTTCATGCCATCACGATCATTCTTGAATTTTTCCTTGAGAGCAGCCATCTTGGGCTGGATCTTCTGCATGTCCTTCATGGATTTGTAGCTTTTGTGCGTCAGCGGAAAGAACAGCATCTTAAGGATTACGGTGATAATGATAATGGCGATTCCGTAATTGCCCACATAACGGTAAAAGAACTTGAGGGTGTACAGCAGTGGTTTTGCTATGACCGTAAACCATCCCAGATCAAGAGACTGTACAAGGGAATTTCCCTGAGCCTTGAGAATGTCTATATCCTTTGGACCAACAAAGAGGCGGCAAGGCACGCTGGCGGACTGGCCGGGAGCAACAGTCAGCTGAGGAGAAGAAACGACAGATTCAAAAAAACCGGCTCCATTTTTTTTCAGTTCAACCGATGCTATGCTTCTATTCTCGGAAAGAACGCTGGTAAGGAAGTACTTATCGGCAAAACCGGCCCACTGAATATTGTTCTCATATTTTTTTGTCGTATTGGAAACGTCCTTGATCTTATCACTTTTAAGACTGTCATCTGAAAAGATATAGGAACCAGCCGTATCAAATCGATTATCTTTGACTTTTGGCTCCGCGGGATACGTCAGCACCTGCTGAATCGAACCGACGAGAGGTACGGGAGAATTATTGAAAACCTGAGTCTCGAGGTTTATACCGTAGCTGTTTCCGGTAAAAGTATAAATCTTGCGGACTGTAAAACCTTGCCCGGAATTGTAGTTGAAACTCAGCTGCTTTTTATCAGCAGAACCCAGGTTCAAAGCATCCACATCGGTCTGAAAAAATGTCCCTTCAGGAAGATTAAAGCCTGTCGCCCTGGTTGAAAATGTTAACACATTGGGATCTGCCTGGGCACCCAGAACAACCGGTTTTCCATCAGGAGCGTTTGTTTCGCGATACTTTTTAAGAGTAATGCTTTTAAGAGCGGCACCGCGTGCAGAGAAAACAGCATGGTACAGTTCCGTATCTACTACGATATCTTTCTGCTGAGCAGCGGCCGGCTGAGCTGGAACAGCAGGTAGTTGCGAAACCGGAACAGCTGCTGACTGTTGCAGACTTGCCACAGGGGCAACAGATGGAGAGGAAACCTGTGGTTTTTTTTCAGGACCGAAAAAAAATGAAAATAGATAAAAAACTGCGACTGAGAGTGCAACTGCTAAAAAAGCGCGCTTTTCCATGAAAGCTCCATGATTGAATATTGCCTAAGGCACAGGATCATACCCGCCAGGATGAAAGGGATGGCACTTACAAATCCTGAACAGCGTGTAACCGATGCCTTTGGCAAATCCATGTTGTTGAATTGATTGTCGGGAATACTCGGAACAGGAGGGATAAAAACGACAGGCGTGAGGCAAAAGCGGAGAGATCAGCTTCTGGTAGAGCCTGATTACGAGGAGAACAATTCTTTTGAGCATGTGGACGCGCCGATGTGCCTGAAGGCTTTTTCAAGTTCCCATTTAATACTGGCGAAGTCCATCAGTGCTGATTCACGCCTTGCAATAACATTCAGGTCCACAAGTGGCAACTGATGTCTATTCATTCTGAAAACTTCCCGAGTAGAGCGCTTGATCCGGTTACGAACAACAGCGCATCCAACCTTTTTACTAACGGTGATTCCCAGGCGCGGAGTATTCAAAGCGTTCATCTGCCAGACGATAAGAAAGCCTTTGGCACTAATTTTATTCGGAGAATCAAAAAGTTTCAGAAATTCGGCACGTCGTCTCAAGCGAACATGCTTTGGAAACGTGCCGATATCGTTCTGACCGCTGATTATTGAATTACTTGACGGCAATGCGTACTGAAAGATTTTTACGGCCTTTTGCCCTTCTGCGCTTGATTACAAGACGACCGTTTTTGGTAGCCATTCTTACCAAAAATCCATGAGTACGTTTGCGGGAGGTATTGCTTGGTTGAAATGTTCTTTTCATATAACCACTCCGAATTAATTTTTATAGGAAACAAGTCTTTAATCATGAATGGATGATGTTGTCAAGAATATATTCAAGTTACCTGGAAGATCAAGCATGTTATTTGCCTTGAAAAAGCGGGCATCCTCTGTTAATCTGCTGCTTCTTAAAAAACCGCATAATATCAAATAAATACCTATAAATTGTTGATATGTAATGGAAAATAATTATCAACAGGTGTTGAGAATCATGTTGATAACCTTCGGTATCTACCCCATCTGCATACATGAACCAGCTTATTCCATTGATGTTTTCACCATTCGAATCAATGTGGATAACCATCCTTTTTATATAAATGTGACCTTATGTTAGAAGCTTGGCAGCAAGCAGTAGAAAACCTGGAAAGAGTTCTTTCCGAACGCGATTTTACCACTTGGATTAAACCAATTCGTTTCAGCCACATCGAAAACGATTCAGTGTATCTCTCTGTCCCGACATTGTTCTTCAAAGAATGGCTTGAGGAACATCACCTGAAGTCTTTGGTTGATGCTTTATCCAAAACAGCCGGTGAAAATGTTTCCATTACCTTTATCATTAGGGAACATGATGCTGAAGCAGAACAGTTGCAGCCAGAAGATCTCATCATAAAGGGTCATGAAGAAAACGAGCAAATTAAAGATCCCTCTCCAGAATCAACATTCACTCCACTGAACTACAAATATACATTTGAACTTTTCGTGAGTGGAACTGGAAATCAGTTTGCCCATGCTGCCGCCATGGCTGTCGCCAACAATCCAGCTGATACCTACAACCCGCTTTTCATCTACGGGGGTGTAGGTCTCGGTAAAAGCCACCTGTTGAATGCCATAGGTCATACCATTCGGGGAACATCGCCTGAATTGAATGTATGTTACTGCTCTGCTGAAAAATTCATGTACGAAATGGTTAATGCACTGCGACAAAAAAGGATGGAACAGTTCAGAAATCGTTTCAGAAATCTTGATGTACTCCTGATTGACGATATTCAGTTTATTTCGGGAAAAGTAGGCACTCAGGAAGAATTTTTTCATACCTTCAATGCTTTATACGATATGCATAAACAGATAGTAATTACATCTGACAAATTTCCCCGTGAAATACTGGACCTTGAAGAACGTCTTCGATCCCGTTTCGAATGGGGGCTGATAGCTGATATTCAACCACCTGACCTTGAAACAAAAATAGCTATTCTTAATAAAAAATCGCAGATCACCGGGATCAAGCTTCCTGAAGATGTTGTTTATTTTCTGGCAGCAAGTGATACCCGTAATATACGCGAGCTTGAAGGCATGCTGATCAGATTAGGCGCTTACAGTAGTCTGCAAAGTGTGCCTATTTCCCTCGACATGGCCCGAGAAACTCTGAAAGATATCCTTGGTGATCGTCGCAAGGATATTACTGTCGAACTCATTCAGAAAGTTGTTGCAGAGCATTGTGGTTTAAAAATAGCCGATCTCAAATCAAGCAAGAGGCTTAAAAATCTTGTTCAGGCACGTCAGATAGCAATCTGGCTCTGCCGTGACATGACAAAAGCATCTTATCCTGATATCGGTGCACGTTTTGGTGGCAAGGATCATTCGACTGTTATTTATGCAGCCAAAAAAATCGATCAGATGATAAAGGATGATCTAAAACTGGCCCGTTTCGTTGATGAGATTAAAAACGAATTATTGAAATAATAACCTGTTCATATCCTCTTCACAGAATGTGAATAACATTCCGGCTGTTGGTAACTAATATTTTATCACTCGAATCATCAACATGTCAGTAAGCAGCATTATTCTTTTTGTTCAAACAGATACATGGTTATCACCAAATTCACAGCCCCTATAATAACAACAAGGTTTTAAAGATTTAAAAAAGATAAAGACTGTAAGGAGTGGCATATGGAATTCAAAATCGACAAAGAGGTGTTCCTCAAGTCATTACAAAAGATCCAGGGAATTGTGGAAAAAAAAACGTCCATGCCCATTCTGTCAAATGTACTGCTTGAAGCCACGGAATCAGTTTTGTATGTCACTGCAACTGATCTTGAAGTAGGAATGAAAAGCAGTTATCCGGCTGAAATAATAACTTCGGGTAAAATCACCGTTGGTGCAAAGAAGCTATATGAAATTGTTAAGGAACTTCCGAATCAGATCATTACCTTTTCAACAAAAGATAATGACTGGGTCGAAATAAAATGTGGCAAGGTTCATTTCAATATTGTTGGTTTGTCATCAGAAGAATTTCCTTACTTCCCCACCGTCAAGGAAGAGAATCTCTTTGAAATTGAAAGTGGACTGCTGCGAGGAATGATTGAACGAACATCCTATGCAATCTGTACCGATGATACCAAATACAATCTCAATGGTTTGTTTACCAAGGTGGAGATTGCACCTGATGGGAACCAGATTCTTAAAATGGTTGCCACAGACGGCCATCGCCTTTCCATTGCTAATGGAGCGCTTAAAGGAACTGCAGGACCTGAACTTCTCAAAGGAGTAATTCTTCCTAAAAAAGGTATTAATGAGCTGAAAAAGATTACGGATGAAGAAGACGGCATATTGATGTTTGGTTTCATGGATAACAGCGCCGTGATCAAGCGTGGAGATTCCTATATGGTCATGCGTCTGGTGGATGGCGAATTTCCTGACTACACCCGAGTTATTCCCGCTGCCAATGATCGGGTCATTACTATCAACAAAGAAGACTTCACCCATTCGGTACGCCGGATGGCAATCCTTTCAAGCGAAAAATTCAAAGGCATCATGCTTGAGATATCCGCCACAGACATCAAGATTTCCTCTAGCAATCCAGAACTGGGTGATGCCATGGAAGAGATTGATGTCAATTACGGTGGAGAGCCGCTGACGGTGAGATTCAATGCCCGTTACCTGCTGGATGTCCTGGCAGTGGCAGAAACTGAACATGTGGACATGAAATTCAAAGATGAACTTTCTCCCTCGATAATAGTTCCTGAAAAATCTGAAAGTTTTCTGGCAGTCATCATGCCCATGAGGCTGTAACAGAGGTACATGTATCTAAGATATCTTGCTATTGTCGGATTTAGAAACCTTGAAGCGGTACGGATAGAGCCGGGCAGACGATTTAACCTTTTTTACGGTCTTAATGGCCAGGGCAAAACCAATCTCCTGGAAGCAGTCTATTTGCTGGGAAATACCCGTTCTTTTCGGTCTGCCCGCTTGCCCGAGTACATCAGACATGGACAGCCTCAGGCCAGGATACAGGGTGATATTGCATCAGCAGGCATTCATAACAGCATAAAGGCAACTCTTGAACCTGGCGGCCGCAGGGTTGAGCTGGATGGCAAGGCACTGCATCGGGCATCGGATCTTCACGGCAAGTTGAATGCAGTAGTTTTTTCACCTGATGATGCCGGCATGATTCGCTCCGGACCCGAAGCCCGCCGCCGTTACCTTGACCGGGCAGTTTATCAGAGTGATATTGGATATCTTCACTGTTGGCACGGCTATCAACGAATTCTTAAGCAGCGCAACCACCTTTTGAAGAGCGCTGACAAATCGGGTCTTGAAATCTGGACAGAACAGTTGGCCCAGATGGGAGCCGAGGTTATTGAACGGCGCCTTCAATTTGTATATCAACTCAATGACATCATGCAGCGTCATTACGCTACTATCAGCGGGGGCTGCGAGACAGCCGGCATAGCGTACAGACCGGAAGGTATCCAGGGAGTACGGCGGGAGGAGATATTTCCCCAACTACTGGACTTGTTTGATCGTCACAGCCGTAGTGATGAACGTTTCGGCACAACCACTGCTGGCCCGCACAGAGACGATGTGCAGTTTTTCCTGGATGGACGGCCGCTCAAGGCTTTCGGTTCCCAGGGGCAGCAGAAGAGTTTTATTCTTGCACTTAAAATGGCTGAAATGGAAAATCTTCAATCCACGTTTGAAGAGCCTCCCCTGCTGCTGCTGGATGACATGAGTTCGGAGCTCGATTCCTGCAGACATGCTAATCTTGTGGACTTTCTCACATCTCGGGATGTCCAGGTTTTTATGACAACAACAGAACGATCACCAGCCCTATTGGGCCACGCCGCGGCACATTGCAGCATATTCCATGTGCAGGGCGGCAATCTGACGTTTGAGGGAAATGAATCGCATGAGTGAACAGGAAAAAACGATGCAGGGCGCTGGGGAAGAATACGGTGCGGATAATATCAAGATTCTGGAGGGGCTGGCAGCAGTCCGCAAGCGGCCTGCCATGTACATCGGGTCCACATCCAGTGCCGGTCTGCATCATCTGGTCTATGAAATCGTCGACAACTCCATTGATGAGGCTTTGGCCGGACACTGTGATAATGTCACGGTAACCATCAACGCTGATGGGTCAGTAACGGTAGTGGATAACGGTCGTGGTATTCCGACCGATATGCATCCCACAGAAGGGCGCTCAGCTGCCGAAGTTGTTCTTACCGTGCTGCATGCCGGCGGCAAATTCGACAACGACTCCTACAAGGTTTCCGGTGGTTTGCATGGCGTGGGTGTATCGGTAGTCAACGCGTTGTCAAAATGGCTTGAGCTTGAGATCCGCCGCGATGGCAAGGTGTTTCGCCAATCCTATCGCAGAGGTGATCCGGTAGCGCCGCTGGAAATGGTTGGAGACACCAAGAAGCGTGGTACCAAGGTTACCTTCATGCCTGACGAGGAGATCTTTGAGACTACCGAGATATCTTTTGACGTGCTCTCCCAGCGGTTGCGGGAAATGGCATTTCTTAACGCTGGTGTCAGGATTACGATTAGTGATGCGCGCGTGGATAATAAATCACACGAGTTTCATTACGAAGGAGGCATTAACTCCTTTGTGGAATATCTCAACCGCAGCAAGACGGCCCTGCACCCCAAGCCGATCTACTTCAAAGGCGAAAAAGGGGGAGTTGAGACTGAAGTAGCCATGCAGTACAACGACTCCTACGACGAGAAGATTTTCAGCTTTGCCAACAACATCAATACCCATGAGGGTGGTACTCATCTGGCAGGGTTCAAGGCGGGTCTGACTCGTACCATGAACAGCTATGTGGCTGCCAATGAGATGCTTAAGAAAGAAAAGGTTTCCATCTCCGGTGATGACCTGCGCGAAGGTATGACCTGTGTCATTTCGGTCAAAATTCCTCAGCCTCAGTTTGAAGGGCAGACCAAGACCAAACTGGGCAATTCCGAAGTCAAAGGCTATGTTGAATCGCTGATAAACGAGAAACTCGCCCAGTTTCTGGAGGAAAATCCCCAGGTAGCCAAGCGGATTCTGGAGAAATCGATCGATGCCGCCCGGGCCCGTGAAGCTGCCCGAAAAGCTCGCGAAACTGTTCGCCGCAAAGGTGCACTGGATCTGGGAGGATTGCCCGGAAAACTGGCGGACTGCCAGGAAAAGGATCCCAGCCTCAGCGAACTGTATCTGGTCGAGGGTGATTCGGCGGGTGGTTCCGCCAAGCAGGGACGCGACCGCAAGAATCAGGCGATCCTGCCGCTCAAGGGAAAGATCCTCAACGTAGAGAAGGCGCGCTTCGACAAGATGATCGCTTCACAGGAGATCCGCACCCTGATCACAGCTCTTGGCACCGGAATCGGGAAGGATGATTTCGATATCGCCAAGCTGCGTTACCATCGCATCATCGTCATGACTGACGCCGACGTCGACGGCTCACATATTTTGACACTGCTATTGACCTTCTTCTACCGCAACATGCGCGAGTTGATCGAGCGCGGCTACCTCTATATCGCCCAGCCGCCACTCTACAAGGTCAAGCGCGGCAAGAAAGAGATGTATCTTAAAAATGAGGCCGCCATGCAGAACTTCCTGCTGGAGGAGGGGGCCGAGGAACTGACTCTGAAGCTTGAAAAGGGTGACCGTGTCTATCTGGGCAAACAGATCATCCCGGTAATCAAGCAGTTTATCGAGAACCGAGCCATCTTTGATAAGGTCGTTAAAAAGGGGATTACAGCGGAACTGCTTTCGATAGTGGTCCGCAGCAATATTCCAGCAGGTCTGGAAGAACTCTCCCAGATAGAGCCATATCTGGAGGCGATGAAGATGCTTTCTCCCGGTTCCGAGTATCAGGTGGAAGAGGAACGCATCACCTTCCGCATCGGAAATATCCGTGCAATCATCGATCAGCAGACACTTTCGGTGCTCTCAACTCATGAATATGAACTGTTGGTGGAAAATCACCATCGGGTAGTAGAGACAATGGCTGATGGACGTGCGATTCTCGAGCTGCAGGATGGTGGTAAACAGCTGCTGGATACTGCCAATCACGAGGAATTGCTGGCTTTCTTTCTGGAACAGGCCAAAAAAGGACTCTCCATCCAACGTTATAAAGGTCTAGGTGAGATGAACCCCGAGCAGCTGTGGGAAACAACCATGAACCCGGAAAACCGCATACTGCTGCAGGTCAAGATTGAAGATATGGTAGAGTCCGATGAAATCTTCACTATTCTGATGGGCGACCAGGTGGAGCCGCGTCGTGATTTCATTGAAAAGAACGCACTGAACGTTGTCAACCTTGACATCTAAGTTGTTGTTGTGTAGGGGTACCCAATTGATGTTTTTCTGGCCCCAATAAACGTTTTTAGCCTACATTAAAGGGTAGCCATTCAGCTACCCTTTTTTAGTTAAGTCCTGTTCTAAACCATTCACAAATTAAGGCGATTCAAAAGTCGTCACGTTCCCCTATGGATCAAAATGTGATTCGTTGACAGTTAGGTAGCGCTAGTCTAATGTGAGAATATTTTATAGCCTGGAGCATTTGATGAGGCGTTCAAGGACAAATTAATAAAAGGCCGCTTTACCAGCAGGATTTTCGGTGGAGCGGCTTTTTTCCTTGAGCCTTCAGGAAAAGAGCGTGTTGATAATGGAAGATGTCTTTGAATTTCGTAATAATTTAATAGCAGAATATAGCGATTTTTCGAGAAGTTTTACTCGAATAAAGGCTGGAGATATCCGCAGTTTTGTGGAGAGTGAATACGCTGCTGGTCGTTACTGGCCTGAACCACTGATCCAGATTAACCCCAATTATCAAAGGAGAGAATCTGTTCAGGACCTTGCTCGGCAGGGCCTTTTGCATAATTCATGTGCAGACATTTTTCTGGAGGGCAAACCCGATGGCAAGGCCAACCCTTTACATCTGTTTACACACCAGCTAGAGGCTATTGCAAACGCACGCGAAGACAAAAGTTATGTTGTCACGACTGGTACTGGTTCAGGTAAGTCATTATCCTTTTTTATTCCTATTATAGATCGAATCCTCAAAGCTAAAGAACTCGATCCAACGCCTCGCACTCGGGCAATAGTCATATATCCAATGAATGCGCTGGCAAATAGCCAACTTGAAGAGCTAGGCAAGTTCTTACATGGGTATGCTCCCGATCACAAACCGTTTACCGTAGCTAGGTATACAGGACAAGAAAAAGATCAAGATAGAAAAGATATAGCCAGTAACCCTCCCGACATACTTCTCACTAACTTCATGATGCTGGAGCTCATTCTCACCCGTTACGAGGAAAAAGATCGCCAGGTCGTCGAGCACTGTCGTGGTCTCGAGTTCCTGGTTTTGGACGAGTTACACACATATCGAGGTCGCCAGGGTGCCGATGTCGCTATGCTGGTACGTCGATTGCGCCAGAGACTTGAAGCGAGCAACCTGGTTTGTATCGGTACATCGGCTACCATGTCGAGTACCGGCACGACTGAAGATCAACAACAAATCGTTGCAGAGGTGGCAAGTAAGCTTTTTGGGGCCACGATTACCGCTCACGAGGTCATTGGCGAAACTTTGGAGCGGGTTACAGATAGCTCCATGGACCTGCCTGCCGTCATTCCGCTCCTCAGAGAACGAATAATATCTAGCACTTTCGCCTGGCCTGATTATGGTGCATTTCAACGGGACCCATTGGCAGTTTGGGTAGAACTTACGCTTGGCATAGACATGAAGGAACTGGCAAAGCCAAAACGTGCAAAGCCGATTACACTGTCCGATGCATCAAAACGTTTGGCTGATGACGCTGGACTTGATCTGGAAGAAGCTCGAAACGCTTTGCAGAAATTCCTGATCTCGGCCCATAGCGTCAGAACTCCTCTAGGACGACCACCTTTTGCTTTCAAACTGCATCAATTTATCAGTGGCCCGGGAAAGGTACATGCCACCCTTGAAGCAGAAGGCCAACGACATATTACTCTGGATGCACAACGTTTCGCACCAGGACGTCAGGCGGATAATGTGTTCCTATATGCAACCCATTTTTGTCGTGAATGTGGGCAAGAGTATCATCCCGTTTGGGAGGAAAAAGGGGCCTCGTGTCGGTTTGTGCCCCGAGATATAGAAGATATTGCATGTGAAGATGATGATGTCCGATTTGGCTTTCTTGCTCCTAGGAAGAAAGAACAGCACTATCATGGCAACCTTGAAGATCTCCCGGACAACTGGCTCGACCTTTCCGGTACAGACCCTAAAGTAAAGCGGGATTACAAGCATGCCGTGCCGCTTGAGGTAAAAATTGACGCCCAAGGATATGAAACTTCAGCGAAATCCTACTGGTTAATCCCAGGTAAGTTCCGCTTTTGTTTAAACTGCGGGCATCTTCACGAAGCTTACGGAAAAGATGTAAACCGTCTCTCCAGTCTTTCTGGTGAAGGTCGCTCATCAGCGACAACTATTTTGACCCTCTCCATGTTGCGCCAATTGTTCAAAATTGTTGATTGGCCTGAGCATCTTCCTGATCCACGTAAACTCCTCGGTTTTACTGATAACCGACAAGATGCTGCTCTTCAGGCTGGCCACTTCAATGATTTTATCTTCCTTCTCACGCTCCGTGCCGGCCTCATTGGTGCTTTGAAACAAAATACTGACATCTTGACCGAGGAGAACCTCGCAGACTCTGTATTTAAAGCTCTAGGTTTTAATCAAAATGATGAAGGTATCCTCTGTGAATATCTTAAAAGCCCAAAACTCGTAGGGCTCGCACGGCAGGAGGCACAACGCACCCTTCGCTTTATTTTGGGATATCGATTGCTTCGTGACCTGCGAAAGGGCTGGCGATACAATAACCCTAATCTTGATCAGCTAAAACTGCTTCGCATTGACTATCTGGGTCTCGAAGAATTTTGCGCCGACAACAGCTTATTTACCGGTCATTCAGTGCTCCAAAGGCTGACACCTGAAGGACGAAAAGAGCTTGCTCTGTTAGTGTTTGATGATCTGCGTCGTAATCTTTGCCTTGAGTCACGGTATTTGGACTCGTTGGAACAGGACAAGGCTCGAACCAATGCGTTTAGCTACTTGAATGAGCGTTGGTCATTTTCCCAGGATGAGCGCCTTGCAACTTCAAAGTTTCTGATTCTCGGCAAGCGGCCAGAATACAAAGGGAAACCTCGTGAGGATCTGGTCGGAGGTGGACCGAGATCACGTCTCGTTCGACTCATAAAAAATGCTCAATTCTGGCAGAAGACCGATTTTGCTGGTCTGGCACTTGGGTGGAAGGATCAGGAAATTACCGAGATCCTCGGAAGTCTATTGGAAACCGCCAGTAACTACGGTTATGTACAAAAGCAGAGTATAGATAAGAACGTTGTTGGCTGGCGATTGAAATCATCGGCTATGCAGTGGTGCCTGACGCATGATGTATCTTCTGAAGATGAAGATCGTATCAATCAGTTTTTTCGCCAACTTTATCTGACAGTCTCTGAAATATTATCACTGCCTTCGCACCCGCTGTTTGAGTTTGAAGCACATGAGCATACGGCACAGGTAGAAGCAAGTAAGCGCATGGTTCTAGAATCCCGGTTCCGTTACACAAATAAAGACCGAGAGGAATGGGCGGCAAATCCCGGCAACGAAGCTCCATTGATGCGTCTTCCGGTCCTGTTTTGCTCGCCGACTATGGAGCTAGGCGTTGATATATCAGCACTCAATTCAGTTTATCTGCGAAATGTTCCTCCAACCCCGGCAAATTATGCTCAACGGAGCGGTCGGGCTGGTAGATCTGGGCAGCCAGCATTCGTCCTGACCTATTGTGCTGCCTTGAGCCCTCATGACCAATGGTTCTTCCATAATGCGAATGAAATGGTGCATGGTGTTGTCAAACCTCCTACCTTGGATCTTACCAATCGCGACCTTATTGAAAGCCATCTTCAGGCTGTATGGCTTGCCAATGTAGAGCATCAGCTTGACACGAGTATTGCCCCACTAATCGACCTTGAAAAAGCTGACAAACCCATTAAGCAGGAATTGCTGACTCGCTTCTCTGACCCCGTCGTATCGGAACGTGCTCGTGTTATGGCACATCGAGTAATGAAAGAAGTTTCAAGTGAATTAAGCCCAGAAACAGCTCCATGGTTTGATGACCAGTATGTTGACCAGGTAATCAATCGTGCGCCAATTGCCTTTGATCAATCTCTTGATCGCTGGCGCAATTTGTTTGATGCTACACGTAAACAGATGGATATGGCTGACGCCGTAGTAAAAAGTCATGCTGCCAGCCATAGTGAGCGGGAGAATGCTCGTCGAAGATATGGTGATGCTGCGAGGCAATATTTCACTCTGCTGAAAGACAAGAATACACAAAATACCGACTTCTACACCTATCGTTTTCTGGCAAGCCAGGGTTTTTTGCCAGGGTATAACTTTCCACGTTTGCCGCTCATGGCCTGGATACCAGGTCGAGGTGGGAATACAAATGGTCGAGACGACGATGGGGCAATGGTTAGCCGCCCCCGATTCCTGGCGTTATCGGAATTTGGGCCACGCAGCCTTATCTATCATGAGGGCCGCACATATCGTGTCGTACGTGCAAAACTCAACATTGGTGCAGGCGAACATGTCTCATCCGGCAGTACCCTGTCGACCGTTTCATCGCGTGTATGTTCCTGCTGTGGCTATGGGCACATGGGTGAACAAAGCAGCCCAGAACCAACAGCAAATGTGTGCGAGAACTGTAAAAATCCGCTCACTGAAAATGATCGAGTAAATGAGCTCTATCGAATCGAAACCGTGGAAACCATTCCGGTTGAGCGTATAACGATCAACGATGAAGAACGCCAGCGTCAAGGTTTTGAGCTGCAGACAACGTATCGATTTTTACCCGGCCCGGATGGTGTCATCCAGAAAACTGATGCTAGGGTTCTTCTGGACAATGAAGAACTGGCGACTTTGACCTATGCCGCAGCAGCCCGCATCTGGCGGATAAACCGTGGTTGGCGGCGGCGTAAGGACAAAAAACAGCTCGGCTTCTACATAAATCCGATTTCCGGCGTCTGGAGCAAAAAGGAAAATCCGGAAGAAGAAAAAAATGGTGACAATGGAGATGAAGCCTTGCTTGACAAGGTACAACCGCAACGTATTGTCCCGTTTGTGGAAGATCACCGTAATATTCTTATTCTGACGCCGAAACAAATTCTTACTGATGAAGCTATGGCCACCTTACAAGCCTCGCTTAAACGAGGTATTGAGCAAACATTCCAGATCGAGGAAGCCGAGCTGGTTGCTGAACCACTTCCAACCGGTGATAACCGTCGCGCTCTCCTCTTCTATGAGGCTGCCGAAGGCGGTGCGGGTGTCTTAACACGTTTGGCAAGTGAAGCTGACCAACTTGCAGAAGTGGCAAAAAATGCCCTGAAGTTGATGCACTTCCAGGCACCTGAGGCAACCTGGAGTTTTGACCAACTGGCAGAGCATGAACTGCGTCGATCAGACGGTGAACGAATATGTGAAGCTGGCTGTTACCAGTGCTTGCTGTCGTATTACAATCAGCCTGATCACGACAAAATCAGCCGTCAAGATCCAAAAGCATTGAAGTTGTTGGTTGCCCTTGCCAATTCCAGTGTTTTTCTTGATACACCCATGAAACATGCTGACTCGTCGAACTCGGACGTTCGCTTGGCCACATGGCTCAAGGAGCTGGAGAGACGTGAGTTACGCCGTCCTGATGCTCTCAACGTATCTTTAAATAATGGTCAGGGGGTAGCTGGCGCTCAGTACAAAACAGCACGTACACTGGTTTTCCTGTCCCCCCCGGACGACAGTTTGCGAGCATATGCAGAAGACCGTAGTTATCGGGTCGTGATCTTCCCTCCGAATCAATCCGACTGGCCCGTACTGTTTTCACAATATCAGGAAATTTTTGGTGGGAGAGCATAACGCCTTATGAATGATGCATTTATTGATTTTGCAGCTGGTGCACTAATTAAAGCTCGCGGCCGGGAATGGGTTGTACTTCCCCAGTCGGAGAAGGACTTGTTGCGACTTCGTCCGTTGGGAGGTTCAGAAGACGACATTGTAACATTGCTTCCAGGGCTCGAACTTATCCCACCACACACTGCAACTTTTGAATGGCCGAATCCCCAACATGCCGGTACGCATGACGCAGCCATGCTCCTGCGTGATGCCCTCCAGCTCAAATTACGTGCTGGTGCTGGCCCTTTTCGATCATTTGGAAATATCGCTGTTGAGCCGCGTGCCTATCAGCTTGTTCCCTTGCTTATGGCATTACGTCTGCCCACGGTTCGGCTGCTGATTGCCGACGATGTTGGTATCGGAAAAACCATTGAAGCAGGACTAATAGCTCGGGAGCTTTTGGACCGTGGCGAAATTTCTCGTATTGCTGTCCTCTGTCCACCTCATCTGGTAGAGCAATGGCAACAAGAGCTTCAGACACACTTTCATATCAAGGCCGTTGCCCTGACCGCTTCCAGTGTAAACCGATTGGAACGTGAGATCCCCCATGGGGTTTCTCTCTTTGACCACCATCCATTCGTTGTGGTCAGCCTTGATTACATCAAGAGCGAGCGCCACCGGGAGCACTTTCTTGCCATAGCCCCGGAGTGCATTATCGTCGATGAGGCCCATACGTGCGCAACTGGTGGACAAGGAAAACAACTACGCTTTGAACTCCTGCAGCGATTGGTTGTTGACGAATCGCGTCATCTATTGATGCTCACGGCAACACCTCACTCTGGTGATGACACCGCCTTTCATAATCTGCTGTCGCTTCTGAAACCTGAATTTTCAACCTTGCAGGGTGCAGGTGTCGGTGTACGAAAAGAGCTTCGTGAAGACCTTGCCCGCTATTTTGTGCAACGTCGGCGTAAAGATATTGAAGAATGGCAGGATGACAGTATTTTCCCACGGCGAATGACGAAAGAAGTTACCTATGTCCTCACTGGTCGCTGGGGACGTTTCTTCGATGAGGTTCAGGAATACTGCATTGAACTTGCTGATCGTACCGAAAAATCAAGTGGGCAGGCTGCGAGAATGATCTGGTACGCCACCTTGGCGCTCCTGAGATGTGTGGCGTCATCCCCGGCTGCGGCAGAAAAAGCCCTCACGACCAGGCTTGCCGGCACTATTGAAGATATGGAATCGCTTGCCGACGAGGAACGCCTTTATGATGGTCATGCTGATGATCTGATGACGAATGACCTGGAACCTGCAGCCCAGATAGAAGATGTCTCCAGATTGCAGGGTCTGATTGATGAAGCCCGAGGCCTTGCCGGAAGTGAGGGTGATCCCAAACTCGCCGCGCTTATTCAGCACCTGAAAGAACTACTGAAGGCCGGCTTCCGACCGGTTGTTTTCTGCCGCTATATTGCCACGGCCCATTATGTGACTCATCACCTGAAACGTCACTTTAAAGATTTTACCATTGATGCAGTCACCGGCGAATTCACCCCGGAAGAGCGTGAAGCACGCGTGTTTGAACTTGGCGAAGCAGATCGACCTGTACTGGTAGCTACCGACTGCCTCTCCGAGGGTGTCAATCTTCAGCATCAGTTCACTGCGGTCGTGCACTACGATTTAGCCTGGAACCCGACCCGTCACGAACAACGCGAGGGCCGTGTAGATCGTTTTGGCCAGAAGGAACCCGAGGTACGCTGCACAATGCTCTACGGTCAGGATAATCCGGTGGACGGCTTTATTCTTAATGTCATTCTCAAGAAAGCTGAAGCCATTCGCAAGGAACTGGGTGTTCTTGTGCCGATGCCGGAGGATGAACAGCGCATCAATCAGGCATTGATCAAGGCGGCGCTGTTGAAGCGAAACCGAATCAAAACGGATCAGATGGCATTTGATTTCGGAGATCTTGGTGTTGATCTAAAGCCGATTGAAAGCCAATGGCATGACGCACTTGAGCGGGCCAGAGCCAACCGCACTGTTTTTGCGCAACGACGATTGAAGCCGGAAGAAGTACTGCCAGAATGGCGCAAGCAGCTCACTGTCCTTGGTGGTGAACAGGATGTGGAGAGGTTTGTACGCAATGCCAGTTCCCGCCTGAACTCCCCGTTGGAGACGTACAAGCGAAAGGCCTACCGCCTGCTTCCACAGCACTTGCCGACAGCCTTACGCGAACGACTGGAGCATGAAAAAATCGATAAACCTGTGGCGATAGATTTTCATTACCCACCGGTGACCGGTGCCCAATTTGTCCACCGCAGTCATCCGCTAGTATCCTTGCTTGCGGATACTTTGCTTGAAAGTGCCTTAACCGATGATAGGCCTTTAGCTGCACGAGCTGCCGTTACCGTCACGACGGAGGTTGATGTGGTTACCTGCATCTATCTGTTACGGCTTCGCCACCAATTAAGCTATGTCCGTCGTGGAGAGACACGACATCTCATGGCAGAAGAGACGGCGGCCCTGGCGGTAAGAGGACGGACAAACCCGGAGTGGCTTGATGAAGGCAATCTTCAGGCATTGCTGAATGTCACTCCCAGTGCCAACCTCTCACCAGAGCTTACGGAGCGGGAAATACAAGCCGCCATAGATTTCTTGAAAGCAAATAACAACCAGCTTGACATTATGGCCTCATCCCGTGCGGAGGCGCTACTGGCAGACCATCGTCGTGTCCGCGAGGCGTCCCGCGATCTCGGCAGTTACACAGTGCGCCCCTGTCTTCCGGTGGACGTCATGGGCGTCTATGTGTTGTTACCCGATACGTTGTAAGGACCGTAACCATGGCCAGAAAAAACCACGACAGCTTTATATATGGTTCCATGCATCTCGAAGGTGCACTGTTCGTCCCTGATCTGTTGGAAAAGGTGGCGCTCGGCGAGCAGTCATTTCAAGCCGATGCAGATTACCAGATCCCCAAGGGGCTTAAGCAGCACGACGAATATGGCCGCGCCTTCCAGATCGCCCAGGCGCAATGGAAATCATTTTCCGCACAAAGGGAACGACAGGATGTTGATGCCGTAACAATTACCCGGTCATTCGTCCAGGAGATGTTTCGCGATGCCTTTGGCTATAGTGACCTTCAGCCATCTGCAATAATTGAAATAAATGGCCGCCGGTATCCGGTGCCATTCATGGCCGCCGGCAGGGTTCCAGTCTTTGTAGCGCCGCACAATCTGGGACTTGACGACACAGATACCCGTTTTGCCGTTGAAGGCAGTGGCAGCCGTAAGAAAAGCGTCTTCCAGCTTGCCCAGGAATTTCTGAACGCCAGCGCAGAGTGTACCTGGGCGCTGGTAAGCAACGGCCTACAACTTCGCCTGCTCCGTGACGCTGCAACGCTAACCCGGCCAAGCTATCTTGAATTTGATCTCGAATCCATCCTGTCTGATGTCAGGTATCCGGACTTTGCCGCACTCTGGCGGATAGTGCACTTCAGCCGTGCCGGACAGGCAGGCACTTCCGGCAACAGTTGTATCTGGGAGCAATGGCGGCAGGAAGGACAGGCCCAGGGGACCCGCGTTCGCGAAGGGTTACGCCGCGGAGTTACCAGCGCCTTGATGGCATTGGGAGAAGGGTTCCTCCGCCACAATGAGAATGAACCGCTCAGGCAAAGCCTCCAAGATGGCAGCTTCACCAAGGATGAATTTTATCAGCAGCTCTTACGCCTGGTGTATCGGCTCATCTTCCTCTTTACGGTTGAAGAACGGGAACTGCTCCACCTGTCAGATGAAACACCGCAAAGGGTAAAAGCCCGTAAAGCCTACGCCGACGGATACTCCCTAAGGCGGCTCCGTACCCGGGCATTGCGTCGCGCCGGCTTTGATCTGCATGATGACCTCTGGCAAGCACAGCTTATTGTCTTCCGATGTCTCGTCAAAGGCGAATCCCGCTTGGCTCTGCCACCATTGGGAGGACTGTTTGCGCCGGCACAGTGCGGGACACTTGATACCTGCGGTCTCGACAATCAGGCCTTCCTCACCGCAATTCGGCACCTGCGCTGGTCTCAGATTGATCGGGCCATGGCACCGGTCGACTACCGCAATATGGGACCGGAAGAGCTTGGCTCTGTCTATGAAAGTCTTCTGGAACTGGTACCGGATGTGGATCTCCATGCCAGAAAGTTCACCTTCATAAACCTGAGTGACGAAGCTTCCACGGCCGGCAATGCCCGCAAGACCTCCGGCAGCTACTACACTCCGGACAGTCTCGTTCAGGAGCTGATTAAATCGGCCTTGGAGCCGGTCATCGAGCAGCGTCTTGCTGCCCAGCCGGAGAACCCGACCCGAGCACTGCTCACGACCACAATCATTGACCCTGCCTGTGGCAGCGGCCATTTTCTTCTTGCTGCCGCCAGACGGTTGGCAGAACGCCTGGCACAGTACCAGGCGGTCGATGGTGCAGTAAAAACTTCCGATTACCGTCACGCCCTGCGTGAAGTCATTGCCCACTGCATTTTCGGCGTGGATCGTAACCCTCTGGCACTGGAATTGGCCCGTACAGCCTTATGGTTGGAGGGATTCGAACCGGGCCGCCCGCTCTCGTTCCTTGATCACCACCTGGTGTGCGGTGATGCTCTTCTCGGTGTAACCGACCTCAAACAGATGGCTGCCGGGATTCCAGATGGCGCCTACAAACCGCTTTCAGGAGATGACAAGACGGTCTGCAAGGCACTCATGCAGCTCAACAAGGCAGGACGAAAATCTATTAGGACCCGAAAACATGGTCCTGAACTCTTTTCACCGCAAGAGTGGCAGGACAGCCTGGCACAGCTGGACAAGCTGGAGGCAATGCCGGATGAAACCCCTGAAGAGGTCGCAGCCAAGGAAGCAGCCTACGAACTGTTCCTGAAGCAAGCCGGTGACAATAACCTGGCCCATTCGGCAGATCTGTTCATGGGGGCATTCCTTATCGTCAAGTCTGACAAAGTTTCTCCCGAAACTGTTCCAACCAGTGAGACCTTGGGTATTGAGCTTTATGGTGGTCATTCCGATAGCAGTCATGACGTTCGATTGAAGACTGCACGCACCCATTGTCGTCAGGCACGGGTGCTGCACTGGCCGTTGGTATTTCCTCAGGTATTTGCCAGGGGAGGGTTCGATTGTGTACTTGGCAATCCGCCATGGGAGCGGATCAAGCTACAGGAAGAGGAGTTTTTTGCCACTCGTCACCCGGATGTGGCAACGGCCAAAAATAAGTCGGAACGAGGCCAGCGCATCCAGTGGCTTTCCGAGGGGATGCTGGCCAAGCACCTCTATCCAGAACTGCTTCATAACGAGCAGCAAGGGTTGCTTGAACAAAGGTTGTATGATGAGTTTATTACTGGACGCCGCACCGCCGAGGCTGCCAGCCTTTATGCTCACCTCGATGGCAATGATGGCGGGCGCTATCCGCTAACCGGTGTAGGTGACGTAAATACCTATGCTCTCTTTGCTGAAACTATTAGTCAGATTGTTTCTAAAGACGGGCGAGCAGGGTTCATAGTTCCAACGGGTATTGCCACCGATGATTCTACGAAAGCATATTTTGCTGACATTGCGTTACACAGTAAATTAGTTAGCCTTTATGACTTTGAAAATCGCGAGGAAATTTTTAAAGGGGTCCACCGAAGTTATAAGTTCTGTTTGATAACTTTAGGAGTTACGTCATCATCTGACTTTGCTTTTTATTTGAGTCAGACCAGTCAATTGACTGACCAAAACCGACGATTCAGTTTAGGACGTGATGATTTCAGGCTAATCAATCCAAATACCAGTACTTGCCCCATCTTCCGCAGCAAAAAAGATGCTGAACTCACAAAAAAAATATACACAAAAATTCCAGTGCTCATCCGTGATGCAACTGACAAAAATCCAGAGATCAACCCATTTAGCATACGATTCAACACCATGTTCCACATGTCCAACGATAGCCATCTTTTTGCTGACTACGACGGAGGAGAACACCTGCCCCTCTACGAAGCCAAGATGATCCATCAGTTTGATCATAGATGGGCCAGCTATGTAGTTACTGACGGTGGGAAGGAAGAAGTAAAGGATGTTGAATTCATTGATAAACAGAATCCTGACTTTGTAATTCGTCCACGCTATTGGGTTAAAGAGCGAGAGGTATTAGCTCGTATTGCACGTGTTCCACGGGCAGTCTCACAAGCCTATGTTGCGGGCGACGGTAAAGGGCTGTTATATGCAATAGCCAATTGGGTAGAATCCTGCCGAGGCGATGATCTGCTGATCGAATCATTCCATGAGTCACGTAACGCTCTTATTAAGATCGCCGGCGATATTTTTGCTGCTTTACCACTTGACCCCAAAGACTGGCGTGATCTGAAGATTAAAGCAGATGTCTTGAGTATTTCTCCTTTACAGGAGGCAGAAATTAATTTCCTGCGCGAATCGCATGACATCTGGCTGGCTACAGACCAAATTATGGATGTGAGAAGTCCAAAGTGGTTAATGGGTTTTCGGAATATATGCCGAACAACAGATGAGCGCACATTTATCGCATCTCTATTACCAAGAGTCGGAGTCGGCCACTCTATGCCATTAGTTTCCTCTGGAACTAATGCAAGACTCTTCGCTTGTCTATTGTGTAATTTCCTGGCTTTACCATTTGATTATATAGTTCGCCAAAAAGTTGGTGGAACCAATATGACTTTTGGATACATTAAGCAATTCCCCGTTTTGAATCCCGATAAATATTCAGAGAAGTCAATAGAATTCATTGTCAGCAGGGTGTTAGAGCTAACATATACGTCAAGAGACCTAAAATTTTGGGCCAAAGATTTGGGCTTCTCTGGGGAGCCATTTATCTTCAATCCAGATCGCCGAGACCAACTGCGGGCGGAACTGGATGCCTATTTCGCACGTCTTTATGGTCTGACCCGCGATGAACTGAGGTACATCCTTGATCCTGCAGAGGTAGAAGGCCCTGACTACCCCAGTGAAACCTTCAGGGTTTTGAAAAACAACGAAGAAAAAGCCTTCGGCGAATACCGGACGCAACGCCTGGTGCTTGCTGCCTGGGATGCGCTGGAACGTGGTGAATTGCATTGAGGAGGGGTGATGCTCACTCATCTTAAACTGGAAAACTTCAAAATATGGAAAACCACTGGCCCCATGAGATTGGCTCCCGTGACTTTGCTGCTTGGCACCAACTCCTCCGGCAAGTCGAGCCTTATCCAGAGCCTTTTGCTGATTCGTCAAACCGTAAAAGGTGATGATCGAAACCTGGATCTGAATTTTGGCAATCCGGAAGCGGGAGATTCTGTCACCCTTGGGCGTTACAGTGATGTCGTCACCAATCACATTTATGGGGATCAAATTGGCATTGAGTTTCGCTGGAGCAAAACCGGTGATGCCGCTGATTCAATCATTTTTTCAGCGAAATACCGTCTTGGTCCAGCGGGCTCGGCAACAATTGACTCTTTGCGGTTGGGCCGTGATGGGCAAGGGTTCATGGTTCAGCGGCGGAAAGAAGGTATTTATCGGCTTTGGCTCGGCAAAGAGAGAATCAGTCGTAGGCAAAGTGCAGATTTTCGTCCGATACGTTCTTTTGCCTTTTCACCAGCGGCGATAGAACGCCTTAAAGAAGACGGCAGTCGAATTGCTGAAATCGGGCCACAGTTGCTGGATGAGTTGAGTCGAATCATATACCTCGGTCCGGTCCGTCGCCTTGCACAACGTGATTACATCTGGAACGGTCGTATGCCGACGACTATCGGTGATGATGGCAATAAAGCTGTAGAAGCCCTAATAGCAAGTGGTGTGGCGGGTAACCTGGCTGCAAAAAAACGAAAACCGGCACCACCGGAGGCCAGGTTAATTGTTGAGACAGGCAACTGGCTGAAGAGGATGGAACTTGCAGACGAGCTGAGCGTGAAGCAACTTGGGAGTTCTACTCGATGTGAGTTGATGATCAAGCGTGATGGTGAAACCTCAAATATCAAGGATGTTGGTGTAGGTGTTTCTCAAGTACTGCCCGTTATAGTCGCTGCGCTACACGCGGAGCCGGGACATATTGTAATTATCGAAGAGCCTGAAAGTCACCTGCACCCTCTGGCGGAATCCTTGCTGGCCGAATTGTTCGCTACTGTGAGTAAAGAACGCGGAGTTCAGTTCATTATCGAAACCCATTCGGAGCACCTATTCCGTCGTATGCAGACATTGATTGCCAAGAAGGATGTCACGACACCCCATTGCGCAATGTACTTTGTCGAGCGTGACGGGAAACAGGCAAAGTTGCTTGAATTGATAGCTGACGAAGTGGGTAGAATCAAAAATTGGCCGAAAAATTTCTTCGGAGATGCTCTCGGTGAGTCGCGGCTGCAAGCAGAATTGGCTATTAAGTATCAAAAGGAAATGAGGTTGAAGAATGCCGACTTATCTGATTGATACGAATGTCATGCTTGCGGCGAGTGCCTATCATAGCCCCCTCTCGGCTTTAGTTGATGAAGCTGAACCAAAAGAACCTGTGTATCGTGAGCTAATCTATAATCGGCTACGTGAGTTTGATTTGTCTGACGATTCAGTTCTCATGGATGAGGAGTGCCTTATTCGTGATGAATATGAAAAAAATATGGCTTTCAACTCACACATGCGAGACCAGGAGTATGGGTTTCAGGTTTTACAATACAAACAAGATCGTGGGCTTGTTAAATATGTACCCATTGACGTTGACTCTTCATCTGGTGAGCCAATAGGTGTTTTATCCGCCGATTTAACTGCTATCGTCTTTGACACTGATGATAGGAAGTGGGTTGCATCAGCAGTTTCAGCAATGGACTATTTAGGCATAAAATGCCCGATCCTTTACGGGGCTGAATCTGATTGGTACATGATTAAGGATGAACTGCTTAAATATGACATTCAGTGCGATCATCTTCTCCCGGATGCTTGGTACATTAACAAAATATCGGGGACGTAGCTGTGGCAAGTTCTTTCTTTCGTTTCCCTCATACAGCTCACATCACTTGGCTTGGAAATGGAGTCCCACGCGATGACAAGGTGATGACCGCTTCAGAAGTCAACGCTCTGCTTGCACATGAGATTGTCGTTGAAGAGAAACTGGATGGCGCTAATCTGGGAATATCCATAAGCCCTGAAGGTGTGCTTCGCACCCAGAACCGTGGACAGTATCTGGTGGAACCTCATGCTGGGCAGTTCAAAGAGCTTTCCTCCTGGCTCAAGCCCCGTGAGGAGGCACTGTTTGAAGTATTGGGAGAGCACCTCATTTTGTTTGGCGAGTGGTGCGCTGCACGTCATTCGCTGGAATATGATCGCCTTTCGGACTGGCTGCTGGTATTTGACATCTATGACCGACAAGAACAACGATTTTGGAAATCTGCACGACGGAATGCACTTGCCGACCAGCTCGGTTTAAAGGTGGTGCCGAAGGTCTTCTGCGGAAAAGCAACCGTAGAATTACTCAAGGAGTTGCTCCATAAGCATTCCAGCTCATTTCGTAATGGCCCCATGGAAGGAATAGTGGTGCGCTATGAATCGGGTGACTGGCTGTGCGAGCGGGCAAAACTGGTGCGTTCTGATTTTACCCAGGCAATCGGCGAACATTGGCGCAATCGAAAGATCGAATGGAACCGTCTGGACTGGTGTCATACTTTGAACTAACGGGGTAAGATCCGCATGAACACCCTTGAACGTGCCCTGATCGAAAAAGTCGGCCGGGAAAATGGCTGGGAAAATGTCATCGAAAGTTATGACCCCATTGTCGTATTGGCTTCTGCGCGTCATCAGGCTCAACTCAGCGTAACTCCTTCCACTACTGCTAGCAGCTTCCTTCTTCAGATCTCCTCTGACCTTATTCATCAAGAACTTATCCGGTCCCTAAACATTACCGTTCAAGAAGGCAGCAGAATCATAGTTCCAAATATTGATCAGCTTGCACGACTATTACACCGTACAGCAGAGCTTGCCCAATCATTGCAGAAACTGGCTATACAGACCTATGCTGACCGGGTCAAGGAGGCGCTTGAAAGAACCCTACCGAACAATACGGAGGTTGAGCGACTGGTCAAGCAGCGTGTCGGCCAGGACATCTTCCGTGAGGCCCTTCTAGACTATTGGGCCGGAGCTTGTGCGGTGACCCGAATCGATCTGCCTGAAGTATTGCGGGCAAGTCATGCAAAACCGTGGGCAGATTGTGATAGCGATGAAGAGCGCCTAGATGTATTCAACGGTTTTTTGCTATCGGCCAATCTTGATGCTCTTTTTGACCGTGGCCTGATTAGCTTTGATGTTACAGGGAAAATGATTTTTTCTCCAAAGCTATCTCCGCCGCACCTTTCTAACCTGCAATTGGAGGATGGGCTTTCTCTGCGCTGGCTTACACCAGAGCATGAACCTTACCTTGCTTGGCATCGATTAAAAATATTCCAAATGTGAAAACTGAGAAAACTGGTAAAGGGAAAGCAGCGATGATGAAGAAAGCAGCGGCGGAAGAACCAGAATTGTTTGAGTCTCTTTATGCGACAACGTAGATATACTAGAAATCAGTCCCAACCATTTACCGCTACCAGCGACCGCGTTATACCTTTAGGTGATGGTCTAGCCGCCATTCCAGAGCGGCTCCTTCTTGCGCACGCACGTGGTGAAGTTTTGTTCATAGCAGGTGCCGGTGTTTCAAAACCTGCCGGATTGCCAGATTTCCGAAAGCTTGTTCTTGATGTTTACGCCCAACTTGATTCAGCAGTACATTTGGTCATCGACAAAATCCCACATGATGCACATAACCAATGGCAGCCGAATTTATCCGGTTTAAATCATCAACAGTGTGCAGAGGTCAGAAGGTTTGTCCGTAAAGACTTTGACGTAGTTTTGGGAATGCTTGAGCGCAGAATGGATGATGTTCCCCATGCAAGAAGTCGCGTCAGAACCGCCATTGCAAATGAGTTGAGAAAAAAAGGAGTTAAGCCAGCTCCTATCCATCGGGCGCTAATGCAACTTGCTGATCGAGGTGGTGCATTAACAATCGCAACGACCAATTTTGACTTTCTTCTTGAAGAAACCAGCAGAAAGTCGAATCCCAAAGTTCAATCCTACGCTCATGGGGGTATACCTCGACCTAGTCGTAAAGAAGATTTCGCTGGAGTTCTCCATATCCATGGTTCTTTGGCTCCCGATCCCGCCAGAATTTCGGACCTCATCGTCACGGATCGTGATTTTGGCGAGTATTATTTACGCAGAAGGGTTGTCCCGGATTTTATCTATGATGCTGCGCGGTTGTTCAATATTGTGCTTGTCGGGTATAGCGCCAATGATCCACCGATGAGATACCTACTTAATGCTGTCGCCGCTGATGGTACACGTTTCGATGATCTTAAAGAGCGATTTGCCTTTGTTGCTTGGGATTCAGAGCCTGATCATGTTGAGCTTCAGGATTGGTATGGTCGAGGAATAACACCTATTCCATACTCTGATGCGAAAAGTCACGCCGCTTTATGTAGAACATTGGAGCGATGGGCAATTTTGTCGGCACATAATGTCAACAAAGTTCGCATTGATGCAGTGTTCAAAAGGATTGTCAGAAACAGTCGGAAATCTGTAAACGACTCGGAGCGCGATCTTGTCGATCACCTTGCTCGTCGGGCTGATAATAATGAGCGTGTACGTTTGGCCAAGTTGGCATCTCAAAGCGGTGCGGACATGGAATGGCTTGACGCTATTATGTCAATAATTAATGAAAATAGTACGGAGCCCCACCAATGAGACAATGGGGGGCACTTAATGGTAGAGAACTTGCGGCATATCGAGTGGCAATTGCTTTCTTAGAACACCGACTTGAGGAAAGAGAAACGGTTGAATGGGCACTTCGTCTTTACTCTAATGATGCTGTTAAACGAATGGCAGTCTATCAGCTGTTGGATCAGCGGCAGAGTCAAGGTATGAGAGAGCCATGGAATACTGCTTGGAGACTGATCGAAGATAGCTGGAATGATCCTACACTAGACGATCTCGACAGATTTGACATTTATAGCATCAAGCGGAGGTTGAACTCAGGGGAAAGGTCAGGAACCCTTGCCGCAGAAATCGCCAACTTTGTAAGGCCTCGTCTTGAACTTAAGCCATTATCAAACTTTCGGTTGTCATATCGTAAACCACCAAAACGTCCGAAGACCATCGAGGATCTTTTTTCGGCTACATTAGGTGGCGCTGAACTAGTCGATTTGACGGTCCTGAAACTCGCAGATATTAATGAAGCAGATTTTTTATGGTCTTTGGCATTTTATTTGGAAGCAGGAATTCATAGTGCTCTTGATACTGCAAAACGCATTGGTTGGGATGGAGAATATCGCTATTGGAAGATCGGGCGCCTCAACCGAGCCTATTATGTTCAACCTACTCGGCATGACCAGGGAGAAGATGAGCCAGATGCGTACAACCATGGGATAGCTCCATCGGTTAAGTTGCTTCATGCTGTCGTTGTCCGGCTTTCAGAACTCGACTTGAGCAGTGCCGTCAACTTTGTAAGAAGGCTAAAGGACATCAATTCTCCGTATCATATTCGTCTCTGGGCAGCCCTTTCATTCAATCCTCACATTACACCCGTCGTTGAAGTTGAGCAGTTCCTTGTCTCACTGAATGACCTAAGCTTCTGGGATTTGCATTATTATCCGGAAATTGCTGAACTCAGGTCGAGGCGTTTCAATGAACTTAATCAACAAACCAAAAAAAAGGTCATTTCTCGTTTTTTAAAGGGGCCTCCTCTCAATCATTGGCCAAAAGACGCCGAAGCCGAGCGAGTTAAGGATGCCCAATTGTATTGGGCAGTACGTGAACTTAAACGTATTGAGATTGCAGGAGGGCAGCTCTCTCCTGATATCCAGAGTTGGGTGGAACATACTATTCAAAAATTCCAAGAACTGCTTGAAATGACCCGTATTGACGAAGGTTTCCCTGAATCAGCCAAAGCAACATGGGTTAAACCACAACCCGATAGCAAGTATGATTTACTCGAAGGTGAAGAGAGGCTGAAGCTTCTCGAAAAGGCGTTATCAGCAGAACGTGATTGGAGTAGCAATCCTTCTGGTCGTGCTTCGGATTGGATCAGAGAGCAAGGGAACACGGAAAAAATAATTTCCGATATGGCAAGCACCTGTAATGGCGGGGGTAATTATCCTAAAGTTTGGGAAAAGTTCGGCTGGTCGCATTCTCCGAATAAGCAGGATTCAGGTCTCTCAGGAAGAGATGTTGTGGCAGAAGGTAAGCGTGTTCTTGCACTCATCATGCAATTGCCGGACGATACGATTCAAAGAGCCATCAACGGGATTTCACATTGGTTGTCTGTATGGGAAAAACAAGTGGCAAAAACTTCCGATTGTTACACGGTTTGGTTTAAGGTGTGGCAAATGGCCGTTGTTGCCACTAACAATGTGCCGCCGGCAGAAGAGGATTTGCACCTTAACGCAGTGGCGCATTTAAAGGACGACCAGCAACATAGGGACCTCGATACGTTAAACACACCCGCAGGAAAACTGGTAGGAGTATTTTTGGCTGCATGCCCAAATCTCCATAAGGCGGCCAATCGACCATTCCGTAGTAGCAGTCCTTTGCGTAAAATGAGAGAAGCTATTTTCCACTCAACTGGCAACTCCTTGCTAATAGCTAGACATCGCCTGGTAGAATGCTTGCCATATTTTATGAGTGCTGATCCTGGCTGGACTCGTAAGCATTTGATCTCTCCATTGACTGAAGACAACACAGATTCCTTGCCCCTCTGGCGTGCTATCGCTCGTCGTACTCACTTCAAGGAAGTTCTTGCGATTATTGGCAATACAATGGTTATGCGAGCTTTTGACATAAGGCTTGATCGTGACACACGACACTCCCTGGTTTTTAGCATCATGGTTGAGTGCCTTCATGCTTATCTCAATGGCCGTGATCCAGTTGTCCCGCGTGCAAATATTCAACAAATGATTCGGTCATTAGAAGATGAAGTTCGTGCCTATGGTGCTGAAGCCGTGCAACGCTTTATACATGACATGTCTAACGTAAGGACGGGGGAGGCTGTTCATTCACCAGAAGAACTGTTCAAATCAGCGGCAAAGCCATTTCTGCAAGAGGTTTGGCCACAGGAGCGTTCTCTTGTTTCCCCAGGAGTCAGCAAGGCATTTGCTGAAATTCCATCTGTGTCGGGCGAAGCGTTTGCCGATGCCGTCAAAACAATTGAACGCTTCTTGGTGCCGTTTGATTGTTGGTCAATGGGTGATTATGGGTTATATGGCGAAGAGGGTGATCAATCCAAGCTATCCAGAATAAATAATGAGAAAAAAGCCAAAGCTTTTTTACAGCTTCTTGATGCAACAGTAGGTACATCTGAGGGTGCCGTAGTGCCGCATGACCTAGGTATGGCTCTGGATCAAATCGGTAAGGTTGCTCCAAATCTTATCGAAGATCGAGTTTTTCGTCGATTGGCGACTGCTGCTCGAAGAGGATAAAACTTGGCAATGCATCTCGAAATTCTCGAGCGATTTGGATTTGAGTGGTGCTGCCATTGTGAAAAAAAGGCTCTTTTAGAATCATGATATTTTGTATATGGACACAACCACCTCCTGGATAAAACCACCAAACGCCATCGGCGGGCCATCTGGCCGTTCAAGCCCCATGCATCAGCCTTTACGGCAAAATGCTCCCTGGAATCACTAATGTCACAGACAGGGCTCGGTACTACAGCTTCTATCCGTGGGATGTCTGATCACTAGAGAAGAACGGTCACCGTTATGGTGATACCTTCATTGCCTTATTCCACAAAACAGACGGTTTGTTTACTCATATAGCCCAAAGACATGCAAATTCATGCAATTGACGAATGAGCAACCAAAAGGGATTGCAGCCGCTTATTTTGTAAAGAGAGAATCTGACAGAGAGCAAATCGCAATTTAATTTCGGGTAATCACACGGAGTTTACATGATTAACATCGCCGAACTGAAAAAGCTCTTCCTGAGTGAGTTTCCGGAGTTCAAGACATTTGCTGACTGTGGAACCGGCTACACCGATGGAGAGGATCATTACAAGCGGGTTACGTCACAACTGTTGCACGACTTGTTTGACGAGTGGGTTGCAGCGGACTCCGGAGCGCTTTCGGTTCAGGACTTCAAAGAAAAGCTAAAACAGCTCCTTGTAAAAAAACTACCAGGGCTCAGCTATCCGCAAAACTTTATCAGCTGGCGGGACGAGGCGCTTTTCTACAATGAAATCCTTGCCACCGAAGCATCAACCCGTGCCTTCATGTCACTGCTTCATGCACTGTGGAAAGCGGCTGGCACCGACCTCACCATAGACGAACCGCTGCAGAACCTTCTTGCATGGCTCAAGGAAAACGGCAGCCCAGCTTTCATAAGCAAAGCAATACCTACCTTCTTTCTCTGTTTCTGGAATCCTAAGCAACACATCTTCATCAAGCCGAGCATCTTTGATGGTTTCCTACGGCGCATCGGTGAAACGCACCTTGGTGGTGGCAAGTTTCTGACGGTCGCTGAGTATAAGCGCGTCCTTGCCCTAATGGATACACTGAAGGAAGAACTGGCCGAATTTCAGCCAAGAGATATGATTGACCTTCAGTCCTTCTACTACAGCGTGCAAAGCGCCAAGGAGAATAAGCCGGTAGCTGCCACTCCTCCGGCACACACCACTGCGGGAACACCGTCGGCAAGTGATGCACCAACGCCGGCGGCGGCGCTGATCATTCCATTAAACCTGATTCTGTACGGCCCACCGGGGACAGGAAAGACGTACTTGTTGCAGAACGAGTATTTCCCCCTTTTTACCACCAGCAAGACCCAGCAGTCCCGGGAATCATTTCTGGAGAAACTTGTAGCGGAACTATCATGGTGGCAGGTGGTGGCACTGGTGCTACTCGACTTGAAAAAAGCTCGAGTGCCGGAAATCTATCAGCATCCTTTACTCCAGGCCAAGGACAGGATCATGGCACAGAAAAACTCACGCGCCATGATTTGGGCTATGCTACAGACACACACCGTGACGGATTGCCCGCATGTCCTGTACACCAAGCGCCTTGAACCTTTGATTTTTGCCAAGGATTCCAGTGGCAGTTGGACAGTTGACGCAGAGTTGGTCCAAACGGAAGTACCGGAGCTACTTTCCTTTCAACAGGCAATTGCCAAATTCCAGCCTGCAGAAGAGGAAGTCCAGCGCTACAGCTTCCTGACCTTTCATCAATCATACTGCTATGAAGAATTTGTGGAGGGAATCAAGCCGGTTGTCGATGCAGAAGTAGGCGGAGCCATCGGCTATGCGGTCATGGACGGCATCTTTAAGCAGGCCGTAACCAAAGCCATGGCCGACCCGCAGCAGCCCCACGCCCTGTTCATCGATGAAATCAATCGTGCCAATATCTCAAAGGTGTTCGGTGAGTTAATTACGCTTCTTGAGGCCGACAAGCGGATGAGTTGGGATGCTGCTGCAGAGCAATGGACCGGTGGTCTCCAGGTCCGTCTCCCTTATACCCACTCTCAGAATCCGGCTGAGCCTCTGTTCGGCGTACCAGACAACCTTTATGTCATTGGCACCATGAACACGGCAGACCGTTCGATTGCACTGCTCGATACGGCACTGCGCCGCCGCTTTGAGTTCCGGGAAATCATGCCTCGTCCTGACGTTATTCGCCTGGCCGGTATTGCAGACATCCCAACACCTGACGGGGAGGACACAATTGACCTAGAAAAGCTCCTGGAGGCGGTCAACGACCGTATCGAGTTCCTTTATGACCGTGATCACCGTATCGGGCATGCATATTTCCTGGGGTTGAAGTCCTATGAAGACCTTGAACGGGTGTTTTTGACCAAAATCATTCCGCTGCTGCAGGAATACTTCTACGAGGACTGGGAGAAGATTCAACTGGTATTCGATGATCTCGAAGATACGACAGACACAGACGGACGACCAAAATCGAAAGAGAATGCCATCATAAGCTACCGGCTGGTACGAGTTGGCTCACTATTTGGTGCCAGTGATTCACATCTCTCCGCCCGTAGAATCTATGAGGTTCCACCGCAGATTGCGCCTGAGTCGATTATGAAAATTTACAAGGGCGAATTGTGACCCTTAAAGACCCAAATACAATGGTCCTGCGTGAGTTCGAGAGCTGTCTTATCGGGTCACGTTGGTCATCAACGACCAAGACGATTACCGCTCGAGAACTATCGGTAATCAGTACGTACCAGGAGCAGACAGGCAACAAACTGTTTGCATTCGGTTATCGCAGTATAAAGGCCACAAACTGGGTCGGTACCTTCGGTATAGGCGACAAGTCGATTGAAGTTATCCCTAAAATCGACTCTTCGGCCGAACTGCTTCCAGATGCGCCAACTCGAGAAAATCTTCTGACCATGGTGGCAGCAGCCGGGTATGTGTCATTGGCCCGCTCGGAAATCGCCAGGTTGACCTATGACAGCAAGCCTTTATTGGCAGCATTCCTAGATCTGTACGTCGATAACCTTGCCCGCGAGTGGCGCCGTGGCCCGATTAAACGCTATGTCACTCTCACTGAAAACCGCCAGTATCTCAGGGGGAAGCTTCTTATACCCGAGCACATCAAGTTGAATGGCATCCAACAGCAACGTTTTTTCACTGCTTCTGACGAATTTGTCGAGGACAATACGGTCGCACAACTCCTCAAAGCAGCACTACACCGCTGCCAGCGGCAAAAACTCTGTGAACAGGTCTCGCGGAAGGCCAAGGGGCTAATGCCGGATTTCGAGACAGTTGCATTGATCGACTTTTCGGCGGGAGAGTGCGAGCGTGTATGCGTGGATCGCCAGATTAAGCGATTCGAGCCGTTGGTCAATCTTGCCAAGATTATCCTGCGGAATTGCTCTCCATCGTCCTCGCCTGCTGGTGATGCGGTATATTCTCTCATGTTCGACATGAACGAGGTTTTCGAACGCTTCATTGCCGCAGAGTTGCACCATGCACTGGCTGGCAGACCGGTAAATGTACAATCCCAGGTTAGCGGTAAAAGCCTGCTGAACCAAAACGGACGAGGACGATTCCGATTATGCCCCGACCTGGGGGTGTTTCATGGAAAGTCTACACTCTGCCTGCTGGATACGAAGTGGAAACGCCTCGATATGGACAAGTCTTATGCTAATGTTTCTCAAGCCGATATGTACCAGATGTATGCCTATGGCAAAGAATTCGACTCGCCTCGGACGGTTCTGCTGTATCCAAGGTTTTCAAACCTGGCTGACATTGTAGCAACATATGAGCACAACAATAGCGTGTTGGACTCTGATAGCGGCATCTCGAAGCAGATAGTAGTGGCTACGATTGACGTTTCGGCACCGTTGAACAGTCTTTCTGGCCGGCAGGCGTTGCATTATGATTTAACCAAAGCGGTTTTTGGATAACAGAGTCGGCTATTGAAACTGTTCTTCAGACAAGTCGTCAAGGCTGTTAATTGCCCCATCAATCTTTTTACCGACAGGCACTCTAACACTAGAGCTTGAAACTGAATGGCAAGAGCTCCTTGAGTTCAGTGGTTATAATTTCTCCCTTAAACTCAAAAATAACCATCATGTCATCGCCAAACTCATTGATTACTTCTCGGCAGGCCCCGCAGGGTGAAAAATCAGGATTACTTGCAGCAATCGCAATAGCCTCAAAATCCCCCGGCCGATAACCCATTGACACCGCCTTAACAATAGTGGCCCTTTCAGCGCATATGGTGAGTCCGTAGGACGCATTCTCAACATTGCAGCCGGTGATAATGCTGCCGTTTTTTGCCAGTAACGCAGCTCCGACCTTGAATCCAGAATATCGACAATAAGCGTTTTCCTTGGCCTTATGTGCTTGTGCCAGAAGTGTGTGATACCGGGAAATGGTATCGGCATCGCATCCATGGCTGGTGGATACATTTTTATCCTGCATATTCCTTCTCTCTTTCCTTGGTGCAGAAAACAACGAAGACCTCGTAGAGGGCGATGATGTCAATCAATTTAGGCCCTATCAGCTCCATATCAATAGCTCTATCGCCTTTCAAGCTGTCCCGAGGGATCAGGTAACCATGCAGCATGCGATTCCAGGTGACCGGGCGTTTAGAGGCTTCGCTTAGTTTTTCCAGTGCATCTGCAATTGATTGCTCTCGTTCTTCCAGCCAACCTGTGCATGGACGTTCATTGAAGCGGGCACTGTACCAATCCACATCAAAGACCATCATGTCGGGCTTCCTCCCTATGGAAGAATGAAAGTCTTCATATTCAGCACTAGTGAGAAAGCGATAGTACGCCAATCGTTCTTCTTTGGCCCATCCGCCAAATTCGAGATAGATCCTGAAATCTAGCGGCGTTGCAAGTATTGAAACAGAGGCGCCTCGTATGCCCAGACGGATCTTCCCCAGATCATCTCTGCGCGGTACTAGTGGCATCCAGATATATGCGCTGGTTGTATCTATTGTCGTTAGAACATCCGTACATAGAAAATCTGCTTTTTCTGCTATCCACCCACGTAATTCGATTTGTAATGATGCCATTGCCCTTCTTAGTTCGAACATGTTCTCAAAATGCGTGGTCGTTATGCCTTTGAATTTCTCGCTGCAGACTTTAGGCATAGTTTCATCAACGGCTCTTGTCATGTAATCAGCGGTAGTCTCAAAAATGGTGCCGATGATACCCCCGGGACTCTGATCCTTTGCTCTTGAATACATGGATTTAAATTGGTCTGGAGAAAGCTCGTTCCAGATGTACAGCATCATCTCTTCAACAACAGCCTGATGTTTTGTAATGTAATCGAGGTCCAGCGAGTGAACCACATCATTCCGTACCCCTTTGAAGTTAAGCAGCCTCCCGATGTGACCATATCGATTGCTGCCAATCGGTTTTTCTTTTCCGTGATCGTCGAAAACCTTAAAAATATTACTGTACTTCTTGATAGAGTCAGTTGACAGGCTTACCTCATCCAAGGCCAGGATCTTCTTGTCGAGGGTAATATCGCTGGATTCGTTTGATTTAAGACGCTTCGATTGAGTGTCATACTTCTGGTTGATCACCTGCTCGAACAGCACCGCTGACAGGTAAATGGCCAGATACCCGTAGCCTAAGCGATAGCGGCCGATCATATAGTTGGCTAACCGAGCTTCTTTTGAGAGTTCCGCCATAATATCTCCAGAATCAGGTAGTGATTTTACTGGGCGTAGCGCCAGAACTGTTTGGCTGCGGATGTACAATCGTTTTCGCGGCCGTATTCTCCTGCTAGCGGTGTCTGGAGGGCATTGATGAATTCTTCTTCAGTGCGACATGTTGCTGCATTTTTAACCAACACGGAAAAAGCAGTGGAGTGACTTGCTTCATTCCAGGAAATAGCAGCAATGTTTCTACAGAGGTTATTCATGTATGAGCAATAGGAGTCCGCTGAATTGGAAGTCAAGCCATTACGAACCAGAAAAGCATGGTAAGCATCTCGCTGTCCACTTTGAGAAAGCGTACCAGCAATAATCGTATCGAAAGGGGCATCCTCCCTGCGAATGTTCCAGATCTTATAACCACAAAAATCATTCAGCGTGTAATGGGGATAGCGAGCAATCGGTTGCAGCACAGCGGCAAGATTTTCCGCACCCTTGGGCTGCTCAATGATTACATCAACATCTGGACGTAACTCATCATGGGGGTTGAATCCAATGCTTAAAGCACAATGGCCAGCAACGGCTCGGTCATTTCTGCCATCACCTACAAAGAGGCACTCATCAGCGGATATCCCCAAGTCCCTGCTGAGGATCTCCAGCACAGACTTCTTGTGGGCAAAATCCGTAGGCATTACATTCCAATGGCGGACAGTCCCATCCTGATTCCAAAAATATTCTGCTGACGCAAAGCAGTGCTCGATCTTGTAGTCAATAGCTGCCCTGTCGGCAAGAGCCTTCAAACCACCAGAGATAATAGCGATATTAATCCCCTGCAGTCGAAGGGCTTCAAAGGTCTCTGCGACGCCAGGGTAGTAGTCGATGGAGTTGATCAGTGACTCGAGCTGATTTCGCTTTAGGCCATACTTCTGATGGATCTTCAGGGTGTCAATTACCCACTCTGAATAGCCAGCGTACTTTCCGGCATAAAACTTTTCGCGATTGCCATCATCTTCTTTGGCCGCGTCTGGACCACAAAGGTTGCAGATTACTGCCCACAGACTTGGGAAATCTTTCCCTCGGTATGAGTTGCGGAAAATGGTGCCTTCAAGGTCGAATACCGCTAATTTTATTTTTTTCATTACGGTTACCCTTTGTGTTTGTTGGATGGATTTAGCGGCCTCAAACATTGGGCCCATAAAGCGGCAATATATGCCAATTCTGAATCTAATATTGCAGAGAGTGAAGGAATCGAAATTTCAGTAAAGAGTTTACTATTTCCATAAGCTTCCCTGTCAGTTAGACAGTTCAAAAGTAGAGTTTCTGGTGTAGTTTCCATGTATTCAGCGAGCATGCCTTCTATAGAGCAACCACCGTGCCACTATTGTTCCAGACCATATTTTACAAGCCAATTAGTTAGGGTTTGATAGTTCGACAAGCCCAGCTTCTTTGCGGCTTTAGACTTATTTTCACCTGTCTCTTCCATTGCCCTCGCAAGGTAATGCCGAGCGACCTCGCTAATCACTTCCTGAATATTGAACCCTTCACTGATGGAGCGGTTAAGGACATACTCCTTCGGCACAGAATCCACAGAAAACAAGGCTTCGCGTACATCATCAGCCTGAATTGTGTCACCTGCTGTCCACACCGATGCACGTCTGAGAGTATTCAAAAGCTCTCGGACATTTCCTGGCCATGGATGGGAAAGCAGAAGATTTCTTGCGGTAGAAGAAATTTTTTTATGAACCTTTTTATTGGGTTCGCTGTCGTCATTTTCAAGGAAGTAATCAATCAAAAGACTGATGTCACCTTGTCGTTCCCTCAGTGGTGGGATATGCAGTACTGCGACTGCCAAACGGTAAAAAAGGTCAGCACGGAACCGCTGTTCAGCTATTTCTGTCAACAGTGATCTGTTGGTGGCGGCGACAATGCGAATATCAATACTTGTAGGTTTAGTATCACCAACCCGCGTAACTTCTTTTTCCTGAAGCACCCGTAAAATCTTCACCTGAGCTGCCAACGGCAATTCACCAATCTCATCCAGAAATAAAGTGCCACCATTGGCCGTTTCGAAATACCCCCTACGATCGCTCACTGCACCGGTGAACGCACCCTTTTTATGTCCAAAAAATTCTGATTCAACAAGCTCCTGGGGTATTGCACCGCAGTTGACCGCCACAAAACGTTTGGAGTGTCTGGGGCTGGTCTTGTGGATGGCGCGGGCAAGAAGCTCCTTGCCGGTTCCTGACTCGCCTTCGATTAGCACAGGAACAGATCGCGGCGCAGCAAGGCGGGCTTTGGCAATAAGGCGCTGCATGTTTGGACTGCGATGAATGATGTTGTCAAACTCAGGAGCATTAGGCGGGAGACCGGCAGTCAGTTGCTCTAATCGTTCATCACTGCGGGTTAGCAGGGATGGAATGAACTCAGCTGATATATCAAAAGGGACATTGGCGATCTTCACACCATGCTCTTTGGATGATTCTATCAATTGTGCTGAAAATTGAGTTTTTGCCAGCAGAATCCAGACTGCAGCCATAGCTGGGGTGCCGGGGCTGAGATGAAATGTCAGTTCCGCATTGTAATTGCACGCATCAAGACATTCCATGATGGTCTTAACGGCAGTTTCGTATATTTCGCCGAAGTTGGTCGGGCTGGTAAGTGTTGCCTGATGAAGGGTGGTGGGTATTTTTTTTATTCCGCTGAGCCAACGGAGGTATTTATCGATTTCAATTTTAGGGTAGTCGAAGATAAGGACAGCTTGATCAAAAGAAATGCTTCCAATGGCCTGAGCAATTGGACCCAAGCCGATCGTGGCGCTTTCTTCCACCGCCCGTAGATCGGTTCTGCCTATCCATGAGATGAGGATTTTATTCACGATGAAAGCTGTATAAGAAAAGTACTAATCCAGCAAGATAATTTATGATATCTGCTTGCCAGAAGTTTCACCCCTTCGGATTTTTCCTCTTAATTGAGCCAGCCATTTGAAGCCACATCCAAATTACTCCTCTCTTCTTTAAGCCTCTATGCATCAAAATTTTTAAGTAATTGTCGAGGTGTTAAATAATAGGCCAAAGGTAGTAAGAATAAATATACTATTAACAATAACAAGATAATTTTTTTATAAAACTAATAGCTTCACTATTAGTGAATATAATCAACTTTAAACTAAAATAATCAACTAATAAAAAATAATATAACCATAATAAATAAAGCAAAATTTTTTTATCATCACTTGAATAATTTTGTTCATGTGATATTAATTTTTATACTATATAAAATTTTAGTAAATATCTAAGATAGGTACTCTTGTACCACATAATTTTATTATAAATATCCATATAGAGAGATATCAAAAACTAACTTACAGCAGAACCTGCAACGGGGGCATTATGAAAACACCTCCTTCTCGAATAATCTTTCCCGCACTTGGACAGCTGCGAGCGCGGAAAGTAATTTCGGTATCTAATCACGGGCATGTATATAAATTCCCCACCATTAAATTCATTCGCAACATGCATATAGACCACGGACTAGAAAGAGCTCGTGCCACCATTTTAGAAATGGATCCTGATGTGATTATTTTCTGGGAACAACCTTTTGCGATTGAATATGTAGATGATGAGGGCCACATCCGGGTACTTTATCCGGATTTTTTAGTTTTTAGAGCTGATGGTTCTGTCATCGTAGAGGAGGTGAAACCAGCTTCAAAAGCAATAACACCTGAAAACGAGAGCAGGTTTAAGATTGAAGAAAAAGTCTTAATGCAACATGGGTTCGGTTTTGCCGTTGTTACAGATGCTGTCATGAAAAGTGACCTCCGGCTCCATAACTCACAAAAGCTGCTTCGCTATCGTAGAATAGCTGTCGATGGTGTAATGCGAGAAAAAGCCATAGATGCTTTAAGAAAATGCCGCCTTTCTGGCCTCCAACTGATGCAAAGGGTGTCGGGCTTAACGGAGGAGTTATTACGAGCTCTCCTGTCTCAAGGGTTTATTTCAACGGACTTATCAGCTGCAATTAGCCTGGAATCGATCTTTGAGGCAGTAAGGCGTCCGAGAGAGCTATCAGAGTTTCAGCAAGAGATACTACCGAGATTACCTTCATGAGCCAATATTCTTTTATCCCAGGCGTAAGAATCCGTATTTATAAGGCCATTCATCAACTTCGCCGCAAACTTGAAGGAGAACGATGGCAGTTGGAAAAGGAGTTAGATGGTGAGTTAAAGATCATGACGGTGGAAGAACTTTTGGGTCTTTATCGGGAAGGGAATTTGCAATTTGTCAATTTTTATCAAGAGGGAATTGATGCTGAGGCTCTCGAAGAGAAGATCAAGAAGAATTTCGGGGACTATGACATTAAACTCCAGCAGGAAGCAAGGAGAAGGCTTGGATACATTAAGGCGTTAAAAGATAGTTCAGGAACAGCTGCGACAAATGCGCTAAAAAAAGAAGCTGAAAAACAGAAAGATTCTGCACCTCCAAGCCTTTCAACAGTTGCACGATGGTCCACCTCACTTCGGACTTCACATCAAGACCCCTGCAGCCTCATCCCAAGCTTCAGCAGTCGTGGAAACAAAAAAGCACGTTATCCGGAAGAAGTTGCAGAGATTGCTTTAACTGAAATAAGAAGGCTCTACTTAAATGAAAATAAACGTTACTCGATAAATGAGACTTTATCAGCCATTCAGCACATGATCGCTTTAAAAAATGAAACTCTGCCTGTCCATTTGAAACTTCCTGTTCCCCAAAAGAAATTTGTCAGAAATTTAATTGCAGCCGTTGATGCATATGAGATTGCGAGAGCCAGATATGGGAAAAGAGCAGCAGATATTCGTTTCAGAGAAGCAAATCTATCTGGTGAGATCATTATGGAACCACTTGAGAGAGGGGAAATAGATCATACAACACTCGACCTAATTGTTGTTGATGCAGAAACCTTTCTACCACTGGGACGACCGGTCATAACCGTTATTATCGACCGTTGTACACGCGATATACTTGGTTTTCATATCGGATACGATCCCGCTAGTTATGTATCAGTGCAGAAGTGTTTGTCTCACGCAATAAAACCAAAAGATTATGTAAAAAAAAAGTACCCTGACATTGTGAATGATTGGCCCTGTTGGGGGTTGATTAACCTGATAGTGGTAGATAATGCAAAGGAGTTCCATAGTAGAGATTTTGAGGCTGCTATGCTGAATCTATTGATCGAGGTTAGGTATTGTCCGGTTCGCCAGCCATGGTGGAAAGGATCTGTCGAGCGATTCCTCAGGACAATGAATGAGGGATTAATCCACAAAATGCCAGGCACGACATTTTCAGACATACTAGAAAAAGGTGACTACAGCTCATTGAAGCATGCAGCTGTGACACAAGAACGGCTTGATGAGCTAATTCATATTTGGTTATGCGACGTTTATCATCAGACGGTACACCGCTCAACATTGAGAACACCGGCGGCCCTATGGCGAATGAGAATAGATGCATCTCTCCAAAAACTTCCAATGTCTACTGAAATGCTTGATGTAAATCTCGGCTCTATTGAGCAGAGGACACTTTTCCATTACGGCATTTCTCTTAATAATTTAACCTATAGCTCCCCTATGTTGCAGGTCCTACGTAGGAAATACGGGCAAATTGAAGTCCAGGTCAAATGGGACCGCAGTGATCTTGGATATGTGCACGTGCTAGATGAGCACGCAGGAGAATACCTGAAAGTTCCCTGCACATGGCTTTCGTATGCCTCAGGACTCAGTCTTTGGCTGCATAAAGCTATCCGCAAAGAAGCACTTTCTGATGAGGGGCCGGAGTCACAGGCAAAGTTGAATGCCGCAAAAGCACGTATACGAGCAATTTTTGAAGAGTCACTCAGCAGCAAAAAGTTGGCAACTCGAAAAACCGCAGCCAGGGGGAGGGAAAGTTTCGGAAATAAGTCTCTTGCGACGCCTGTTCCCGATGCCCTGCCATTCATAGGTTCCATAGAAGTAGGTGGGCCAGAGGACTATGAAATGGTTGAAATTCCTAATTATAAGGTAAGAAACGCGGAAGCCTGAGAAACGAATACGCGGTGCAATATGAACAAAATGGGCGTTGCCGTTGAGGCTATGAGAAAGTCTTGCACCGGTTGTTATTCTGTTACAAAAGTTCCGGTCGTCCAGATTCTCGATGAAACACATTCAACTGTGGTTGCCGGGTCCGAGCAAAACTATCGGATCATAATGGCTGACATGACATCTAATCATACTTTTTAGCATTTTTAGTTCAGCTGAAAAATGAGGTGCAGTATGAATGAACGGTTGGATCCTTTTATTGTTGATCATCAGTTTTTTCAGGAAGCCCAAAAAGAGTTGCAGTTATGTTACGACAGTTTTGGCCGTACACCAGATCCACGATGCACACCAATACTGGGCCCTTCAGGCTCTGGTAAAAGTACCATGGTCAAGGACTATATAGCCTCACTGGTAGGTGGCAGCCCAACAGAAAAGCTGGTTATCTATATTGAAACTCCTTCTTATCCATCCGCAAGAGGATTCGCATCCAAGGTGCTGAACGCAATAGGTGACCCTATGTATGATCGTGGTACGGTAGTTCAAATGACTGTTAGAATTGTTGATCTACTTGAAAAACTCGGCACGAGGTTATTAATTTTCGATGAGTTCCACAATCTCGTTGACAAGGAGTCTGCGAAGTTAAGCTATGCAGCATCTGACTGGCTCAAGGGACTGATTAATGAAGCTAAGATACCAACAGTCATTGTGGGCTTAGAAAGATGTCGGGAAATATTTATTATTAATGAACAGTTACAGCGGAGGTTTACCGAAGCCTATGTGATGGAGCCGTTCTACTGGAAGAGGACCGAGACACAAAACATGCTGAAGGGTTTTCTTAAAGCTCTTCAGCAAAGGTACACTTTTGCAGCCGGTTTGGAAATCCACGAGCATGAGGTCGCATTTAGGTTCTACTGTGCGACCGGTGGTTTGGTTGGTTATATAATGTCCATTGTTCGAGAAGCTGCCCGCCTTGCGACTGTAGACTCCGTCCCAATAACCATGGATCATTTAGCAACGGGGTACCTGACGGCGGTTTGTAATAACCGACTGGTTAAGATAAACCCTTTTACAGATCAAAATAGTAGCCGCATTGAGGCAGCGCTTTCTGTTGTGGAGGGATCTCAAAAAGCTGGTGAGAGGAAGTCGCGAAAGCAGCATAGACCTCGATAAAGAAGGAAAAGAGATGGCTATTTCGCATGTCATCCAAAAAACCGGGCCGATTCTGCCAATACCAAAGGTGGTACCCGACGATAATGAAAGTTGTAGGGGGTATATCATACGCCTGGCGGCTGCGACTGGTTACCCCTCCCCTACGTACCTTTTTCAGCTGGAACCCATATTGAGGTCCCCCCAAAACAAAAAAAAGGAGCAGATCGCCGAAAGCCTGATCAGGTTAATTGGGTTGAGTACTGAAGAAACAAAATTTTTGAACAATTCTTTGCTGGTAGGAGAGCACATTAGCGAGGTGCATTATTCAAATAGGATGAGAGTGTGTCCCGAGTGCCTAAAGGAGAAGGAAATCCTTGATTGTATGTGGGAGGTGGTTTTTGTTTCTGTCTGCCCATATCACCGTATTCTGTTGATTGATAAATGTCCTAAGTGCTCCTCTTACCTGAGCTGGAACATGACGCGAATAAAGTGGTGCAAATGCGGGTCCGATTTCACTCAGATGCAGACAGTGCCTGTGGACCCAACTCTGCTTTATTATAATACGAAGATGTGGGCCGCCATGGGCAGAGATGATATCCCTGACTCCCCTCTGCCAGACATCGATGACGAGCTGCTGAGCAGAATGGCACTTAATAAGTTGTGTGACCTGTACCGATTTCTGTACAGGATCGGCAGCAAGAACCAATTTAATACAAGTTCAAGGCTCAAAAGCATATCTGACGTAGTCAACGCCTTTCAGGTGATCCATTCTCTGTTGGCAGATTGGCCTTCTGGACTTTATCGATACCTTGAAAGCCTGCGAGATGAAAGTGGCGCCTTCAAAGGTGAGGGGCTACAACAATCTTTTGGCCACTTCTATCGGGGTTTATATGATGATGAGGAGTTTGAGTTTATTAAAGAGGCATTTGAGGATTATGTCCGTACCAAGTGGAAAGGAGTTATAGATGGAAAATATACTCGGATAACGTCTGCATTGAGATGTAATTACACTCTCATAGGCAATATGTCTAAAAAATTCAATGTAAGTAGAACTCGGCTGAACAAGCTGATTGATTCCGGACTAATGGTTGGTGAAAAGAAACCAAGAGCTAGCGGCCGATGCTACACCATCTTGAAACGGTGCGAAGTCGGTAGATTCAGCCGCTTAAAAAAATATTTGCTCAACAAAAAGCAGACATGTCAAATGATGGGGATCTCGCACAAGGCCTTTGATGTCCTAGTGACACACAATATTATAAAACCAATAACCAAAGCTGGATCCGGTGGATTTGCCTCGTGGTGGTGTGATAGCAGGAGGTTAAAGGTTCTCCTTCGCAAAATAATAGTGATGGTGCCGAAAACCAATCCACCGGCAGATGCTGTTTCATTTACTCAAATCTGTCAGGCGCACCTGACCACAGTCAATCTTTTGCCGGAGTTTCTACACTTAATAAAGGCGGGACAGATTCATGTGGCAGGAATGAACATTAATAAAACAGGTGGGCAGTTCCGATTATCGTCTTTGTTTTTTTGGCCTGATGAAATAGCAGAATTTCGTAAAAATTTTATTAAAAAAAATACCAGCAGAAAATCATATTCAATTCCTGAAATGGCTCGACTGATGAAGATAAAACAAGAGGTGGCCTACTATCTCATCAATCAGGGATATTTGCCGACTCACGAAGATCTTACACGTATGCAAAAAGGTCGTGTCGTGTCCTTTTCTGACATTGTAGCTTTTGAGCAGCTTTACATCCCTCTCTCGAAGATGGCTTCGATTCAGAGAACTAGCCCAGCAGCACTCTTCCGCCGGCTTGTGAAAATGGGAATACTACCGGCAATTGATGGTAAAAGAGACGGCTGCAGACAAATCTTCTATTATAGAAAAGAGCTACCAAGCACATATTTAAGAGAATTGTGAGCGGATTATGAGTGTATAGAGGGGACTATAAAGCCAACAAAGGCGGCCTAACTGCCACCTCCCGTCCCTTATTGAGGCTCGGTAACACGTGATAACGTTGACTGCTTATATACGCGATTTCAATGGTTGAGGTTTGAGGAATCATTTATGAGTTACCATGTGGTTGCTGAAGTGCTTGGAATTGAAGAACCACAAACGAATTTAGATTTGATCGATCTCGTGCGGCACGGACTGCCAAGCAGAGGAATTCTTCGCGTCCAATAAGCTGGGCATCTCTCCTGGCGAGTTAAGCAGATTCCTCCGCGTTTCCCTCAATACCCTACAGCGCTATAAAGGTAAAAAGCTCGACATCAACATGTCCGACCGGTTACTCACCGTCGCCCTGGTATATTCAAAGTGCGTGGATGTTTTCGGTTCGGAAGCGAATTCCGTTGCTTGGCTCAAGAGCTCCATATATGCCTTAGGCGGAGCGCGACCCTTGGACTACCTCGACACGAACGCCGGCGCCGAAATGATCATGAGTTTGCTTGGCCGTATCGAATACGGTGTCTATTGAAGGTGAAACAGATGGATGCGATTCAGCCAGAAAAACAAAATGAGAGGGCATGGGCGGAGGAAAGGTTCTCAAAGCCAATCACCCGGCGGCGCTTTGTTGTTGGTGATATTCATGGTTGCATAAAAACTTTTCAGAGAATGGTAGAGGTGATCTTGCAACTGAAACAGGATGATACCCTGTTCCTGTTAGGCGATTATATTGATCGGGGCCCTGATAGCAAAGGGGTGCTAGATTACTTGCTACAACTTTTGGAATCAAATTATGATATCCGCCCGCTCTTAGGAAATCACGAGGCAATGCTGTTGAATGCGATAGACGATGAATCTAAACGGCCCGTCTGGTACGGCAATGGTGGGTGGGCAACGATGCATCAATTTAACGTAGACTCACCAGAAACAATTCCGCAGCGCTACCAGGTTTTTCTGCGGCAATTGCCATACGTTTTAACCACAAATGACTATGTCTTCGTACATGCCGGACTGGATTTTCGCAGTAAAGATCCAATAAAAGATTCATCATCATATTATATGCTGTGGTCACGGGATTTCTTCATGGATGCTTCGAAGATTGAAGGCAGAGTTTTGGTTGCAGGTCACACCATGACGCCGTTATTTTCAATAAAGGAATCGTTGGCTACAAAACGCATCTCCCTTGATAACGGTTGCTTCAGTAAAGGTGAGATCAGTTACGGATCCTTGGTTGCCTTGGATCTGGATAAAAGAGAACTGCTGATTCAGGAGAATATAGAATAATGCCGGGAAGGCTTAGTTCTTAACAATTGGAGAACATATGAAAAAAAATAAAATAGCACTTTTTGATTTGGACGATACTCTTGCAGACTATTGCGGACAACTTCTCGATGATCTCCAAAAAATTGCATCAGAGTATGAACCGACACCTGAGTTATTTAAAGGACAACAATACATAGAAGCCCGACGACATGTAATTACTTCTCAAGCTGGTTGGTTCTTGAAGCTTAAAAAGCTCCAGCTTGGTTGGGATGTTTTGGAAATTGCGAAAGAGATAGGCTACTCCATCTCAATTTTGACAAAGGGACCATATGGTAAACACACTGCTTGGGCTGAAAAAGTCGAGTGGTGTAATCGCCATCTATCAGACTATATCGAAGGTGTCACCATAACACACCACAAAGGATTAGTGTATGGCGCACTCTTGGTAGATGACTGGCCCGAATACATAGAGCAATGGCTTGAACACAGGCCCAGGGGGCTTGTCATCATGCCCGCGCATGACTACAATACCAAGTTCACCCACCCGAACGTAGTCCGGTATGACGGCAGCAATATCAAAGATGTCAAAGCAGTAATGATAGCAAGATTTAAAGAACCCGCTTTGGCTGGGAAGGAAGAGGAGTGAAGTCCATTTAATCATTTCGATCAACAGTAGAAAAGAATGGGTAAAAACTGGCAACGCATCCCCTCCTCTGAATGACATCAAAATCTACTATTGTTATGTTCTACTCATTATTGTCTTTGTCTATAAAGATGAGACTGAGAGGGACCTCTTGACCCCGAAAATGAAAAACTGTGCACAAGGAAGGTAAGGAGAGGGACATGAGCCCAAAGAAACCGGTGATAGCAGGGAGGAAAAAGCAAATTTCTTTGAAACTCTCAGTGAATTAACAATTGGCGAAGCAACTAAGCCCATGCGTAAAATCGTAGGTCTCACTCAAAAAGAGTATGCGGAAAAAGTGTTAAAGATCTATCCGCGAGTACTGCCGAAAAAAGATAGAGGCAACCCCACCTTAGAGACTTTTGATAAAATAGCTAGAACGTTTGGACTCGAAATCGGCTTTTCAGGAAGAAGTAAAATGCGGAGCCAGTAACTTTTTGCCGTGTTTATAGTCAAGAATCTAATAAATAAGGTTTTTCCGTATAAAACCAAAAAATAGATTTTATGCGGAAAACGCTTTAAAAACAAAGTATTGTGGAGTTTATAACCATTTATACCCTTGTATACTTGGTTTTGAGTATAAACGTGTATAAATGGGTATAAATGGCTATACAGAGCTGTTGCGGAGATTAATAAAGTCATCGATCTCAGTATCAAAGATCCACCAGCCATCCTCGACATGGACATTGATCCAGTTGCCTCTCCTGTAACAACAAAAAGTTTTGCAAAGGTTTTGAGGCGGATCCTTCGTCGGCTGAAAGCTACACGATTTTAGATCAAAAACCATATGCGAGAACTGTGGGGGATGCCATGCGAATAGTCTGGCTGACTGACTTACACCTGAATTTCGTAGGCAGGGACAAGATTGAGGAATTGGTGGGTTCGATCCTTTCATATGGACCGGATGCCATCCTGTTAACCGGGGATACTTCTGTGGCTTCGTTCCTCCCTGGCCACCTGCGTGATCTGGCGGACGGGCTGCAGCTGCCGATCTATTTTATACTAGGCAACCACGACTACTACGGCAGCTCGATCCGTGCCGTAAATGTGCGCATAGCCTCACTTGCTGCCAGAACGCCAAACCTTGTATGGCTCTCGAAGGCCGGGGTGGTGCATCTCACCGCCGACACTTGCTTGATCGGCCATGAAGGTTTGGCCGATGGCCGCCTGGGTGACCCCTGGGGTTCAGAAGTGCAGCTCAATGACTATTATCAGATCGAGGAACTGGTGCAGCCATCCAAGGTTAGTCGCCTGGCGGTGCAGAACCATCTGGGGGATACCGCGGCGAGTCACCTGCGACATCAGTTAAAGGCTGCACTTGCGGCAGGTTACCGGAGAATCCTGGTAGCCCTGCATGCACCGCCGTTCGCTGAAGCCTGCTGGCACGAAGGGCAACTGTCCAGTTCGGAATTCCTGCCGCACTTTGCCTGCGGAGCCACCGGTGAGGTACTCAGAGCTGCAATGGAGCAACACCATGAGGTGTCGATGACCGTGCATTGCGGCCACACGCACAGTAGCGGCGAGGTGAAAATTCTGCCTAATCTGCAGGTGTTGACGGCCGGAGCGGAGTACTATCGACCCCAAGTTGTACATATCCTAGATGTGCTTTAGTGCTTTTGCCCAACGATGATTAGTTGAGAATTTGGGGCCTGGGAACAAATAGCGGCCGAAGATGGTGATGAAAGGATAAAGTAAAAACTGATCAAATGGACAACTCTTGACTCCCGAAAATGACAAACTACTGCGCAATCGCTATCCACTAATCTTCAAAGCTAACTTTTGGGGTTTTGAATGCGGTAACGGTTGGTTTGCGATTCTGGATGCGCTCTGCAACCAGCTAATAGAACCGGTGCGGCAGCTAGAGGAAGATTTGAAGAGCATCCTCGGCCCACGGTCGAAACTGCCGGAAAACCAAGCTATATGGAGCCGTGAACAGAGAAAGCAATCCAATGATGCCGCTCTCTCGGAATTGAAAATAGCATTGAGAAAAGCCCGCCGGAGAGCCGTCCCTGTGGCCGTCCAGGTTAAGGAAAAGTTTGGGGCTCTACGATTTCATGTCAAAAAAGGCGATGAGGCACAGCGAGCTTTGATCGGCATGGCTGAGAAGTTGGCTTTAAACACCTGCGAGGCCTGCGGGGCTACTAGTGGAGTGCAATTACACGAGATTGCTGGATGGTATAGCTATGCCGGCTGCATGCTGAGGAAAAGAGAATGACGGGTGAAATAAGTATTCAGCGTTGGGATATGAGCGTGTACATGATGTTGCAATCAGAGAGAAATCGGTGCACCGGAATGGTCGAACGTCTAAAGGCAGAGCTGGAGAAACAGCCTGATGTAGAGCGCCTTGAAAAACTGCTTCGTGATGTGAATGCCAACGAGGTAAGGGCGGCTACGATCAATGACATCTTGAGCAAGGCACCTGAAAAACTTGCTGGTTAACAGACATGCAATTTATTTTAGTATAAGGACACCCCCAATTTGGCCCATCTCAGCACCTTCCTCCATACTCCCCGGGACTCAACCGGAGGACGATTTAATCCAAAGGAGTTGCTAAGATCCGTTGGGCGTATTTCACAAAAAGCGTAACTCTACTACTTCCGCGTCAGGCGCTGTTCGAAACCAGGAGTTTATATCATCCATTCCCTGTTCTAAACGGTCCTTTCCTTCAACATCATCCTGCAGTTTATCTATCTTCTTTTTGAGCGAAATCGACAGCAGTCGCTGTTGATCAGCAAACTCTGTCAGCTTTGCCTCTACCCTGTGGCGTCCCGTGATATCTGAAAGAATCAACCTGTTTTCCTGGTGATCAATGACCTCTATGGATTTGCTGCTATACGTGGTTCCGATGGCGATCTGAAGTCCATCAACAGGACAGGATTTACTATAATACTGTGCTTTCAATGACCCGCTTACCCCTGCCGCCCGCAGTGCCTCTTTAGCTGCAATCCCAATTCTGATGCCTATGATCAGTCCGGTGCATGTATGGCCATGAAATTGCTCTGCTCGCTGATACACATCCTGGTCGGGGCAGTCATCTGCTGCCAATGCGTGACAAGGGAAACATAAGCACCACGCGGCAAAGATGGTAATGATTGAAACGAGTCCCTGAGATGACATCTGTTTCTCCTGTTAAGTGGTCACTAAAATTCGTCAGGTTGACAGGCTTGGCGCCTGATGCGCAACGTCGTGTGGAGGGCAGGCCACATCTCCGGCATGCAAAGAGCTTTTTGCAAGAGCACGACTCACAGCCGCAATAGCGAGTGCGAGGACGATGAGGATTACCGCGACTGCGAACGTGATGCGCATGCCAGCGGCCACGGTTTCAGGACGCGCCATAGTGATGTCGTTCGTTGCCGATGAAATTGCAAAAACAGCACCCATAACAGATGCACCGGTGATGCGACCAACGTTGCGCGCTAAGTTCAGCATGCCAGAGATGACCCCCCGCTGGTCAGGGCGGATATCTGTCATGACAGCAGTATTGTTGGCGGTCTGGAAGAGTCCATAGCCGCCGGTGATGACTGCGATGGAGGCAATGTAGCCGGAGATGCTCATCGCCGGTATTATGCATAGAAGAACGGAACCGGCCGCTATTGCGATGAGTCCAACGATAGTCATACGTTGGGTGCCAAACCGGTCTACACTGCGACCGGCTGGTACAGCAGTCAGCGCGGCAACAAGCGGACCGACCGACAAAACGAGTCCAACCATAGCCGCTCCGAGCCCAAACGCACGAGAGAGATAGAATGGCCCGACAACCAGCGTTGTTGTCACCACCGTCGTAACTAACAAACACATGGCGAGGCTCCCACTCAGAGCTGGATCTCGAAATATCGCTATTTGGATTAATGGCGATGCTGCCCTCCCCTCAACGAACAAAAAGAGACCTATTCCGAAGACAGCTGCCAACAATAAAGCAATGTTGAGCGAACCAAAATTACCGCGTCCAACTGTCACGGCAAGTGCGTAAGCCCCGAGAGCCAAAACAAGCAGCAGAGTGCCCATGTTGTCAAATTCGGCCCGTACAATCTTCGGTTGTCGGCGATCGACGGGCAGGTAGGTATGCGCGAGAAGAAAAGTCAGGATACCCAGAGGCAGGTTGAGAAGGAAGATGGCACGCCAGCCGAGTCCGGACATTAGAACTCCGCCGAGCGATGGGCCAAGAGCGGTACCAATTGCGGACATCGTACCGAGCAACCCCATGAACCTGCCAATCTTTGCCTTTGGAACAATCTCACCAACAAACGTCATGGTGAGGACCATCATGATGGCCGCTCCCAGGCCCTGCACTGCTCGGGCGGCAACCAACAGCCAGAGTGTGGGTGCAACGCCGCTCAGGACCGAGGCAGTCGTGAACAGAAAGACTCCGGACAGCAATAGCCGTCGGCGGCCGATGATGTCACCGAGCCGTCCTACACTGACGCTTAGGGTAGTGATGGCGAGGAGATACGCGATGACAACCCACTGGACTTCCTGGAAGGAGGCGGTGAAGGCCTGTGCCAACGTCGGCAAGGCAACATTGGCAATGCTGGTGTCAAGCGAGGACAGCAACATTGATAATGAAAGGCTGGCGAGTGCCCATCCCGAAGGTATATGTTCCGTACTTCCACTTTCCGTGATGGAAGTGTTCTTGAAATACTTGACCAGCAGTGGATTAGCTTCACTTCCCTGGAATTCTTTTGGATTTCTATCCCATTTCAGGAGCCAGAAGATCTTATTCATAAGGCATCTCCTTAAACTGACTAGACATCGATCACGGAGTTGTTCATAAAAATAATATATTCTTTTATCTGATACGGCGGAAGACGCACCATTTGCACTTTATTCGTGCGTTTTGCGCCATATCACGATCAAGCTGTGCTATGGTTGAAGCATGTCTATCCCAGATCTCAATTTGCTTATAACCCTTGATGTGCTGCTCGCGGAAGGCAGCGTTGCACGCGCAGCACAACGGTTGCGGCTCAGTCCCTCTGCGATGAGCCGAGCGCTGGCGCGATTGCGTGCGACGATGGGCGATCCGCTGCTGGTAAGGGCAGGACGCGGCCTCGTTCCTACCCCCCGAGCTCTCGAACTTCGCGAGCGGGTGAGTCAGCTCGTACAGGACGCAGAATCAGTTCTACGCCCAGCAGAGAAACTAGACCTTAAACACCTCGTCCGGATATTCACCCTGCGCACAAGCGAAGGATTTGTGGAAAATTTTGGACCGGGCCTCATCGCTCGCGTCGGTGCGGAAGCTCCCGGCGTGCGGCTGTGCTTCATCCAGAAGGTAAACAGAGATAGCACGTCACTTCGAGACGGGATTGTCGATCTGGAAACCGGAGTTGTGGGTAAGACTACCAGTCCGGAGGTGCGTACGCAGGCACTGTTCCACGACCGTTTCATCGGCGTGGTGCGAATCGGACACCCGCTAAGCCAAGGCGAGATCACTCCCTCCCGGTATGCGACCGGCAGGCACATCTGCATTTCCCGCCGGGGGATTGCTCAGGGTCCGATTGATGAAGCTTTGAAACCGCTTGGACTGGAACGGGAAATTGTCACTATCGTAGGTGGCTTTTCGACCGCGCTGGCATTAGCTCGTGCATCTGATCTGATCGCCAGTGTTCCTGAGCGACACACCGGTAATCTGCGAGCCGGCATGTATAGTTTTCCTCTTCCAATCTCCACACCGGATATTACGGTTTCATTGCTCTGGCACCCGCGAGTGGATGCCGATCCAGCTCATCGCTGGCTGCGTGGGTGCGTTCGGGATGTTTGCGCGGACAACTCACCGATTCAATAGGCGTCTGCCATTGAAGAACACATAATCAAGGATCGCGACTTATTCTGTCTAATACTTGTGCTAAAGTATCACTCATGCGGCCTGCGAAAGCCGCCAGACGATCTGACAAAAGCCGGAGAGTACTAAGGTCACCGAGGTTAATTTGTTATTCGGAAAGCTCCCAGACGAGATATTTAAGCCGTTAGCGGGACCAAACAGGTACCTGTTTGAAGAGGTCTTGCTATTTCTCTTTAGGTATTTTTCTGATGAGGATCTTGCCTATGAGGCTGCATTCCCTCGTAGAGCTATGGTTAAGGATGAGATCGAGGAGCTTCTCGCCCGAAAGGGGCGGCTACTGTACATAGTTCAAGAGGAAGATGGAGATGAACCAGTCAAGGATTCTCCTGGTATTGCTGCAGAGTACATCTACCGACGATTAGTACAGACGGGTTGGCTGGAAGAAGAAGCTGACGGATATAACACTAATGTTCTTATGCCGCCGCATTCGAGCTTGTTGCTCGAAGCACTCGAAGGAGTTGCCCACGCAGAGAAGAAGAACTATGGCAGCACCATTGCTTCCATCAATGTTCAGTTAGAGGCAATAACGAACCACCCAGAAACTCACGGCCGGGCTTTCATTGAAGTTGTCCGTGCTGCAAGAGATTTCACACGACACCTACAGAATATCTTTTCCGGCCTTCGCGGTTTCCAGGAAATAATAACCAGGCAACATAGCCCGAAGCTAGCTCTTTCCACTTTTTTCGACGATTTCGTTGAAACGCTGTTGATCTCTGACTACAAGTCGCTCCAAGCTGAGAATAACCCTTTTCGCCACCGTACGAACATCCTAAACCTCCTGCAATACATCGAATATACTCCTGTCACGATGGAAATCTTGTCCAAGGTCTACCAGGAGGACAAGAATCTCTCCCCATCTCTCGCAATGGACAAATTGGTAAACGATATCCATTTTATTGCCCGGATATTCCGTTCTGTTGACCGGCGCCTTGACGCGATCGATCTGTACCGCATGCGTCTCGAATCACGTGTAGCGGAAATGGTGCGGTACATGGACAGGAATGTGCCCGACATGACCAATCGAGGTATTAATTTGCTAAATGCTTTGGGTCAAATGTCTGATGATTCCCCAGAAGATGAATTACACGGTCTACCACAGCCCACTCGTTGGCTCACCATAGGTCTTTTGGGACATCGAAGTGTGCGAAAGCCGCATAAACGGCGGCAACCCTTTTATGGTGAGTTGGCGGAAGATGAAGAGATCAGTGCTGAAAAGAAAGAACAGGAGCGTCTGAACAAAATTTATCTTCAGCGACGTGCGATGACTCCGGCCAAGGTTGGTGCATTTATCGTTAAACAGATGGGAGAGAAGAAGGCGATGGCCGCCAAGGATTTCAAGATCGAGACGATCGAGGACCTGGTGGCTTTTTCATTTGTGCCTTTCTTTGGCAGCATGAAAGGAAAGCCTATGCCAAACATGCCTGCTATTACCGTCCAACGCACCGGAGAACGATTTGATTGTGATCTATTGGAGTGCAGTGATTTCATTATCGAAATAAAGGGGTAGAGAATGCTCCACGAACTCAAGCGAATATACGATAAGGATGAGACCATTATCATTGATGAGCTGCGCAGAGCAGCTGCCATTGCTATGGAGAGACAGTTTCTGTTCTGCGATAACAGGCGCGATCAGCGTTCATATCATCATTTGCTTGATCATGAGGACTACTTCCGTAATCTATTTGACGCCCTAGGACTTGATCTTATTTGTGACCGCACTGCAGGGTATGTTGGTGTGGTCCCTCGGGAACTGTCCCTTTTGGTGGGGCTTGATTCCGAACATTCTCTTTTCCTGCTTGCGCTGCGACTGAATTATGAGCGGTACGTCCAGGAATGCAGGATCGGGGAAAATTCACAGGCATTCACTGACAGTGAAGTTCTTCTCGATATCTATGAGTCGCACACCAAGCGAAAGCGGCCGGGACTGGTCCGGCTGCGGGCAATTTTAAACACATTCTCCCGCCAAGGACTTCTGGAAAAAGATGAGGACGAGGACAAACTTATCCGATTTCGGATTAGACCATCTATCCGTGATGTCGTGACGCATTCCTATCTACAGGCTCTAGAGGAATTTGCTCTCATCGGTGATGTTGATACGGACGAAGTCGAAGGGACTGGGAGGGCCAATGAAGACACTGAGTAAGGCGATAATGATCCAATGGTTCAGATTGCAGGCCGTTGAGATACCAATCGTCGGTAACACCGCAATCATAGGCGACAACGGGGCAGGTAAATCTGCACTTCTTGACGCCATTCAGACGGTGATGACTGGTGCCAACAAGAGGTACCTTGTTCTTAACCGGGGCAGCAACGAGACATCTTCACGTAAAGTCTGGGAGTATGTGCTTGGACTTCTCTCTGATCCAAAGGATCCTGAGCTGTCGGCAAAAATCAAGCCCCGCGACAAAGCTAACTGTTTTCTGGCACTAAATTTCTATGATTACGAAACCAATGAAACCACCTGCGTCGGTTTGGGACTTTATGCATCCATGGCTGATATGGCTGAAAAGGTGGAAGGGTATTTCATCTGCCCCGGGCTTGTCGGCAAGAAAGACCTCTTCCTTGACCCAGGGGAAGGCACTCGTCCAATCGTTCTGCCCTGGGCCCGTGTTAAGGAGAGGCTGGCCAAAGCCTGTCCGGCCACCCGCTTTCATCACGAGCCAGGAAAGTTTACTGCTGACCTTTATACCACATTGAGCGAACATGCAGGAGCGCCGAACGACGACAAGAAAGTATTGAAGGCAGTTCAGGCAGCGGTGTCTCTCGATAAGATAGAGAACCCGACCCAATTCATCCGGAAGTACATGCTGGATCGGGATGACCTACAGATCAAGGAACTGCAAAGCGCTTTAAAAAACTACCGAGATATGGCCGAAAAAGCTGATTCCGTCAGCAGGAGGGTCAACGCCCTCGGCCGCCTTGAAGGATTTTGCGAAAAAGTCGAGGCTGGTAATGTCGAACAGGTCATGGGGGAGTATATCGACCTTTGCGCACATATCGAATTAGTTGAGGAGGGTGCCGATCCTGTTAGGGAAGCGATGGCCGACCTAGAGGAGAAAAAGGAGGAACTTGGCTTACGTGTCGGGGGTTTAGAAAAGAAAAGGGACGAGCTGCTCGGCATACTCGGCGAAAGACGCTCGGAACTGAAGAATAGTGATCTTGAAAATCAGCGTAGAAGCCTGCAACTGGATATAAATCAGAACAAGACGATCGAAAGTGAGGCAGGCGCTAAGATCAGTGGGTTGCGACGCCTGCTGCAGCGACTCGAAAAGCTGAAGATGATTCCTTCAACAGAGGCTCTATCCGCGGCAATTGCCGATGTGGCCCGGGTGCTTCCGTCTGAGGATATGGTGAGCACAGCCATGTGGCCGGAGAAACCTGTTGAACTTGATGGTGCTCTTGCCAACATGCGGATATCCCTGGAAAAGGCACTACCCCTACTAAGCAGTAGATATAATGGTCTCTGTGGCGACATTGCCAGCGTAATTAAGGTCGAAAGAGACCTCACGGGCTCCTTGAAGCAGGTGCAACATGGAAAAGCACCGTTGACCAGTAGTACCCTGGGCTTGATCCAGTTTCTAAAGGAGCGCGGCATTGAGGCAAAACCGCTTTGTGATCTTGTCGATTTAACCAATGAGACCTGGCGGAACACAATCGAGAGTATTCTGGGGCATAAGCGCGAGGCGCTGGTCGTGATCCCGGAGCAAGTCAAGAAGGCAGTGAATTTGTACCGGCATGAAGGCAGACGGGATTTCCCTGGGTGCAGCATTATTAATACGACGAAGACCGATCAATATAAGGACGCCCGCAAAAAAGGATCTGTTGCAGAACATTTGACGACTGACAATCTCCATGCTCAGGCCTTTATAAATCGGCAGCTGGGGAACTTCATCTGTGTCGAGACAGAAAAGGATCTTCTGTCTCATGACCGTGCTGCGACGGCCGATGGAATGATTAGCACCGGCGGCTTGGTTTCCGAGACAAAGACTCTGTCACCAATTCTGGGCCGCGCTTCCCGGGAACTATTGAAAGAAACCTATCAGAAGAAGCTGCGGGAGATTGGTGGCAAGAAAGAGGCGCTTGAGCGTGATCAGCAGCAATTGGACTCATTGAAAGTTGTGCTGGAAGAATACAAACGTGACTATACCGAAAATTCTTTTTCCACAGAAGCGGTGGTTTCTAGGCGAACGAGCGCACAACAAACCCTAAAGGTGCTTGAGGCGCGGCTTGCCGAACTGGCTCTGGACACACGGGAGAAGAACCTGACCAAAGAAATAGAACGATTAGATAAAGAAGAAGCTAGCCTGAAGGGCGAGATCGGGAGGCTATCAGAAGAGCGTAAGCAGGCAGAGAGACTACGTGCAGAACGAAAATCTTTTAGCTGCCTTGGAACAACAGCGAGCTAACTATCAAGCTCTTTTGATGGAAACTCGTGCCAATCAACTGCTCGATCAGCCAGCTGCAGCCGAACTTCTTGATCGCTGGAGGGAACAGACCCAGGGGGACCTGAAGGTGGTCAGCGACAAGGCCAAGGAACTGGCTGCTTCCGCCAAATCAGCGATAGAGCGCAACATAAAATTTATAGTGAAGGAATATGCAGAATATTACCTTCTTTACGCAACTGAAGAAGGTGACGATTCGCGGCCACCTGAGGTGTTCGAGGAGTATGCGGCGATCATCAGGAAAAAGAGGCGGTATTTGGTTGAGACGACTCTTGCCGAATACCGAGAAAAATCTGCAAGAGCACTGCGAGAAGTAGAGGATACATTCAGGGCCAAGTTCGTCGGTCGCCTGGTCGGTAAACTCGACGCTGTCCGTAGTAAAATTTCTCAGCTCAACATGACATTGGCGAAACATCCTTTCCATGGAGAGCTTTACACCTTCAAACATGCATCGAATCCAGAGTTCAAGCACATCATAGACTTTGCTAAAGCCTGCAATAGCCAGGCGGCCCAGGAAGTGGGAGGTTTATTTGATCCGGCGACCAATGATCCTGACAATCCTCACCGGAAGGCATTAGATGACATCACAGCCGCCCTTCAAGATCCCAAGGCAGCTGAACTACTACAGGACTACCGTAATTTTCTGGTCTTTGACGTGGAGATGAGAGACTTAGAGGGGAACCGCACCGCAAACCTTGGTCACCGAATTCAGAAAGGCTCCGGCGGTGAGAACCAAACTCCCTTCTATGTAGCAATTGGCGCCTCCCTTGCCGCAGCGTATCGGCTGAAGGAGGAATATGGGAAGCATCGTGGCGGCATAAGTTTATCTCTTTTTGATGAAGCATTTTCGAAGCTTAGTGTCGCTACCTGTCACAGCTGTATTGAATTTTTGCAAAACATCCAACTGCAGCTCGTTGTAGCCGCACCGGATGAGAAATATGCCACAATGGCAGAAGTAATGGATACGATTATATGGGTGACCAGGGAAGGTGGGGTTGTTAGTGTTGAAGTAGTGCAAATAAAGCCAGCTATGCGGTCGATGTTGCGTGCAGATAATCCTTATCGTTTATCCACCGGAGCGGGGAAATATATCTATGAACCAGAGTTGCAAGCACCTTCTTTGCAAGCTTCTGAACTCCTGGCAGCGGTCCCCTGATCGGGAACGTGCTACTCGGTTACCTATCACTCAGCAGAGAGCTCCCCAGTACTTCCAAGCGGTATTACCGGAATTAAAGGAGGCACTACATGCCGGGCTCCAGGAAGCCGAAGCGGCGCGGACTGTAAAGCTGGAGTGGGGAAAGGGTTATGATTCTCATATCCTAAAGCGGATCACATTGCTGGATGGCCCGCGTCTTGGCCAGCACCTTGGCGTCTCTTTGGCAGCAACAAAGGCAGACCAGGCTCGCGAGTCACTTGAAGCCATGTTAAGCGGCGATGAGTCTTGGATTCGTGAATTTGTCGAATATATTTTGGATCGCTGGCGCTGCAACAGGCCTGCGGCGGGCATGCTCCCAGGGGATATGGGTGCTGCCTTATTGCTTGTGCAGGCACTGGAGGCGGTGGCTGCAGGAAGGCATCGGAATCTCGACCTTCGGACTTTCAGTACGCGGGAGTTTGGCAATTCAAAAGCTATGGAGGGAATTCTCAGTCGTTTCGGAGCAGTTTGGAAGAGATATCATCCATCGGATTTAGCAACAGACGAGCTTTTGAATACCCTCGGGCTGGTCAAGTTTCCCCTCCCTTTATTGCTGCGGGGTGATGTTATTCTAGAGCTTGCGGGAAGAAATGTGGACTGCTCCGGTATTCTTCCTTTTGTGGGTTTGCCCCCACAATCCATCAGGGGACTCGCGATAACCAAGATTCCAGACTTTGTACTCACCATAGAAAATTTGGCTAGCTTCAATAGATATGCAGCGGAGGTCCAAGACGAAGGACTGGTTATTTATACTGCCGGGTTCCCGGCACCAGGTGTGGCAGATTTTCTACGACTTCTTGATTCTCAGTTACCGGAACAGATTCCTTTTTACCATTGGGGAGATATCGACGAGGGTGGACTAAAAATATTTGCCTACATACAGGAACATCTGCAGCGGCTTCTGAGACCTCACCTCATGGACTCGGATCTTTTGAAAAGGCATGGGACAACAAAAACTACGATTCGAAGAGATGAGGTAAGTAATATAGCAAGTAAACATCCCTGTACTGAAGGTTTGGCTCTTGCCATTCTTTCAACGGTTCCTCCTAAAGTGCTTGAGCAGGAAAATATAGATCCATTAGCTCCCGGAATTGAAGACATTAAATAAGCCCGCCCGTCTGATTAAACGTTCCTCAGGAGTTTTCCATGTGGCTAATTGTTGTAAGGCGTCCATGCTACCGATCAACTGTCGTGCAAGCTCAAGACGCTTCATAAGAATTCCGTTTTCAGGTTCGGCGACATCGGCTATGCGACATTCTGCTTCTTTGAAAAATTCTTCAATTCTTTTTACCTCAGCCCAGGACTCAATAACCTTGAACAGTTCCTCCCTACTATCTTCCTTTGCTTTTATCTGCTGGCGGACAGCTTCCTGAGCTTGCCACTCACGGTACTGTTCCTCCTGTCTCTTTCTCTCAATTTCATCCTTACGTTTCCCTTCCTCATAGAGTTTTACAATCGTAGCAGTCTCATCCTCGAGTTCTTTTATAATTCGCTTAAATTTGGAAGGGAATTCACCTGGGATTTTTTCCCGCCATTGCCGCACCCACTGAACCAGTGGATAAGGTGAGTACACCTGCAGGCAAAACCTTCCACTTGGGATTTCCTTGGTGGTCGTCCATGTATGGATGCGTGAAAACTTTTTCCGCATCTCCGGTGTAATGTCAGCGACGCGTATATACTTGTCATTCACATGCATCACTTCAACATTTTCACTGGTTTCAAAAATAGTTAGTCCGAAAGCTACCGTGCCTATGAAGACAACGGTAGGTCTGGAGGGCGACCAAAGGTCCGGGTAATGGTTACCAGATGGTTTTTCGCGTTCATCAACAGAGCAGCGATAATAACGCTGGTCGTTTGGTGAAAAAATCACTCGGTGATTATGTGCCTCGCACAATAAGTAGAGTTGGTTTGCAACTTCGATCGCACGGTCAGCTGAGTCTTTGGAGGCGATTATATCTGCTATAAGTCGTTTTTGAGGTCTTAGATATCCACTGTAGGTCTCACGTCCTTCATTCATCTTCTCTCGTACGCCTTCCAACAATGGATGGTGCTCTGGTAACTCAAGGCGTGTAAGATGTCTACGCTTCTTCCCTTCTGGTGGTTTCGGCGACAAAGGTGGGACTCTTCGGGCCTCGCCATATCTAGCCCATTCAATCTCATCGCCAGGAGAAGCTTCTGGAAGAGCCGGTTGTTTAGATTTCTTCCCTGCAGCGAGTTTGGCCCAATACCCACGTTGGGGGCGAGGCACTTTCAGCTGAGTGCAAATCCGAGCTAAAAAGCTGGAGGAAACGTTGTACCTTAGAGCAACGGTGGTCATTGGTTCTGCCCAGACCTGTTTATACAATTCCTCTCGACTCACCCTAGTGCGTTCGTTGTCGGCAGATGTCATTTCTTTCCCCTCTGAATTTTAACTGGCAGCAAGCAAAAACTATGGATACCTCTAATATACTGTGACAGTCATTGGGGTTATCGGAGACTGCTTTATCGCTGTTGTCAAAGTTACTACTGAATCTATGGAAAACTCACCTTAGAATACCGCTATAAGCCTGGGCATGCCGTCTTTTTACAGCCAATTTGTAAGGTAATGTTGAGAGTAATCTACCTACCCGTCACATAGTCATGTAATTTAGACATATTTTACCGTTTAATCGGGCAGTTATAAAGTACACTTACCAGCCGAAGAATATGGCATTGTTTATGCTGCTACTCCCGGTGCTTACTAAGAAATAACTTTGAAGATCTGAAAGGATTTTTCGTGAGAGAGATAGTTATAACAAAAGCAGAAATCAAAAAGGGAATAACGCAATTTAGAGCAGCTATCTCAAAAAATTTAAAGAAAAAACAAAGAATATGGACCTTCCCCAGTGGTAAAAATGAATCAATCCCCACTTTACGAATAGAGAGAAAGGAAGGTGTGCTTTGTGTTGGCCTGCCAAGTGGATGGAACAATCGAGTGCCACACCTATTTTGTATCGAACGGGAAGGACGAGCATTGTCTCCTGATGTTGAAATAAACATTCCTTTGGATCTTGATAGAAGAACTGGAGGAGCATTAGTTAAACACAGGAAAGATATATGGTTATGTCACAGAGGTAATTTCAACTCTTTTCGAGGCAAAATACCAAAACAAAAAACTTTAAATCATTTTGAAAAATGGACAGTGCCTACGATGGATGGTGAAAAAGAAAGCTACGTCATTCCTGTAGGAGCCGTGTCTTCTCCTTCTATAATTGAGGAAATGTTTTTGTTTGTAGAAGCAGTAATCGAACTTAAAGAGCAAGCTAAATTAAAAACCTCAATTAAACAAAATGAGGCGGAGACCTCCAAGTGGTCAAACTGGGAAGAATTTGAGGGTAAAAAATCAAAAGGTGGCCGGACATCTGACGGTTATGCTTACGAATACCTTCATGGTCCTCTGTGTAATAGTTTAAATAAGTGGTTAAAAAGATGGAATAAAGAAAAGAATAACAACTTTGCTACTAAACAAAATAGTCATGTAGACGGGGCTATTATAAAAAATGGAAAAGCTGTAGCTATCTTTGAAGTTAAGACATCAACTTCATTTAGTAGCCAGATATATTCGGCTATTGGCCAATTGATTTATTATAAACACAGACATGGTACAGATAGTTGTAGTTTATTCTTAGTACTTCCTGCGAGTTGTAATTTTGGGCCTGACCAAATTAAAATGTTCTCTAACCTTGGCATCGTTATCATTGTAAAAAAACGGAGCTTCGAAACTTTAGACGGAAAGTCATTACAAAATGTATTAAATGAAATGTTAATAATAAATGAAGCAACCGAAATACCAGCTCCTAATGTAAGCGCGTAGTTGGTAAATAGATTGCCTCTAAACAGTGCAAGAATCTTGATGAAATCATCTCCTACATAACTACATGAGATTTCAGGAACGTTTACAGGGAGATTTACAATAGAGGTTGCTTAAGCCTTGAGTCATGTGGATGAATTCGGCTCGCAGGCTCTTTGGCGCAATCACCTCAACCCTCTCACCATACCCACGTAGCCACCAGCGTAACTGGTAAGAGTCGCTGACATTTGCTTGTAACAGCCAACCATCTTTTTTTTCAGTTAATCTTTGGTCGGTTGCAATTGGCGATTCCCGAAGTCGTTCAACATCGTCTTTCTTGAAGAAAAATGCTTTCAACTTGATGTTATCCCCCACAGGAAAACTTAATTCCTTGATGTATTCATCAAGATTAAATCCTTCTGGAATCGTTATCGGGATATTTGTCGGCTTAACTTCCAAAAAACGATGCAGGAGCAATAATATTGGATCTTTATGCTTGTTTAGGGTCGCAATTAGATAAGTCACACCCTCTACAAAGGCCATACCTAATGGATTCACATCATACTCTTTAATACTTCCTTCGGCGGTGCGATAACTTGTGGTGAACCTCTGCTCCTCCAAAACCGCCGTATAGACCTTTTCCAGAAGATCCTCAGCAATATGCGGAGAGATCATGGGCATGCTTCGTGTGACTGTTCTTATTTTGTCTGGCCAACGCGAAAAGCTGGACTCAGATATCATCTTTATCCGTTCGTTTGCTGCCCTGAAGTAGGGTTCAAGTGCACCTATGGCTCCCCGTGGAAACATTCGCTCTAAATATTTCTCGGCAAGTTTAAAGGTCAAAGCAGCAACTGGGTCCATGTTTGAAATGCCAAAAGCCGGTGCATCTTTTCGCCAACTCCAGCCAGCTGGGTTTTCGTTGTCACAGTCCAATGGAAACTCGTTCAACTCTAGAGAAACGAGGTCCCGTTGAATGGTGCGAAGAGATGTATCGATACCAAATTCATTCTTGAGGCGTTCATGAATCACGGTAGTCGAAAGTTTGCCCCGCTGAGGAAACATCTTGAGAATTAACCATTGCCGGTAGATAGCGCTCATTTTCATATTCCTATACAGAAATAACGCGACATAAATTGTCGCCCTTGTGGGGTAGGATACACAACATAATTGAATATGCAAGATTCAATGTCGTGAAGGAAGGCGCTATGCCCAAACAACTCTACCAACTTAGCAAGTCCCGTTACATGAAGGGGCGTCAGTGTCACAAATCACTTTGGCTTTACACTTACAAGCCGGAGCTGCTTGAGGTATCAGAGGCGGCGGAACAGGCGTTTACTCAGGGACATGAGGTTGGAGAACTTGCACGAGATATTTTCCCTAAAGGAGTATTAATTCCTTTCGGGGGATTCTCCTACGATCAACAGGTTCAGCAAACCCAAGCTGCACTAGCCACAGCAAAGGTCATCTACGAAGCGGCATTTACGCACAACGGTATCTTTGTCAAAGCCGACATCTTGCGCAAAGTACGAGGCGGCTGGGAAATGTATGAGGTGAAGGGGAGCAGCAAGCTAAAGGATCATTATCTTGATGATGCAGCAGTGCAGTACTACGTTATTAACGGTTCTGGGCTAACCCTCACCAAAGCCTATGTTGTTCATCTTAACACCAGCTATTGCCGCAATGGCGCCCTCGATCACAACGAACTTTTTACTCGGCAGAATGTGACGGTCGAGGTGCTGGAACGACAGGCGGATGTTAAGAAAGAGATTGCCCGACAGAAACGGATGTTGAAAGGAAAGGAGCCTGACATTTCTATCGGCCCCTGGTGCAGCAAACCTTACAACTGCGATTTCGACGGCCATTGTTGGAATAAAATTCCAGAAGACTCGGTATTCGACTTGGCAGGAAAGGGAGTTGATGCATTTGATCTCTACCGACAAGGGATTGAAAAGCTGAAAGACATACCTCAGGATTTGCTCAAAGGGAAGCAACTCCAGCAGTCTCAGGCCGCACTGTGCAAGAAAACGATCGTGAACAAAAAAAAACTGAGGGAATTTCTAGATAGTCTCAGTTATCCGCTGTATTTCCTGGATTTCGAGACCTTTGAGGCATCAATTCCCAAGTATGACGGTCTGCGCCCCTTCCAGGATGTACCGTTTCAGTATTCACTACACTGGCAGAAACGAGCTGGTGGTAAGCTATACCATTCCGAATATCTGGCCCAGCCCAACCTTGACCCCAGGAAGGGAATTGTTCAGAGACTTCTTGAAGACATCCCTGATGGGGCTTGTGTTCTGGCATATTGGAAATCATTTGAATCAAACCGACTCAAAGAGCTAGCCGATCATTTCCCTAAAAAGAAAAAACGGCTTCACTCAATCATCGACAATATGAAGGATCTTATCGATCCTTTCCAGGCTCGCCATCTCTACTCATGGAAGCAAAAAGGCTCACATTCAATCAAGGCGGTCCTGCCGGCTTTTGTGAATGGAATGTCCTATGATGAATTGAAAATCGGAAATGGTTTGGCAGCAATGGAGGCCTACCATCAGATGTGTTATCTCTATGATAAACCGAGAGAGTTGGCACAAGTGCGGAAGAACCTGCTGGAATATTGCAAACAAGATACGTTGGCGATGGTTAAGTTGTTGGAGGTGATAGTGAAGAAGGCTGCTCCTCCAAAAAAGTGTAAATGAATGGTGTCTTTATATAAAGATCATACCTTTCTGATCAGAGCAGAAAGAGCGCTTAGTGAACAGGACCGAATGCATGGCTGCACTCGCGATGATGTTCAGCAAGAAAACCTGGAGTATGCCTTCCAGAAGATCCGCCCATCCACCCATACGGAAGCAACATTGGTGATCTGGGCGGGGACAAGATGCCAATCCGTGCACGATATCGTAGACGAATATTGCCGAAGAAGAGCGGGTTTCCCGTCAATAATGTTCGATCACAACCTCTTGAATTTGGAGGTATGGTGCCAGCCGAGCACATATCGCATTTTGATATTTCGTGAACAACTTGATTCTCTGATTAGGGAGTTGACTGGAAAATGCGACGATCATCAGCTGATCGATCTCAAGGCGCACAATCTTTCGCTGGAGGAGCTAGCAGCATTATATAGTTTCATAAAAGTTCAATATGCTATGTCGCTTCCGTTTATATGGTGCTTTACCATTGTAGAGCGTGCCACTAATCCTAAATGCTAGCTGTGTATGCAATATCAGATTCTAGAAAAAAGTTACTATGGCATTTACGCTTCAATCTACAGCGTCTTCTATTTTTCTTCACCATCCAACTCCTCTCGTAGCCAACTCGACATACGGATGAAATCATCCGTACTGTCGGCGTCAGGAAGGCGTCTAACCTCATCCTGCAAAAACTGCTTCTGCTCCATAGAAAAACTGCGCATCTGGTTTATGTAATAATAGTGGGTAGCGCGAAGATTTGTGACATGCTTGCAATATGAATTGAATCCTTCCAAGTCATATAGTTTAAGGGCGGCGACGCGTTGCAACCAGAGGTCTTTGCCTTCAATAGCAGGGGTCTCTGCCGGGGATGTTTGTGCAATGGCTAAAAGCATCTTTTTCCCACCTAAACAACTTCCAACCATAAGTACGCTAAAATAAAGGGCTCGGCTTAGGAGGTCAAAACGATGGTACGCTTCAGCGTCACTGCCTTTGCTTAAGTCATTTTTATTTTGTAGTTTTCCCTCAAGCCACCAGCTGATGTAATGCTTTATAAGATTTCTGCACGATGGCAACACTTGAGCAAGAACTCTCAGTTGCGTACTCCGCTCTCCCCAAAAATATGTTTCCGCATCATACAGCAATCCTAGGTGTTTAATTGCAAGGCCATTTGTTGCCAAATCAAAGGCCTTGCGTTGTTGATCGGAGCAGGCGGCAACAATTGCATCTCTGTAAAGTGGCCTTTTGAGCAGTTGCTGGTATAGCGGAGATTCGAAGCCTTGTTGAAGAAGGACTTCCAAGCCTCGATAGAGCACAACTATTGGGGGGACTTCAGGAAACAATATCTGTTTTTTTTGTGCCAGAGATCGCCTCAGTCTATCCAAGGCTGAAATAAAGTTGGGTGTTTCCCGGAGGTAGAAATAACGACCCAAGCTATAACCGAGATCATCCTTACTCAGATTTCCTCGAATATCTTTATTCAAGATATCAAGAGCGGATCTTTCCACACAATAACCACACATATCGTCTCCTATAAACGAAAGTAAATCGGTTATTCGTCTTCAACTTCGTCTGCAGGAACGTCCTCGTTTTGTAGGAACGCTTTTTGGATATCAGGAAGGTACTGTTCCAGTAGTCTACCTGGTACCTTGCGGTAGTGAGATAAATCATCTTCCGCAACAACGAGTAGAAAATCATCAAAGGGTATAAGAGTGCGTTCATTGCCGGAAAGTTCTCTTGCGATATTTTTCAAAAAATAGTCGTCAAGTCGAGTAACTGCGGATATTGAGCGGAGTTGTGGCCAAGAGATACGGAAGGGTTCAAAAGATCCATTGGCAAAATTTTCATCATACAAATTGGAAAGAATGTTTGCCGTTTCGGCTGCTGTGCGTGGCATTCTGGGCCTCCTAGAGTTATTGTTGACCCAGTATGGCACAAATGCACGACAGATTTTGACGCGCAAAGATAAATTATGTCAATTCAGTTATAAGTGAAGGTTCTGGGCGGCTCACTAGGTATATGCCCCTTTCATCCCTTATAAACCACACGTCACCAGAGAGATTTGCATAAGCACTTAAATGTAATTGGATTTTAATCTCACCGGTGTGGCTCACATGGTGCCTGGTGGCTGAATGAAATATACTCCTTGTCATGGCAGCCATTTGTTCTTCGGTAAGGCTACTCGATGCTTTGATGTCATGTTCAAATTTTCTATATTTATGTGGTAAAAATAACCGAATACACCTGACTTTAGAATCATATCCCTGCATCGGCATAATATATCTTGTCAATATAAGTTGCTTAGGTCTCTTGCTATTTATTAAAGTGTTTAAAATCTTTGACGGGATTACTAGTTTGGCCTGCACGTCAATTGTGGCCGGAATTATGTCATAAGCCTTTTCAATCATCTTCTCTCCTTATCCTTATGTTGAATATTTTTGGGATATGGGGATGGTGCTCCAGTCTAATTGGTATCGTGCGGTAGGCAACAACGAATAGAAGATTAGGGTATAAGAGTGCGTTCATTGTTGGAATTCAGACTATAGTTTTCATCATTCGGAGTGGAAAGAATGCTTGCCGTTTTGGTTGCTGTTCGTGTCATTGTGGATCTTCTTGAACTACTGCAAGATCTAATATTGCATGGGCACACGACAAAATCTGTCGTGTGAAATGGCCTATTGAGCCACATCTTTCCCCCTTGATCGTCAGTAACTTTGATTTTAACCTCCAAGCCAGTTAGATGGTCCCCCAGGGGGAGGGGGACAGTTATTATTAACTATTCTCTTGGCTGACAATTCATGATAATATCCGCTCCTATTTGTCCAGGATAATTCCCTTCTGAGATATCCCAGGTCGGCCTCCTAATTTTTAGTCAGTAGAATTAATGCACTAATAAGGGCCATTCTGCAGGAATTTTGCAGTAATCGGGTCATTTTAATGCATTAAATGGGGGAACACGTGCTCATAAGATATTGAAAATGTGTCAGAAGAAAAAAGCATAATCGAGGCGTCCTACATGTTGTTGTTGGTTGTTGTTGTGCTAGCCGTCGACGTGAGACAACAGCTCATCACCAGTCAATCCAATCATTATCAGTTGATATAAGAGGGATCAATGCTTACCAACCCCAGTAACAAGATATCCGTCAACATTGAAGACGAAATGAAACGCTCCTACATGGATTACGCCATGTCGGTTATTATCGGCCGAGCTCTGCCGGACGTGCGCGATGGTCTCAAGCCGGTTCATAGACGCTGCCTGTACGCCATGTATGACATGGGCAATGACTACAACAAACCGTACAAAAAATCGGCCCGTGTAGTCGGTGATGTTATCGGTAAATACCATCCGCACGGCGATACCGCTGCCTACGACACTATTGTGCGTATGGCCCAGGACTTCTCGCTGCGTTACATGCTGGTTGATGGTCAGGGAAACTTCGGCTCCGTGGATGGCGACTCTCCGGCTGCCATGCGTTATACCGAGATCCGTCTGCGCCAGCTCTCCAACGAACTGCTGGCTGATCTGGATAAAGAAACCGTCAACATGACTCCCAACTACAATGACGAGTTTCTTGAACCGACCGTTTTGCCCTCCAAGTTCCCCAACCTGCTGGTTAACGGTTCCACCGGTATCGCAGTCGGCATGGCCACCAACATCCCGCCCCACAACCTGGGCGAGGTCATTGACGGTATCATCGCTGTCATCAACAACCCGGATATCACCTATGAGGAATTACTGGAAAAAGTTCCGGGCCCGGATTTTCCTACAGGCGCAACCATTTACGGTCGTCAGGGAATCAGGGATGCCTATGCCACCGGTCGCGGCATCATTCAGATCAGGGCCAAGGCCCATGTGGAAGTGGCCAAGAAATCCGAGCGTCAGTCAATCATAATCACCGAACTCCCTTACCAGGTCAATAAGGCCCGTCTGATCGAGAAAATTGCGGAGCTGGTCAAAGAGAGGAAGGTCGAGGGTATCACTGAAATCCGTGATGAATCCGACCGCGAAGGAATGCGGATCGTAATCGAGGTCAAGCGGGACGAGAACGCCGAGGTTCTGCTTAATCAGCTCTACAAGCAGACCCAGCTGCAGACCTCCTTCGGTATCATCATGCTGGCTATTGTGCATAATCGTCCCAGGGTATTGTCCCTGCGCCAGATGATGGACTGCTTCGTCGAGCATCGTTGCGAAGTGGTTACACGGCGAACCAACTTCGAGCTGAAAAAAGCCCTGGCACGTGCCCATATCCTGGAAGGTCTCAAGATCGCCCTGGACTGGCTCGATGCAGTCATCGAGCTGATCCGGGAGTCCAAGACTCCGCCTGAGGCCAAGCAGGGGCTGATGGAAGGCCGCTTTGCCGATGCCGATTATCTTCAGCGACTGCAGCTGCCGGTGCCCGCAGGTTATGAGGGTGCAGTGCAGCTGTCGGAAATTCAGGCCCAGGCTATTCTTGAAATGCGTTTGCAGCGTTTGACCGGTCTGGAGCGGGATAAAATTATCGCTGAATATGAGGAAGTGCTCAAATTCATCGCTCGTTTGCGTGAAATTCTGGCTTCAGATACTGAGATCCTCAAGATCATTGTCACCGAGTTGACCGAAATCCGTGACAAATTTGGCGACAAGCGCCGCTCGGAGATCGTGGACAAGACCGCTGACATTTCTCTGGAAGACACCATTGAGGACGAGGAGATGGTGGTAACAATCTCCCACACCGGCTATATCAAGCGTAGCGCAGTGGATCTTTATCGCTCTCAGAGACGGGGGGGCAAGGGCAAAACCGGTATGAAGACGCGGGATGAAGATTTTGTCGAACAGCTCTTCATTGCTTCGACCAAGGATTACCTGCTCTGCTTTACCGACGCCGGTCGCATGTACTGGCTCAAAGTATACGAGATTCCCGAAGGAAGCCGCACCACTAAAGGCAAGGCTGTGGTCAACCTGGTCAATGTGGCCATGGACGAAAAAATCACCACCATTTTGCCGGTTAAGGAATTCACCGAAAACACCTATCTCTTCATGGCCACCAGGAATGGTGTAGTCAAGAAAACGCCGCTGGTCGAGTACTCCAATGTGCGTAGTGGCGGCATTATTGCCGTCAAACTTGATGATGGAGACAAGCTGATTTCCGTGGCCCTGACCGATGGGTCCAAGGACGTTTTCTTGGCCTCCCGTGAAGGCAAGGCGATCCGTTTCAACGAGGATGATGCACGCCCCATGGGGCGTGTTACTCGCGGTGTGCGGGGTATGATGCTTTCGCCCAAAGACGAAGTGATCGGCATGGAGATTGTTGATAACGCCGCTGTTGGCTCGACTATCTTCACTGTTTGTGAAAACGGCTACGGTAAGCGGACCGATCTCGATGAATATCGGGACCAGAGCCGGGGGGGCAAAGGTATCATCACCATCAAGACAACCGAGCGCAACGGCAGTGTTGTCAATGTCATGCAGGTCGCCGATGATAACGATCTGATGGTGATTACCGACAACGGCAAGATCCTGCGCGTACCGGTCTCCGGTTTCTCGGTGATCGGAAGAAACACCCAGGGGGTACGCCTGATCACCACCGAAGAGAAGGAAAAAGTTGTGGCCGTCGCACGTCTGGCGGAGAAGGAAGAAGACGAAGAAGGGGATGAAATTGTAGATTAAGGTTCAGGTTTAAGGACTAGGAGAATTTCAACCTTAACCTTAACCTTAACCTCACCCTGATTTCCATATGACCAGACCCTTTAAAATCGACAAAACCTTGCGTGAGCGGCGACGGATCATCCGCCTGCTGGATTTTCTCAAGCGTGAAGACTTGACCACTGACCAGATGGAACGGATCGGCAAGCGCTTGCAGAAATCTGGCCGTCGGGCATTGAGCCCGCTTGTGCGTAAGTTATGGCATGAGAAAAACGGTACTGCCATATACCGCTACGCCTGCATGCTGGATTTCTTTGACGATTCCTCCTGGCTCGACCAACTCGTACAGATCACCCTTAGAAGGACCGATCTGGAAGAGGAGGGACGCATGGCGCTTCTGGATGCGTTGCAGGATTATGGTATTGATGTCACAGCTCCTCCTTTTGCAGGCCTGGTCGGTTACGGGGCGGCCTCCATTGATGCTTTTATCAAGGAGTGCCTCAAAGATGGCGAACGTGGCCTGGTGCGGTTCATGGACATGTTTCTGGATGCAGCTGATGAAATCCGGGAGCGGATGATTCACTGTCTCTCAGAAGAAGGCACACCTGATGCCGTTGCCTTGCTGGAGATCCTGCTCTCTTTTGAGCAACCCGAGGTTGTTCGCGAGGCAATCATAACCTTGGGCAAAGTAAAAAGCGGATTTTCCCTGGGTGTTCTTACCAGGGCGGAACAGCGTCATGAGGGAGAGATTGTTGACCTGATCAGACGCAGTATTCGACGGCTCTCTTTCATGGGGATTCGTGAACCAAACGAACTGCCTCACACTTTCCCGGTGCCGCTTCCTTTTCATCAGGTGCAGGCAGGTCCTCTGGATATCTATGGTGCGCGTTCGCTCCTCTTTTCCTGGAGCCTTGAAGATTCTTCTCTGGCGGCTCTACTCTTGCTGGTGGGAGAGTCGGACGGGGTTATCAATGCCCTCAGCTACCGCATCAAGGACGAGCGCGAGTTTGCGGCGGTGCTGCGGGAGGTGGCTGCCGGGGAACTGCTGGAACCTGTCGAGCCTAGTTATGCTGTGGCAGTGCTTAAGGATGCACTTTATCACAGTCGTGAAAAGGGCTACTACCTGCCGCCGGATTTTTATGTGGATATGCGCCTGTTCAGCCCCGACTCACTGCGGCCGGAGCCGTATGTACCGCGCTTCAGCATGTCTCATCTGGACGGTATCGTCGCACGCATTCCGGGTTATGTGACTACAAGTAACGAACTGCTGGACTGTACCAGCCTTGAAGGATGGCTACTTTCGGAGCCGGCCGTTTATGACGCTGTAGATCGCCTTGAAGCGCTGGAGAAAAAAAACAGGGATGGGATCATTCCCGAACAGGAGCTTGAAGTTGAGCTGGCACGTTTCTGCAAGGAACTGATCATCCCGCGCCGGGCAGAGATAATCAAACGTCTGCTCCTGATTGCAGATTATATGCAACAGGTCAAGAGTGATGAAACACAGGTGCAGCATACCCTCGCCTGTGCTTTGAGTCTCGTAGGGGGCTTTCTGCCTGAAGTGCGTCACCCTTTTATCCGGCGGTTGATGCTGGACAGTATTGAAACTGCCCGTCAAGCCATGGCAGAAGGATATGACTTGAGGATGGAGGAAAGTTTTGATGAAGAGTAATGGTGAGCGTATCGCCGTAATTGGCGGGGGCAGCTGGGGCACGGCATTGGCCGATGTGCTGGCTCGCAATGGCCGCGACACAACATTATGGATATTTGAGCAGGATCTTGCCGCGGAAATGGCAGCAAATCGGATCAACACGCTTTATCTTCCCGGGTTTAACCTGCATCCGGCGCTGCAATGTACCAGCAATCTTTCCGAAGCACTTGCCGATCGCACCATGATCCTGCTGGTCACACCAGTGCAGGTCATGCGTACTGTTCTCTCCCAAGCTGCTGAACTGATTGGTCATGATACGGTAATTGTCAATGCATCAAAGGGAATTGAGCTGAAAACTCTGCTCCCCGTTTCCAGGATCTGCGCTGAAATGCTGGGTGAAGAGAGTCTCAACCGCTACGTAGCCCTCTCCGGTCCTACCTTTGCCCGCGAAGTGGCCGCCGGTCTGCCGTCGCTGATCGTGGCTGCCTCCCGCAATGAAAAGTGCGCCCAGCGGGTGCAGAGCGCTTTCAGTAATCCTACCTTCAGGGCATACACCAATAACGATGTCACTGGCGTAGAACTGGGTGGAGCTGTCAAGAATGTCATCGCCATTGCTGCCGGTATCTGCGACGGTCTCGGCTTCGGTCATAATGCGCGTGCCGCCCTGATAACCCGTGGTCTTGCAGAAATGAATCGTCTTGGAGTGGCCATGGGTGCCCAGCCAGGCACATTTGCCGGTCTGGCAGGCATGGGCGACCTGGTGCTGACCTGCACAGGTGATCTGTCTCGCAATCGCACGGTTGGTTTCAAGCTGGGTCAGGGGATGCGTCTTGCGGAAATTCTTGCCGAGATGCATATGGTGGCCGAAGGGGTCAAAACAGCTGAATCAGTCTATCAACTTTCCCGCAGCCTGGGGGTTGAGATGCCGATTGTGGAAAAGGCTTTTCAGATCCTTCACGAGGATAAGCCGGCCCGGGAAGCAGTCACGGAACTAATGGCGCGGGATTTGAAAGCAGAGGGGTAGTCTTCGATCTTAGTGACTATGAATAGTTCTGAAAGGCCCCGATGCTGACTGCATCGGGGCTTTTGTGTACTGGAGGGGCGTACATGTCGCAATCGGTAAGAATTTTTAGATAAGCTGCGCTCATAACGTGGTAACATTGCGGCAACAAAGGGATAAAGGGGGCCTGTCATGCTCGCTCACAAACAATACATAACTATCACCGATCCTGCCAGGCTGGAATTGACTAATCTGCCGTTTCGGAAAGGGCAGCGTGTTGAAGTGGTGCTGATTGCCGAGGACAATGATAAGGCAACAAGGCTTGACGAGTTGCGGGCATTGTTTAAGACCACGCAAGCATTGCAGCACGTCCAGGCGATCAGTGACGAAATGATTGCCGAAGAGATCGAAGCCTATCGGGCAGGCCGATGAAGGTCGTCATCGGTACCAATGTACTGGTATCAGCCATTTTAAGGAATCGAATCCCGGAGGCAGTTATCTTGTTCGTTGCCGGCAACGATGATATGGAATGGGTCGTTTCGCCCGAAATCATGGCCGAATATCGCGAGGTGCTTTCCCGCCCCAAGTTTGCGTTGCCGCCAGAAATGCTTGCTCAATGGTTTGAGTTATTGGAGCGTTTTACCGTAACGTGTCACACTGGCTTGACAATCGACTTTCCCCGCGATCAGAAGGATGCCAAATTCCTTTCCTGTGCCATTGATAGCGGCGCTGATTTCTTTATTACCGGCGACCGGGATTTCAGTCAGGCACAGCGACTTCTCACCACGACAATTCTTTCCGTGACACAATTTAAAACTCATATCTGTGATCGGTTGATGACGCCGGCATGATCATATGCCGAAGACACATCGACGCAAAGTGTGAGCCGGTTTATCAGCATATTATGACACCAACGCTGGACAAGAGCGTGGTGTGTATTCAAGGATTCAATCTTATTTTACCTAAAGGAAGGGAACTATGCGCATAGGACACGGGTACGACGTCCACCGTCTGGTGGAGGGGAGAAAGCTGATCATGGGGGGCGTGGAAATTCCCTGGGAAAAAGGGCTTCTGGGGCATTCGGATGCCGATGTGTTGTTGCATGCCATTGCCGATGCCATTCTGGGAGCCATTGGTGAAGGTGATATCGGCAAGCATTTCCCCGATACCGATCCAGCCTTCAAGGGGGCTGACAGTATGAAGCTGCTGGCTCATGTGATGGGGGTGGCGGACAGCCGGGGCTATTGTCTTGGAAATGTCGATGCGACCATTATTGCCCAGCGTCCAAAGATGGCGCCCCATATCCAGCAGATGCGAGAGAACATTGCCCGGGTGCTGAATGCGGTGGTCGGACAGGTCAATGTCAAGGCCACCACCGAGGAAGGGCTCGGTTTTACCGGCACCGGCGAGGGAATTTCAGCCCATGCCGTTGTGTTGATGAGGTTGAAAGACTGATCAATCAAGAGTTGAAAAATTGAAAAGGCCTCCGCAGATTACATCCGCGGAGGCCTTTTTGTTTGTGCTGACAACTACCGGTTACAGCCCCTTTCGAGCCAGTTCTTCTACTAGTTTTTTCTGATCTCCGTTAAGCGTTTCCGGCACATGCACGGTTACTTTTACAAAGAGATCGCCTTTGGCGTTTGAGCCCAGCGGCTTGACTCCGAATCCCTTTAGACGGATTTTTGTCCCGGGCTGAATTCCGGAAGCGATTTTGATGCGCTTGTCACCTTCCAGTGTCGGAATGTCCAGGGACGTGCCGAGACATGCGGCACTGAAAGGGATCTGTCGCTCCACGAAAAGATCACTGCCGTCGCGTGTGAAGACCGGGTCAGGCAGTACTCTTATGATCAGGAAAAGGTCGCCGGCAGGACCGCCCCCCTCCCCTTGTCCCCCCTTGCCGCTGATCCGGATCTTGCTGCCGTTGTCGACTCCCGCCGGTACCTTGACCTTGAGTTCCTCGCGCTTGCCGTTGCGCCGGAAGGCGATAATCTTTTCCGCACCATTAATGGCATCCCGAAAGCTGATGTCGGTTTCCATTTCCAGGTCGCTGCCCCTCTGTAAACCCTGCCGGTAACCTCCCCCCATCCCTCCACCCCGTCCGAAAGCACCGCCGAACAGACGTGAGAAGATGTCTTCATTGCCGCCCATGCCCATATCCTTGAAGGTTCCGCCGAAATCAAAACCTCGGAAGATATCCTCCTGGCTGTATTGCTGGTGGAACCCGTTGGAGCCGAAGGTGTCATATTGTTCTTTCTTTTTGGGATCCGAAAGAACGGCATAGGCCTCATTAATCTCTTTGAACTTGTCTTCTGCAGATTTGTCTCCAGGATTTCGGTCGGGGTGATATTTGACTGCCAGTTTACGAAAGGCCTTTTTTATCTCCTCGGGAGTGGCTTTCTTATCAAGCCCGAGTGCTTTGTAATAATCAGTTTGCGCCATGTTGGTGTCCTCTTAAAATTAAATCTGTTGTTACAGCTAATGTAAAGCGCCTTGCACTGGCTGTCAATGAAAGGGGATGCCTTGACAGCCAATTGCGGCGGACGTAGTATCTTTTCCAGACCATTAAGGAAAAAAGGAATCCCCATGAAAAAAGTCATTGTCATTGGTGGCGGCATCTCCGGATTGTCGACTGCCTGGTTACTGAGGGATAAGGCGCTTAAAGCAGGAAAAGATCTGGATCTGACGCTTCTGGAAAAGGAGACCTGTACCGGTGGTAAAATCCGCAGTATTAAAGCGGATGGGTATCTCTGCGAGTGGGGCCCCAATGGATTTCTGGACAGTAAACCCCAGACCCTTGATCTCTGCAGAGCAATTGGTGTCGAACAAAACCTGCACCGCAGCAATGACAACGCCCGTAAACGTTTCATCTTTTCCGGCGGAGAGCTGCATCGTCTGCCGGAAAACGGTCCATCTTTCCTCAAGAGTCGTCTGATATCCTGGCCGGGCAAGCTGCGCCTGGCTTTGGAACCAACTCCCTTTGTTGCCTCGGCACCCCGGGGCGAGGATGAATCACTTGCTGCTTTCGGCCGCCGCCGCCTGGGCCAGGAAGCTCTGGACAAATTGATTGCGCCAATGGTATCCGGAATCTTTGCCGGCGATCCGGAAACCATGTCGCTGATTTCCTGTTTTCCACGCATTGCCGAACTGGAGCGGGAATACGGCGGGTTAGTGAAAGCGATGGTCATGCTGGCCAAGAAGAAAAAACAGGATGTTGCCCAAGGCAAGGTTGTTTCCAGTGCCGCCGGTCCCGGCGGGGTTCTTACCTCCTTCCGGGAAGGAATCCAGTACCTTTCCGATGCTCTGGCTGAGTCCCTGGGAGATGTTGTCCGCTCGGGCAGCCCGGTAGTGCGGGTGGAAAAGGGGAGCAGCAGCCGCTATCGCCTGACCGGTCAGGACGGCAGCATTCATGAAGCTGATCTCGTCATCGTGGCTGCCCCCGCCTTTGCAGCAGCATCCATGCTGGAGGAGTTTGACCCTGCCGTCACCTCTGTTTTGAACCAGATTCGCTATGCCAGCATGACGGTTATCTGCTGCGGCTATGAATGTGAAAGTATCGCTCATCCGCTGGATGGCTTCGGCTATCTGATTCCAAAAAAAGAGGGTCTCAGCACTCTTGGTACCCTGTGGGATTCAAGCATGTTTGAAAATCGTGCACCCCAGGGAACTGTATTGCTGCGCAGCATGATGGGTGGAGCCTGTTTTCCGGAATATATCAAGTTGAGTGATGACGAGGTACTTGCACGGGTAAGGCAGGATCTGCGTACCGTCATGGGAATCGAGGCCACACCTTCTTTTGTACGCATCTTCCGGCACCAGCAGGCCATTCCCCAGTATACTGTCGGTCACGGGAAGAGACTTGCGGCACTGGATGAACTCTTGCAGCCACATTCGGGGCTGATTCTTACCGGCAACTCCTACCGCGGCATAGGCCTGAACGATTGCGTGGCTGCGGCCCAGCGGGCCTCGGATGAGGCACTGGCGCTGTGCTGATTTTCGACATCACCACGTACAAAGGCTCCTCAAGGGAGCCTTTGTCGTTTCAGGCAACACGGGTCATGTGTCTCCCCTATTTTGTTGCTACAGCAAGCCCTTCTCCACGAAGCTCATGAATTCATCTTCGCCGATGATTATGTGATCCAAAACCCGGATACCCATGATCTCCCCTGCTTCCTTAAGTCGGCGGGTGACGGAGATATCTTCCTGGCTGGGGGCAGGATCACCGGTGGGGTGGTTGTGGATCAAAATTACAGCAGCAGCCGATTCCTTCACGGCGGGGCTGAAGACTTCCCTGGGGTGCACGATACTCTGATTGAGGGAACCTTCGGATATTTGCACGCGGCGAATGATGCGGTTTTTGCCGTCCAGCAGCAGTACCAGAAAATACTCTTTGCGGCTGTCACGGAACTCGTGGTGGAAATAGTCGAATACCTGGCGGGGTGAGGTAAAACGATCCAGGTTTTCCAGTTTGCGGGCCTGAAAACGACTTGCCAGGGCAAAAGCTGCCTTGATGCCGGTAGCTTTTGCGGGACCCATGCCTTTAATGGCGGTAATCTCGGAAATTGTAGCGCTACCCAGTTCACGCAGATTATCACCGAAATGGCTGATGACATCCCGGCCCAGGTCGATGGCGCTTTTCCTGCTGGCGGTGTCGCCGGTGCGAATGATTAGTGCCAGAAGTTCGGCATTGGTCAGGTTGACGGCGCCCATCTTGGCCATCTTTTCCCGTGGTCTCTCATCCTCCGGCCATTCGCTGATGCCACCCCCCATATGCCCTCCTGAATTCCCTGCCTGCCCTTATCCTTTAAACCCTTGCAAGAGGGCAGAAATTACAATTCCTCCGGCAATGACACGGTACCACACGAATGGCGAAATGCTGCGCTTCTGCACGAATTTCAACAGAAAGGCGACACTGATGTACCCGGTTATGGCCGAGGCGACAATTCCTGCCATCATCGGCAGGAATTCCCCGGCAGGTATGCCGTGTTTGGCCAGGTGGATAGTTTTGAGCAGTGCAGCTCCGATGACGATTGGCAGGGATAGCAGGAACGAGAAACGAGCCGCACTTTCCCGAGTAAAGCCGAGTGCAAGTCCAGCTGTAATGGTGATTCCTGAACGGGAAACGCCGGGAAGCAGTGCCAGACATTGCAGCAGACCTATTGTAAGAGCGCTTTTTGTGCCTATTTCCTCCAAGCCCCGCACTTTGCGACCGGCTATATCGGTAATGCCGAGAATGATACCGAAAACGATCAGGAAGATGGCAATCAGCAATGGATTAGATCGAAAGATCTCTTCTACCTTGTGTTCGAACAGCTTGCCTACTACTGCAGCAGGTACAGTGGCTGCTATTATCAGGAAAGGAAGACGTTTGGCCGGCGTATCCAGTGAGCGGCTGGACAAGGCATCAAAAAACGAGGATATCATCTCCATGATGTCTTTGCGAAAATACAGGGTCAGGGCGATGAATGTACCGAGATGCAGGGCTACATCAAAAGTCAGCCCCGACTCCGGCCATTTCAGCAGCCAGGGCACAAGGATCAAATGTGCGGAACTGCTGATGGGAAGGACTTCGGTAAAGCCCTGCAGGGCGCCGAGGACAAGGGCATGTAGCAGATTCATAATGTTCCTTTTCTAATGGAGATGGGGCAGAATACAGCATCAATCCGGCGAAGGCAATACGCAGTAGATTGTTCGCTGGGTAAACCGGACGGGCCGGTGACATTTCTATGGGCAGGCCGAAAAAATCATGCTATTAATAACAGGTTTTACAAGTCTTATATCCAGCTGCTACTGCAGCACGGGGGCGTACTATGTTTGGACTTATTCCCAAAGAAGAAAAATTCTTTCTGCTGTTTAAGCAGATGACCGGCAACATCATCGAGGGCGCTAAACTACTCAAGGAAATGCTGGATAATTTTGATAATCCTTCCGAAAGTCAGCGCAAGATCAAGGATGTGGAGCACAAGGGAGATTCAATTACACATGAGATCATCCAGAAGCTCAACAAGACTTTTGTCACGCCTCTTGATCGTGAAGATATCTATGCGCTGGCATCCAAACTGGACGACATCATCGATCTGATCGATGCCTCTGCGGCGCGGGTCATCATGTACAACGTGGAATCCATTCCGCCCGAAGCCAAGTCGCTGGGGTTCATCATCCTGCAGTCATGCTATGCTGTCGACAAAGCGGTGGCCATGCTGGGCCAGAAGTCCAACGAGCAAATTTTCGCGGCATGCGTGGAAATCAACGCCCTTGAAAATGAAGCTGACCGGGTTTCACGCGAAGCTATCAGCCGGCTGTTTGACGAGGAAAAAGACCCGATCCAGCTGATCAAGTGGAAAGAAATCTACGAGACCCTGGAAAGGGCCACTGACAAATGTGAGGACGCAGCCAATATTCTGGAAAGCGTGGTGGTGAAAAATGCTTGATGCAGCTCTTGTGATGCTCTGTCTGGTCATTCTGGCAGCGCTTCTCTTTGACTATATCAATGGTTTTCATGATACCGCCAATGCCATCGCCACCTGCGTTTCAACCAGGGCGCTATCGGTGAAGGCTGCCATAGTGATGGCAGCAGTGCTTAATTTTGCAGGCGCGATGATTTCCACCAAGGTTGCCGGCACAATCGGCAAGGGCATTGTCGATAGTTCCAATGTAACTCAGATGGTGGTGTTCGCCGGGATCGTCGGAGCGATAGTCTGGAATCTGATCACCTGGTACTACGGACTCCCTTCATCTTCTTCGCACGCAATTATAGGCGGCATCGTGGGATCTGTATTTGCTCACGCCGGTTTAGGCGCCCTGAAATGGGCGGGACTTAAAAAAATCGTTCTGGCATTGCTGATCTCTCCTGTCCTGGGGACTATTGTCGGCTTCATCTTCATGCTGATAATCTACAGAATCTTCGGTAACAAGTCTCCTGGCGGGCTTAACAAGAACTTCCGCAGGCTGCAGGTTCTTTCCGCGGCCTTTATGGCTTTTTCCCATGGAACGGCTGATGCCCAGAAGTCAATGGGTGTTATTACCCTGGCATTGGTCAGCTACGGATTTCTGAAGACTTTTGTCGTGCCCTGGGAGGTAATGGTGGCTTGCGCTGCAGCCATGGCCCTTGGTACTGCAGCCGGGGGATGGCGTATCATCAAGACCGTCGGCAGCGATTTCGTAAAACTCCAGCCGGTGCATGGTTTTTGCGTTGAGACCGCTTCTGCAGGTGTCATCCTGGGCGCCTCGGCCATGGGTATGCCTACCAGTACAACCCATGTCATCACCTCCACGATTCTTGGAGTGGGTCTTTCCAAGCGTTTGAATGCGGTGAACTGGAACGTTGCCAAACGTATCATTGTTGCTTGGATCCTGACTATCCCGGCTTCAGCGCTGATGGCCTATCTGACCTATCAGGTAATGAGTCCGCTGCTCGGTAAATAAATAAAAAAAGGGCGGGAAAACAACCCGCCCTTTCTGATGAAATGATGTATCTGTTTTATTCCAGCTCTTCCCCTACCTCTTCCATTTCCCGCGTCATTTCCTTTAATCCGGCATCCTTGCGCCGGAAGACCACTACCAGCCAGTAGCAGACGAAGTAACTGATAACTGCAGCAGTAAAGCCGATGACCGAGCTCCCCAACAGGAGTGATTTGGCGTATGGCTGAAGAGAGTGCCAATCCAGATCTTTTAATACTAGGACTTTGGCCGGCTTCCCGCTCAGAAAGCGGCCGATATTGTAGCTTGCAACCAGGGCCGGCACGACGGTCAGGGGAGTATTGACCCAGGCCCCGGTTATGCAAGTAACCTTGTTGAGCCGGAATATGAATGCCATGGCAATAGCGAGCGGAGTGTGCAGGCCGAAAAAGGGAGTGAAGCTGATAAATACACCCACGGCAAAGCCGGCTGCGATGTGCCCGGGGTGGCTGTCCAGAGACAGGATGGACTTGAATTGTTTCTTGAGCTTATCCTTATTGATCATAGTGGTATGTTCTACGGTGAAGAGTCTCATCTTGTCAATGATTACGCTTCACCGCTTTAGTGTATTCTGGTAAGATATTGAACTTGTCATGAATATCATAGCAGATCTTCACATTCATTCTTCCTATTCACGTGCTACCAGCAGGGACAGTAATCTGCCGGGACTGGCTGCCTGGGCCGCGATCAAGGGCATTCAGGTGCTGGCTACCGGGGACTTCACCCATCCCGGGTGGTTCAATCTTTTAAAAGAAGAGCTTGTGCCTGCAGAGCCAGGTCTTTTCCGCCTCAAAGACGAAACAACTTTTCCCGCCATATTTCCAGATGTTACCACAGCGCCCGGTCCAATTCGTTTCCTGCTTTCGGCTGAGATAAGCTGCATCTATAAACGTCACGGTGCTGTGCGCAAGGTGCATAACCTTTTGTACGTTCCCGACTTTAATAGCGCAGAACGGATAAATAGCCGCCTGGCCAAAATTGGCAACATTGCTTCGGATGGTCGGCCCATTCTGGGGCTTGACAGTCACGATCTTCTTGAAATTCTCCTGGAGAATGCTCCGGAAGGTTTTTTGGTGCCGGCCCATATCTGGACCCCCTGGTTTTCCCTGTTTGGCTCCCGCTCGGGTTTTGACAGTGTAACGGAATGTTTCGGAGATCTGAGCGAGCATGTCTTCGCACTGGAGACGGGACTTTCTTCGGATCCTGATATGAATCGCTTGATTTCGTCCCTTGACCGTTTCGCCTTAATCTCAAATTCGGACTCTCACTCACCCTCCCGGTTGGGGCGCGAAGCCAATCTTTTTTTCACGGATCTGGATTTCTTTTCTCTGCGTGATGCAATTAAGACGAAACAGCGCGAGACGTTTCGAGGCACAGTGGAATTTTTTCCGGAAGAAGGCAAATATCATTGCGATGGTCACCGAGCCTGTCAAATCTGTCTTGATCCGCTTGAAACACGAAGGCTCGATGGGCGTTGCCCGGTCTGTGGTAAAGCGGTGACCATCGGGGTGTATCACCGGATCATGGACCTGGCCGACCGCTGCCGGCCCGAGCATGCTCCTGGTTCTCCTGAAGTTTTCAGCTTGATCCCTCTTGCCGAAGTGTTAAGCGATATCATCGGTAAGGGGTCGACATCCAAAGAGGTCATGCGCCAATATGCCTGTGCCATCGATTGCTTCGGGTCAGAATTCAACTTGTTACTACATGCGCCGCTGGAGGAGATCCAGCTTGTATCTCCTGCGTTATGCGAAGCGATACGGCGCATGCGAATGGGCCAGGTGGTCAGGCAGCCCGGTTACGATGGTGAGTATGGTGTCATTCGTGCATTTGAGGAAGGAGAGTTGGAGTTGATGAATCTGGAACGAACCGTATTCGCTAAGCAACTTACAAAGTAAGGCAGGAGAATTAGCCAGCAATAGAAACTTCACATCAGAAGGAGAAATCTTTTGAAATCTTCAAGGATGTACACATGGTTGCCCAAATCAGTTGAGTCTCTCAAGGGGTATAAGCGCTCTGATCTGATTGCTGACCTGACCAGCGGCATTACTGTTGGCCTTGTCGCCTTGCCACTGGCAATGGCTTTTGGCATCTCTTCTGGTGTGACTCCCCAGGCAGGCATATATACCGCGATTATAGCCGGTTTTCTCATTTCAGCGCTTGGTGGTTCGCGTTGTCAGATAGGAGGGCCAACCGGTGCCTTTGTGGTAGTTATAGCCGCCATTATAAGCAAGCATGGCCTGTCCGGGCTGCTGATGGTAACTATGATGGCTGGCTGCATTCTGATTTTTCTGGGTTTGACAGGTTTGGGGAGTGCCGTCAAATACATTCCCAGACCGGTCATCATAGGATTTACCAACGGCATAGCGGTTCTGATCGCCTCTACCCAAATCAAGGATTTTCTTGGTTTAAAGGTGGCCGGACAAGTTCCCAGCGAGTTTATCGAACGTATGCGCTTCATTTTTGAGCATATCCGTACCACAGATCTGCTGACAGTTATCCTGACACTTCTATCCTTGGCAGTAATCCTGCTTATGCCTCGGATCACCAGGCGGGTGCCCGGTTCTATTATTGCACTGGTTGGCGTAACCGCGTGCGTAGCTTCGTTTGGAATACCTGTCGAGACCATAGGTACAAAGTTCGGGGGTATTCCGACCGGACTTCCCCACTTCGCGTTGCCTGAATTCAGGCAGGACCTGATCATCCCGCTGTTACCCGCCGCTTTGACAGTGGCGATTCTGGCTGCAATCGAAAGTCTTCTTTCAGCAGTTGTGGCCGATTCAATGAGTGGTGACCGTCATAATTCCAACGTGGAACTGGTTGCACAAGGGATTGCAAACCTTACGGTTCCCTTTTTCGGTGGTATCCCGGTCACCGGGGCCATCGCCCGTACTGCCACCAATATCCGCTCAGGAGCCCGCTCCCCTTTCTCAGGCATTATCCATGCTGTGACACTGCTGTTCATAATCCTGTTTGCGGCTCCTTTGGCCCGATTCATCCCCCTCGGCACATTAGCAGCCGTTCTTTTCGTGGTGGCTTACAACATGGGTGAATGGCGGGAGATCCCGATGATTCTCCGACTGAGCAGTAAAGATATTTCGGTCTGGTTGATTACCTTCATCCTGACGGTTGTCGCCGACCTGACCATTGCCGTTGAAGTCGGCATGACTCTGGCCGCCCTGCTGTATATTTATCAGGTTTCCCGTTCTACAGTGGTTGCGCCGCTTACAACCGAAACACTGGAAGAGGCTAAAAACCATATTGTTCAGGATCATAATATTCCCCACTATGTGAGTATGTTTCATGTTCAGGGGCCGTTTTTATTCGGTTCAGCAGAAAAACTGCATAAATTGGCTCTTTCCGTCGACAAGTTGCAGCCGGTGGTCATTCTTCGTTTACGCTACATGACAGCAATCGATGCAACCGGAATTTATGCCATCGAGCAATTTTATGAGAAGTTGCATGCATCAGGAAGGATGTTGATTCTCTGCGGTGTCCGGGGGGAACCGCGCAAGATCCTGCTTAACTCTAATCTTCCCCGCCTGATGGGAGCCAGAAATATTCTGCCCAACATCCGTTCCGCATTGCATCGCGCGGAGACAATCGAGGAAGGTTTTGGTGGAATCGGTGACGATGCTGCTGCAGGGCTGGCAGAAGCTCCTGCATGACCGGCAGGCAGCCAGAAAGCGCTTGATAAGGGCCTGGTGTTATGCTAGTTTTTATAAGTTTTTAACTACTTTAATGTATCTGCAAAAGGAGATTCCGTGAAAGCTATTACCACTGCTAAATGTATTGCCGTTACCCTGTGTGCAGCTGCACTTTTCGGCTGCCAGGGCGGCTCGACAACTTCAGGATCAAAAGCTGAGTCAAAAAAAGAAGGCCAGGTACTGGCGGAAGTGAATGGCAGCACCATCACCACCGGCGACTACAACAGGGAACTCAAAAATTTGCCGGAGTACCTAAAGGCAATGGCCGATACTCCTCAGGGTCGCAAAGAAATGCTGGATACCATGGTTATCCGTGAGCTGATCCTGCAGCAAGCATCCAAAGAAGGTGTCGACAAAGGACCTGAAATCGAAGAGAAAATGAAGGATCTGAAAAAACGTCTGATTGTCGAGGCTTATCTCAAGAAAAAGGTTGAAACCGACTCACAGGTTTCAGATGCCGACCTGAAGAAGTTCTATCAGCAGAACATCGATAAATTTAAAGCTGGCGAGCAGATCAAAGCCAGCCATATTCTGGTAAAGACCGAAAAGGAGGCCAAGGACCTGCTTGCACAGATTAAATCAGGCGCAAATTTTGAGGAACTGGCCAAGAAACATTCTGTTGATTCATCTGCAGCAAAAGGTGGTGATCTGGGATGGTTCGGAAAAGGCTCCATGGTACCGGCTTTTGAAAAAGCGGCCCTTGCTCTGAAGGAAGGTCAGGTTTCAGATGTGGTAAAGTCAGATTTCGGTTTCCATATCATCAAGTTGACCGGCAAGCGCCCTGCTGGCACTCGTCCGTTTGAAGAGGTGAAGGAGCAGATCAAGGGCGCCATCATGCCTACAAAGCAGCAGGAAATTTTCCAGAAGATCAAGGAAGATCTCAAGAAAGATGCTAAGATCACGGTCAAGGAAGATGCTTTGAATGCCATGGGTGGCAAGAAGGAAAGCGCTCCGGCACCAAACGAAATAAAGCCGGCAGCTTCAGCAGCTCCGGCTGAGAAAAAATAATTGTAGAAGCGGTAGTATATCCTGACTGTGTGAACACAACCGAAAGGGTGGGCCTGTCGTGCCCACCCTTTCGACATGTAAGTCCTCTGAAGAGGTGAGTATGACCACCCGAAATGTTATATCTCTATTGCCACTCTGCCTGCTCTTCGTCTCCGGTTGCGCTCATAAGGAACCTGTGCCTGTAACCAGAGATGTGGTCGCGACAGTCAAGGCAGAGCAGCCCGAAGCGGCGCCAGCCACCATTACCAGTTCCGGTAAGGTGATCAATGCGGTGGCCGCTGTTGTCAATGATGAAATTATCACTTTGTATGAAGTAAACCGGGAAGCGCAATCAGCCATCAGGGAAAAGGAGAAAAAAGGCGCTTTAGATGATGCGGAGCGACATCGGATCCGACGTGCCGCGCTGGACGCTCTGGTGGAAAAACACCTGGTGGAACAAAAGATACGGGAACTGAACATCAAGATTAGTGAAGAAGAAATTCGTCAATCCATAGATGACGTCAAAAAGCAGAACAACATGTCCCAGGAGGCGCTTGTTTCGGCTCTGGCCGGACAGGGACTCTCCTTTGATCAATATCGCAGTCAGCTGACGGAGCAGCTTGAAAAGCTCAAACTGATCAGCATGGAGGTCCGCTCCAAGATTCTGGTTAGTGAAACAGAAGCGCGGGAGTTTTATGAAGCTAACAGGATAAAATATGCCGAAGAAGATGCTTTTCGCGCCAGGCACATTTTCTTCAAGGCTACTGAAAAGGCTTCATCCGAGGAGATCAAACGCAGCATGACCACGGCTCTCATGGTGCTGGCCGAGGCCAAAAATGGCAAGGATTTCGCTGAGCTAGCCAAGACCTATTCGGAAGATCCTGCAGCTCGTAAGGATGGCGGAGAGTTGGGACGTTTCAGGAAGGGGGATATGCAACCCGAACTGGAGCAGGCAGTAATCTCCCTGAAACCGGGGGATATAAGTGAACTGGTTTATACCCCTGCCGGGTTTCACATCATCAAGCTGGAGGAGCGGATAAGTGGCAAGATGAAGCCGTTTGAAAGCGTTAAGGGTGAGATTGAAGAGTCGCTGTACCGCAAGAAATCGGAGGAACGTTTCAGCCAGTGGGCCAAGGATCTTCGCGCCAAGGCCACGATCGATATCAGAGACTTGAAGGGACTGTTGTAACTCTTCTGTGGGAGCTTTCGGGCGCCCTTGATAATAGTATCATCAGTAATAAAAACAGCCGTTCCTGATTAGGGAACGGCTGTTTTTGTTGTAAAAAAACAAACTGGAAATCAGTCGCGTCGGCGCAGATGGCTAAGAAATTCTTCGCAACTGAGTTCTTTTTTACGTACCAGGTGCGCAATATCTCTGCTCATGGCGGTTTTTTCTCCATCTTTCATTTCACTCTTTAGTAACACGAATACCGGCATATTACCGCTGTAAGGGTAGAGACGGAGCTTTTCCAAAAATTCAAAAGCCGACATGTCGGCAAGCATCATTGCACAGAATGCAAGATACTTCGGTTTGATAGAAGTCAGAGCCAGCGCTTCCTTGCCGTTATAAGCCATGACAGCTTCAAAACCAATTTTTTCTACAGTTTTGGCAAGTTTTTCCTCGCCATTGCGTGACACGATAAGAGCTTCCAGGTCCCATGTTTCGGCCTCTTCTGTCAGTCCGTAAATTGCGAGTCGATCCAGCAGGTGCGTTTCGTCCAGCGGAAGAGTAAAAAATCCGGCAACCGGAAAGACTCCGCCCACCGCTCCAGATTCGCTGAGGAAGATCGGCAAAACAGGTATGTTACGTGTAGCAGGATTTTCTTTGATCTTGAGAAGCAGTCCCCAACCGTCATCGGAAAAGGGGGAAATATCCAGCACAATCCCCAACGGGCGTGATTCAGCCAGATCATCCAGTTGTCCGAGGCAGCAGTTGTACCCTCCTGTTTCAAGATACGAGCGGAGAAGCACTTCACGCCCACTCTCGGGTTTGACACCCATAACCCACAGTCCCCTGTCACTGGATTTACACACCATGGCCCGCTCCTATATGATAATTTTATCAGCTCATAGCAGATTTGGCAGACTAAAACCACCTAAAATTAAAAGAGTAAAGTTAGGAATACCGCTCCAGAACTCGTTCTATAATGTTGGTAGTTGATTTTCCATCAACAAAAGATACAAGTTCTACTCTGCCGCCGTACGCTTCAACCACTTCTTTTCCGACAACACCTTCAGGCGTGTAGTCGCCGCCTTTGACAAGAATATCAGGTCGGAGGGCAGTTATCAGTTCCAGCGGAGTATCTTCATCGAAAATTACTACATAATCGATGCAATTCAAGGCGGCCAGAATGTGGGCACGCTCCTCTTCGCCGATCAAGGGGCGATTCTCTCCTTTCAGGCGGCGTACCGAGGCATCGCTGTTCAAGCCGAGGACGAGCAGATCCCCAAGGTTGCGGGCTTTTTGCAGATATTTGACATGGCCCGCATGCAGCAGGTCAAAACAGCCATTGGTAAAGACGATGCGTTTGCCACGTGCTTTTTCTGTTGCAATTGTCGCAGTCAAAACATCACGATTTTTAATCTTTGAATCGCTGTCGCTGTGCACAAGTGCTACGGCACTGATGATCTCATCCGCAGAAACAGTAGAAGTTCCCAGTTTGCCGACCGCTATGCCGGCGGCCACATTTGCCAGGCGGGCAGCCTCGGTAGTACCCATGCCGGCAGCTATGCCGATGGCCAATGAGGCCAGCACGGTATCACCTGCCCCGGATACATCGAAAACTTCCCGGGCTACAGTGGGAATATGCACAGCCCCAGAGTCCAAGAAGAGTGACATACCTTCCTCGCTACGTGTAATCAGCAGGTGGTCAAGTCCGGCAGTCTCCATGATCTTCCGTGCGGCCTGGTCAAGGGAAGCATTATCACGAATGGGGATACGGGCTGCTGTTTCTGCTTCTTTACGATTGGGAGTAAGGAGGGTTGCCCCGTGGTAGCGGGTATAGTCGTCTCCCTTGGGATCGACCAGAACCGGAATTCCAACTGAGCGGGCTGCACTGATTATAGTGGCGACTACCCGGGGAGTGAGTACACCTTTGAGATAGTCGGACAGCAACACTACCTTAAATCGACTGATATTGCCGGTGATCCACTCGCAAACCTGTTGTTCCATCTTATCGGAAATGGGATCACGCGACTCCCTGTCTATGCGGACAATCTGCTGGTTAGCTGCAACGACGCGAGTCTTGCGGCTGGTCCTGCGCTCAGGGTCCTTGAATATTGCATCGATGGTCACGTTTCTGCGATTGAACTCCTTGATCAGGGACCAACCGTTGTCATCATCTCCCACAACTGAGCAGACTTGGACCTGAGCACCAAGTGCAACCAGATTGTTGACAACATTGCCGGCCCCTCCCAGACGCAATTCCTCGCGGACTATGTCCACCACCTGCACGGGTGCTTCCGGTGAAATCCGTTCGGCTTTTCCCCAAAGGTATTCGTCAAGCATCAGGTCGCCGACCACCAGACAGGTGATATCACCTATGTGCTGAAAAAGAGATTCAACAGTTTTCCTATCCATGCTTGGCTCCAATTTTGTCCAGGATACCAGCGGCCAGGAGCGGAAGCATGATTTCATGATGACCGGTAATGGTCAGGCCGCGGCTGGTACCGGCTGTGGGACGTTTGACGACGTTCTGCAGGGGGCGGTAGTGCTGGGTCATGTCGAAGTTGGCAGTTGTGAAGTGATCTACGTGGAAGCCAAGATTCTGGGCAACAGAGAGAGCCTTGAGAAAAACTTCAGGCATGATCACGGCACTGCCTATGTTGAGAAATACGCCGCCATTGCCGAGTGTGGACACAACCGAGGTGAACAACCGGAAATCTGTGAAGGTGGCTTGGCCAAGAAGAGCACCGTCACACAGCGGATGCTGATGGATGATGTCTGTTCCCACAGCCACATGCACGGTTGCCGGAATTTCCTTTTCATAGCAGGTTGCCAGCAGACTGGAGGCAATGTATGGATTTTGATTTTCCACGATGAAGCGCCCAAGCGCTTCCCCGTATCCGATTCCGTCGGCGACACCGGCTGCAAGTGCGCTATTGATGTCGTGTCCGGTCTCTTCGGCCATGCCGAAGGTGCCGCAGTGCAGGACAGCTCCCACATCTTCACTGGTCTCGCCGATCAGTGAGATTTCGTAGTCATGGATGCTGGCTGATCCGTTCATGGCTACGGCGGTGATGATATCAGCTTCGATCAATTTTTTTAAAACCGGCTGAAGACCACATTTGATGACATGCCCGCCAATGGCGATGGAGACGGGCTTGCCGTTTTCACGGGCCTTGACCACTGCATTAATGACGCTATTCAGGCTTTCACCCCCCAGTTGGTTGGGTAGGGCCGCCAACAGGGCGGAGACGCTCATACCCGGTGTAATGTCACCCGCAAAGTCACGTTTCAGGGAAACCTTGTTGTTGCGATCGCTGATCGGATAGGTGCTGACTCCGGAAAGGTCCATCGGCTTGATTTTCATGTGAAGAGTCCTTTTTCCACCAGGTCGCAGACAATGTGGATGATGGTGATGTGAGCTTCCTGCACGCGGGGCGTGTCATTGGTGGGAACAACCAGGGCCACATCGCAGATGTTTTTGATGCTGCCACCATCTCTACCTAACAGTCCAATGGTGCGGCAGCCGCGTTCCTTAGCCAGTTCAAGCGCTTTGAACACATTGGGAGAGTTGCCGCTGGTGGAAAGTCCTATCACGATATCACCGCTTGCAGCCAGGGCCTCAATCTGACGGCTGAAGACCGCATCAAAACCATAGTCATTGCCGATGGCCGTAAGAATGGAGGTATCTGTGGAAAGTGCGATGGCCGGCAAAGCGGCACGCTCCAGCTTGAAGCGCCCCACAATTTCCGCTGCAAAGTGCTGACTGTCCGCTGCAGAACCGCCATTGCCCATGATCAGCACTTTTTTGCCGCTTGTGAAGGCATTGCTCATTATCTCGACCACTTCGGCAATCTGAGGGGTCATCTGTTGTTGGATCAGCGTCATTACCGAATGGTGATCCTGTAGCTGTCGTGCGATCTCATCTATCATAATCATAGTCCCCCCATTAGAGTTCAGTGGTGTGTTCCCATAAGGAAGACAGCTCTGCCAATGGGATCGGCGTAACGCTGTCGGAAAGTAACGTGTCAGCACTGCACTGGACGATGATCGCTTCAGGAGCAGCAGCCTTTATGGACGCGAGTCGCTTGAGCAGGTCACGCCGCGGTGCCAGCATGGGAAGTTTTTGCAGGGTAATCCCGGTGTGCAGGCAATCCCAGCCAATGCGATGGAAGTCGGCAGCCTGTCGACGGTGTAATAGCAATGTGAAGGTATGCCCCCGTCGGGCTCCATCCAGGATGGTGTCTATTGGGACCGCCAAACTGCCGGCTTCGGCCTGTTTGCCGAAGTAAATGCAGAAGTGGCGGTTAATCCCCCAGTGCGCTTGGTAGTGGGCGCTACTGGAGAGTTCAATTTCCCTGCGGCGTTCAGGGGAGCCGAACACAACTTCCGGATGGCACGTGAGCATCGAACCGGAGCTGACGCTGGTGCGATATCCCCTGTTCCAGGCACGTCGCATATAATCCCGGAGGCACCATTCAGCACCGTCCATCTCTTCATTGAACCCGCCGATCAGCATGTGCAGCTCACCTTTGATGGCCAGAGCCGAAAAAGTGAGGCTGAAGGTTTCTATTACCGAGCAGCCGGTAGCGATTTTCGGAACCTTTATGGTGTCGCCTCTGAAAAGTGGCGTTGCCAATCCTCCCTGGGCGGCTTCCAGTAAGTTTTCAAGCCAGCCAGAGGTTACTTCGACGTGCGGGCGTACAATTACAGCGTAGTCACTGTCCGAGCGTGACAAGCCCATATTGATTGCTTTGATCAACCCGAGGTTGCGGTCAGAGGAGATGAACAGGCCGCGTTCGCCCAAGGGCTCGGAGAACTCCTCCAGCATCAGTTCGGTTTCACGATTACTGCCGTTGGCAATGATAATCAGGCGTGCCTCAGGCGAATGGGCAAGGATGGCAGCAAGGCATGCACGGGTTTCAAAAGGCTTGTTCCAGACAGGAACAATTATGTCGACTGTGGGAGATGGCATATTCAGGGGAAAAGGAAGAGGTATAACAGAGGTACGGAGTACAGAAAATCTTCCACTTTTAAGGCTTGCGGAGATGCTCCTCTGTGCTCCGTATCTCTGTGCGGACTTTTGTCTTAAAACGAGATCGATACGCGGCGCAGCAGGTCGAGCTCATCCAGAACCTTGCCGGACCCGAGAACAACGCAATCCAACGGGTTTTCGGCGATCAGTACCGGAACCTTGGTTACCTCCCGCAGCAGCAGATCAAGATTGCGCAGTCCTGCCCCGCCACCGGCCAGGAAGATGCCCTTGTCCACGATGTCGGCGGCCAGTTCGGGAGGAGTTTTTTCCAGGCAGATCAATACGGTATCTACGATGGCATTGACCGCTTCCTTGAGCGCTTCACGGACTTCATCGGAGTTGACCTCGATGGTTTTGGGAATACCGGAAACCAGGTCGCGCCCCTTGACGACTTTGGTCAGGACTTCGGGTCCGGGATACGCCTCGCCGATATCGATCTTGATCGATTCAGCCATGCGTTCACCGATCTGCAGATTGTATTTTTTGCGAATGTACTGCACGATCGCTTCGTCCATCTTGTCGCCTCCCATGCGGGTGGACTGGGAGTAGACAATGCCGGCCAGGGAGATGACGGCAACTTCGGTGGTGCCACCGCCGATGTCCACAACCATGTTGCCGGAAGCTTCGGTAATCGGCAGGCCGGCCCCAATGGCGGCGGCCATCGGCTCTTCAATCAGGTATACTTCCCGGGCTCCGGCAGATTCCGCAGATTCCTTGACTGCGCGCTTCTCCACCTGGGTGATGCCTGAGGGCACGCAGATTACGATGCGCGGGCGCACCAGTGTCTTGCGGTTATGGACTTTGTGGATGAAATAGCGCAGCATTTCTTCGGTGATGTCGAAATCAGCGATGACGCCGTCTTTCATTGGGCGGATGGCGGTGATGGAGCCGGGGGTGCGACCCAGCATCAGTTTGGCTTCCATACCTACCTTGAGTACCATCTGACGGCCGTTCGGCATCCGCTGTACGGCAACAACGGAAGGTTCGCGTACAACAATCCCTTTGCCTTTCAAGTAGACGAGAGTATTTGCTGTACCGAGGTCAATGGCCAGATCGTTGGAGAACAGGCCAAAGAGGTAGTCGAATATTTTCAGCATTTTTATGTCCTTTCAACAGGCTTTTTGAGTAAAAGAAGATTGAAAACACTAGCAGAGTGTTCCTGCAATTGCAAGGATGAAAGAACCTGTTTCCTTGACATTTCAATGGTATCTCTGTAGCTTATTTAGATTTTGTGCACCGAACAGCTATCGAGGAGACCATGCCATGGAATATAAAGACACATTGAATTTGCCCCAGACAGATTTTCCCATGAAGGCCAATCTGGCCCAGCGCGAACCGGAAATTCTTACCAAATGGGAGCAGAACGGTCTGTACGCCGCCATGGAGACAGCAGGGCAGAGCAGGCCGCGCTATGTGCTGCACGATGGCCCTCCCTATGCAAACGGTCACATTCACATCGGCCATGCCTTGAACAAGATCCTCAAGGATATCATCCTGAAGGGCAAGCGTATGGAAGGGTTCCATGCTCCTTATGTACCGGGGTGGGACTGTCATGGGCTGCCGATAGAACTGCAGGTCGAGAAAAACCTCGGCTCAAAGAAGCAGGGTGTTTCAAAGCTGCAGATGCGCAAGCTCTGCCGTGAGTATGCCGCTAAATTCATCGACATTCAGAAAGAGGAATTCAAGCGCCTGGGAGTGCTGGGTGATTGGGAAAAACCCTATCTGACCATGAACTACGAGTATGAGGGACTGACTGCCGCCGAGCTGGCCAAATTCGCCCACAACGGCGGCCTTTACCGAGGAAAGAAACCGGTGCACTGGTGTTCATCCTGTGTTACTGCGTTGGCCGAGGCAGAGGTAGAGCACGCTGATCACACCTCCCCTTCGATCTTTGTCCGTTTTGCAATCAAAGATGACCTTTCCGCTGCAATTCCTGCTCTGGCAGGCAAGCAGGCTTATGTCGTCATCTGGACCACCACCCCCTGGACTATCCCGGCCAATCTGGCGGTGGCGCTGCATCCCGATTTTGAATACGTTGCGCTGGAAACCGAGAAGGGTGTGCTGATCGTAGCAGAGGGGCTCAAGGACAGTTTTCTGAGCACCACCGGCTTGACCGGCAGCGTGCTGGCCAGCTTTTCGGCCACGGTTCTGGAGCGGAAACGTGCCCAGCATCCCTTTTATGATCGCGATTCGATCATTCTGCTTGGTGATCACGTTACTCTGGAGGCAGGTACCGGCTGTGTCCATACGGCCCCCGGTCATGGCCAGGAAGACTACGAACTAGGGCTCAAGGAAGGTCTGGAAATCTACAATCCTGTCGACAATTACGGCAAGTATGTTTCAACCCTTGAGTTCTTCGGTGGCCAGCAGGTTTTCAGCGCCAACCAGAGCGTAATTGACAAACTGACTGAAGTGGAAGCACTGCTGCATGTTTCCAAGATCGTCCACTCCTATCCCCATTGCTGGCGCTGCAAAAAACCGATCATCTTCCGCGCAACAGAGCAGTGGTTCATCAGCATGAAGCAGAACGAATTGCGCACCAAGGCGCTTGAAGCCATCGATCACGTGCAGTGGATCCCCAAGTGGGGGCGCGAGCGGATCTACGGAATGATTGAGAATCGTCCTGACTGGTGCGTGTCGCGCCAGCGTTCCTGGGGGGTTCCGATTACGGCCTTTTCCTGTACCGCCTGCGGTGAGTACGTTGCCGATGGTGCCATCATGGATCACGTGGCCGAAATTTTCAAAAAAGAGAGTTCGGATGTCTGGTTTGACTGGGCTGCGGAGCAACTGCTGCCGACCGGGACGGTCTGTCCCAAATGCGGATCCGCTTCTTTTGAAAAAGAAAACGACATACTGGATGTCTGGTTTGATTCCGGCGTATCCCATGCCGCTGTCCTGGAGCCGAATCCACAGCTGGGCTCACCGGCGGACATGTACCTGGAGGGGAGCGACCAGCACCGCGGCTGGTTCCATTCCTCGCTGCTCGAGAGTGTGGGTACCCGTGGCCGCGCTCCCTACAAGAACGTGCTTACCCATGGTTTCGTGGTTGATGGTTCCGGCCGCAAGATGAGCAAGTCGGTCGGCAATGTGGTGGCTCCGGAAGAGGTTATTAAAAAATATGGCGCCGAGATCCTGAGACTGTGGGTGGCGGCCCAGGATTACCGGGATGATATCCGCATATCCCAGGAAATTCTGACCCGCCTGTCCGAGGCTTATCGCCGCATTCGCAATACCTGTCGCTACATCCTGGGCAATATCAATGATTTTGACCCAGCCAGAGACAGTGTGGAGCCTGCAAGCATGCCGGAGATCGATCGGTGGGCACTTCACCAGCTGGAGCTGCTCAAGGAAAAGGTACTGAACTGTTACAATGATTACGAGTTCCATGTTCTCTACCATGCTGTTAACGGCTTCTGTACTGTGGAAATGAGCGCTTTTTATCTGGATATCCTCAAGGACCGGGTCTACACCAGCAAGAAGGACTCTCTGGAGCGCCGCAGCGCACAGACCGTGATGTACCGCATCCTTGACACCCTGCTGCGCCTGATTGCGCCGGTGCTTTCCTTTACCGCTGACGAGGCTTGGACCTATCTGCCGGGTGAGCATGAATCCAGCATCCATCTGGCAGCTTTCCCGCAGCTTCATCCGGAACTGAAGGATGATGTGCTGGTGGAACGCTGGGAGCGGATTATGAAAGTGCGCAGCGACGTTTCAAAGGCACTGGAAGTGGCCCGTACAGCCAAGACTATCGGGCATCCCCTTGATGCCGCTGTTGCCATCAGTGCTCCGGCCGACCTACTTGGCTTCTTGCGTGAATATCAGGCGGACCTGGCCAGCATCTTTATTGTCTCCAGGGTATCATTGGCGGAAGAACTCAGCGGCGAATGCTGGAGCTCCGAAACTATTGAAGGGTTTAAAGTTCAGGTGACTGCTGCGCCTGGCGAGAAGTGCGAACGCTGCTGGTGTTACAGTGAAGAGCTTGGTAAAAATGATCAGTATCCTGCTATTTGTCCCAAGTGCACTGCAGCGGTGCAATAGTTTTTAAATGTAACAGTAGGGGGAATGATTTGAAAAACCGCTGGTTTTTATTTTCTTTAATTGCCGCTTGTGGCTTGGTGATCGATCAGATCACCAAGTTGTACATTGACCGAACCATGACCCTTTATCAGGCCATTCCGGTTGTAGATGGCTTTTTCAACATCTTCTATATCCGCAACAAGGGGGCGGCCTTCAGTTTCCTGTCCAACGCTTCCTGGCGGCTGCCCTTCTTCATTGCGGTTTCACTGGTTGCGTCCCTGGTGATCCTGGTAGCTTTTAACAAATTGCGCCACGATCAGAAGCTTGCCCAGGTTTCACTTGCCATGATTTTTTCTGGAGCTGTGGGGAACCTGATCGACCGTGTGCGTCTTGGAGAAGTCATCGATTTTCTGGATGTTTACTGGAAGACCCACCACTGGCCGGCATTTAATGTAGCCGATTCATTCATCTGCGTCGGTGTGGCCCTGCTGGCATTGGACATGCTGCGGGAAGAGCGCCGGGTAAAAACAGCGTGAAGCGGCAATCTTTGAAATAGAATAAATATTGAGAAGGGACGGGCTACAGGTATACAGCTCGTCCCTTTTTTACAGTGTGAAGGATCGCAGGTTGTCGCCAACGTCCATGCAGTAATCGGAGGCATAATGGAGTTATCGCCACATGCCAGTGCAGAGAAAGAGGCTGCACGAGCACAGAAAGAGCTGGAGGAAGGGAACGTACTGGCTGCGCTCGCCTGCCTGGAAAAATCTCTTCAGGCTGAAGATGATCCTAGTCTGCATTCCTGTTTAGGGTTCTGCATGGCCAAGGAGCGCGGTCATGTTACCAGAGGGCTTGAGCTCTGCCATGCAGCCATTGAACGTGAACCGCAGAACCCGATCCATTATTTTTACCTCGCCAAAGTTCACCTGGTTGCAGGTACTAAAGAAGAAGCTGTCAGCGCATTGCGCCAGGGAGCGGCCCAGGGAGGTAATCCTCAAATCCTGCTGATGCTTCAAGAGTTGGGAACAAGGAAGCCTCCCCCTTTGCGGTTCCTTTCGCGTGATCATTTTCTGAATAAATATCTGGGAAAATTGCTGGGGCGATTGGGATTACGGTAATGGCTGTTTCTGGCAACTATCGGAGCTGGGGTTAAATCTGTTTCAGCAGCCGCTCCATGGCCTTGCCCAGACTGGCAGCGGCTGCTTTGCTGTTGCGAGCAAGCCGGATCAGTTGTGGAATGATGGAAGGGCGTTTCAGGATTGTAGCCAGTACCTTAGCTGGCCTGATGCGCATGGTGTCATCGCAGAATTCGTTGATTGAAAAGGAAAGTTCCTCATCCCAGGCGTCGCTGATGGCCCTTATGCCGAGGAAAGGAATTCCATTGCCTGCGGCGACCCTGGCTACGGCAGCAGTTTCCATTTCCACAACCGGCTTGTTTGCATTAGTCAGATGACTGGCCAGTTCATCCTTCCGCAAAATGCCATCACCGGTGATAAAGCAGCCCCGGGGCAGAGCCATGGCGTCTGCTGCACTGTTACGGCCGTAGAAGCCGACGGCAACCTCTTCGAACCCTGTTCCATCCCACTGCAGAACCTGTTCAGCCATAACCACCTCTCCTACCGACAGTCCGGCAACAACGCCTCCTCCGAACCCTGCCGAAATGATCAGATCAGGTTTGTCCTCTGCCGCGAGCGTCGCAGCCCAGCCGGCATTGAGGAGGCCCATGCCGGCTTCGACCAGCATGATTTCGTGGCCGGTGATGCTGCAGCGGCAGGTGTGCCGGCCGTTGACCATCCCCTTCTTTTTTTGGTGCGCTCCCTGCAATACAGCACCGGTTTCTTCCGGCATGGCGGTGACAATGGCTATCTTCAAGGCTGTTCTCCATTGGGAATAAATGTGGGAAACGTTACGAGGTGCGGTTATCAGCGCTGCAGATTACTAGTTTTTTATAGCCGCGTCCACGCCCATCTTAACGAAATACTAGACAAAGAGTACTGCATATACTATATTGCCCATTCCCTTGCGGAGAGATGTCCGAGCGGTTGAAGGAGCACGCCTGGAAAGCGTGTGTACGTTAATAGCGTACCGAGGGTTCGAATCCCTCTCTCTCCGCCATTTTTATTGGTACGGCAACAAAGTAGGAACACTCGCTTGCGAGTTCCGCAGGATGAGACATACTTTGGCAGTGTAATTCAACATCTGTACAAACATAGCTTTTAGTACATTTGCAGGCGGATATGATAGCCGGGTCCCGCGCAACGGCAAGCCGTGAACTCCGCCAGGTCCGGAAGGAAGCAACGGCAGCGGCCCCCGTCGTGTGCCGCGGGCAAACCCGGCTATCATATGCGCCTGTAAACGTTTCAGCAGATTAATCCCCTTTCCCTATCCAACGCCCGCACGATCCACCCCCGCTTTTTTCCCGTACGGGACGTCGGGTCACAACCATGACCTGTGAGGTTCAATCTCTTGTCCAACGGCGCGCACTACGAAGTTCTGGCCAGGAAATACCGTCCCCAGACTTTTTTGGAACTGACCGGGCAGGAACATGTCAGTCGGACTCTGCAGAATGCCATCGATTCCGGACGAGTGGCTCACGCCTTTCTGTTCACTGGAGCCCGTGGGGTCGGCAAGACAAGTACCGCCCGAATATTGGCCAAGACACTGAACTGTGAACGGGGGGTTACACACGAACCCTGTAATGTCTGTCCCCTGTGTATCGAAATCACCAAAGGTACCTCTACTGATGTATTCGAGATAGATGGCGCTTCCAATACCGGTGTTGACGACATCCGCGAACTCCGCGACAACATCAAGTACCTTCCTTCCCACAGCCGCTATAAAATCTTCATCATCGACGAAGTTCACATGCTTTCCACGAGCGCCTTCAACGCACTGCTGAAGACACTGGAAGAGCCACCGGATCATGTCAAATTCATTCTAGCCACAACAGAGCCCCATAAACTGCCGGTTACAATCCTTTCCCGCTGCCAGCGTTTTGACTTCAAGCGTGTAGCTGTGACCCGAATTGTCGGACGGCTGCGTCAGATTGCAGAATCTGAAGGCATCACGGTCAACGATTCTGCCCTTGCACTGGTGGCGCGCAAGGGTGACGGCAGCATGCGCGACGCTCTGACAGCTTTTGATCAGGTGCTGGCCTGTTGCGGCAGTATCGTACTGGATGAGGATGTTGCCACATTACTGGGCGCTGTTGACCGGCAGCTGCTGGGAAAAATCTCGGGGGCGATTTTTAACGGGGATACCCAGGGGGTACTGGCTGGTGTAAAGATGGTTGATGGGGTCGGTTATAACATGCGTCAGTTCTGCCAGGAACTGATCGAGCATTTCCGGAACCTGCTGGTCATCAATTCAGTCAAAAAGCCCGAAGAGATCCTGGATGTTTCCGCTGCCGAGCTGGATGAGCTTCGTCAGCAGGCAGAGGGTTTTTCGTCACTGGAAATTCAGCGCCGTCTGACTCTGCTGATCAAGGCAGATGCCGACATGGCCCAGGCCACATTTCCTCGGTTGATCCTTGAAATAGCCCTGCTCAAGCTGGCCACTCTCGAGCCGGTTGTTCCCGTGCAGGAACTGCTGGAGAAAATCAAGGTCATGGAAGCTGGCGCGGTTCACACCCCCGCTCTGCCATGGAAGGCTGAGCGTACTCCCCCTGCAGTAGAATCCCGTCGACATGAGCCGACGCACAGTTCAACCCCCACTGCTCCTGCTGCTTCCCCTCCAAGTGCAGGTCCGCGGGCGCAAGCACCAGGCAGCCATAGCGATTGGGAGCGATTTGTTGGGTATGTAAGTGAGAAGAATCCTGTGCTTGGATCGATACTTGAGCATGGCAGCCCGCTCAAGCAGGAGCCCGGTAGCATGGAGATCGGTTTTCCGGCAGGCAGCTATTATCTGTCCAGTATTCAGGATTCTGCCTCGATCGTCGAAATTCAGGATTTGGCCCAGGCATTTACCGGTCTGAAAACAGTGTTTCGGGTCACCCCGATTACACCTGAAGGGGGAGAGAATCCTCTTTCTCTGGTTGAAAAAAAAAAGAGTGAACACGAGCAGCGACAAGATGAGCTGAAGCAGGAGGTTGCTTCTCATCCTGTTATCAATGAGGCATTACGGGTATTTGGCGGCACAATCACTGAAATCCGTGAGGCTTGAGAACGAGTTTAGTGTCTGGCATATCACATTCAGGAGGAAACAATGTCCAAGGGATTGGCAAGTATCATGAAACAGGCTCAGATGATCCAGCAGAAGATGTCAAAGCTGCAAGAGGAAGCAACACTTAAAACTGCAGAGGCCACAGCTGGTGGCGGTGCAGTCGCGGTGACGGTTAACGGGAAAAATGAAATTCTTTCACTTACAATAAAAAAAGAGGCGGTCGATCCTAACGATGTTGAAATGCTTCAGGACCTGGTGATCGCTGCGGTCAATGAAGCACTTAAAAAGGTGCATGCTGAAATTTCAGAAGAAATGTCCAAAATAACTGGCGGCATGAGTATCCCCGGACTCTTCTAAGTACTGTTTAAAATTTGCCAGCAGTGATACGGAAAAGCTTTAATTTTAAGTTTGACTAAATTTTTTAGTTCCGCTAATAGATGACTTATCTTTGTTGTAAACATATGACAGAACATTTCGTGCGGCAAAGTGTTATATATGCTCCTCCCGGGCATACGGCGGATCTTCGGTTCCGCAAAACCGGGTGGAGCATTTTTTTAACCTCGCTATAATACATAAAAAATTGTTTTATTTGTGTAGGGAAATATGCTAACTAAGGCCTCCTCGCTGTCCCGGCTGGTAGGAGAATTGAAAAAGCTGCCTGGTGTAGGTGAGCGTACCGCTCTCAGGCTTGCCTTTCATCTGCTCAAGTCACCCCAGAACCTGACCACTTTGGCTGAAGCGCTTTTGGAGGTCCGAGCCAAGGTGCGAACCTGCTCCACCTGCTTTGCCATTACCGAGGATGATCCATGCACCATCTGTTCCGGGCGGCGTGATACCGGAACCATCTGTGTTGTGGAGAATTCCCAGGACCTGATGGCCCTGGAGCGGAGCAACGCCTACCATGGCGTCTATCATGTGCTGGAAGGTGCGATCTCCCCTCTGGCCGGTGTCGGACCTGACGCTCTGCGTATCTCAGAACTACTGGAGCGGATACATCGCGGCGGGGTTAATGAGGTGGTTATTGCCACCAATTTTTCTGTGGAAGGTGAGGCAACGGCCCTCTATCTGGCCAAACTTTTGAAAAGCGTCAATATAAAGGTTTCTCGTCTGGCACATGGGATTCCTTTAGGCAGTGACATAGAATTTGTCGACGCAGCTACAGTGCAATGGGCATTGCAGGGTCGCAACGAATTGTAGGATAGTAAAAGTTTACGATTAATCCACCCGAGGAGGAAAGCATGAGCAGAAGAATGGTAACCATTGACGGCAATACCGCCGCCGCCCACGTGGCCCACGCCACCAATGAAGTCATCGCCATCTATCCGATTACTCCATCATCAGTGATGGGTGAAATTTCAGACGCCAAAAGCGCCGCCGGTGAGAAGAACATCTGGGGGACCATCCCACTTGTATCGGAGCTGCAGTCTGAAGGTGGCGCGGCCGGTACAGTCCATGGCGCCCTGCAGGCCGGTGCCTTGACCACTACTTTCACCGCCAGCCAGGGTCTGTTGCTGATGATCCCCAACATGTACAAGATTGCAGGGGAGCTGACCTCCACGGTTTTTCATGTTTCTGCTCGTGCCATTTCTGCCGCCGCTCTGAATATCTTCGGCGATCATTCCGACGTCATGTCGTGCCGCTCCACCGGCTGGGCCATGTTCTGCTCCAACAACGTTCAGGAAGTCATGGACTTCGCGTTGATCGCTCAAGCCGCTACCCTCCGTTCGCGGGTACCCTTTCTGCACTTCTTTGACGGCTTCCGTACTTCTCATGAAGTCCAGAAAGTCGAAGAGCTTTCTTTTGACGATATGCGTGCCATGCTAAACGATGAACTGGTCAATGCCCACCGCCTGCGTGGTCTTTCACCCGATCGCCCGGTCATGCGCGGTACTGCCCAGAATCCGGACGTCTATTTCCAGGGTCGCGAAACCGTCAATCAGTTTTACGAGCCCTGCATCAAAATCGTTCAGGAAGAGATGGACAAGTTCGCCAAGCTTACCGGTCGCTCCTATAAGCTGGTAGACTATGCCGGTGCTCAAGACGCCGAAAGGGTTGTCGTGGTCATGGGTTCCGCAGCCGACACCGTACAGGAGACCGTTAGCAGTCTCGTCAAAAAGGGAGAGAAGGTCGGCGTCGTAAAAGTCCACCTGTACCGCCCCTTCCCGCTGGATGCCTTCATCGAAGCTCTGCCAAAAACGGTCAAAAGCATTGCGGTTCTGGACCGCACCAAAGAGCCGGGCTCTTTGGGTGAACCGCTTTACCTTGATGTGCGCACAGCCATCGGCGAAGCCATGTCCGATGGTAAATTCAGCTTCACAGGTTATCCGACCATTGTCGGCGGCCGTTACGGCCTCGGCTCCAAGGAATTTACTCCGGCCATGGCCAAATCGGTACTGGACAATCTCAAGGAAGCCAAGCCGAAGAACCATTTTGTAGTCGGCATAAAAGAGGATGTCACCAACTGCAGCCTTGACTACGATCCTGATTTCCGCAACGCCATGGATGGCACCTACGAAGCCATGTTCTTCGGACTGGGATCTGACGGAACAGTCGGTGCTAACAAGAACTCGATCAAGATCATCGGCGAAAGTACTGATAACTTTGCCCAGGCCTACTTTGTTTACGATTCCAAGAAAGCCGGCACCATCACCACATCGCACCTGCGCTTCGGAGCCAGGGCGATTAATGCCCCTTACCTCATCGATAACGCCGACTTCATTGCCTGCCATAATTTCTCCTTCCTGGAGAAATACGACATGGTCAGCAAAGCTAAGCCCGGTGGAACCTTCCTGCTTTGCTCCCCCTTTGAGCATGATGAAGTCTGGGACAAAATGCCGAGGGAAGTCCAGCAGCAGATCATCGACAGGAAACTTAAGTTCTATGTGATCAACGCGATCAAACTTGGCGAAGAGCTCGGTCTTGGCGCACGCATCAACGTGATCATGCAGACCGCATTTTTCAAAATCTCCAATATCATTCCCCTGGAAACTGCAATCAATGAGATCAAGGGTGCCATCAAGAAGAGCTACGGCAAGTCGGGCGAAAAAGTTGTTGCAATGAATAACGCCGCCGTGGATGAGGCTCTCAAAAATATTCATGAGGTACAGGTTCCGGCCACAGCTTCCAGCAGCCTGACAATGCCGCCGTCAGTTTCCCCGAATGCGCCCCGGTTTGTTCAGGATGTAACAGGAACCATTATCGCCGGCTTTGGCGACAATCTGCCGGTCTCGGCCATGCCGGCTGACGGTACCTTCCCGACGGCGACATCTCAGTACGAGAAGCGTAATATCGCCGTGGACATCCCGGTATGGGACGAGCAGCTCTGCATCCAATGCGGCATCTGCTCATTCGTCTGCCCCCATGCCACTATCCGCATGAAAGCTTATGACGGCAAACTTCTGGAGAATGCACCGGCAACATTCAAATCCACCGACTGTAAGCTTCCTGAATTCAAAGGGATGAAATATACGCTTCAGGTTGCTCCCGAAGACTGTACCGGCTGCGGTGCCTGTGTGCACAATTGCCCGGCAAAGAGCAAGGAAGATCCGAACCACAAGGCCATCAACATGAAGTTCCAGCCCCCTCTGCGCCATGATGAGGCGGTCAACTTCGACTTCTTCCTCTCTCTGCCAGACATGGATCCGGCACAGCTCAAGCTGGATACCCTGCGCGGCAGCCAGCTGGTGCGGCCGACCTTCGAGTTTTCTGGTGCCTGCGCCGGATGTGGCGAAACTCCTTACCTGAAACTGCTCTCCCAGCTGTTTGGCGACCGCGCCATGATTGCCAATGCTACCGGTTGTACATCAATCTATGGCGGTAACCTGCCGACAACTCCCTGGGCAAAACGCGCCGATGGGCGTGGACCGGCCTGGTCCAACTCGCTGTTCGAAGATAATGCCGAATTCGGCTACGGCATGCGTCTCGCGGTGGACAAATTCACCGAATCAGCATTGGAGCTGCTGGATAAACTGACTACCTGCACCTGCCAATCCTGTAAACCGGTTATCCCGCTGATGAATGAGATCAAGACTGCCGACCAGTCTGACCAAGCCGGTATCGAGAAACAGCGTGAACGGGTTGCAAAACTCAAGGAAGCTCTCAAAGGTTGCACCGAGTCGGCTGCAGTGCAGTTGCTGCCTTTGGCCGATTATCTGGTCAAGAAATCGGTCTGGTGTGTTGGCGGCGATGGATGGGCCTATGACATCGGCTACGGCGGTCTTGACCATGTCATCGCTTCCGGCAAAAACATCAATCTGCTGGTTCTGGATACTGAGGTTTACTCAAACACCGGCGGACAGGCTTCCAAAGCCACTCCAACCGGTGCTGTGGCCCAGTTTGCAGCCGGCGGCAAGGCAATGGCCAAGAAGGATCTCGGCATGATGGCCATGGCCTACGGCAATGTCTACGTAGCCAACGTCTCGCTGGCCAATCCGGGCCAGGTGGTCAAAGCCTTCATAGAAGCCGAAGCATATGACGGACCATCGATCATCGTTGCCTACTCCCATTGCATTGCCCATGGCATCAACATGACCAAAGGTGTCGATGAAAACAAGAAGGCAGTATCATGCGGATACTGGCCACTGTATCGCTACAATCCGGCACTGGTTGCCGAAGGAAAGAACCCGTTGCAGTTGGACAGCAAATCCCCGACCACTTCGTTCGAGGAGTATGCCTACGGTGAGAATCGCTATAAGGTGCTGCAGAAGGCAAATCCCGAAGCAGCTGCTGTGCTGATGAAAAAAGCCACAGCCTGGACCGCCAGCCGCTTCGAATATTATCAGAAGCTTGCAGCCCTGGAGTTTGGTGAAAAGTAGAAGCACATTGTAAATTTGCCAAAAAAGCCCCGCAGAGCAATCTGCGGGGCTTTTTTGGCCTAACAGGAGAAGGAGCAGTCATGACACAAATTCTGATAGCCGGATGCGGCTACATTGGTGAAAGGGTTGCCCGTATTTTCATGGAAAAGGGTGCCGATGTCACCTGTCTGGTGCGATCTCCGGATCGGCAGGCCAGGTTATCTGTTGATGGGCTTAATGTGGCCACCTGCAGCTTTGATGATCCTGCAACAATCCCTCGGCTGGATAGTGCCGGTCGCACCATCTTTTATTTTGTTCCCCCACCCGGTGGCGGCATCACCGACACCCGTGCACGGAACTTTTGTAGACAGCTTGCCTTATCCGGAGCACCTGCGAAAATAATCTATATGAGTGCAACTTCAGTCTATAGCGAAGTAAAGGGTGGAGTGGTGACAGAATCATCGCCAACAGACCCGGCATCTGCCATGGGCAAGCGCCGTCTGGATGCTGAGACGGCATTTATGCAATATGGGGCAACATCAGGGGCATCAGTGGTTATTCTGCGGGTGAGTGGCATCTATGGTCCGGGACGCCTTCCTCTGATGCAGATCCGTCAGGGGCAGCCGGTGTTGCGGGAAGAGGAGGCCGGTCCCAGCAATCGGATTCATGCCGATGATCTTGCTCGTATCTGTGCTGCTGCGGCAGCTAAAGGGCGGGATGGCGATATCTTTAATGTTAGCGACGGAAATGCAAGCAGCATGACTTCCTATTTTAATGCTTGTGCCGATGCGCTGGGTGAACCTCGTCAACCACAGGTGACCATGGAAGAGGCTCGTAAAACCATGTCCCCCCTGATGCTTTCCTATGTCAGTGAATCACGTATTGTTGATAACAGCCGGATGCTTCGCGAACTTGGCATTACTTTGCAATACCCCACCTATTGTGAAGGTTTGGCTGCATCTATGAGATAGGATTCACCCGTGGTGTAGGATCCAACCGATCATTTCATGTCAACTGAAAAGATAAAGAATCCGGGTTTTTGTTTTTTTGTAAAAGGTAGTTATAAAAAATATTCTTGAAAAAAAGCAGTGGCCTGATATCATAAAACCAGAGAAATGATTGCGAAGACCTAACGGTCTTCATCTGCCCTGGTGACTTTCCCTCCTAGTTACCAGGGTGTTTTTTTGCCTGTTGCGGTGTCTCGATTCACAGTGGGTTGACGTCTTTGTGCCGTTATGTTTTAATCTCTGACGTGGAAAAAATTGCTTACATCGCTCTCGGTTCCAACATGGGAGATCGGGAGCTGAATCTCTTGCGCGCTATTGCAGAGATCGGAAAACTGCCGACATGCCGGGTAACCGGCCTATCTCCATTTTACGAAACATCACCGGTTGGCTTCACAGATCAGTCCCCCTTCTACAATGCTGTTCTCCGGCTTTCCACCGGACTATCTCCCCATGAACTTTTGTATCACCTGCAGCAGATCGAAAGCTCGGTTTTCCGCCGAGTCAGAAGCGCACCTGACGGACCGCGGACCATGGATCTTGACCTGTTACTGTATGGTGAAGAGGTTGTTGACACCCCTGATTTGATCGTGCCACACCCGCGGATGGCTGAGAGACGCTTTGTCCTTGAGCCACTCTGCGTGCTTGCCCCTGGCCTGAAACACCCGAGGTTGGAGAAAACCATAGTTGAGTTACTTGCCGGCCTCAAATCGGATGAAACTGTGACTGAAATATGAAGAAAGGGTCTATGTGATCAGACTTTTCATCTGGGGTCTTTTGATCTACATTGGTTATCGGATCATCATTTCCCTTGTAAACGGAAAGAACCAGGTTTCATCAGCCGCAAAGCGTGATGCGGCCGAGGCCACCTATCGTGACCCCGTGTGCGGAATGTACGTTTCCGAGGATGATGCTGTAATTGGCAGACATGATGGTCAGCGTCACTTTTTTTGCTCACATAGCTGTCTTGAAAAATATCGCAATAACCTTGCTGATAAAAAAAACAATAATAACACGGAGGCACTATGAAGTTTTTCATCGATACTGCGGATGTCCGCGAAATACGTGAGGCCCATGAACTTGGTCTGGTTGATGGGGTTACCACCAATCCATCACTGATTGCAAAATCGGGTCGCAGGTTTGAAGATGTCATCAAGGAGATCGTCTCCATCGTTGATGGTCCTATCTCGGCCGAAGTGGTGTCACTTGATTGTGCAGGAATGCTTGAAGAGGCCAAGGAGCTTGTTAAAATTCACCAGAACATTGTGGTCAAGGTGCCCATGACACCCGAAGGGCTCAAGGCCACCAATGCGCTGACCGCATTGGGCATCAAAACCAATGTCACTCTCATATTCACACCCATGCAGGCTTTATTGGCCGCTAAAGCGGGTGCAACCTATGTTTCACCTTTTATCGGGCGCTTGGACGACATCTCTCAGGATGGTATGGGAATTATTGAAGATATCCGCACCATATTCGACAACTACGGCTACATGAGCGAGATTATCGTGGCCAGCGTACGGAATCCGATTCATGTTCTCAATTCTGCCCTCATAGGGGCCGACATAGCAACCATACCTTATTCGGTCATGATTCAGCTTGCCAAACATCCCCTGACAGATGCCGGCATCAAGAAATTTCTCGAAGACTGGGAAAACGTACCCAAGTAATGCTACGCCTCCCTTCCAGCCTGCTGGAAGGGAGGAAATCTGACCTAGAGTGGAGCCTGGATGAAGTCTTCCGAGCATATTTCCATTTTGTTTGCCGCTTCCGAGGCTGCTCCCTTTGCAAAAGAGGGGGGACTGGGAGATGTGGTAGGAGCTTTACCCAAGTACCTGGCTGCCATGGGACACGACGTGCGGGTGGTCTTGCCGCGCTACTATTCCGTTGACAGGGAAAAATATGGCCTGCGACTCCTGCCTTTTGTGCTCACAGTTCCCATGGGTATCATTGGCCACCAGTACTGTGGCGTTTATGAGGGGGTGCTGCCGGGAAGCGAGGTACCGATATATTTCCTGGAGCATGAAGGATATTACGGTCGGGCGGGATTGTATCAGGAACATGGCGAGGGGTATCTGGACAATGACAATCGTTTTGTGTTCCTTTCCAAGGCTGCTCTTGAACTATGCAAAGCGCTGGATTTCAAACCTGATGTCATCCATTCCCATGATTGGCATACCGGCATAATTCCGGCTTTGCTGAATACTTCTTACCTGCATGATCGTTATGTGGGGGATGCGGCATCGCTGCTGACACTGCATAACATGCAGCATCAGGGTAATTTTTATCCCGGCCTGATGGAAGTGCTTGATGTCGGCTGGAAACACTTCAACTTCCTCGAGCTCGAGAAGGATGACCAGGTTAACCTTCTCAAGGGTGGGCTCACCCATGCCACGCTGCTGAATACAGTCAGTCAGGGCTATGCCCACGAAATTCAGACTGCCGAATTTGGCTGGGGATTGGAAGGAGTCGTTAGGGAACGTGCAGGGGATCTCTACGGCATCCTCAATGGAGTCGACTATCAGGAATGGAATCCTGAGACCGACAGCATGATAGCCACCCCCTATACACCCACGACCGTGACGGAGGGTAAAGCTGCCTGCAAACGCGATCTTCAGGCTAGCCTGGGACTACCGCAACGACCGGATGTACCGCTACTTGGAGTAGTTTCCCGGATGGTGAAACAAAAGGGTACCGATATACTTGCTGCGGCGATCCATCGCATACTGGAAATGGATGTGCAATTCGTGATAGTGGGCAATGGTGAGCCATGGGCACACTTCTATTTCGGTGATATTGCGGCTATGTATCCTGAAAAATTCGCCTGCTATATCGGCTATAACGAAGCTTTGGCTCACAAGGTGGAGGCGGGTGCCGATTTTTTCGTGATGCCCTCCGCCTTCGAGCCATGCGGCCTCAACCAGATGTACAGTCTCGCCTATGGAACTCCGCCCATCGTGCGGGCCACGGGTGGGTTGGAAGACAGCGTTGAAAATTTCAACGAAGCGACTTTGACCGGTACCGGCTTCAAATTCTGGAATCATAACGCCACGGCACTTTTTGATACTGTCGGTTGGGCGGTCTATACCTACTTCAACAATCCGGAAGGGCTGGCTGCATTGCGCCAGAACGGCATGGCCCAGCGATTTACCTGGGAAGATGCGGCTGTTAAATATGACCGGCTTTACCGGCTTGCCATTCGACGCCGTCGCGGTGCCGAATATTATAGAAACAGGTTCGAGTAGCAGACACGGCATGGATGCCACTCGCGTCATGGATGATCTGAGGCAGTATATTTCCTGCCTTGAGTCCTGCGGCCAACTGGCGCGTATTTCCGTGCCGACAGATCCGGTTCTTGAAATTGCCGCCATCACAGACCGTGTGTGCAAGTCGCCTGATGGAGGCAAAGGACTGCTCTTCGAACAGCCACTAGGCTCGTCTTTTTCTGTGGCAACCAATCTTTTCGGTTCTCTTCAGCGGGTTTGTCTGGCATTGAACATTGATCATCCCGATCAGCTGACAGCACGAATGTCTGCATTGCTTGATTCCATCAGCGAACCAAGCCTTTCCAGTCTTGATCAGCAGATCTCGTCCCTACCGGAATTTCGTCGTTACGCCCCTCGTATAAGGAAAACTCGTTCCGATATCTGCAGGACAATGACCCCTCCGGACCTGACGGCATTTCCCTTTCTCCATTCCTGGCCCAATGATGGAATGGCCTCCGGATACCAACGCTACATAACCCTGCCCCTCGTTTTTACTGCTGATGCCAATGGCAATAACGTTAATTGCGGTATGTACCGTGCACAGCTCCGCGGGCCGCAGGAATTGGCAATCCAATGGAAGATCGGGAGCGGAGCACACCGGCATCTGGAAGAGTTTCGCTGCAGAGGCGAAAAAATGCCGGTCTCCATTGTGCTTGGTGGCCCCCCGGCACTTACCCTTAGTTCCATGCTGCCGCTGCCTGGTGTTCTGGATGAGTGTACGTTCGCCGGCTTTCTGAGAGAATCTCCACTTGAAATGGAGCCGTGTACAGCGGTCCCTCTGCATGTCCCGTGTGGAGCTGAGGTGGTTATCGAAGGCTACGTTGATCCAGCCGAAACGACCTTGGAAGGCCCTTTCGGGAACCATACCGGAGCTTATGCACCGGCTGCTCCTGCCGCAGTGATGCGCGTTACCGCCATTTCCCGCCGTAATGACGCCATCATACCGGCTACGATAGTTGGGCCGCCACCTATGGAAGACTGCTGGATGGCAAAAGTGTGGGAACGAATCCTGTTTTCATTAGTGTGTCGAATAATACCTGGCGTGACCGGGCTCTGTTTTCCGTTAGAGTGGGTATTCCATCAGAGTGCCGTCATTTCCCTTGAAAATTCTCATCCCGGCATGGTAAGGGAAACAGCTCATTTCCTATGGGAAACTCCATGGTTCTCGGCAGCGCGGCTGCTTGTATTTATTGACGGGAAGGAATCGGTAAGCGATATGAATGGAACTGCATGGCGCTGTATCAATAACTGCAGTTTCAGTCGTGATTTTATCTGCGACAACTCCGGAAGCCGTCTGGCCCTTGATGCTACCGGCTGGGACATCTCTCGCTCACTTGCTCAGGATAGTCGCATTATTGATCTGGTTCAGAGCCGTTGGCATGAATATGGCCTCGAGTAGGATTGTGCCCGTTGTTGCAATAATGGCACTGCTCCTTATTCTGGGCGGTTGTTATCATATGCGTGCGGAGCCGGAACCGATAAAACCCCGCGTTTTCAAGGTAAACCTGGTGCCGGCAGAGGCGCTGAAAAGAATTCGCAATGTCCTTGAGGGTGAGCGCCGTCTGCGAATTCTGGAGGAGCAAAACCAGGGGGCAATTCTGGTAACAGCGCCCTGGCATTTTGCCACCGATACCGGTTTCGGGCAGCCTGCAGGAGGGCGCAAATATTATACCCAGCTGCTGGTCGAGGTGGTAGTCCAGAATGGAGGGACGCAGGTAACCTTGTCTCCATACAGCTATGAAATGCGCAGTACCTATGCCTACGGTGAAAACGGGCAGGTGGAAACGTTGAACAAGCACTATCCATATGAGCATTATCCGGGAATGTTTGATAATAACCTTTTGACAGCAGCCCTTAATGAAATGGCGGCGACCATGCAAAGGGCCTGCAGTGAATAAAAGATGGGGTTTCAAGAGTGTTTAAAAAAATCATAGTTTTTCTCGAAATGATCAAATTCTCTCATACGATTTTCGCCTTGCCCTTTGCCCTGGCCGGTGCGCTGCTGGCTGCCAGAGGTTTGCCGTCCCCGGAAAAGGTATTCTGGATAGTTGCGGCGATGGTGGGAGCACGCACTGCTGCCATGGGGCTCAACCGGTTGATCGATGCGGAGATAGATGCCAACAATCCCCGTACATCCGGACGCGCCATCCCTGCAGGCTTGATAGGTAAAGGTGCGACATTCTCCTTCATCGTGCTTTCCCTGGTCCTGCTGCTGGCAGCAGCCTACCGTCTCAATCCCCTCTGTCTGCAGCTGTCTCCTTTGGCGGTGCTCTTTCTGGTGCTCTATTCATACTGCAAACGCTTTACCTCCCTGGCCCATGTGGTCTTGGGCATCTGCCTGGCAGCTGCTCCAATGGGAGCCTGGATTGCCATTCGGGGCAGCATTGATTTGCCGGCACTGATACTTGGTGGTGCCGTCCTCTTCTGGGTAGCAGGATTCGACATTCTTTACGCACTGCAGGACCTGGAGTTTGATCGTAAAGCAGGGCTGCATTCCATACCTGTTGCCCTGGGTGTGGCGGGCTCTCTTTGGGCAGCAAGGATGTTTCACTTGATCATGCTGGGGCTTTTGCTGTGGCTCCTGGTCAGTCTTGGGCTGGGATCCTTCTTTATGATCGGGATTCTGATTGCAGCCGGTATGCTGCTGTATGAGCACTGGTTGTTGAAGGACGGCAACCTGGACAAGCTGGATGCAGCTTTCTTCAATATGAACGGATATATCAGTGTCGTCATTCTGATCTGTACTGCAGCCGAAGTGCTGGCCAGGCCACTATGAATAATTCCCGGAAAATAGATCACATACTTGTGGCCATAAGCGGCGCTTCAGGCTCACTGTATGGTTTGAGATTGCTGGAGGAGTTGCACCGGGCCGGGTTTCGGCTGACAGTAACAGCCAGTACCAGCGGGCAGATTGTCTGCCGTGAGGAGACTGGCCTTGATCTGTCGGAAAATCCGCAGGCTGCTACAGAGCGTCTATGCAGGCAGTTGGGGCTGGAAGGGGGCGTGAGCGTGGTGGCACCTGACGATCTGTTCGTCGGTGCAGCAAGCGGCTCAGCTGCGCCCGGTGCAATGGTCGTAGTTCCTTGTAGCATGGGGACTTTGGCACGCATAGCAGGTGGTATTTCGGGGAACTTGATCGAGCGTGCAGCAGATGTGATGCTCAAGGAGCGTCGTCCCTTGTTGCTGGTTCCCCGGGAGACACCACTTAGTCAGATCCATCTTGAAAACATGCTCAGAATCACTCGTTGCGGGGCGTGTGTACTTCCGGCTATGCCTGCTTTTTACCACCGACCTGAGAGCATTTCTGACTTGATTGATTTTGTGGTAGGTAAAATTCTTGATCAGTTGGGAATTGTGCACGACCTTTATAGCCGTTGGGGAGAGTAACTACGGTATCAAATACAGAAAAAGGCGCTCCTGTTGGGGCGCCTTTTGTTTTGGGGCAGACTGATCACTCTGCCTGGCAGATATATTCTGTAATGGTTCGGGCAATTTTTTCAGATGTGTTACGGTCATTGTTGAAAATAACATTATAGACGGTCAGATCGTGCTCATCTCTGTCCAGAAAATCGCGGATAAAGCGATCGCGCTGGCTTTGTTTGAGTGCAATGAGTTTTTCGGCCTCTTCTGCAGAAATACCAAGGCGGTGCTCGATCGAGCGTATCTTGAACCTGGAAGAAGCAAACAAACGGAAATGGTAGCAGTTTCTAAGGGATTGGGTGATAAAGGCGCTGCCACGACCAACCACGATGACGTTGCCCTGTTGTGCTAGCGAGATGATATGGCGGCAGAGCACTCGAAAATAATCCTTTTCCGTTTTCCACTGAGGGGAAAAAGTGGCCAGGATTTCATCCAGAAATCGCGATTTTTCTCCCAGCCCCTGCATAACCTGCTCGGAAAGGTTGTGGTTGCGGGCGATCTCATCGAAAAGGGCCCTGTCTACCAGCAGCCAGGGCTCGCCGGTCTTTTTTTCCATCTGTGCTCTCAACTGCTCAGCCACGGGATAGGCTTCGCAACCGAATTCGCGGGAGATGGTTATGGTTGGATTGGGATTGCTCCTGATTTTCCGTTCTGCCCGCATCTGTATTTGCCGGCTGTATTCCATCAAGGTGCCGATACGTGTCTCAACTGCCGGAATCAAGCGTTTTTCGGTCATGGCATCCTCCTCAGATATTCATCATTCTCGGCTTAATTATAGCAATCCATTAAACATGTACAATTAGATATTGAAAGATGGAAAGTTGACTCATGTGAGAAGTAAATGTATACAATACAATTCCTGGTCACATAATAGCCATTGAAGGAGTGCAGACAGTAATGATTACACATATTGTTCTATTTAAACTGAAGGAATGCTCGCAGGAAGGTGTTGCCGCAGTTCATGGCAAGCTGCTCAGTATGCAGGGCAAAATCGAACAACTTCGTCATCTGGAAGCCGGTGCGGATATCATCCGCTCTGAGCGTTCATACGATGTTGCGTTGGTCACTCGTTTCGATTCTCTCGAAGACCTCCAGGCCTACCAGGTTCACCCCTATCATGCCGGCGAAGTTATTCCCTTGATGAGATCTCTCTGCTCTTCAATCGTTGCGGTTGATTACGAAGGATAAGATCCCTAACATCGAATACCCTTTGTACGGAATTAGATCGGCTTTACTTTTAACTTGACTAACAATACAGCGTTGCGTAAAATCCGGTTTTACTTGTTTACGGTAAAGTTGAATATTTATAACATGTTGTAAGTTTTAATCTTTATTGCAGTTTAATGGAATCTCGTGTGAAGTTCAATCAGGTTGCGTATAGCCTGTAGACACCATAAACAAACAGGAGGTAGAAGATGTCCGAGTACGGAACACTGCAAGACCGCGTCCAATGCAAGTCACTTTTAAGCAAAGTGATGACCCCTGAGCAGACCATCCCTTTCTTCAAGAACGGCATGAACCTTGGCTGGTCCGGCTTCACACCCGCCGGTTACCCTAAAGTCGTACCCATCGCCCTTGCTGAGCATGTGGAGAAAAACAGTCTGCAGGGTAAACTGAAGTTCAACCTTTTCATAGGTGCTTCAGTTGGTGCCGAAACTGAAGACCGCTGGGCAGTCAACGACATGATCGACCGCCGTTGGCCATATCAGACCGGTAAGAACATCGCTGCCGGTATCAACGCAGGCCGCATCCGTATGGGCGACAAGCACCTCTCCCTCTTCGCTCAGGATCTGGGCTACGGCTTCTACACCAAAGACTCCGAAAGCGGCAAGCTGGACCTGGCCATAATCGAAGTATCCGCCATCAAGGAAGACGGCAGCCTGGTTCCGACCTCTTCATGCGGCGTTATTCCTGAAATCCTTATGATCTGCGACAGGATCATCATTGAGGTCAACACCGGTCAGCCTTCCTTCGAAGGAATCCACGACCTGCTCACACCGGCTACACCGCCAAACCGTCAGCCATTCAACATCGTCAAGGCTGATTCCCGTATCGGTTCCACCTCGATTCCTTGCGATCCTAGCAAGGTCATTGCAGTGGTTGAATCCAAGCTTCGTGATCAGGGTCGCGCCTTTGCCGAGCAGGATGATACCTCCGAGGCGATCGCCAACCACGTTATCGAATTCTTCACCCAGGAAGTAAAGGCTGGTCGTCTGCCGAAGAACCTGCTGCCGATCCAGTCTGGAGTTGGTTCAATTGCAAACGCCGTTATCGGCGGCTTGGCCAAGGGACCTTTCACCAACCTGACCGTTTTCACCGAAGTGCTTCAGGATACCATGCTCGACCTGTTTGATTCAGGCAAGCTCGATGCCGCTTCTTCCTGCTCCCTTTCCCTTTCGGCATCTCCCGGTTTCCCGCGTTTCTTCGAGAATATGGACAAGTACTTCGACAAGATCGTCCTGCGTCCGCTCTCCATCTCCAATGCTCCGGAGCCTATCCGTCGGCTGGGATGTATCGCTATGAATACTCCTGTTGAAATCGACATCTATGCTCATGCCAACTCGACGCTGGTCGGCGGTACCCGCATGATCAACGGTCTTGGCGGTTCAGGCGACTTCCTTCGCAACGGTTTCTTGAAGATGATGCATACTCCATCCAGCCGTCCGAGCAAAACAGATCCGACCGGTATTTCTTGTGTTGTGCCGCACTGCTCGCATATCGACCACACCGAGCACGATCTTGACTGCGTCATCACCGAGCAGGGCCTGGCTGACTTGCGTGGTCTGGCACCTAAGGACCGTGCACGCCGCATTATCGAGAAGTGCGCCCATCCGGATTACAAAGACCAGCTGACTGAGTATCTCAACATTGCAGAAGCTGACTGTCTCAAGCGAAAAGTTGGTCACGAGCCGCAGCTGTGGGATCGTGCATTCAAGATGCACCTCAACCTGGAGCGCAACGGCACAATGAAACTCAAAAACTGGGATGTTAAAGTCGACCTCTGCGAGTAGCAGAAGCCGTCCTGAAAATAAAACCCCGCCGGGTTACCGGCGGGGTTTTTTAATGCTCTGGCTCTTTCTTCTTGAACTTGCCAACGATATGCATTTTAATCACTCGTCATACCTATTCCGCTTATGATTAACTCTAGGTCAGGATTTTCAAAAATGGGCGAAAATATTAATGGATTTCAGGGGGCGGTGGCCGGACTTTCGCTTGCGGATGTTATCCAGCTTAAGGGGCACAACAGGTATACCGGCTGTATTACGGTTTCCTATGGCAACCATAGCGGGACCATTTTTTTCATAAATGGAGAAATCGTTCATGCCGAACAAGGTAGTGAGTCCGGCGAACGTGCCATTTTTGAGATTATTCGCTGGCCAGGGGGAACCTTCAGCATCCATCCTGAAATGACCACCAACGTGTGCACGATTCACTGTCGGACAGATTACCTGCTGCTGGATGCATTCCGCCGCCTTGACGAAGATAGAGCTGGCACAGGCAAAGAAGAGAAGATAAATTTCACCCCGCGTAGAAAAATGAGTAAAGTGGCTGCCGCGTTGCAGGAGATCAGCGCCGTAACCTATGCAGTGTTACTGGATAAACAAGGCACGCCTGTGCAGGACTCGAGTATCGAGGCCGGGGCCCTTGCAGGAAAAGGTCTGTTTCTTGCCACTACCGGTAACCGGCTCGGGGCTCTGCTCGGGTTGGGAGATGTGAAAGCCGCAGCAGTACAGACAACCAATTTCGGGCTGTTGATGTATGACTCCAGGCAGCACTACCTGAGTATTGCGATTAATCCTGGCTGTCAGCTTGATAGCGTTGAAAGTGAGATTAGGAACGTCTTGATTCCCCCCAAGTAGGAGGCTGAACCATGCAGGATATCCTGCATCATTTAGAGAGTATAAAGGGCGTCATCGGAAGCGCGGTTTTCAGCGAAAAGGGAGAAGTGTTATCAAATTCCTTCCCTGCGCTGATCGATCCGGCGGCTGTCCAAGAGTGTGGGGCGTACCTGCTTGAATGTGTTCATGGCCTTCAGGTTTCAGAGACACTTGAGCTTATGGATCTTCGCTACAACGATGGACGTGTCATCGTCAAACACTGCCCGGGAATCCTGATCTGCCTGCTCTGCACGAGAAATGTCAACCTGCAGATGCTTGCCATCACACTCAACATGGCCGTAAAACGGCTGGAAAATGCCATCTCGAGCGAGCCTGCTCCTGTGGACGCTCCCTCTGCTTTGCATGACTCCATCAGCAAGGCCGGCATTCTCAGGCTTCCAGTTGCTCACCTTGAAAACAGGGAAGCCGCCGCAAGCTTTGATTCTTTTGGTATGATTGCAATCAGCCAGAACACGGGCAAACAGATCAGGGACTTTTACAATACATCTTTCAAGAAGCTCGTTCTGATTAATAACACGACTGGCACAAGCGGTACTTTTCCAGTCATGGTCATGCCTGATATGGATTTACAGTACGATGGTTCCATCCTGGTGGGACCGGGTATTGAAAAGAAGCTCAAGGTAAATGCCGGGGACAGGGTCGAGGTCAGAGTGGAGTAAACATGCAGTATCCAGGAGTAGAGTACGCAGAGGGGAGATGGGTTACCCCTCTGTTTTTGTATGTGCCTTGGGGTGCGCCTTGTCATAAACTTCCATCAGGCGATCAATCCCCACGTGGGTGTATTTCTGGGTAGTAGAAAGCGATGCGTGGCCAAGCAGTTCCTGTATGGCACGCAGGTCTGCACCACCCTCCAGCATGTGGGTGGCAAAGGTGTGACGCAGGGTGTGGGGTGAGATGTTTTTGTAGGATGCTAGCCGCTGCACATGGGTGTCAATGATACGTGCCACGCTGCGGCGGTTGATCCTTTTGCCGCGGGTATTGAGGAAGAGCGCATCATGATCTGCACTGTTCACCCTCTCCGCCACGTATTCCGTGACAGCGGCAACAGCTCTGCTGCCCACCGGAACGATGCGCGCCTTGCCTCCCTTGCCCATTACCCGCACCATCCCCCCCGCCAGATCCATGTCACCCACATCAAGTCCTGTAAGCTCTGAAACCCTCAATCCGCATGAGTATAGCGTTTCCAGAATTGCCCGATCACGCAGTTCATGTTTCTGCTCTTCCATCGGCGCTTCCATCAAGGCGGTTGCCTGATCAATGTCCAGATGAAATGGAAGGCGGCTGCCCTTTTTGGGTGTGGCAATCAATTCAGCGGGATTTTTGGTGACGGCGCCCCGTCGCAGAAGAAATTTAAAGAAACTGCGTATTGCGGCGAGCTTGCGGCCGATGGAGCTTTTGGCGTTGCTTTTCCCAAGTTGCGCCAGGTAACGCCTCAGCAGCAGGTGATCCAGGTCGGCTGCTCCGCTGTCGTTCCCTCTTTCCTGACGGACAAAAGCGGCAAGCTGACAGAGGTCGCGGCGGTAAGCCTCCATAGTATGGGGCGAGACGTTTCGCTCAATTTCCAGGTAGGAACAAAATTGGCTTATTTCGGAATCCAGGGTCGGCATTGGTTATTCAAAAGCAGGCAGGGGGGTTTTCACCCTCCATCCCTTTTTTTCATTAATGGTGCGGTATGCCCAATCCTGTTTATAGGTGAGCGTCTTAATGCGGTTGGAAGGAAGGATGTAATAATCAAACTCCGCCACTACTTCTCCGGTCTCTTTCTCCGGCAGGCACTCGGTGGTAAGGATACGGTAATCCGTTACGGTGACAGCCCGCGTGCGGAGTTTTTGTGCTGCAGCCATGAACTCATCCCGTGTTTCAGGTTCGGCGTACGTGGCAACAGCTCTTGGAATCTCCTGCCAACGGAGCATCCGATTGTAATCTTTGGTGCTTTTGTCGAACTCTTCGCCTATTCCGGTGTCATGAACGCAGGCGGTAAGCACCAGGCAACAAAACAGCGGCAGAATCTTAAGCAGTCTCATCATATAAACTCCTTTTCCGTCTCATGAATGCAATCGATCAGATCCAGGGCCAATTCGTGCTTGCCGAATGGGGGCATCAGGTAATATCCCCCCACACTGATAAAAGTGGCCTTGATAAATTCGCGGGCAATGGCCAATCCCTCACCTATGCCGGCTTCCTTCTCAAGTCCCCGCATACGGCTACGGATATTATCCGGAACTGAAATGCCGGGCACTTCGTTATGCAGGTATTCGGCATTGCGCTCGCTGATCAGCGGCATTATGCCGGCCAGTAATGGAATGTCGATGTCATGGGTAGTGTGGAGGGCATTTAGAAGAACCTCCGGATCATAAATTGGCTGGGTCTGGGCGAACTGGGCACCATTATAAACTTTTTTGCGCAGCCGCTCTGCCTGGACCGCCATGTTGGAGGTATTCGGATTGAAAGCGGCACCTATGGTGAAGCCGGTGCCGTTGCCGATCGGATTGCCGATAGCATTGACGCCGCTATTCAGGTCTGCAAGCAGCTTGATCAAGGTCAGGGAGTGCAGGTCGAAAACCGATTTTGCTCCGGCATGATCACCCATGGTGGCCGGGTCGCCGGTGACGGCAAGGATGGAGCGGATGCCGAGCAGGCTGGCCCCCATCAGATCGGACTGCATGCCGATCAGGTTGCGGTCGCGACCGGTGATGTGGACAATCACCTCAATCCCAACCTCGCGCTGAATCAAACTTCCCAGGGCAATGTTTCCCATACGGGGCCGCGCCAGGGGATTTTCCGCCAGGTTGATGGCATCTGCTCCGGCTTCCTTTAGCTTCCGGCAGCCCTCAATGATACGGCTGCAGTCCATTCCTTTGGGAGGGTCGAGTTCAACGGTGATCACCTTGCGACGTCCCCAGGATCTCAAAAAGGAGGAGTTCTCAATCTGCGGGCTGTCGACAGTCCGGGGAAATTCTATAGTTGAGGGTCGTGGGCGGATAGCAGGGGTGGTACCGGCAATGCGTCGGGCAATGGCGGCAATGTGTTCAGGCGTGGTGCCGCAGCAGCCTCCGATGAGCGTTGCACCGGCTGCGGCCATTTCCTCGGCCATGGAGGCCAGATAGTCCGGTGTCGCCCTGTAGATGTAGCGGCCATCGCGGTATTCCGGAAAGCCGCTGTTGGCATAGGCGGCAATGGGCTTATCTGTCCGGGAGGCCAGGCGGCGCACCACCTTGACCAGTTCGAGCGGACCGGCGCCGCAGTTGGCACCCAGCATGTCGGCCCCAGCTTGCTCCATGGCACTGCAGAACGATTCCACTGTTGTTCCGTCGCTGCTGCGCCCCCCTTCCAGAAAGGCCATACTGGCACAGACCGGCAGTCCGGTTGTGCGGGCCGCCGCCACGGCGGCAGTCAGTTGGGCCAGGGAGGCAAAGGTTTCCAGCAGGAGCAGATCCACTCCTCCTGCAGCCAGTGCTGCGCATTGGATCTGAAAGATCGCCTGCATCTCTTTCTGCCCGAGTTCGTGCTCTTCTCCCTTGACTCGCACCAGTGGTCCGACCGAACCAGCTACAAACACATTCTTACCTTGATCGGCAGCCTGGCGGGCAATACGTGCACCGGCGGTATTGATTTCTGCCACCCTGTGTCCCAGGCCGATGGCAGCAAGTTTCGTATAATTCGCCCCGAAGGTGTTTGTCTCGATCACCTGGGCCCCTGCTGCTACATATTCCAGGGCCAGTTCTAGGACAAGGGAAGGACGGACAAGATTCAGGTGTTCGAAATTGCTCTCAAGGCTGATCCCCTTGGCGTAGAGCATGGTGCCCACGGCACCGTCACCTGCCAGTATTTCTGTTTTGAGTTTTTCGATTACAGATTTGTTCATATTTCAAGAGCTCCAGAGTTTACGCAGTTGCCGGTTCCACCAACTTGGGGTATAAAGATGCCTCGTTTTATTCTTACTATGGAGCATTCAATGCACGCACTTGTTCAGTGGCTGCTGGATACGATCGGCACCATGGGCTATCCCGGAATATTTCTGCTGATGGCCATGGAAAGCTCCATTATTCCGGTGCCGAGCGAGCTGGTCATGCCGCCTGCCGGCTATCTCGCTTTTCAGGGAAAGATGAGCATCGTTGCAGCCATTGCCTGCGGTACAGCCGGCAGTCTGGTGGGCGCATATGCCAACTATTTCGCTGCTCATTACCTGGGAAGGCCGCTGATCATCAAATACGGCAGATATGTGCTGATTCCGCCGGATAAATTTGCGCGGGTGGAGCGGTTTTTCCTCAGTCATGGAGAAATTTCGACTTTCATCGGCCGACTGCTTCCGGTGGTGCGCCACCTTATCTCGATCCCGGCTGGACTCTCGGGCATGAACCATTTGCGTTTTTCGCTCTACACCTTACTGGGGGCCGGCATCTGGTGCAGCATCCTGGCAGGCATCGGTTATGTCATCGGCGAGAATCAGCAGCTGATCATGCAGTATGCCCATCAGGCTCTGGCATGGGTGCTTCTGTTCAGCGCACTCCTGATTGGCGTGTATATCTGGCGCCAGCGGCGACGATAACGTGATATTAAAGCGTAAAGCAGTACAGAAGGCAAAACTATTATAACAGGATGCTGAAGACGGGCTGTGAAGGGCTGTGATAAACGGATCTTTCATACCCATAAAGGTACTGTTTTGGAGATTACACATGCAGATCAAGCGTAACGGCCGTATCCATTATCTTGCCACTGAATTCAGCGGCACTCCCTGCTCCGTACAGGGCTTCACAACCCGCCATGAAGGTGTTTCGCGGCCCCCCTACAACTCCCTCAATCTGGGTACCACCACTCTGGATCAGCAGCATAATGTGGAAGGAAACCGCAGCCTTTTGACTCGCGCCTTTGGGATTGCCCAGGAGGCCCTGGTTACCGTTCGCCAGGTGCACGGCAATGATATTCTGGTCATTGATGAACCGAATGAGGATTTCACTCATTTCCTCAGTGTGGAAGGTGATGCCATTGTCACCAACCAGCCCAATATCATGATCGGCATCTGTGTTGCCGACTGTGCTCCGATTCTGCTGGTAGATCCGGAAAAGAAGGTAATTGCAGCGGTGCATGCCGGCTGGCAGGGTACTGCTTCAAAACTCGTCTCCAAAACTGTAGCGGCCATGCAAAATATCTTCGGTTGTACGCCAGGCACTATCCAGGCAGCAATCGGTCCCTGCATCAGTCCCTGCTGTTACGAAGTCGATGCGCCGGTCAAACAGGCCTTTCAGCAGGGAGATGTCGCCTGGGATACCTGCACCGAACCTAATGGTGAGGGCAAATGGCGTCTGGATCTGGCTGAGGCCAATCGAAGGTTACTTATTTCCGCTGGAATCAAGGCAAGTTCCATTCAGGTCTCTGAAATGTGTGTCAGCTGCCAGCGGGAGCTGTTTTTCTCTTATCGCCGGGATGATGGGGTAACCGGACGACAGATGGGCTTCATCATGCTGAAATAGAATTTTCGCTGCAGGTTCGTTGCCGTTTGAAACCGCAGTACTGCGTCCCTGTTAGTACATCTCAGCGCAGCTTTTCCCGCCTATCAACGACGAAAAAATTCTCGTTTCAAGGGAGACCTTGATGCTCGCAAAAGTGCTCAGCAGTGCCCTGATCGGGATTGATGCCATCCTGGTGGATGTGGAAGTTGACCTGGCCCCAGGCTTGCCGGCTTTTGCCACCGTGGGTCTGCCGGACGGTGCTGTCAAAGAGAGCAAGGACCGGGTGAGGGCAGCGCTCAAAAATTCTGGCTACGACTTTCCGGCACGGCGGATTACTGCCAATCTGGCACCGGCGGACATCAAAAAGGAAGGTGCCGCCTATGATCTGCCTATCTCCATCGGGATATTGGCGGCTACCGGAGTGGTTAAAACCGCCTTGCTCCAGGAGTACAGCCTGCTGGGCGAGCTTTCCCTGGATGGTGGATTGAAAGCGATTCGCGGCGCCCTTTCCATGGCGGTGGCCGCAAAACGGGCGGGATTGAAAGGCATCATCCTTCCTGCAGAAAACGCCCCCGAAGCAGCAGTCGTTGAGGGGCTCGAGATCATCGGCGCCACCACTCTGTCCCAGGTAGTGGACTTCCTCTCCGGCCGGGAAGGGATAGACTCCTGCTGCGTCGATCTGGAAGAGCTCTTTGCCAGCAGCTGCGAATACGGCGAGGATTTCAGCGAGGTAAAGGGGCAGGAACACGCCAAACGTGCCCTGGAAGTGGCTGCGGCCGGATCTCATAATCTCTTGATGATCGGTCCGCCCGGCTCCGGAAAAACCATGATTGCCCGCCGCATTCCCACCATCCTGCCGCGCATGTCGTTTGAAGAAGCGATTGAAACCACCAAAATCTTCAGCGTCAGCGGGATGCTTGACAAAGAGCGGGCCTTGCTGGCGGTGCGCCCCTTTCGCTCCCCCCACCACACGATTTCGGATGTCGGTCTCATCGGCGGTGGCACTACTCCCAAGCCGGGAGAGGTTTCCTTGGCCCACAACGGCGTGCTGTTTCTTGATGAGTTGCCCGAATTCAAAAAGAACGTGCTCGAAGTCCTGCGCCAGCCGCTGGAAGATGGCCGGGTCACCATCTCCCGCTCACTGCTTTCCCTGACTTACCCCGCACGGGTGATGCTCGTGGCGGCCATGAATCCCTGTCCTTGCGGCTACCTGGCAGACCCGATCCATCCTTGCAGCTGTACCCCCATCTCCATCCACCGTTACCGCTCGCGCATTTCCGGGCCGCTTTTGGACCGTATCGACATTCACATCGAGGTGCCGGCGGTCAAGTATCGCGAACTGGTTGACCGGAGCGAGGCGGAAAGTTCCGCTGCAATTGCCCGGCGGGTGGAGCATTCACGGGAGTTGCAGCTGGAACGTTATAAAGGCACCAAGATCCATTGCAACTCCCAGATGACCCCTCGTTTTATCAAAAAACATTGTGAGCTCGACGCTGCCGGAAACCGAATGCTTGAGCTGGTCACCGACCGCCTCGGCTTCTCCGCCCGTACTTACAACCGCATCCTCAAGGTGGCGCGCACCATTGCCGACCTCGACGGCAGCGATGCCATCCGTGAACAGCATATCGCCGAGGCGATCCAGTACCGGAGCCTGGACCGTAAAACCTCATAGGTTGTTTTCCAGATCTCTCCGCCCCGATCCTCCTATCCCCTTTCCACTGCCGCCAGTTGCCGCAAGTTAGTCACATCCCGTAACGGCGGTGCACCGAACATGCGGTTGTACTCACGATTAAACTGGGATGGACTTTCGTAGCCAACCTGAAAAGGCTGCATTAGCGGCATCCATCCGTTCTGCCAGCATCAGTCGTCTTGCTTCATGCAAGCGGAGTTGTTTCTGGAACTGTAGCGGGCTCAGCGCTGTCAGTGACCGAAAGTGATGGTGGGATGGGAAAAAGGTTGCAGGGTAACCTGATTCCATCATGAAGCTGGCGGGAAAGAATGAATATCTCCTGACGCGGATTCGGGCAAAGCGAAGTACCAAAAAAGGGGACGGGCGAAAAGTAGCCGGTCCCCTTTTTCGTCAGCTCAAAGGCGCGATCAAATCAACTTCTTGCTCCAGAATTGCATGGAGTGGTCCCGTTTGACACCATCGATCTCTAGCCACGTGAAGTGGGTGGTTACACCGGGGAGCCGGACAAAACCGGTGCGGGAAAGAAATCTTGTGAGGGGGATGTAGCCACTCGGGCGCAGGGGGTGATCATCGGGGCGCTCAATCGTGGCGCTGGTGAGCGTGCGGTAGCAGCCGAGAGAACGGATGTGGCTTTCCAGTCGGGCAAGCAGCTTCTGGCCCAGTCCACCATTGCGGTAGGCCGCTCGAAAGAGCAGCTCTCCGACATAATACATCTCTTCGAGCGGAGCTGTCGTCCCGGCAAAGGCGTCAAGCACCTGCGCGTCTTCATGAATAAGCGGCATACCGGTGGCCGCCCCGATAATGGCAGATCCATCATAGGCGAGAATGACACAAGCATCGGGTGCCTTGGCATAGGTGGCCAGGTAATTGAGCTCATCTTTCCGACGACCCTGGTATAGATAGGGATATTCCCGGAAGATGTCGAGCCGGAGCGTCGCCAGGTCGTCCAGTACATCTGTTGTCGCCGGCCCGGTCAGCAACTGCTCTGTGATAGTCTTTGCATCATTCATACCTAACTCTATGCCTCGCCAACCTCATTGGGGTGACTTCTCAGCGGCCGGCTTTTTTATGACAATGCTTCCGATCAATAGAGGGTGGATCGCATTAGCGTTACGGATCTGACTCGATCAATCTCTGCTGTTCCCCTGAAAAAGCTGTCCATTTTGGAATCCTTAATAAATTGTAAAATGTGTTTTACGTAAACAGGAAAATATAGCAACACATTTGGTGGCTGAACAGTTGCTGAACAAGCAGCATCTCGTACGATCAGGCAATAATTTGGCAGAATCGGTCTACCGGTCCTTGAATAATCCGCACGATGTAATCAACGAAAAACCATAAGAAACGACGGCTCCAACGGAGGCTGACATGGACAAAGAAAATATGGAACCTTGCGGAACTAACGGAGGTACAACCCTCACCCGCAGGAAATTTCTCAAGGGGGTCGGGATCGGAGGCGGCGCTCTCTTGCGGTTTGGGCAGTTCGGGGTCCATTCGGCAGCCTGGGCGCTTGCGGGAGATCTCGCCCTTAAAATGGTTCGGGTGGATTACAACAAATGCACCGGGTGCCGGACGTGTGAAACGGTCTGTTCGTCGCGCAACCGGCCTGTAATGCTCAAGGGGCAGGAATAGAAAACCCCGCCTGAATAGACGGGGTTTATCAGCAGCCTGACCCGCCAAAAGCGGGCTTTTCAGTATGCAGCTACGCCGCGACACTCTCGGCTCCTGCCAGCCGCTGTCCCAGCTCGAAGGCCCGTTGGCATTCCAAAGGTAGCACCTCAGCACGGCGTTTAGCCTTGTGAATCGGGTCGAAACTTTCGATCACTACCTTTGAATAATCGTCCACCTGGCAGGTGTCATAGGCGCACAGCGACTCTGCAGAGCCAAGGAGCAGTTGCATATAGCGCTCGTTGGTCTTGTAGATCTGTTCGTATCCGAATTCCTTGCTCCGCTCTTCCGGAACATTCATGGTGTAGATGAATCCGGTCTTGATCTGCTTTGGGCATAGGGTGCCATAGGGTACCGTATAGGTAAGGTACTGAAACAGCAGGCGCTCAAGAAAGCTGCGCGTCTCTCCGGTTACTGTGCCGAAGTAGATCGGCGAACCGATGACGAGGGCGTCGGCTGCAGCGATTTTTTCCAGCACCGGCGCCAGATCGTCGTTCATTACACATTTGCCGTAACTTTTGCCCCCCCGGATTTTGCAGCCGAAACAGCTCGTGCATCCCTTGAAGTTCAGATCGTAAAGATGAAACAATTCCGTTGTGGCACCTTGTGCTGCGGCACCTTCCAGGGCCTTGGCCACCAGTGTGGCTGTGTTCCATTGTTTCCGCGGACTGCCGTTGATTCCAATTACATTCATGTGTGTTTCTCCTTGTGTGGTTGTTGTTTCAGGCGGCACGATCTGCTACGAGAAAATAATAGAGAATTCTGTTTGACTGCGAAGTGCCGGGAGCAAAGGTGCGGCAATTGGACGGTGGCAGAAAATTGAAAGCGGTTGCGTAGTTTTTGTTACCATCCCGGCAGGGCACTTTTCTTGTCGTGATTCTCCGGCAGTTATCGTTCCCACACCGTCAAGCCCACTGTTACTGTAGTCACATCATTGATCACCGGCGGAATCCGCCCCTCGGCCACCCTTATGAATGCTGCATTCACAAACCCTAGCAGAGGCTTTTCAAAGCTGTAGCTAAGTGCGCCTGCGATGTAGAGAGCATCGTCCTTGTCCAGCGCCCGAATGACATCCGGTGTGCCGCTACTCAGGTAATAACGGATGTCGAGGTGAGCATTCAGTGGATCGAACGGCCCGGGGAGCCATTGGCCGACCGGGAATTTCCAGGACCCGAACAGCCGAAGCCGGCCGGAATCTTCGTCGTTGACACCAAGCGAGCGCTGCAATCTGGAATGATCAACCCTAACGAAGTCATAGCCAATAAAAATGGAAGGAACAATTGCCTTGAATCTCTGGTTCTCGGTCAGCACATAGCCCAGTTCCACTCCGCCGGTGAAGTTCCGGTTGTCAAGCCGCTGATCGGTTTCATAGCCACCCAGCAGGCTGAGGCTTAGTCGGCCGTAGTTGAAGCCCTCTTCCAGGGTACGGAACTCTCCCGGCTGTTCTCCCGGAATAACCTTTGATGGGCGATAGAGGTTGATGGAAGTCGTAAGTCCTGCATCTGCTGTCAGTGGTGTCGTATTCAAATCCGGGTCCACGGCCATGGCACCTTTGGTCGAGACATGGGCTGCGAGGTGCTTGCGGAAGGACGCTCCTGTCGGCTGCGACCAGAGCTCCGTGGAAATTCCCAACCTGTAATCTGCCGCAACAGTCCAGTCGCCATGGGCAGTGAGCACGCCCGGGCTCAGCTTGTGCTCAAATTTCACTGCATCGTCAGCCAAAGCGCCGTTTGCGATCATACAGACCGACAACAGCGTAAGGAAGAAGGTTGTCAACCTTTTGCTGGCGTTCTCCCTCCTCATGCTAGAAACGGTAAATGGCATCGCACACCTCCCCGACCTCATGAATATACTTCGAGCCGTCATCGAAAAGTCCCACCAGGCTATTCATCGCTTTCTTCGTATCCTGGCTCTGCTCGTAATTTCCACCGTTAGCGCCGAAGAAAGTATCCAGGTTTTCTCCCATCGCCTTCAACTTCTGATCCCATATTTCCTTTGCTTCAAAGCCCTTGTTCCAATAAGCCATGTCCCGCAGTTTGAATAGTCCTACGGCGTCAAAGCTCCGTTTTTTCTGAACGTCACTGAGTTGCCCTTCGGCAAGAAACATGTACAGGTAAGCGTGAACCTTGTTGTTCCAGCTCCATTTCGGCCCCAGAGATGGCTTCGGCAGCACTGTCGTCGGACCGTAAAGATCTTTGATTGAACCTTTCAGCCAGTCTGGCGCTTCGGAAAGGAGCGAATCTCGCTGCTGGTATATGAATCTGATGTAGTTTTCGATGGCGAGACCCGCCTTCTGCCCAGAGTCCGGGAGACCCAGAAAGGTGGCCGGGTTTATCTCCGTGATCTGCAGGAAATCGTTTTCCGTGAGGTGTTTCTGAAAGTATTTCCAGTAGTTTTTTTCAGTGAGACGTTGTCGCGAGAAGAAGAAATCAGTTCCGAAAAGGATCCGTCTACGGAAGCTGTCCTCTTGCAGCAGTTGAGCAAGGTTATTGAAATAATTTTCTCCCGCATCTCCACCAGACATTGGTTCACTGTGGTAGGCAATATCGGCATAGACCCCATCAAATGACTTCATCAGGTCGAGAATTGTACGGGTCCAGCACGGGGTAGGGATTGTGCCTGAAGTAAGGTGGCTGGCTCCGCCGAAGTGTGCGAAGCAGATCTTTAACTGTGGATGTTTCTCCAGGATCGGTTTCCAGAGTGAGGGGTCTGAATTCAACCGCGTCTCCGGAGCAGAATAAAAGCCACCTTCACTGCAGTGCATCAGAAGGGGGATGGCGCGGCTTTCACAGTAGGCATACACCTTGAACATCTCTTCACTGTCGATGGCATACCCTAGTGACGGATAAAGTTTTACCCCCACAAATCCCCTGCCATTGAGCGCCGTTTCCATGATGGCGAAATGACCTGGACGTCGTGTGTTGACTGCAACAAACGGGAAAATTCGGCCAGGATAAGCCAAAACCTGCGCCGAGATGTCGGCAAGCTGCTTCTCAAACAGTTTCGCATTCTCTCCGTTTTGGGTGATATCCATCGCCAGCGCTACAACCCCGTCTTTCAGGGTCAACTGCTGCATGAGGAGGTCGGTCACGTGTCGGATGCTCGGTTGCAGGGCGATACGCAGAAAAGAAAGAGCATCCATGATGTCTGCTTTTGAAGCATCACTTTCATCCTGACCAAGTGTTTCACCGATTTGCCCCATGAGCGTTACCAGTCCATCGACAGCATAATCCTCCAGGAGCGCCCCCCCTTCCAACTGAAGCTTCAGGTTGTCACCGGAAGAGAGGTTCTTCAACATCTTCTTGAACTCCACCGAAGTGGAGACCTTTTTGATTACACTGCGGAAAAGGGTTTCCTCGTCAACGTAGTTGCCACCCTTTTTGAAAAGGCTGTTCAACTGCTTGACAAGTTCGTTTTTGATCAGGTCTGGGATTTCCAGCTCACTAATCCTTCGAAGAAGAATATCCAGGGTTTCACCGGTGAAGACCGATGTGGCATTGAAAATATGGGCGTGACAGTTAATCCGCATACAACCTCCTTATGTGATTACTGCAGGTCAGCAAAAAGCGGAGAAGTAATTATGTTCGACACAGATAAGCAATGTGGATTGTTGGTCATGTTTCTGCTAAAAAGTGATTGCTGATGGACGGTTAAAGAATGCGCAGCAGCGGTAGTGTTAGTTGTGGCTAACTTGGGGGAAAATTGCGAGGAATGCAGGGGATGTAGGTACCCAAGTTACGTGGCCTGCTGCCTTCAAATATAAAGGGAATGGCGGAAGTATCTTTAGCTTAAATACATTAGAAAATTCAACAAAATATTTGCACAGTGTTTTCAATTGATGCACTCTTTAATCTCACGGAAACGTAGCACACGGAAAAATATTCCTTTTCATTTGGTTAGTACAGCTTTGCGCCCTTTCAAATTTCACAATGAAATATTAAGTACAATAATTTTCAGAGAAAAGGCACCACCACCTTCAGTTGCATCCAGCATATAAACCTCATTGTTTTATATGTGCCTATGCTATTCTATGACCTACAGTAGCAATTGTTAGATTACAGAGGAAAAGACCTACATGACGATTAGATGGTACCCCGGCCACATGAGCAAGGCCCATGAGGAAATTTCGGAACTGATTCGCAGAACCGATGTGATTATAGAAGTCCTTGACGCCCGCCTCCCCTTCTCCAGCTCGAATCACCTGCTGGAAGAACTGCGCCGCAACAAGCCCTGCATAAAGGTGTTGAACAAACATGATCTGGCTGATCCTGCCGTCACTACCGCTTGGGTCCGCAGTTTTCAAACTGTTTCCGGTATTCGCGCTCTGCCGCTGTCGGCAAAACAGCTCGCCGAGGTGAAGCAGTTGATCAAGCTTTGCAAACATCTGGTTCCAAAGCGGGGCAATCCCGGATATCCGGTGCGTGCCATGGTGGTCGGCATTCCCAATGTGGGAAAGTCCACCTTGATTAACACTCTGGCAGGCAAGTGTATGGCCAAGGTCGGCGACAAGCCGGCCATTACCGTCCGCGCTCAGCAGATTGACCTGCGTAACGGCATCCACCTTTTCGACACACCCGGGCTGCTCTGGCCGGAAATGAGCGATCAAGGGGGGGCTTATCGCCTGGCAACCAGCGGCGCCATTGGTGCCAACGCTCTTGACTACACAAACGTCGGCCTTTTCGCTGCAGAATTCATGGTGCGACGTTATCCCGAGCTGCTCAAAGCGCGATACAAGCTCTCCGAACTGTCTGAAGAACCCTACGAAGTCATAGAAGCAATCGGCCGCTGTCTCGGTTGCCTGGCCAGTGGAGGGGTGGTTGACCTGCACAGGGCGGCAGAAGCTTTTCTGCGGGAGCTTCGGGCAGGGAAGGTTGGACGAATCAGTTTTGAAGAGCCTGAAACGGCAATTCCGACGGAAACAGCAGCCCAAGTGAGTTGTGAGCCCTCAATATAATTTTGTGATAGTGAGAACATATGAAAATTCCCAAGAGTCTTGAAACATCGGTACAGAATGGACTTGTTGACGAGGTGGTCTGTCAGCTCATGAGCGGCAAGGAAGCCGAGGTCTATGTGGTGCTTTCCAAGGGAGAGGTTCGCTGTGCCAAGGTGTACAAGGAAGCAGGCAAGCGCAGCTTCAGCCATCAGGCCCAGTACCAGGAAGGGCGCAAGGTCAGGAACAGCCGCCAGGCGCGCGCCATGGAGAAGAATTCCCGTTATGGCCGCAAGGAACAGGAAGGTGCCTGGCATAATGCCGAAGTGGTAGCCCTGCAGCGACTTGCCGATGCTGACGTGCGTGTGCCGAAGATCTACAGCTATATCGACGGAGTGCTGCTGATGGAGCTGGTGGTTGATGCCAATGGTGATGTTGCGCCACGGCTCAATGATATTCGCCTAACGGAGGAGCAGGCGAGAGAGTACCACAAGGCAATGATCAATCAGATTGTGCTCATGCTTTGCGCCGGCCTCGTGCATGGTGATCTCTCCGAGTACAATGTGCTTGCAGGCAGCGACGGACTGGTCATTATTGATTTGCCCCAGGCAATTGACGCAGCGGGAAATAACAATGCGAGCAAACTTCTGCTGCGGGATGTGGAAAACATGACCGCCTACTTCGGTCGTTTTGCCCCCGATGTGCTTACCACCGACTACGGCAGGGAGATCTGGAAGCTCTATGCCTGCGGAGAACTCGCCCCCGGCATCAAGCTGACCGGCCGCTTTGTGCAGAGCGGCATTCCTGCCGATGTCAAGGGTGTGATGCAGGATATTGATTCAGCCAGGCTCTGGCATGAACGCTATCAGTCCAGGGGGTAGCGCCCCCTCCTCATGGTGCTGTTTCAAGACAGAGAAGGCCTCAACGGGTATGCGTGTGAGGCCTTCTGCAGGTTCCACCTGGGAATTAATGCAGGTTTTTAAAGATTTTTTACCTTTTTTATGATAATTTTTTCAGTCTTTCAAAAGGCCAAATCTCATGCTGGAGCGTCTACATGAAAAAAGCACTCATCACCGGTATCACCGGTCAGGATGGTTCCTATTTAGCTGAATTGCTGCTTGCCAAGGGTTACGAAGTTCATGGCATGATCCGCCGCTCCTCTTCCTTCAATACCGGACGTATCAACCACATTTACCGCGATCCCCATGAAAAAGACGTCCGCCTGTTCCTGCACTACGGTGACCTGAACGATGCAAGCTCAATCAACACTCTGTTGCGCAACATTCAACCGGAAGAGATTTACAACCTGGGCGCCCAGAGCCATGTGCGCGTTTCCTTCGATGTGCCGGAGTATACGGGCGAAGTTGATGCCCTGGGTGCCGTGCGCATCCTGGAGGGGATCCGCGAGACCGGCCTCAACACAAAATTCTATCAGGCCTCCTCTTCCGAGCTATATGGCAAAGTAGTTGAAACACCCCAGAAGGAGACCACTCCTTTTTATCCCCGCTCCCCCTATGCCTGCGCCAAGGCCTATGCCTTCTACATCACCCAGAACTACCGCGAAAGCTACAACATGTATGCCTGTAACGGCATCCTCTTCAACCATGAATCGCCCCGCCGCGGCGAGACTTTCGTTACGCGCAAAATTACCCGTGCTGCTGCACGGATCAAGCTGGGTATCCAGAACTGTCTCTACCTGGGTAACCTGGACGCCAAGCGCGACTGGGGGTTTGCAGGGGATTACGTGGAAGCAATGTGGCTGATGCTGCAGCAGGAGAAGGCAGACGATTACGTCATCGCCACCGGCGAGACCTACATGGTTCGCACCTTTGCAGAAAAGGTCTTTGCCCGTCTCGGCATGCCGCTGAAATGGGAAGGGGAGGGTGAAGGCGAAAAAGGTATCGATACCACCACCGGTAACGTGGTGATCCAGATCGATCCCAAATATTTCCGTCCGGCCGAGGTGGATCTGCTGCTGGGTGACCCGTCAAAGGCCAGGCGCGAGCTGGGCTGGGAGATTAAGACAAGTTTTGAGCAGTTGGTGAATATGATGACTGATGAAGATTTGAAGATGGCTGAGCGGGAGAAAAGGGCGGAGGGTTAATGATCATTACAATTAAATCTCCAACCTACTACCACGTCAGAGCTAGCTATCATGGTCGTTAGCAGTGTAAGGGAACAGGTTTACCAGGATACTGATTGCAATTGAGTCTTGGGGATTTTCGAGACTTAGAGTCAAAGAGAGGTTGTGTGCGAAGATTGCTCATTCGTCGGAAAGAATATAATTGAAAGCAAAGGCACTAACCAGTCAGATGGGCGTGATGCTCTTTACGATGATTAAGGGCTTTGTTGCCCTGAAAATCATGGTTCAATTCGGCGACCATGATTACGCCATGCTCGCCCAATTTTTTGTAGTCTCAATGTTTGCAGTTCAGTTCATTGCGGTAAACTTTGATGCCCCTCTGGTTACATCACTGGTAAACAGGCCACAGGATCATCGGCTAGTTTTCAATGGCCTCGCACATTTAATGCTCTTAAATCTTTTACTTTTATCTGTTTGCGCTTTTCTGTCTCCGATGACCTTTTCTCAATGGATTTGGGGTGAGGAAGCTTATTTGATGGTGGGATTGTTTCTTGTGTACGTTCTGGCTTTATCCGGTAATCAACTTACACTGTTGTGTTTTCAGGCTGAACGTAGTTTCACGGCGTATTCCCGCCTCCAGATTATTCAACAGTTGTTTCAGCTTTTTTCATTGATACTGGGATTCTGGCTGAAAAACATACTTTACGTCGCTATGTTTGCAATTCTTTTTGAGCTGTTGCTTTGGAAGGCAGGCTGGCGATACAAAACTGCAATTTCATTCACGAGAGCCCAGCTTAGTCAGAGCCGGGGATGGATTCGCTCCAATTGGTCTGTGGCATGGCCTCTGTTTTTCAGCTTCATCATGATTTGGGGCCTTAACAACTATGGTCGTTTTCTGGTTATACAACAACTGGATCTAAAAGCTTTGGCTTCCTACGCGGCCACCTTTTCAATCGCAATACTTTCAGGGCAGTTGATTAATCCAGTCTGTTCCATCTTTTTCCCATACATGTCGGAAAATGGTGGACGTGATGAAAATGCAATCAAGTCTCTGCTTTCCGGGCTCACAATATTGCTGATATCAACATCTAGTGTCGGTTTTGTCTTGACCGCAAGTACTTGGATCCTGATGAAGCTGGTGGCGCGTGCTGATCTTTTTGCAGGTTTTGCCTTCGTTGCGTGCGTTTGTGCAGCACAAACTGCTTATGGGGTCGCTCGGCTGGCAAATCTCTCTACTGTAGTCCGGAACAAAACCATGCATGGCACCGCTGCTTTTGCAGCAGGCTTAGCTTTGAGCATAGTTCTTGGTGTTTGGCTCGGCTCATATAATGGAATCATAGGTATAGCGGCTTCCTATTGTGCAGGGAGCATCTTCGCAATGTCAGTTATTTTTTATGAAGTACTTCCTTTTATAAAAAAATGTTGTCCTCAGTTTAGTATGCCGGGATTTTACCTCTTTGTTATGCTTTCAATAATAATGCCTTTCTTCACTATATTCATGGACTGGAGCTCATTGCTTAGGGTTGCAATTATCATCCCCTTGTTTCTTTCCACTTATCTGTTTGCCTGTTTCCTAATCTTAAGAAATCAGAGCTTTTTTCGTGAAATCATGAAAAATATAAAGTTTGCGGGAGGACGCTTTGCTTAATCTAGTGCTTAAAGTCATAGATAAATTTCGAAAGAAGATTGAGGAATCAAAATATAATAGATATCAAAATCTCAAAATAGGGGTCGGCACAAGCTATAATTTTGAAAATCTTGACGGGATTTGTCCACAGCTAATAGAAATTGGAGAATACTGTGTTTTTGCCCCTAAATCCGTTGTCCTTACTCATGATGCATCCTTGTTGCCAACTACGGGTAAGTATGTATTTAAACCAGTGAAAATAGGGAATAGGGTTTTTATAGGTTACGGGGCGGTTATTATGCCTGGGCTGATAATTGGTGATGATGTTGTGATTGGCTCTAATGCCGTTGTAACCCGGGATGTTCCACCAGGCACCGTTGTGGCAGGCATCCCGGCGAAGGTTATATGTACCACACGAGAATTAGCAAAAAAGCGGGAATCGGACCTGCAGGAGGCTGTATTTGACTGGCGAAATCCTGTGACTCTCAAGGAAATCGTGGCACAGCAGAAACAACTGATGGATAAGTATTGATGACCACACGGGTAAGTATACTTGTAGCAGCCTACAATGCTGAGTTCTATGTCGCAGAAACAATCCAAAGTGTTCTTGACCAGACTTTTGCAGACTGGGAACTTGTTATCTGTGATGACGGGTCCACTGATGCCACAGCCACGATTGTTCAGAGTTTTATAGATCGTGATCCCCGAATTAAACTGGTTCACCAGGCTAATTCGGGAGGGGCTGCAGCACGGAACACTGCGTTCAGCATTTCTAGGGGAGAATATATTGTCCTGCTCGACGCCGATGACCGGATTTTGCCAGAAAAACTGGCAATACAGGTTGCCCTTCTAGACATGAATTCCGACGTTGGAGTTGTATACGGAGATACCTGGTTTTGCGATCAGAATGGTAAACGCACGCACCTGGAATCGGAACAATATCCCTTGCAGCACAAACAGGGGGATGTATTCTACCCTCTTTGCTGCGGCAATATGATGGCTGTACATTCCGCGATGGTTCGCCGTGCTGCTATCAATAAAGTTGGTGGAGTCCACCATCCTACGAAAATACAGATTGCTGATTGGGATTTGTGGGTACGTCTAGCAGAGAAATATCCATTTATATATCATGCTGACCCTGTAGCAGATTACCGCCTGCACCCCATGATGTCAGCCCGCCAGGACAATGCTCGAAAACAGGTGCTGCAAAGAGAGTTCAATGTTTCTCGAATGGAAAAACTGCCACGATTTGCTGAACTAACTCCAAAAGAAAAAGCACAGGTTTATTTTGCAACTGGTCGTTTTTGCGCAGGTTGGAAAGAACCTTCCCATGCTTTAAAACATTATATCCGCTCATGGTTACACAATCCCCTATACTTTAAAAATTATTTAGCAGTATTTGCGTTGCTTGTTGGTAAGTAATATGAATATTGAAGCGTTTTCGCGCCTCTTACTTCTAGCAATACTGATGTTATCGATTGTTTTCCCCGCTACTCTGCAGGGTATAAAAATCGTTTTGCTAACTTTGGTCATGGGAGGGTTTCTGATTCTTGCGGTAAAAAGACCTTTTCAAATGCGATGGTCCAAGTCCGTTTTAATCATATCATTTATCTTTTCCCTTATTGGTTTTATATGGTCTTTATACGGAGAAGGTCTGGGTAATCCCGGTGCCACCAGAGTTCTTACCGTCATGGCAATTTATCCGATGCTCTTTACTTTGTTAGGTGTTTTTTGGAAGCCGGGTGATGCAGCAAAATTACAAAAAGCCTTTTTGTGGTTTGGATTTATCTTAATCTTGTCGCAAGGTCTTTATATAGGGTCTTCATTTGGGCTTGACGGAGGTGTTTTTAAATCTCTATACGGGGATATTGCCGTCGTTGATCAGGGTGATGATTATTTTCTATTTACCCTGCCTAGTGTAGCCAGTCTGATTTTCTTTCTCCCATTTTTTTTTATTGGTTTTCTATTTGATTCAAAATTTAATGTTAAGTACATACTTTTATTCTTATGCTCTGTTGTAATTGTTATGCTGACCGGTAGACGTGCAATTTACTTATCCTTCGGTTTATCGATGCTGTCATTTTGCGGAATCATAGCCGTGGGTAAAATATTTTTTCCTAAACAGGTTCCCAAAATTTCAGGTCCGAGATTGATGCTCCTATGTGCGGTAATGATCGCTTTTATTCTTTTTCTTCTTTCGATGGGTTTGCAAAATAAAGATTTACTATTAAATAATTTTCAATCAATCTTTGACTTTCAATCCAATGAAAGCAATCTTGAACGGAAGTTTCAGTATGAAGCTTTGAAGGAAGGAATTAGCCAAAATGTAATTATTGGTGCGGGAGCCGGTGCTGCGGCGAGCTATTCAAGGTCGTTTGAACAGCCATGGGCTTATGAATTATTTTATGTGTCAGTAATTTACCATTACGGTATTCTTTGTTTCCTTGTTTATCTAAGTGGAATTATATATCTGGTGTGGCGGCAGTTGAAGTTTATTTTTTTGCCAGCTTTGGACCATCAAACCCGTTTATTTTCTTTGTGTTTTCTGGCAGGTTTTTTTTCATTTTTAATTGCGACGGCCACAAACCCCTACATCGGAAAATTTGATTATATGTGGATTATTTTTATCCCGGTGATGATGGTGAACAGTTTTAACTTAACAAATGAGGTTTGATGTGGGTACCGCTGGTAAAAGTATTCAAGTCATAATGGTCAACTGGAATGCAGCATCTCAGCTTTCCGAAGCGGTTTCAAGTATAGCTCAGTACCATAACGGTCTTATCTCGTCGGTAATCATTATCGACAATAATTCTTCTGATGATTCATTAGCGCTTGTGGAAGCATTGGGTGTCTTGCCCTTCAGACTTCAAATTATTCGTAACGCAGAAAACTGTGGTTTCGGAGCGGCGTGTAATCAAGGAGCCGCGCTAGGGAACGCTGAATACCTGTTGTTTCTGAATCCTGACACCCTTCTTCATGAAAATTCGCTAGTCGTTCCATTGAACTTCATGCAAGAACCAGAAAATGCTGATGTTGGCCTTGTCGGAATTCAGCTGGTTGATGAACTAAATCACATCGCTCGAAGCTGCGCCCGATTTCCATCGTTAGGGACTTTTGTCGCACATACTTTAGGTTTCAATCGCATCCCCATTTTTGGGCATTTAAATATGCACATGGAAGATTGGGCACATGACACCACTGCCACGGTCGATCACGTAATTGGGGCGTTCTACCTGATACGCCGGTCTGTATTCGAGTCTTTGCGCGGGTTTGACGATCGGTTTTTTGTATATCTTGAGGACCTGGATTTATCTTTTCGTATTCATCAGGCTGGTTTCCGGTGCGTTTTTCTTGCCGATGCTCAGGCGTTTCATGCCGGGGGAGGGACATCCCATCAAGTGAAAGCGCGCCGACTATTTTATTCACTGCGTAGTCGATTGCTTTACGGCTTCAAGCATTTTAAGTCATGGCAGGCTTGGATTCTGCTGGCTATATCACTTGGGCTGGAACCACTAAGCCGCGTTGGATTTGCGCTTCTACGGGGCTCACGAGGTGATGTGCTTAATACATTTAATGCATATCGCATGTTGTATTGCGATTTGCCTAATACTCTGAAACGGGCGCTGCGGTCGTGAAAATATTATTATTGACCCGCTACGGTCAGCTTGGCGCCTCTTCACGGATGCGTTTTTTGCTGTATGTTCCATCGCTTGAGGGGGCAGGGATAGAATGTTCTGTTGCTCCGTTGTTTGATGATAATCAATTGGCTGAGCGCTATCGCAAAAAGAGATACGGTTTCTCCAGTCTGGTGCAATCCTATGTTCGACGTCTGTTGATGCTCTTTAAAAAGCGTTATTTTGATTTGGTTTGGATAGAGAAAGAAGCTTTACCCTGGCTTCCTGCCTGGTTCGAGCGCTGGTTTTTGAGCGACGTGCCGTACGTACTTGATTATGATGACGCAATTTTTCATAATTATGATCTGCACTCATCACCTGTAGTGCGGCATTTTTTCAGTAATCGTATCGATCATCTCATGGCCGATGCACGACTCGTGGTGGCCGGCAATAGTTACTTGGCTCAACGTGCACGAGAAGTAGGGGCGAAAGTTGAGATTGTTCCAACCCTGATTGATCTTGATAGGTATTCAGCAAAAAATATTTCAAGTGATGAGGTTGATCTACTAAAGATTGTCTGGGTTGGTTCACCCAGCACCATTCGTTATTTAAAGCTCCTGTATAAACCTCTGGTGGAGTTGAGCCGTCAGTTTGTTTTCAAGCTGCGGGTTATCGGAGCGGATACATTTGCCATCGAAGGTGTGAATGTTGAATGTGTACCATGGTCTGAGGCAACAGAAGCGGCGTCAATACGGGAGTGTGATGTCGGTGTCATGCCCTTGCTTGATTCGCCCTGGGAGCGTGGCAAGTGCGGTTACAAGCTTATTCAGTACATGGCATGTGGTTTGCCCGTGGTGGCTTCACCAGTTGGTGTTAACAGTGAAATTGTTAATAATGGCCAGAATGGATACTTGGCGGATACAGATGGAGCGTGGGTAGATGCACTGGGTGCATTGTTGGGAGATGCGGTGCTGAGGCAACAGATGGGTGCAGCCGGGCGTAAACGAGTGGAAGATGATTATTGTATTCAGCAAGTTGCACCACGGATGATTGGATTGTTGCGAGCTGCCGGAGAGGGTTGCTAGCCATGTGCGGGATTTCAGGTTATTTGGGCTCTGGTACATATTATCAAGCTATTGAAGTTTTGAAAAAAATGGGGAGAGCCATTGCTCATCGCGGTCCAGACGACAGTGGTGAGTGGTTTGACAGTAATCAAGGTATTGGTTTATCACACAGGCGTTTATCCATTGTTGATCTTTCTCCGGCCGGCCATCAACCAATGATATCGGCGAGCGGGCGATATGTGTTCGCCTTTAACGGTGAGATTTACAATCACCTTTTCCTGCGCAAGTCACTGGAGGAGGGTGGCTTGGCCCCCAACTGGCAAGGGCATTCGGATACAGAAACACTCCTGGCAGGTTTCGATGTTTGGGGAATTCAAGATACAGTTATAAGAGCTGTTGGCATGTTTGCCTTTGCGGTGTGGGACAGAAGTACATGCACTCTCACACTGGGACGTGACCGGTTGGGTGAGAAGCCCTTGTTTTATGGTTGGCAGGGCGATACCTTCTTGTTTGGTTCCGAATTGAAGGCGCTGAGGGTACATCCTGCATTCAACGCCGAAGTGGATCGTAATTCATTAGCATTGCTGATGCGGCACAACTGTATTCCATCCCCGTATTCCATCTATCAGGGAATTTCCAAGTTACAGCCTGGAAACCTTTTGACCGTTTCATTACAACAGCGCGACCTACATGTGGTGCCATACTGGTCTGGCAATCACATTGTGGAGGCTGGATTGGCAAAACCATTTGCGGGTAGTGCCGCAGAAGCGGTTGATGCGCTCGAAGATTTGTTGAAAAATGCGATCGGCTTGCAAATGGTTGCTGACGTTCCGCTGGGTGCTTTTCTTTCCGGCGGTGTTGATTCGTCCACAATAGTGGCATTGATGCAGGCTCAGTCATCCAGACCAGTACGTACCTTTTCCATAGGTTTTCATGACGACTTGTATGATGAAGCCAGATATGCAAAAGCAGTAGCATTGCATCTGCGTACTGACCACACCGAATGGTATGTCACTGCTAAGGATGCGTTGGATGTGATTCCTCAATTACCCCGCCTTTATGATGAGCCCTTTGCTGACTCCTCGCAGATCCCAACTCACCTGGTATCGCACATGGCCAGGCAGCACGTTACTGTGTCATTGTCCGGTGATGCTGGTGATGAGTTGTTTGGAGGGTATAACCGCTATGTGATAACGAGCCGATTGTGGAGTCGATTGTCTCATCTGCCCGTTGAAGCCCGATGCATGTTGTCAGCTGCAATTACCAGCGTTTCTCCCCAAAAATGGAATGCCATGGCCAAAACCATTCTTTCCGTGTTGCCTAAAAAAGCAGGCATGGCGAATTGGGGTGACAGTCTGCACAAAGGAGCAGGTGTCATGGCGAGTCGTTCTGTTTCTGAGCTTTATCGTGGGCTCGTATCGCACTGGCCTGATCCCAGCGCAATAGTTTTGGGATCAACCGAGCCTGCCACGGTAATTACGGACATTGCGCGTCAGCCCTTGGTGCATTGCGACGTTGAACGAATGATGGCACTGGATATGTTGAGTTATCTGCCCGATGATATCTTGACCAAGGTTGACCGAGCAGCAATGGGTGTAAGTCTTGAGACTCGGGTTCCATTCCTGGATCACAGGGTGGTGGAATTTGCATGGCGTTTGCCGCTTGAGTACAAGCTGCGAGACGGAGTGGGAAAGTGGGTATTACGTCAACTCCTCTATAAATATGTTCCTAAGGAACTGATAGAACGTCCGAAACAGGGGTTTGGTATTCCCATCGATTCCTGGTTACGTGGGCCGCTACGGGATTGGGCAGAGGATCTGTTGAGCGAATCCCGCTTGCGTCAAGAAGGTTATTTTAATCCGGCTCCAATACGGCAAAAATGGACGGAACATCTCTCCGGCAAATTCAATTGGCAATACCATCTTTGGGATGTGTTGATGTTTCAGGCTTGGTTGGATGAAGAGAAAGGGTGCTCAGGTGTCTAGAGTTGTCGTTATTGGTGCTCTTGCAGAGTCTTTGGTCAATTTCAGGGGTGATTTGATCAAGGTCCTTGTGGCTGCGGGTCATGATGTCGTTGCCATGGGAGACGATACGGATGATGTGACTCGTAATCGTATAGAGACATTAGGGGTATCATTTCGGCCGTATCCTGTCCAGCGTAATGGCATGAATCCACGTAATGATATGGCGACATTGCGTGCTTTACGCACTGCATTTGATGAAATTGCGCCAGATGTAGTGTTAGCCTATACAATCAAGCCTGTTATCTGGAGCGGATTAGCACTTCGTACCTTAAAAACATCAACGCAATTTTATGCCATGATCACCGGATTAGGTCTGGCATTTCAGCCTGGAGGTATCAAGCAGACAGCGTTGAGAAGTCTGGTTGCTTGCCTGTATCGTTCGGCGCTTGTCCGTGCCGAAAGAGTGATTTTTCAGAACACTGATAATCGGCAGGTATTTATTGACCGTCAGATTGTGAATGATGAAAAGTGCGTAACTGTGAATGGTTCGGGTGTAAATCTGGCCCATTTCGATATGACCTGTTTGCCCAAAGGTGACGTCGTTTTTTTAACGATTGCCCGTTTGCTGGGAGATAAAGGGCTTCGGGAGTATGTAGAAGCAGCCGAGATTGTGAAAAAAAGGTATCCACGGGTGGTCTTCAATTTACTAGGGCCAGCGGACCCGTCGCCAGATGGTATTTCGCCTGCTGAGGTCGAAAGCTGGCAAAGTTCAGGTCATATAAATTACCTGGGTGCATCTAATGATGTTCGTCCTTTTATTACACACTGCCATGTTTATGTCTTGCCCTCATATCATGAAGGAATGCCACGTACTGTCCTTGAAGCCATGTCCATGGGACGACCGATCCTGACGACCGATGTGCCTGGATGCCGTGAAACCGTCATTTCGGGTGAAAATGGTTATCTGGTTCCTCCAAAAAATTCTCGTGCACTAGCAGAAAAAATGATCATGTTTATTGAAAACCGGCATCTATGGGAAAGAATGGGGCACGCAAGTCGCCGAATTGCCGAGAATCGTTTTGATGTCACTAAAATAAACAGCGAGATGCTAGATGTTATGGCGCTAAACACATCTAGAGGTCACGTTTTACCATGAAGCGGTTATTTGACATGCTGGCAGCATTTTTGGGACTGGCTGTTCTCAGTCCGATACTTATTGTTATAGCTATTCTGGTTCATACCAAACTAGGATCTCCTATTCTTTTCAGGCAACAGCGTCCGGGGTTGCATGCGCGACTTTTCTATGTATATAAATTCCGCACAATGACCGACCAACGGGATGCTGACGGGCAGCTCTTTTCGGATGAAGTGCGTCTGACCCCATTCGGTAATTCTTTACGTAATCTGAGTCTGGATGAGCTACCACAACTTTTTAATGTTATCAAAGGGGACTTGAGCCTGGTAGGTCCTCGGCCGTTGCTGATACAGTACCTGCCGCTTTATTCACCTGAACAAGCCAGGCGTCACGAGGTGAGACCTGGCATCACCGGATGGGCACAGGTTAATGGCCGCAATGCAATCAGCTGGGAAGATAAATTTGACTTGGATGTATGGTACGTTGACCACCACTCTTTCTGGCTCGACCTCAAGATCCTTTGGATGACCCTGATCAAGGTTTTTAAACGGGAAGGAATCAGCCATGACGGCCAGGTGACGATGGAAGTCTTTCAAGGTACCCAAAAACAACATGAGAGTTAAAAATCTTTTTATAGCAGGTGGAACACTCCATGACTAAGCGGACCGAACGAGAAAGGATCTTTGTCTTTGGTGCCAGTGGCCATGCCAAGGTAGTTATAGATATCCTCGAGAGGCAAGGTTTATACGAGATAGCATTTCTGGTTGATGATGACCCAAGCCTGAAGGGCACAAGGTTCTATGGTCATGATATTGTCGGCGGAAAGCAGGAACTACTTAATATTAAGGATCAAATATGTGGTGGTATCGTTGCCATTGGTAATAATAAAGCACGTATTTCTGTGGCAAAATGGTTAACTGATAACCAAATCGATCTCGTATCAGCTATTCACCCATCGGTACAACTTGGTCGTGGAGTCACTGTTGCTGCTGGGACCGTAATCATGGCCGGCGCAATTATAAATTCTGACAGTCGGGTCGGCCGAAATTCTATTGTGAATACTAAAGCCAGTATTGATCACGACTGTACAATCGGTGATGGAGTACATGTCGCCCCTGGAGCTACACTGTGTGGCACGGTTAGTATAGGTGATGGCACGTTTGTCTGCGCAGGAGTAACGATCATCCCCAATCTGACAATCGGACGTAATGCTCTTGTTGGGGCGGGATCTACAGTGATACACGATGTATATGACCGCGAATTGGTAGTCGGAAGCCCGGCAAGACGTATCAAAGCACTGGAGGAACCTTGAGCCAGAGATTAGCAATAGATAGTGGCACACCGCTGCGAGAAGAACCCTTTCCGTCATGGCCTTTTTTTGATAATGACGAAATTGAGGCCGCCATTGCTCCGCTGCATACCGGCAAAGTCAATTACTGGACGGGAATCGAGGGACGCGAGTTCGAACGGGAGTTTGCTTCTTTCACGGGCTGCCGACACGCCATCGCCTTGGCCAACGGTACTGTTGCGTTAGAACTTGCATTATATGCTCTTGGCATTGGCCATGGTGACGAAGTTATTGTCACACCACGCACCTTCATTGCTTCTGCCAGTAGTTGTGTGATGCGCGGGGCTATTCCTGTTGTAGTGGACGTTGATCCTGTTACCCAGAATATAACAATTGATACAATCCGTCCTCGAATCACCCCGCAAACCAAAGCTATAATATGTGTTCATTTGGCTGGGTGGCCGTGTGACATGGATTCGATCAATGACCTTGCCCGGGAGCATGGACTAAAGGTAATTGAGGATTGTGCACAAGCACACGGTGCTACCTATAAGGGAAGGCCGGTCGGTTCGTTGGGAGACGTGGCAGCTTTCTCGTTCTGTCAGGACAAGATCATGACCACCGGCGGCGAAGGAGGGATGCTGACTACTAATGACGAAGAATTATGGCGCAAGGCTTGGGAATATAAGGACCATGGCAAGAGTTATGATGCTGTGTACAACCGCCAGCATCCACCCGGGTTTCGCTGGTTGCATGAGTCTTTTGGTACAAACTGGAGACTTACCGAGATGCAATCGGCCATTGGCAGGGTACAGCTTCGAAAGCTGCCAAGATGGATCGAGAGGCGCCAGATCAACAGTTCAATTCTCACACACTGCTTCAATAGCATCCCGGCCCTACGCGTAATGCAACCCCCAGCTGAAATCGGACATGCTTATTATAAATACTATACTTGTGTGCGACCTGAAGTGCTTAAAGATGGATGGGATAGAGACCGTGTCATGAATGCAATCGTTGCAGAAGGAGTTCCTTGTTACAGCGGAAGCTGCAGTGAAATCTATTTGGAAAAAGCTTTTTGCGGTCTGCAACCAGACAAGCGTTTGCCGGTTGCACAGGAATTGGGCGAGACAAGTCTTATGTTTTTGGTCCATCCAACGCTTTCTGAAATGGATATGCAGGATATTTGTAAAGCAATGAAAAAGGTTATGCATGCAGCCGCTTATTAAGGTTGGGTTCTAGAAACCTGCGTAGTGCGGTATTGCTTTGATTTCATTGACCTCAATTGCTGATTTTAATTTGCATCTTGGATGAAAATTCTATAAGATCCGGCAACCAAATCCCTTCCAGGCAAGGTTGTGCCGACCATGAAGAACATATTTACCAAGCGTCGCTTGATCGTTTTTTTAAGCGATATGCTGCTCATCACCTTCTCCCTCTGTCTTGCTTTTCTGCTGCGCTTTGATTTTACTATCCCACCTCAGCAACTTGACCTGTTCTGGGAATGTTTAGTCGTTGTGATGCTGGTGAAGCCTCTGGTTTTCCTGGTGACAGGTTTTTACAACAGCCTCTGGCGTTATGCATCGGTTCAGGACGCTTTGGAAATTTTCAAGGCAGTTACCCTCTCCTCCATTCTGTCTGTATCCGCTATTTTATTCCTGCGACAGTTCACTCCAATTCCTCGCTCCGTTTTTTTGCTGGACTGGTTTTTGCTCGCTGCACTTTTGTCTGCAAGTCGCCTGGTGTGGCGTGTATATCGGGAGATTTATGTGACTGGACATCGTGGCGAGGGACCGGCTACTCTGATTGTTGGAGCCGGTGAAGCGGGTAGTCTGTTGCTCAAGGAGATCAGGCGCCAATCCCGTGCGGATTACAATGTTCTCGGTTTCGTAGATGATGATCCTGAAAAAAAAGGCATGAAGCTGCACGGAATCCGAGTCTTGGGTACAACCAAGCAGCTTAAATCGCTGATTGTTGCGAATGAAATCGAAGAGGTAGTTATTGCCATGCCTTCTGCCGATGGCCAAACAATTCGCAGCATTATCGACAACTGCAAGAATGCCAATGTGACCTTCAAGACATTGCCGAGCATCGGGGAACTGATTAACGGCAAGCTGACAATTTCCCAGATCAAGAATGTAGAAATCGAGGACCTGTTGGGACGGGATCCGGTGGTGCTGGACCGTGAACTGATCGGCGGGTACCTGACAGGCAAGCGAGTCCTGATTACCGGAGCCGGAGGAAGTATCGGCAGCGAAATCTGTCGTCAGGTAGCAAAGTTCAAACCAGAGAAACTGATCCTGCTGGAACAGGCAGAAACAGCATTGTATGAGATTGAGAAGGAGTTGGTGGCACGATTTCCGGAGTTGCGCATCCTGCCTCTGATGGCTGATGTGCGGGACCGGGAAAAAGTTTTTGCCGCATTTGATGCATTTGTTCCTGAAGTGGTGTTTCATGCCGCAGCTTACAAGCATGTACCGATGATGGAATACAATCCGTCCCAGGCAGTGTTGAACAATATCTTCGGCTCTCGCAATGTGGCCGATGCTGCCCATGCTTGCAAGATTCGCAACATGGTGATGATTTCCACAGATAAGGCGGTCAACCCTACCAATGTGATGGGTGCGTCAAAGAGGGCAGCCGAAATTTACATTCAGGCCCTTTCTCGCTTAAGCGGTACGAAATTCACAACCGTTCGTTTCGGAAATGTTTTGGGCAGCAATGGCAGTGTCATTCCTCTGTTCAAGGATCAGATCGCCAAAGGCGGTCCGGTCACGGTGACCGACAAACGCATCATCCGCTATTTCATGACCATTCCCGAGGCAACGCAGCTGGTACTGCAGGCCGGCAGTATGAGCAGCGGCAGCGAGATACTTGTGCTTGATATGGGTGACCCTGTGCGTATTGTCGATCTGGCCGAGGAGTTGATTAGGCTCTCCGGCCTGGTCCCCTATGAAGATATCGATATTGTAGTAACTGGTTTGCGGCCGGGTGAAAAATTGTTCGAAGAATTATTGATAGATGGTGAGGGCATTCTGCCTACCGCCCATGACAAAATTAAAGTTCTGGCACCGGTGCATATCGAATTGGAACCTGTGAAGGCGGTTCTGGAAAAGCTGTATGATGCTGCCAGGACCGACCGAATCGATGATCTGATGGAGTTGCTGAAGTGCCTGGTGCCTGAATTTAAACCCGCATACAGTTTCACTGGTGAAGCGCCTGCTACTTTCCAGAGAGTGCGTCCGGACCTGTTCCCGCCTGTAGTAGTAAGTGAAACGGCCAAAATCCTGCCTATCAGAAAATAATACTTGCCATAGTCGTGGCAATCTTCCTATTGTTTTTCTCCTCCCATTAGAAATTGGCGTACAGATATCTCCTTCCTTCTGGTAGAACGGAGGAAAAGGGATATTCAAATTATTAAAAGTCTGGAGCGTTTCAGATGGCTGTTGTTCGTATCCTGTCATACCTGCTGTTTATCTTTTTTGCGGGGTTGTCATCTGCATCGGCAGCGGTTCTCTCTTCGACAAATATTCCTCTGGACAGCCCGGTTTACAGCTATCTGGAAAAGCTTGCCGGCTTTGGACTGATCACTAGCGATATCAAAGGGATCAAACCTTTCAGTAAGGCTGAGGCGGCCCGACTGCTGCTGGAGGCTGAACAGCGTCTTGGTGGTACTGAGGATATCTTTGCTCGACAACTGGTGACGCGCATCCGCGAGCTTATGCCGAGGGAGGTGGCACTGCGGCAGTTTCCTGATAAAAAAGTTCCTTTCTTTGATTACAATCCCATATCTTCCCTGCGCCTCCGCTATGTTTACCTGGATGGTGCGCCGCGCAACTATGAACGACCGGTTCATGACCCGGGGAATGATGGAGTGTTTGGGATCGGATCCGGTTTGCGCCCAAAAAATCCCTACCCTTCCCCAGTTCTACAGCGGGGCAGCGAAGGGGCCCCATTGTCAGAAAACAACAATGGTGCCGTATATCGTGATGGTCACAATGGTGAGCTTCGCTGGGCCGTAGAGGGATATGTCAGCGACAAAGCTTCAGGACTTCTGGAGCCGGTGATCCAGTATAGTAGGACCGACTCAGATGTTTCTCTTAAACTCAACCGCGGCTACCTCAAGCTGGGTGGTAAATGGCTGGAGCTTGAGGGCGGCAAGGATGAAAACTGGCTGGGGCTTGGATATCGAGGTTCAATTACTCTTGGCAATAATGCAGAAAATTTCAATTCGATCAAGATTTCCAGCCCTGAGCCGTTCACTGTTCCTTATGTCGGAGCAGTTAAATATGCACTGATCGGTTCCCGTTTTGAGAATACCATTACCGACGGCGTTGAGCGCCAGCCCTGGTTTTATGCGCTGAAGCTTTCCGTTAAACCAATCGACAATGTGGAAATTGGTTTTAATCTTGGTCGCCAAGTGGGTGGGCCGGGAGTAAAGAATGGTATTGGCGATACGTTACGCGGCCTGATTGGCGGCACCAGTTCAGATAATTCGAATGGCTTGGCTGGATTCGAGGCGCGCTACCGTATTCCCTGGCTGGCAAACACTGAATTGTATGGTGAGTTTTCCGGTGAAGATACGGCCAGTTTCTGGCCTATTGTGGAAAGTTACCTGGCAGGTTTTTACATTCCGCGGCTTACTGCCGATGGTCGCAACGACTTACGTTTTGAGTTTTTCCAGGGTAATCAGATCCTCTATACCAACGGAACATTTCCTGAAGGTTACCTTTACAAAAACCTGCCCATCGGCCATTCCCAAGGTGGGGCGACCCAGGACTTTTTTACACGATACAGCCATTGGTTCGATACGCGCAATAATCTGGCACTGGAGTACATCTATACGACTCGCGGGATGGTCGGTCGTGTGCGAGTTAACAGCTCCGGCCAATATGATCCCAATGGTGTTATGCAGTCAGTTGAACGCAAGCATGCCGGACGTGCTGTCTGGTCATTGCCGTTCTATGGCGACTCTGATGCCAAATTCGTATATGGCGTTGAGAAGATTGATAACTTTAACTTGGAGAGTGGCGCAGAGCGAACTAATCAGCTGTTTATGGTCGAACTTCGCTACAGGTATTGACATAGACATTTTTTATGCCTCATTTGAGGTGCTTGATGTTTGTTATAGGGTTGCCCTGCAAGTACAGAAAAAATAGCCTTCCAGTAATTGTCTTATAAATAAACAACTTAAATTTATTTACGGTGTTGGCACATCAAGTGCAATAACCAGATCAAACACATTCCATAGGAGGTAGTACCCATGAAAAAAGTTCTCTCCACAATCGTTGCCGCTCTCGTTGCTGTTTCTTTCTCCGCAGTTGTTTTCGCTGCTGATGCTGCTAAGCCTGCTGCTGAGCCTGCTGCTCCTGCTGCTGACGTGAAAAAAGAAGAGAAAAAACCTGCAAAGAAAGCTAAAAAAGCAAAGAAAGCTAAAAAAGAAGTGAAGAAAGAAGAAGCTCCTGCTGCTGCTCCTGCTGCTCCTGCTGCAAAGTAATTCTTTTTTCGCCAGTTGTACAAAAAGCCGCATCGTAAGATGCGGCTTTTTTGCGTTTCTGCGGCTTGTTTTTTTTTATACTCTTGCCGAGATTGTGCAATAGTTTCACAGTAATGATCACAAATATCTTGAGTGGCTGCGGGTTCATCATGCAGCCAGAAAAGCGGTGAATGTATGACCAATCTGATTACAGCTGCAGGAATGAAAAAACTTGAGGATGAGTATCATTATTTATGGCGCGTGGAGAGGCCCAAGGTGGTACAGGGCGTATCGGACGCTGCTGCGGAAGGTGACCGTTCTGAAAATGCAGAGTACATTTACGGCAAAAAACGCCTGCGGGAGATTGATCGTAAACTGAAGCATCTGGGAGCCCGGCTCAAGGTACTCAAGATTGCCAGCACTCCGGTCAGTCCCAAGTCCGTTACCTTTGGATGTTGGGTGACCTATGAGGATGACGATGGGAATGAACGCTGCTATCAGTTGGTGGGACCCGATGAGATCGATGTTGCAATAGGGCGTATCAGCATAGATTCGCCGGTGGGACAGGCTCTACTTGGGCGAAAGCTGGATGATGAAGTAACTCTTCGTCGCCCTAATGGTGATCTTGTTGTGTATATAACAGACATAAGTGCAACAAAACCGAAACCATAGACATTTTCATTCGGTTCAAAGAGCAGTTAATCCATATGATGCCGAATAACAAAGGCGCGACAGATCAGGATCTGCCGCGCCTTTTACGTTGAAAGTCAAGAAAGCGGCAACACTTTACCTAGCGACCGGTATCTGTTCCAAGCGCCAGATGTCGTTATTGTAATCCTCAATGGTCCTGTCTGTTGAAAACTTGCCGCTGTGGGCGGTGTTGATTATGCTCATGCGGGTCCAGCGTTCCCGGTCACGATACGTATCTGCAACGCGCTGCTGTGCATCGATAAAACTACGGAAATCAGCTGCCACCATCCAGGGGTCATGGGGACTGGTGATGGCATTTATGATGGGGTCGAAGAGGCCTGGTTCGAACATGCTGAAGTGACCGCGCAGAAGCTGCATGACCCGCTTCAGATCGGCATCAGCATCGATAATGGCAGCGGGATCATAAATGGGTCGCATAGCTTCCACCTCATCGGCTGTGAGGCCGAACATGAAGAAATTGTCGTCGCCGACTTCCTCCAGAATTTCTATATTGGCGCCATCAAGTGTGCCGATGGTCAGGGCGCCGTTCATCATGAACTTCATGTTGCCGGTGCCGGAAGCTTCCTTTCCGGCGGTGGAAATCTGTTCGGACAGGTCGGTGCCGGGACAGATGATTTCCATGGCAGTGACACGGTAATTAGGCAGAAAGGCGACTTTGAGCATGTCTCCCACCTGTGGATCTGAGTTGATCACCTGGCCTACATTGTTGATCAGCTTGATGATCAGTTTCGCCATGTAGTAACCAGGGGCAGCCTTGCCTCCGATCAAGACGCAGCGGTTGGTCCATCCCGTGGTCTCTCCGCGTTTGATGCGGCTGTAGAGATGAATGACATGCAGGATATTGAGCAGTTGGCGCTTGTACTCGTGAATACGCTTTACCTGAACATCGAAAATTGATTCAGGGTTGAATGTGATCCCGCATTCCTGGGACACCATGTCAGCAAGGCGCTGCTTGTTGGCCTGTTTTACTGCATGCCAGCGTTCACGAAACCCTGCATCATCGGCATGGGGGGCAATACGGCGGATCTGCTGCAAATCAGCCACCCAACCGTCGCCGATGGTGTCACTGATCAGCGCACTCATCGGCTCGTTACACCAGGCTATCCAGCGACGTGGGGTGACCCCGTTGGTCTTGTTGTTGAACTTGTGGGGCCAGAGCTCATAAAAGTCTTTGAACAGTCCCTGAACCAGCAGCTGTGAGTGCAGTTCGGCAACGCCGTTGACAGAAAAGCTGCCTACGATGGCAAGATAGGCCATGCGCACCTGGGGATTGGGGCCCTCCTCGATCAGGGACATGCGCGCGAGACGATTGCCATCGTCTGGCCAGCGGTTGGAGACCACCGCCAGGAAGCGTGCATTGATCTCAAGAATGATGTCCAGGATTCGCGGAAGTAGCTGTCTGAAAAGCTGCATCGGCCACTTTTCCAGCGCTTCCGGCAGCAGTGTGTGATTGGTGTAGGCCATGGTACGGGAGGTGATATCCCAGGCCTGGTCCCATCCCATCCCCTGCTCGTCCATCAACAGGCGCATCAGCTCGGGCACCGCACAGCTGGGGTGGGTGTCGTTCAGCTGGAAACAATTCTTTTCGGCAAAGGTAGAAAAATCTCCCTTGTGGAGCACGTTCCAGCGGGCAATGATGTCCTGCAGGCTGGCTGAGGCGAGGAAGTACTGCTGCCGCAGGCGCAACTCCTTGCCATTTTCACTTGCATCATTGGGATACAGAACCATGGTGATGTTTTCCGCGGCATTCTTGGCCGCCACTGATTCGGCATAACTGCCGGCGTTGAACTCGCCAAGATCGAATTCATCGGTAGCAGCGGCCTTCCAGAGGCGTAGAGTATTTACCGTGCCGTTGCGATACCCCGGAATCGGGATGTCGTAGGGAACTGCCAGCACATTGTTGGCCTCAACCCAGCGGCTGGCAAAATTCCCGTCATTTGTGCGGTAGAACTCGGTGCGGCCGCCATAGCTGACACGCTGGGTATATTCCGGTCGGGCAACTTCCCACGGGTTGCCGTCACGCAACCAGCGGTCCGGCTCTTCCACCTGCTGCCCATTGACGATGCGCTGGCGGAACATGCCGTATTCATAGCGGATGCCATAGCCCATCACCGGCAGTTGCAGAGTGGCGCAACTGTCAAGGAAACAGGCTGCCAGTCGCCCAAGCCCTCCGTTGCCTAATCCTGCATCGATTTCAGCACTCACCAGATCTTCCATTTTAATGCCCAGATCGAACAGCGCCTGAGATGTTTCGTCCGTAATTCCCAGGTTCAGCATGGCATTGCCCAGCGCGCGCCCCATGAGGAATTCCAGCGACAGGTAGTAGCCATGTCTGCAATCCGAGTCGATGTAAGCATACCGCGTGTTTTTCCAGCGTTCCATAAGGCGGTCGCGTACGGTGAGGGCAAGAGCGGCGTAGTGGTAGTGGATCGAGCGGCAATATTTATCACGCCCCAGATTGTGGGTATAGTAGTGGCGGAAGTCTTCTGACAGACTCGGTACATCCAACGGCAACGGGGGGAGTTCAGTAAGCCCGGGACTATAAACCTGCTGGTTGTCTTTTGGTGTCATGTGATTCCTTTTCTATTTTTTCAGGTGATTTTTGAGTGCTGTTGAGTCGTCTGTCTATATACCACAAATCTCGGAATTCGGTGATTGTTCTCAGAACTAATCCAGCTGTATCAGCCACACGCCGGGTGTAATGCCATGGTTCCATGCAAGGCAGAGCCGCCGGTAGCCTGAGAACAGCAGCGCCTCCTGGCCGCACTGCAGAACAATCGGGGCAGGCAGGACAAGGTGTCCCTCACGTTCAAGGTCTTTTTCCATTCTGGTATAGCCGAGACGATAGCCGCGTTTGGCTGAAACAACATACCGCAGATAATCATCGTAAAGGTGGTAGGAGAGAGAAACCCGGATTCCATTAATGCTGTCCGAACGCGGATACGGTTCCAGCCGACCCTCTTCAGAAGCAGAGAGGATCTGCGTCCAGCTTATGTTGTGGGCATGGTAGAAACCCTGCTTGGCGGGATGCTTGGAAAACTCCCACTGTTCCTCGTCCGGATCCGGCCTGGTCCAGGTGATGGCAAGAGTAGAAGACGATTTCATTCAGTAACCGACCGCTGTTTTTTACGCTGGGAAACAATTTTTTTTTCAGTCAGGCGTTTCTCTTTAGCCTTGCGGGGCACCTTTGTTGCGATGCGTTTTTTCTGTTTCCGCTCACGACGTTCCAGAGCCTCTTTCAGACGTTCCATCGCCTTCTCGCGATTCTGAAGCTGGGAGCGGCTTTCGGAGGCCTGGGCAACGATCCCGGTCGGAAGATGCCTGATTCGCACGGCTGAATCGGTGGTATTGCGATGCTGGCCGCCAGGCCCGGAGGCGCGGTAGAATTCAATCTTTATGTCAGTTTCAAGTATCTCGATCATATGCATACCAAACTAAACCATCCAAAGGCGTTGATCACACAAAGCCACGAAGCCACCAAGAAGAAAAAATACTTTCAAAATAAACCTGTCTCTGGGGCCATAACCTGCTTTGTGTCTTTGTGCCTTCGTGTGAGAGATAAGATTCTGTAATATTATCAAAAATATACCACTCGCTCCGCCAGCGCCAGGCATGCCGGGCGATGGGTTGCCAGCAGCACTGTTTTTCCCTTCAGCCGTTCCTTCAGCCGGATGACAACTTCCTTTTCTGTCACGCTATCCAGCCCTTCCGTCGGTTCATCCAGCAACATGATCGGTGCGTCCTTGAGCAGGGCGCGGGCCAGGGCGATGCGTCTCGCCTCTCCGCCTGAAACGGCGCTACCCTCTTCACCAACCAGGGTGTCGAGTCCATGGGGGAGTCGGGCGATCCAGCCGGCCAGCCCGGCATCAGCAACCGCTTGAAGCAGTTCATCTTCCAGTGCCTCGGGTCTGGCCAGCAGAATATTTTCACGGATGCTGCTGTTGAACAGATGCGGGCGCTGAGGGAGGGCCGAGACCAGACTCCGCAGATCATCACCGCTCATGGTGCGGATGTCGGTTCCCCCCACGGTTACTATGCCGCCATGCTCGCGAAATCGCAACAGAATCTCCATAACCGTGCTCTTGCCGCTGCCGCTGGGACCGACAAGGGCAGTGCAGGATCCCGAGGGTAGCTCCAGATCGAAGTCCTTCAGCGCCATGGCCCCGGGATTATAGCTGCAGGTGACATGCTGGAATGTAATGCCATGCAAGCCGGGTGTTTTACCGGGAACTTCGGGCTCCAGGACCGGAGGTGGAGCATCGGCAAGTACCCTGATGCGTCGGACCGCTTCCCGGGCTGCCGGGAACTGCTGAAGCGCGGCAGGCAGGAGAGCAGCCGCCTCAAAGAGTGCAGCCGAGAAAAGCAGCATCATCACAAGCAGAGGAGGGTCTATTTCAGCGGATGCGACCTCCTGACCGGCACAGATCAGTACAGCGGCAAGGGCTAGACCGCTGCAGGCAACGCTGCCTGCTGCCGAGAAGCCGCTTGCCCTTGAAAGAAGCCGCTGCTCTCTAATCAGCCGGTCGGAAAGCTGATTGACCTCCTGAGCCTGGCGCTCCATTGCTCCCAGCAGAATCAGCTCTTCCATTCCCTGCAGACCCTCGGTGACTTCCCTGCGCAGCTCAGCCGCCAACTCCACGGATTTTTCCCCCGGTCCGGCCGCCATGCGGTGGGTTGCAAGCGGCAGGGCCACGCCTGCAGTGGCCAGGAAGACCAGCAGGATGAGGGCGGTAGTCATGCTCCAGCAGGCAATGAAGGCCACGCCAAGCAGAATGGTGAAACAGCCGGCTGCCAGTGGTGCCAGGATGCGCAGATAGACGACCTCAACCGCATCCACGTCAGCCCGCAGACGGCCTGCTACATCGCCGCCGGCATAGCGTTCCAGAACGGCCGGGGCCAACGGTTCCAGGCGACGGAACAGCCATACCCGCAGGTCTGCCACTACCCGCAGGGCAGCTTCATGGGTCACCAGTCGTTCCGCATAGCGTCCCACCGTGCGCAGGATGGCTAGTCCGCGCAGGGCTGCCGAAGGCATGAAATAATTGAAGGTGATTCCGGCGCTGCCGGCGACGGCCATGGAGGCGATGAACCATCCTGACACAGCCATCAGAAGGCAATTGGCAGCAATCACCACTATTGAAAGCGCAATTCCGGCCGCCATCCAGGGCCACTGGCGCCGCGCGCCGGAGAGAATGCCGATCAGCTCTCTCATACTGCACCTGCCAGGGGGATCACATACTCATCCGGGGACACAACCTGTTCCAGGCGGCCGTTGGCCAGTACTGCCACCCGCTCGGCCCGGGCCAGAGTCTCTTCACGGTGGCTGATAATCAGCAGCGTGCGTCCCACAGCCAGGCGTTCCAGAGCTTCTCCCATCAATCGTTCATTTTCCCGGTCGAGTCCTGCCGTCGGTTCGTCGAGCACCACCAGAGCAGGGTTGCGCAGAAAAGCCCGTGCCATTGCCAGTCGTCGCAACTCACCCCCGGAAAGCCCCGCTCCCCGGTCACCAAGTCCGGTATCCAGCCCTGCGGGTAACCTGCTGACAAACCCTGCCGCTGCCGCCTCTTCCAATGCAGAAGATATCTCTGATTCTGTAGCATCCGCCCTGCCGAGGAGCAGGTTGTCCCGGACCGAGCCGCGGAAGAAGAAGGGTTGCTGGGGGACCCATGCCAGCTGGCCGCGCCATCCTTCCTGATCTAGCTCCTGCAGGTCTGTTCCATTGATGGTTATTCTTCCTGTCTGAGGCCGGATGAGTCCGACCAGCAGGCGGGCAAGGGTCGTTTTGCCACTGCCGCTCTCTCCGGCCAGGGCGGTAATGCTGCCGGCCGGTAATGCCAGATCGATTCCGTACACTCCCCCCCGCTCGCCATCGTGATGGAAGGAGACCTTTTCAAAGATAATGTCAGGTGCCCTTGCGTCGGATACTTCCGGTTTCCTGGCAGGTGGAACGGACTTCGTTCCTGCCGATTTTTCGTGGTCCGCAGGTTGGATCAGGAGCGGGGCTAATTTTTCGGCAGCGGCAGCCCCCTGCATGCGGGCATGGTAAGAGAGGCCGAGTGTGCGCAAGGGAAGATAAAACTCGGGGGCCAGCAGCAGGACGAACAGACCTTCTCCAAGACTGAGCTGCCCGTTCAGCAGCCGGAATCCTGTCACTACCGCCACGATCGCTGTGCCGATTGTTGCGAAGAACTCCAGGGTAAATGCCGAGAGGAAGGCAATTCGCAGAATCCCCATGGTACCTTCACGGTACTCCTTTGAAGCCCTTGCCAGAGCAGCAGCTTCGGCCCGCACGGCTCCGAATATTCTCAGGTCCGGCAAGCCCTGCAGTAGGTCCAGTAGGTGGCCGGCCATGCGCGACAGGCGTCCCCACTGGCGGCGGTGAAGGTGCTCGGATCCGCGACTGATCAGAATCATGAAGAGGGGAATGAAGGGGGCTGAGAAAAGCAGTACCAACCCCGAGCGCCACTCGTGAGGCAGGACAAAGAGCAGGGTGATCAGCGGCAGGAGGGCTGCCTGGGCGGCATGGGGCAGAAAACGGGTAATGTACGGTTCAAGTCCCTCGATGGCGCTGGTCATGGCTTCCACCAATGACCCGGTCGTCTCCGGGACTCCAGCCGGACCACGCTCCTGCAGTCTGCTGTAGAGCATGCGCCGTACGCGTTGTTTGACTTTGGCCGCCGCTGTGGCGGAGTGCCGCTCCATCTGCAGCACCAGCAGGCCGCGCAACAGGGCTGCGACAGCTGCCCCGCCTGCCATGGGCAGCACGGCGGAAAGCGCCATGCGGTCGATAACCAGCAATTGGCAGGCATTAGCCAGCAGCCAGGCCTGGAGCACAATCAGCATTCCATGTGCCACAGCGAGCAGCGCCATGATGACCAGCTCGCCCTGCACTTTGCCAGCCTCATGAAGCAGCCAGGCTTCGGGGCGTTGTCCGACCTGTGGACCTTTATCGTTCACAGGGACATTCACCATTCATGACGGAATTTGATCAAAAAATAGAGGCAGAGCACGCCTCCTGCAAACATCAGCAGGTCGCGCAGCCAGGGGATTGGCTGATCAAGCATGGCGTAGATGAGGGGGTCAAGGATGGCAGTGGTAATAAGACCGGTTGCGCCCCAGGTGAGCAGCTTCTTCATGGTTTACCGTTTCCCCTTCAACATGCGGGTCAACAGGGTGTCCAAAGAAGAGGCGAAGCGCTGGCGATCCGTTGATCCAAACTGGGCCGGTCCACCCTGGATCATCCCGGCTCCGCGCAATTCCTGCATCAGATCGCGCATGGATAGTCGCTCGCCGACATTTTCCTCGGTGTACAGTTCTCCCCGCGGGTCAAGTCCCACCGCTCCCTTGGCCACGATGCGCGCAGCCAGAGGAATGTCGGCTGTGATAACCACATCGCCCGGTACCGCCTGCTCGGCGATGTGATCATCAGCCACATCGAAGCCTTCCGCAACCACTACCGATGAGATCAGGCGGGAATGGTGTTTTTCCATGGGCACATTGGCCACCAGAATCACCGGCAGTTCCAGGCGCTCTGAGGCGCGAAAAACGATTTCCTTGATGACCCGGGGACAGGCGTCAGCATCGACCCAGATACGCATCGTCAATGGGCTCCTTTCACTGAAACCACATATTTAAGATAGCGGCCTTCCGGAAATGTCACCGGATAGGGGAAATCCTCCGGTTGGCTGCTGAGGGAGATGACCCGCAGTTCGCTGCCGGCCTTGAGGCTGGCGCGACGCAGTTCTTTCAGGTAATCGGCCAGGTCCAGTTTCTGATGATTTGAGGAGGTGATCAGCAGGCCCCCCTCCGGCAGCAGCGGCAGCGCTGCAGCAACGAGATCCGACGTTCCTCCGCGGGTGGTAAAGCGGCTTTTGGTGGTGGTGGAGAAGGAAGGGGGGTCCATGAGGATGATGTCATAGCGTTTACCCTGATTTGCCAGATCCGCCAGCACCGAAAGGCAATCACCAACGATGAACTCATGGCGTTTGGGATTGATCCGGTTGATGCCGAAGTTGTTTCGGGCCCATTCGGTGTAGGAGGGGGAGGCATCCACGCTGGTAACATGATGTGCGCCGGATGCTGCAGCGGCCACGGAAAACGCGCCGGTGTAGGAGAAGAGGTTCAGCACCCGTTTTTCCTGAACGCGGGCCATTAGTTCGCGCCGGTTTGCACGCTGGTCCAGAAACAGGCCGGTATTAAGGCCTTGTTCCATGCTCACCAGAAAATTCAGACCATTTTCCCGTACCTCCAGGCGTTCCGGAGCTGCTGTGCCGGTCAACAGCTTGCCGTAGCGCTTGCTCTCTCCGCTTGCCTCAAGCTCCCTGGTTTTCTGGGGACGGGTCTTTTCATAGATCCCTTTTGGTGCCAACAGTTCCTGCAATACCTGGGTAATCAACGGCAGGTGAGGCCGCCACCCGCCGCAGTAAAGCTGCACCATCAGGTAATCCCCATAGCGATCGACAGTCAGGCCGGGGATCCCGTCCCCCTCGGCATTCACCAGACGATAGGCGTTGGTGTCCCCCAGATCGGCATGCTGCCCGCGAAGATCAAACGCGGCTTTAAGGCGTTTCTTCAGCCAGGCCTGGTCCAGCTTGACCGGTTTTCGGGCCAGCACCCGCGCGACGATCCTGTCCTGGGGGTCCACAAGAGCGGTGGCCAGGAAGCGCCCCTTGTTATCGGTCAACGATACCACCTGGCCCAGCTTGCTCTGGGGCCACCGTTTGGTATGGCTGTCGCTGATGATCCAGGGATGTCCCAGTTCCAGCATCTGGACCGTTTCCGGCCCAACTATTCTTTGATCAGAGTGCATCTGAATCGGCTCCTTTTTTTTTAACAGGTTGTTGAAAAACAGCCATCTCGCCGCCGTCCTCGAAACCCGCCTTGTGCGACGTAGCGCTGCTACGTCTCCGCGGGGCTGTCTGCGGGTGCGACGATCTGACTATTTTTGAACAACCTGAGTAACAGATTAAACACGTTCATGCGCCTTGCGGCCATGTACCCGCTCGTACGCCCGGCAGAAAGGACAAATCTTGCTCTCGACGCTCTTTACCAGTGAAAAGACAAGCCCCTGCTGCGTGTGACGCCCATAGCGGCAGGCCGGGCAGTTTTCGCATATCCGGGCCAGATATATGTCCAGCGGCGATGCATCGGCAGGTTTCATAAAAGACTCCTGAGCGGCGGTTGTCAATTTCGTGAGAATAACGTTGATCTGTCTGTGAAACAAGTAAAAGCGATGAAATGGAGATGGCGGTGGAGTTGCGCCGTACCTGCCTTATGTTATCGTTTGTTTAAGGTTGTTCACATATCAGAGCAGAGGAGAGCTCCATGTACGGAAAGGACAGGATCTACAAGAAAGTTGAACTGATCGGTGTTTCCTCCAATGGTATCGAGGCGGCCATCGAGACAGCCATATCCAGGGCTGATACTTCACTGGACAAGCTTTCCTGGTTTGAAGTGCAAAATATTCGCGGACATATCGGAGAGGATGGCGGGATCAGCGAGTACCAGGTCGTGATCAAGGTCGCCTTCGAACTCAAAGAGTAACGGACTGTAGTTTCCATCGGAGGCGTGTCATGGGAAGAGCTTTGCTGGTTCCACTTCTGTTGATCTGCCATGCGGCAGCAGCCGGTGCTTTCACTTACCAGTGGACCAATGAAAAAGGGGTAACCGGTTTCACGGACAGCATCGACAAGGTTCCTTCAAAATATCGTGATCGGGTCAGAAGGCGGGAGGATATCACCATCCGCAATCCCCGGATTCAGCAGGAACTTAAGGAGCAGGAGCGCAGGCTGCGTCTGGAAGAACAGAGCGCACCGGGAGGACGTCTGCCGGATGAGATTCCTGCTCAAGCACCACGGTCCGTTCCGCAGCCCTCACTCGAGCAGCCGAAAAACGGGCAGCCTGCAGGGGAGACACTGCCTCCGGGACGCACCAAAAGCCAGCGTATCAGGGATAACATCGAGCGGCGCGGATTGGAGTAAAAGCAGTGACATTGCCAGGAAATCGGCTTTCTCCGCGCCTTGGCGTCTTAAGCAAAGCGAGCGAGAGATCAGTTGAAAGGCCTTTTTCACGCGAAGCCGCAAAGACGCTAAGAGAAACAATTTTTTTAAAAAGTGATACTAAGCTACAACGACCCTGTTTCGGCCGCTCTCCTTAGCCTGATACAGGGCCTTATCGGCGCGGGAGAGGGTTGCTTCTATCTGCTCTCCTTTCACCAGTTGAGTCACACCGACACTGATGGTGACCGGAATGGCCGGTTGAGCTGGAATGGCGAAAGGTTTGGCCTCCACCTCTCGACGTAGACGATCGGCCAATTCGTGAGCATCGGCAAGGGGGGTTTCCGGTGCAGCCACCAGGAATTCCTCTCCTCCATACCGGCAGACATAGTCATATTCCCGCAAATGTTCCTTCAGCATAGCCGACATTTCTTTCAACACCCGGTCTCCGGTGACATGACCATATCTGTCGTTGATCCGCTTGAAATAATCAATGTCGATAATCAGAATAGAAAAAGGTTTATCTACTCGATCCACGCGGCATATTTCAGTATGCATTCGGTTATACATCTCGCGGCGATTGAGTAGGCCGGTCAGAAAGTCGTGGCTGGCGATCTTGATCAACTCTTGCTCAGCTTTCTTGATTTTTGCACCAAGTATGGCTGTTATCCAGATAATGACAAGCGCCAGTCCGCGATTGAAAATGGACTTCCAAGGCGCTTCAGCGGGAGGTTTGAAGAGCAAAACGATAAGAACCAGCAGAGAGGTGATCAGGGCGGCAATCATGATCATACGTGTACCAGGGGACCAGATAGCCAACAGCACTACCACGATATATAGAGAGCCGATGGCTACTCCACGCGGAAAAATCAGATCAAGATAAAAGATAATTACTGTAAGTGCAGCGCACCCCAGATAGACTGCCGTAGCGGTGTAACCGACACTGTTTGCTATGGGAAAGGCATGTTTTTTGATCATGGGGATCCTGCTTTGGTGAGTTGAAAACAATTCTATCATACCCCGTTCATACCACCAGCCATAGTGATTAGGACTCAGGGAAGAATTGGAAAGAGGGGTGGTGCGGAGGGTGATGAGAGGTCGTGCTACGAGGGTAAATTTATTCGATAAGCAGGATGGCGTAGCGGTTCATTTCCTGCCCGTAATCATCCAGTACGTTGATTGGATAATCGTATTTGGTTACGGTGCTGAAAACATCCACTCCCATTGCTTCGGGACTGGGGCGGGCCATTTTTTTGTTGCGACAGTGGGAGCGGGTGTTGGCGCAATCGCGGCAGAGATTGCAGTTGTCCATTAACATCATGAAGGCCTGGGCATGGCCAGCCAGAAAAACGTTGCGTTCCAGCTCAATCAAGGCCCGGTTGACATTGCGCGACCAGTCATGGCGCTCTTCCGGATCGCTGAAGCTCTGGTTGAAACGAAAGACTGTTCCCAGGCGGTACTCTTTGAAAAAGGCACGGCAATCGGCAAGAGGGGGTGTGTTGGGGGGACAGGAGGCATTGCGACCATAGTTGTCGCAGCCGAACTGACACTTGAGGCGCACCCACTGGGCCACCACGATTTCGGTCGGATCGATCCAGCGAAAGTCGCCCATTCCCTGATCGTAAAAAACTTTCTGCAATACATTCTGGTCAGCCATGGAAGTTTCCTTGAAATAGTTGAGTCCATTAAGTCCACTTTGTCCACAAAGTCCATAACCAGACTAATCCTCGGCCAAAAGCGTGCGGTCGTTTTCAAAGGAAGTGTGGCGGATCTGGTGGAACTTGTCGATCAGTTTCTCCACCGTCAGGTTCCGCTTCTCCTCCCCCTGTACCTCATAAATGATCTCCCCCTTGTCCATCATCAGCAGGCGGTTGCCGAACTCGATGGCATGACTCATGTTGTGGGTGATCATCATGGAGGTCAGCTTGTACTCCTTGATGAATTTATCGGTCAGCTCCAGCACGATCTCGGCGTTTTTGGGGTCCAGGGCGGCGGTGTGCTCGTCCAGCAGGATCAGGTCCGGTTTGGACAGAACCATCATCAGCAGGGTCAGGGCCTGGCGCTGGCCGCCGGAGAACATGGCCAGGTTCTCCTTCATGCGGTTCTCCAGCCCCATGCGCAACTGGACCAGCTCTGTTTTGAAATAGTCGCGCATGCGGTTGTTCAGGCTGCGCCTGAGCCACTTGAAGCCCTTCTTGTAAGTGATCATCATGTTGTCTTCCAGGCTCATATTGGAAGCAGTGCCTAAAAGCGGATTCTGGAAGATCCTGCCGATGTACTTGGCCCGCTTGTACTCCGGTTCGCGGGTAATGTCACGCTGGTTGAGCTGGATGCTCCCCTGGGATGGGGTGATGGTACCGGCAATCAGGTTGAAGAGGGTGGATTTACCGGCCCCGTTGCTGCCGATGACGGTGATGAAGTCACCCTCGTTGATCTTGAGGTTGATGTTGCGGATGGCCAGGTTCTCGTTGACCGTGCCGGGATTGAAGAGCATGGAGACATCTTTGATCTGTATCATTTTGCCACCACCGAACCGGTCATTTTCTTAAGTTTCTTCGCCTGGGTAATCACCAGCAGCATGATGATCAGCACCCCCTTGATCAGGTTGAGGTCGTTGGGGGTCATCTTGATCACGTAGCCGTAATAACGTCCCAGGTACATGACTCCGTGGAAGAGGATCGAACCGCTGATGGCGCAGAAGGTCAACACGCCGATGCGGTTGCTCTTCATGATCAGGAATTCGCCGATCATGACCGAGGCCAGGCCGGAGATGATGATTCCCTGTCCCAATCCCACGTCGGCAAAACCGAGGTACTGGGCGGCAAAGGCGCCGGAAACGGCCACCAGTCCGTTGGACAGACCCACGCCGATGGTTTTCAGTGTCTTGGGATTGACCCCCTGGGAGATGACCATCTGCTCGTTATTGCCCATGGCTCCCAGGGTCATGCCCAGATCGGTGTGGAAGAACAGGTCCACCAGCACCTTGATGACCAGGGTCACGATCAGGAAAAAGACCAGCAGTACGTAGTCCTCCGGAATAATGCCGCTGAACAGTTCGGACACGCGGGAGAGGATGGTTTCCTGCTTGAGTACCGGCACATTGGCGCGGTTGCCCATAATGCGGATGTTGATGGAGTACAGCATGGTCATGGTCAGGATGCCGGCCAGCAGGTTGGGCACCCGCAGGTGGTTGTGGATCACCGCCGTAACCACCCCGGCCAGTACTCCTCCGATGAAGGCCAGCAGCAGCGCCAGCCAGATGTTATAGCCCAGCAGCAGGCACTGTACCATCACCGCCGCCCCCATGGGGAATGAACCGTCCACCGTAAGGTCAGGAAAATCGAGGACCCTGAAGGTGATGAATACCCCCAGGACCATGATGCCGTAAATCAGCCCTTCAACCAGAATGCCTTCGATCATAGCAACGCCACTTTAGTCCTTTTTTGAAATGCAAATCCCGTGATACCGGTCCGCGAGGGGGGCCACCGGCATCACGGGATTCCAATTGCTCTATTTCTTGACCAGTTTGCCGTTCTCGACCACCTTGTTGGCCGTCTTGACCAGATCTTTGGGAACGGTCAGCCCAAGCTTTTTGGCAACATCCAGGTTGATCAGCAGGTCAATATCGCTGGTTTTGGTCATGAACTGGGTCGGAATCTGCTCCGGCTTCTTGCCCTTGAGAATGTCGTTGACCAACTTGCCGGTCACGCGCCCCATCTTGTAGTAATCGAAGCCCCAGGCGGCCAGCACAGGGTAAGCTTCGGCCGAACTGGGATCAGCCGACATGACCGGCACCTTGGCCTTCATGGCCACGTCAGAGACGGCGCTCAAGGCTGAGACCACGGTGTTGTCGGTGCTGACGTAGAGCGCATCCACCCGGCGGATGATGGCCTGGACCGCCTGCTTCACCTCGGAGGACTTGGATACGGTGGTTTCAACGAACTGGATATTCAGCTCCTTGCAAGCCTGCTTGACAATGCCGGCCAGTACCACGGCGTTCTCTTCCGAGCTGGTGTAGATGTGCCCCAGACGCTTGATCTTCTTGATCCTGAGCAGCAGTTCGATCTGCTGCTTGACAGGGGTCATGTCCGACACACCAGTGACGTTTTTATCTCCCTTTTTCAGCGAGGCGACCAGGCCTGCTTTAACCGGATCGGTAACAGCGGTGAATACGACAGGAATGCCCTTGAGGTTCTTGACCAGCGACTGGGAAGTGGGGGTAGCCACGCCGACCGCCACGTTCACCTTCTCGGACTGGAATTTATTGGCAATGGAAGCGGCGGTGTTGATGTCGCCGTTGGCATTTTGCAGGTCGTAGGAGGCATCCACACGGGCTGCGGCCAGCTCGTCCTGTAGACCCTTGACGACAGCGTCCAGTGCCGGGTGGGAGACGATCTTGGAGACACCGATCAGGACCTTTTTGGGAGGCTCAGCGGCAAAAGCCGTTGAAACCGCAACCAGAACAACCATGAAAAAAGCTGCCAACAGACTGATTCTTTTTTTCATTAAATCCTCCTGAACACCCTGTGAAATTATTCAGCCCATGACTGCCGGCACACGGCTGGCTGGGCGCAAAAAGCGTCACATTAACACTCTAAGTAGTTGTAGGTCAATGTGATTATGGTTTTTTAAGGGACCTGCAGAATCCCCACGGCCCAATAGGCCAGCATGCCGATGATGACTGTTCCGGCCAGGGAGCGGGTCTTGATGGCAAACAGCAGGGTGGGAACGGCTGCCAGAAGCTCAGGCTTACCCAGGAAGAGCAGGCGGGGAGTACTCTGGGTGAAGAGCATGGGTGCAATCAGGGCGCTGAGAATAGCGGCCGGAATCAGCTCCAGCCATTCCTTCAGCCAGGGATGCAGCCGGCGCCGGGAGAGGATCATCAGCGGCAGCATGCGCGGGAGATAGGTGGCCAGTCCCATGCCCAGCACCAGGTAGAGGTAATCGGGCATCTTCATCGCATTCCCCTTCCGGTCTGCATACGCCTGTACAAAAAACCAGCTGTGGCTGCTGTGCAACTGGCCACGATCACATAGGCGGTACCCGGCAGCCACAGGTAGGCCAGCACCGACACCACTGTGGCGACCAGTGCCGTAAGGGCCGCTGCAGCATTGTGCACCTGCAGTACCAGCAGGCAGATGAACATGCCGGTCAGTGCGAAGTCCATCCCCAGGGCACCTTTGGGAATGAATTGGCCCAGATACACCCCGGCCACGGTGCTGACCAGCCAGGTGGCATTGGCAGCCTGGTTGAGGGTGATGGCGCTTTGGCGGCTCCAGCCTCCCCGGCTGAAACGAGTCATGTTCACGGCAAAGCTCTCATCGGTGACGCCATAGGCGAACAGCGCCAGGAAACGCCGGCTCACGCCGGGAAAATGCACCGCCAGGGCCGAGCTCATCAACAGGTGGCGCAGGTTGACCATGAAGGTGGTCAGAACAATGGCAAGCGGCGAGGCCTGGCTGCCCAGCATGGCGACGGCAATGAACTGGGAACTGCCGGCAAATACCAGCAGGGACATGAGCGCCATCTGCCAGGGGGCCAGTCCTCCCTTCTGGGCCAGCACTCCCAGGGAGAGGCCGATGGGAAAATAGCCCAGACAGATGGGCCAGGAAGCAGACATTCCGGAACGTATTGATGTGGTGGTGGAAGACATGGCCGCATCTTTCCAGAATTTTGCGACATTGGAAAGTGCTTTGTGAAGATTCCTCCGGACAAGGCGAAGCAGCTGGCATTGGCCCGGCCTGATCGATTTCCTTGGCTCGCATGATCGATAGCAGCGGACCGAAGATTCCTCCTGAACCAGGCGGTGCAGGTGATGTCGTCATGATAGTCACCGGCACCTGGTATCCTTCGCCTGACGGCACAGGGTTCGAACACAGCAGCCGCTCTTCCTGCTCCATCTGACAGAGAGGCGAAGAGCTGGGGAATGCAGCCCTTTATGATAAACCGCGTCACATAATCTTTGATCGTTATTTGCCCGTTGACATTGGAAGCAGTGCCCGCTTATATTTTCACTTCAATATGCGAAGACTGATTCCTTTAAAATTCCTTTTCAAATTTTTCCTCCTGATCATGCTGGCCATGACAATCAATGGCGTGCATGAAAGTGCGCATGCCATGCAGGATCACGTCAAAGTGATTCAATCTTGCTCGAACCATTCAACAACTGACCACGCTCCTTGTTCTCCCATGGAACAACACAATGATAGTGATGGTTGCGATACATGTGCTAACTGCACCTGCCATGCACCACTAACCAACCAACCGCTGCATATCAGTTACAAACCATCAATTCTGGCGTTGCACGTTTCAGATCCCTTCAAGTTTTTGCCCGAAGTATACCTTACCAAGTTCGTCCCCCCCCAAATTCAAGCCTAAAAACGCTTCGACGGGAGCAGTTTGTCCTCATCCATGGATGGATTATCCATCTCTGCGTCCTGATGCGTCCACAACCCATTTCGAACTCGTCACAAACAACTGAATAGAAGGAGGTTTTTCCCTTGGGAACAACTGTATTTACAAAAGGAGCATGGTTCCTCGTGCCAGGCCTGTGTTTTCTGACCTCTGTACCGGTATTCGCAGAGGTACAAAAACTTGCACTGCAGCAGGTAGTCGAGGTTTCGTTACAAAATAATGGCGACCTCATGTCTTTTCGTGAAGAAAAAGGCATTCGCGATGCCGCTAGAACCAGGGCAGGACTGCTGCCCAACCCCACTCTTGACCTGGAAGGAGGGACGGGCGCCCTGACCGGCAGCAGTGCCGAAAACAACCTGGCGATTGGGGTCTCCCAGGAATTTCTGCTGGCAGGCAAGCGTGACAAGCGACTGACCGTTGTTGAGCGCGAACTGGAGGCCTACCACTGGCAGTTGGCTGATCGCGAACGAACATTACGCGAAGAAGTAAAGGCCGTATTTTATGACGCGATGCTTGCCGAACAGCGGCTCAAATTGACGGACCATTCCATTGAACTTAACCGGCAGCTTCTTGAGGTTACCAAGGACCGTCTGGCCGCAGGTGACATCCCCGAATTGGAGATGAATCTGGCCAAGGTTGAGTTGACCCGCAGCGAAGGTGTCCGGATCGAGGTCGAGCGGGCGCTTCTGCAAACAAGAGCCAGACTCTTCACCTTCATGGGGCTGCCTGCCGGCGAAGCACCATCGATTGCAGGAAACCTGGATAACGGCCTCTCCCTCAATAAAAATCTGGCTGACCTGAAGCAGCTGGCGCTCGGGAAACGTCCGGACCTGAAAGCCCTGGAGGCGGAAAAATCAAGGGGCGATGCGGATGTTGCACTGGCCCGGTCTGAATCCATTCCCAATCTTACAGCCGGTCTCGCATTCCGGCGCGACACGACCAGCATGGACATCGGCGGAGTTGAAGGCAAGGATACCGCCTACACCATTGGCTTGAAGCTGTCGATGCCGATTCCACTGTTCGACAGGAATCAGGCCGGTGTTCAGGAGGCCCGGGCCAAGCGGAGCAGCACCGAAAGCCGTTGGACTGCCGTCACCAGAAATGTGGAACGGGACGTGGAAACCGCCTACGCCAGCCTTCTAAATGCCGAGAAAGTGCTGTCGCTCTACAAGTCAAACATCATCCCCCAGCTTGAGGAAAACCTGAAGCTGACCCAGGAGGCCTACCGTCTTGGTGAGGTCGGCATCCTCTCGGTCATTCAGGAACAGAAAAAATTCTTCGAGGTCAGCGACAGCTATCTGACGGCGCTCCACGCCCGGCAGGTGGCATTCGTAAAACTCGAATCAGCAGTGGCGACAGACATTAACGGAGGTGCGCAGTGAACAAGAAAGCAATCATCATCGGACTCATTCTGGCCCTGGCCCTGGGGGGTGGCGTCGCCTACCGGCTGACCCATTCCGTAACGGGAGGTGGCGAGCATGCCGAGCATAAAGAGGGCGGCCATAAGGACGAAAAAGATGGCCATGACGAAGAGAAGGAGAAGAAGGAAGGGCATGAAGGTCACGACGAACACGGGGAAGAAAAGCTCGTTAAGATGTCTGCCGAAGTGCAGAAGCAGAGCGGCATAGTCGTGGCCCCGGCCAAGAAGCAGCGCCTGGCCGGCGTCATCAGCGCCACCGGCAAGGTGGAGGCCAATGCCGACAAAATTGCCCATGTCTCGCCGCGCATTTCCGGCAAGATTGTCAGCGTCAAGTCCTCTCTGGGGGACAGCGTTGCCGCCGGCCAGGTGCTGGTGACCATCGACAGTGTGGAACTGGGTGAAGCCCTCAACCGCTACCACCAGTCAAAAACCAAGCTGACCCTGGCCCAGTCCAACATGGACCGGATCAAGACCCTGGTGGACAAAAAGATCGCTGCTCGCAAGGAAATCCTCCAGGCTGAGACCGATTACAAGACGGCCCAGACGGAATTACATACCGATGAAGAGCGTCTCTCCCTCTACGGTGTCTCGGTTGCCGGCCTGCAGGGTGACCATCGCAAAAAAACGCTTCTGCCGGTGCGTACCCCTATCGGGGGCATCATCACCGAGAAACACGCTATCGTCGGCGAACTCTCCGACCCCTCCAAAAGTCTCTACACCGTTGCCAACCTTTCGTCAGTCTGGGTGCTGGTCGATATTCACGAGAAAGACCTGGCCAAGGTACACCGGGGGCAGGCGGCAACCGTTATTGTCGGAGCCTTTCCCGACCAGAAGTTCCGCGGCCGAATCACCTACATTGCCGACCTGGTTGACGAAGCTACCCGCACGGTCAAGGCCCGGGTCGAGGTGCCCAATCCGGGCCGCAAGCTGAAGCCGGAGATGTTCGCTACTGTCGAGCTGGCGCTTGCCGCAGACACGCCGCCGGTGCTGGCGGTGCCGGAAGAAGCCGTACAGGAGCTGGATGGCAAGAAGCTGGTCTTTGTCGCCGAAAAGGAGACCGAGTTCGAACCGCGACCGGTTGAGCTGGGGCGTACTTCCGGCGGCATGGTGGAAGTGGTTTCCGGCCTCAAGGAAGGTGAACGCTATGCCGTCAAAGGCGCGTTTACCCTGAAGTCGGAGTTGAAGAAGGGTGAAATCGAGGGACACGAACACTGATAGTCGTGCGCCCATCTTCAGGCCATCTTCGGCCGGACTTCAATCGTCGAATCCTCGGCGTAGCGCTGCTACGCCTGCGGTTCACCTCATTCATTGCGACCAAATCTGACCTAAATCTGAGCGCACAGAAAACACGGAGTTATGTATGTTAGAAAAACTCATTGCATATACCTTGAAGCAGAAAGGGATGGTCATCTTCGCTGCGCTGTTGATCGTCGTTTTCGGCTTCTACTCATACCTTAAACTTCCCATAGACGCCTTTCCGGATGTAACCAACATCCAGGTGGAAGTGGTCAGCCATGCCGACGGCCTGTCTGCGGTCGAAATCGAACGGAATGTCACCTACCCGATAGAAATGGCGATGCGCGGCCTGCCGGACATTGAGCAGCTGCGCTCCGTGACCAAGTTCGGCCTTTCCATTGTCACGATTGTCTTCAAGGACAATGTGGACATCTACTTTGCACGGCAACTGGTTTTCGAGCGGTTGGCCGAGGCGCGGGAAAAGGTGCCGAAAGGTGTTCAGGTTGCCATGGGGCCCATTGGCACGGCCATGGGGGAGATCTACCAGTACACCCTGGAAGGGAAAGTACCCCAGGACCCGGAACAGAAACGGGCCTACCTGACCAACCTGCGCACCATTCAGGAATGGGTCATTACCCCCCAGCTGAAGAGTGTGGCGGGGGTGAACGAAATTAACTCGTTTGGCGGCTACTTCAAGCAGTACCAGGTGCTGGTGTCGCCAGAGAAACTGGTGAAATACGGCGTTACCGTGGATGATGTCTATACTGCCATCGGCAGCAACAACAGCAACGTCGGCGGCAACGTTCTGGAGCGGGGCACGGACCAGTACATCGTGCGTGGTGTCGGTCTGATCCAAAGCATCAGCGACATTGAAAATATCGTCCTCAAATCCCAAAAAGGCACACCAACCTACCTGCGTGACGTAGCGCACATCAAGGTGGGAGAAGCGGTCCGTATGGGCGCTGCCATCAAAAACGGTACCGACGAGGCGGTCGGCGGCATCGTCATGATGCTGCGGGGGGCCAACAGTCGCGATGTTGTCGCCAGGGTGGCAACCAAGGTCAAGGAAATCAACGAAAGCAACATGCTGCCGGATGGGGTCAGGATGGTTCCCTATTACGACCGCAGCGATATCGTCAAGGCCAGTGTCGGCACGGTCAACAAGGCGCTCATCGAAGGCTCCATCCTGGTCCTGATTGTGCTCTACCTGCTCCTGAACAGCATCCGGGGAAGTATCGTCGTGCTGCTGGCGCTGCCGCTGTCGCTGCTGGCAACTTTCATCGTCATGAAGCTGACCGGCATCACCGCCAACCTCATGTCCCTTGGCGGACTGGCTATCTCCATCGGTATGATCATCGATACCACCATTATCCAGGTGGAGAACGTTCAACGCCACCTGAGCGAGGAAGGGCATCTGCATCCAAAGCTCACCACGGTGTTGAAAGCGGTCATGGAGGTTCGCAAGCCGAGTATCTTCGGCGAGCTGATCATCGCCCTGACCTTTATTCCGATCCTGACCCTGGAGGGGATCGAAGGGAAGATGTTCGGCCCGCTGGCCATCACCGTGGCCATTGCCCTGCTTTCCTCCCTGCTGCTCTCGATCTTCGTCATTCCGGTGCTCTGCAGTCTGTTTCTCAAACCGGAGGTGGAAAAAGACAGCAGGATCATGGCGTATGCCAAGAGCCAGTATCTGCCGATGCTGGAGTATGCGCTGAACAAGAAAAAAGTAGTCCTCGCTATTGCCGGTGGTCTGCTGGTGGTCTCGCTGTTCCTGATGACCAGGCTGGGATCGGAGTTCATCCCGATCATGGATGAAGGCTCTTTTGACATGGATATTGCCATGCTACCCGGTGTCTCCCTGGCCAAGGCGCTGGAAGTAAATCAGCAGGCTGCTGCCAAACTGAAGAAGTTCGACGAGCTGGATGTGGTCATCGGCCGCATCGGTCAGACCGGCGTCGCTTTGGATACCCGTGGCGTTGACAAGACCGGCTATGTAGGAGTGTATAAGCCGAAAAGCGAATGGAAACGGGATATATCCAAGGAAGAACTGACTAACCAGATGCGCGAGGCGCTGGAAACAATCCCGGGAATCAGCTTCGGCTTCAGCCAGCCGATCCAGTGCAGGATCGACGAACTGGTGGCCGGCACACGAGCCCAGTTGATTGTCAAGCTGTTTGGCGAAGATCTCGGAGTTTTGAATGATAAATCGGCCGAAATCGCCAAGGTTCTCTCCACCGTCCGGGGGGGGACCGATCTTAACACCGAAAAGGTCTCCGGCCAGCCCTACCTGACTGTCACCACTGACCGGGCCAAAATCGCCCGTTATGGCCTCAATATCAGTGATGTACAGAATGTGATCGAAATAGCAGTGGCAGGTAAGGCAGCTTCCACTTTCTATGAAGCAAACCGGGGCTTTGACATCACCGTCCGACTGCCGGAGGAAAAGCGTAATTCGCTGGAGACCATCAAGAATCTGCTGGTCACGACAAAAACCGGGATGAATATTCCACTGGAACAGCTGGCCGAAGTAAAGATGGTGGAAGGCCCGGTACAGATCAGCCGTCAGGATGGTGTGCGTCGGATTGGTATCGAGATGAACGTCACCGGCCGGGATATGGGAAGTTTTGTAGCCGAGGCGAAACAGAAGATCAAGGAGCAGGTCAAGCTGCCCGCCGGGTATTATCTCACCTGGGGCGGCCAATTTGAGAATCAGCAGCGGGCCATGAATAAGCTGATGATCATTGGCCCGGTGGCCATTGGACTGATCCTCTTGCTGCTCTACGTCACCTTCCGCTCCATCCGCCTTGCGCTGTTGGTCATTTCCAACCTGCCGTTTGCCCTTATCGGCGGCATTTTCTCCCTGTTCCTTTCCGGTCAGTATCTCTCGGTCCCGGCGTCGGTAGGCTTTATCGTTCTCTTCGGGGTGGCTGTGCTGAATGGACTGGTAATGGTATCGCGCATATCGCAGCTCAGGGATGAGGGACTGGAACTGGGTGAGGCCATCAGAAAAGGAGCGATTGATCGTCTGCGGCCCGTGTTGATGACCGCCTCCATCGCCATTTTCAGCCTGATGCCGATGCTCCTGGCCAGCGGGACCGGTTCGGAGATCCAGAAGCCGCTGGCAACGGTTGTCGTAGGCGGCCTGATCACCTCCACCTTGCTGACCCTGCTGATCATCCCGGCGGTGTACGGATGGTTTGAGAAGCGAAAGGTAGAAGCGGAAATGTAGATAGTTTCCATCCGGAAACTAGGTAAATTCTCATTTGAACGGAGAACAGCATGAAAGAAATAAAAGCCATCATCAGGCCATCAAAACTGTTGGACGTAACCGAGGAACTGCAGAAAATCGATGGACTGCCGGGTGTAACCGTGTCGGAAATTAAAGGGTTCGGCAAAAGCAGGGGCAAGAATGCCAGTGATAAGGTTGTCTACGAGATGGTTGAATTCATCCCGCGCATCCAGTTGGAAGTCGTTGTCAACGAAGATCTGGTCGCTGAAGTTGTCGATGTGATCCAAAAGTACGCCCATACCGGCAATACCGGTGATGGAAAGGTATTTGTGTCAACGGTAGATGAGATTGTGAAGATACGAACGAATGAACGAGGGCCAGGGGCTGTCTAGTTGTAAGGAGATTGCTTAATGAAAGTAAAAAGGGGAGTAGTAGTTAATTGAGGTGGATTTGAAGGTAGGGAAGAGTGGGAGGCCGTGTAAAGCCTCCCACTGCAAAAATTAGAACAGATTGTGTTCAAAGGAAAGATAGGCCATTACCCCATATTCACCTTTGGAAGGGCCGATCCCGATTGGCACGGAGATGCCCGGCACAATTTGAAGATTCTTGAGGTCAATTGCGTAGCGCAGTCCCGGATTGATGATGAACGAGTTGCTGTTTTCCGTCACGCCACTGGATACGACTGACTGCTCGGCCGAGCCGACAAATTCCACCAGCGCATTCAGGTTGCGATTAACAAGACCAATAACAACTGTCATACAAAGTTTGCGCATTTACAGCCATAAGGATACGGAAAATTGAATTACAGATAGATTTTTGCTTTGTCAACAGTTGGTTCGATGGAAGCGTGCTGTATGGTAATTTAATCCATCTGAAAGCTAATGAAGCAACTGTGGATCACTTCTTTGCAGCAAGCTTTGGCTTCATGTGTGAAATATCGAACTGCAGCATCATGTAACCATAATGGATGTCGCTACGATCCCTTGCAGCATCACGGAAGAATCTGCCGGTGAAGAAATGGTCGTATCCGGCAATGATGGAGAGGTTGTCGTTCAAGGCATACGTAAGGGCAAAGTCGGTTTCGAGGCCGATGTTGCGACTGAAATTTTCTTCCACATGGTTGGCAAGGAAGTAGCGCCCTGTAGCAGAAAAGTTCAGCTCCTTCGTAAAATCAACCCCCCAGCCAAGGGTAAAAATATGCAATCCACTGGCGTGGTGATCTCCAAGATCGGTGCCGAATCCGCCAATAACTTGCATGTCTCCAAACAGCGAAGAATCGTTGTTCGGTGTGCTGAATTCCTTGCGGGATGAAATGCCGGTGACTGTATCGCCGGCGCCGGAACCGATGGCATAGCTCAAGAAGAGACGGTTATGGTAGCCAGCGGCAGTCCCATCGACACTCACATCTGCATGTCCACCGTAGGCCTTGATGTCTTCATTCCTGCCGTCAGCACCGTAAAGGCGACCTGTCTGATACACCGGCTCGATCTCAAGCGCAATGGGTCCCAATTTTGCTGTGCCCCGCACTCCCCACGTGTCCCGGTGCTCGCCTTTGTGATGGTCTTCGGAACCGATATCACGGAAACCGTAGGCTTCCAATGTATTACCCTCGGAGAAGGTCCAGGTGGCATAGCTGCCCACCAGATTGCCCTCAACACCGTTGGCAAAAGGCTGTGCGTACCATCCGCCCAAAAGGTCTATTTCCAGCTTTTCCACTGGCTTGATCCGCAACCTGAGCGCATCGAAAGTCAGACCGTCATTGAATGAATCATTGCCCAGGATGAAGGTGCTGCCATAGACGAACTCCTGGCGTCCTACCTTCAGGGTCAGCAGTTCGGAACCGGGAATTCTTGCTTCGGCAAAGGCCTGATAGAGTGAGTACCTGCTGAACTCCTGTCTCTCACCGATGTAGCCGAATCCTTGCCCCTCAACGTGAAAATCGAGATAATCGGTTGGATGCCAGTAGGCATACGGCTTTACCCTGTAGACAAAACGTCCCTCGCTGTGCCGGGGAGTGTAGCTGAAATCAGGAAGATGAAAATTGCCGGCTCCTTCCCCACGCAGGAAACCGTTAAGACCAAGTTTGTATTCGAATACCGGCGTATCGGGCTTGGCAAGCATTGTCTCGATCGCTTCGCGCTGTGTCTGGTATCCTTCATACTTGGCCAATTCATCCTTCAGCGCATCATGCAGCAGAGCGACCCGTTCCAGATCCTCCTTGTTCACTGCATGTTTTCCCTCTAAATCGCACTTCTCTACCATCTTCTCCATGACAGAAAGAAGATATTTTGCCAGCTCTGCTTTGGAAATGGTTCTGTGGTTGACCTCTAATGTCTCCGGAAGCTTCTTGTTCGCATCATATTGTTTTGCCAGCTCCGCAATCTGCTTGCAGGCCCAGTGGCTCATTATGACCTGCTCGGGGATCTGCTGCTCCTCATCGGCAGCAAAAGCGGAACTCCAGGAGAGAGTGCAGATCAGCAACATAAGAAGCAGAATTTTTCCCATCTGGTTTCCTTTTTGGTTGATATTTTAACGGCGCAGATACCTGCTTGTTATGAAAGCAAGAATAGAAAATAAATATTCTAAATAATCAACAATTTAATGTTAACTAAATTTTAATGGATGCCATCCAGGCGGCGCGGCGGCTTTCACTTGCCGGAACTATTATCCGTTTTAGTCCATTTTGACCGGAACTTTTGCCACAGTTGAACATTAAATTTTTTCGTTTGCTGATACAGCTGCGGTTATGTATAGATAAACCCAGCTGTTCATCCGTTATTCAAGGAGTTTATATGCCTACGGTCCTGCTTGTCATTTTCAGCGCTTTCCTGTTTATCATGCCGCCCGATATCTCTTGGGCCGCTCCGCTTAAAACGTACGTGTCGGAATTCAGTGTCGCCGGTACGGCAAATAAGGAGGAGCTCAAAGCGACACTGCAGGGTTTGCTGGCCTCTCGCCTGAATTCGAGCCAGATCAAACTGGTTGAATCGCCGGACAAAGCGGAATTGCACCTGGCCGGCAGCTATGCCCTGTTTGGAAAGATGTTCAGCATTGACGTGCTCATCAAAAACACTCTCAGTGGAGCCATAAGCAAAGTGTTCGAGCAGGGTGAAAGCCAGGACGACCTGATTCCGGCTTTCGGACGATTGGCCCAGAAGGTGGACCAGGAGCTTGCCAAAACCCTGACCGTAGCAGCATCGCCGATCACGGTGTCTTCTCCAGCCCCCGCACCAGCCGCAACCCCAATTGCTGCACCAGTAGCTGCCTACAAAGTTGAGACTGCACCTGCCGCCCCTGAAAACAGCTACCTTGTCAAGACTGCCAATCCTGGCAATCCTCCGGGAAGCTGGACCAGTGATCAGTTGAGCGGGGTATTCAGATCTCTGGCGCTGGGTCGGACACTGCCTTCGGGGGAGAGGGAAATTTTTGTGGCCGGTGAACAAACGATTCGTTACCTGCGCAAGGGGACGGAACTGATTCAGGTAGCCGAGTTGGCCATGCCGGTTTCTGCCAAGATACTTGCCCTCGATACAGCAGATCTGGATCGTGACGGCACACCGGAACTGTATGTCACCATCGTGGACCGCAAAACCGTCAGCTCACGGGTATATCAGCCTTCGGGAACGGGTCTGGAACTGATTGCCGACAACCAACCCTGGCTGTATCGCGGAGCCGGAACTGATTTCAGCAATCGTACGATTTTCGTTCAGGGGCTGAACAGCTCGGGCGAGTATTCCAATGGTGTAGCCGAGTTGGCAAAGTCGGGCCGCCAATTTGAAACCAGCAAAAGCAGGATACTTCCCCGCCCGGGCCACATCTTCAACTCCACCCGCTTCAATGATGCGACCGGTGCAGAAAAGCTGGTCGTTATAGATGGGGAAGGTTATCTGCACGTTTATGCGGCGGATAACAGCGAACTCTGGAAAAGCAGCGACAAATACGGCGGTTCCGAGACGTTTTTTAATTATGAAACCGTTGCGCAGTTGAGAGCCAAGGGAGACAGATACAGCTGGAACTTCCTGGAACAGCGTATCACCGTTCTTCCAGGCGGAAACTTGATAGTGCCACGCAATGACGCCGGCACTTTTAGCATCGGTAACAACCGTTCCTATAATAAACATTCGCTATACGGACTGCAGTGGAGTGGTTCAATGCTCAAAGAGAAATGGCACACCCGCCTGACCCCCAGTTACCTGGCTGACTATGCCTATGATGCCGCAACTCATGAAGTTGTACTGCTGGAAGTAGTCCAACAGGCTGGTCTGCTGGGCACCGGCAAGACGGTGGTTTCGATCAATAAGCTGGATTAAAGCCTGGAAGATTGGCCCCAGTATCATAAAATAAAAAGACCGTGCAGCCATCTAAGGTTGCACGGTCTTTTCATTTAAAACCATGTCAACTGCAATGCGGATTAATCCATTTTGACCGGAACTTTTGCTTTGAGCGCGTACTGACCACCTTTTACCATCAGCAGGCAAAGCGGGGTTTTGATCGGCTCGCGGTTAGCGCGAATGGTGATTGTACCGGAAACACCTTTGAAGTCCTTGGTCTTGGCAAGGGCATCCTTGAAGACCTTGGGATCGTTGCTTGCAGCACGCTTCATGGCGTCAGCTATCATCATCAGGCCATCGTAACCCTGGGCATCGAACAAGCCGGGCAGGGCACCGTTGAACTTTTTCTTGAAAGCTTCGATAAACTTGGCTGTTTCAGGAGTTGCCTGCTCGGGGGAGAAGCCGAGAGCAGCCATGGAGCCTTCAACAGCTTCGCCACCCAGTTTGATGAATTCAGGTGAGAAGAGGCCGTCGCCGCCGAACATATTGGCTTTGATGCCCTGTTTGCGGGCTTCCTTCATAATCAGGGCGCCTTCGGTGTAATAACCCGAGAAGAAGATTACATCAGGCTTCTTTGCCTTGATGTTGGTTACCTGGGCACTGAAATCCTTGTCGCCGTCTTTGACTTTCTCGTCAGCAACAATTTCTACGCCTTTGGCTTTGGCAGCGTCCCGGAAAGTCTGGGAGAGGCCGACGCTGTAGTCATTGTTGTCGGAGGTGATCACAGCAACTTTCTTGTATTTGAGCTCATTGACGAAGTAGTCGATACAAGCCGGGATTGCGACGCTGTCCAGCAGTGTGTTGCGGAAGATGTAATCACCGATTTCAACCAGTCCAGGACCGGTAGCACCAGCGGAGAGAAGAACTACGCCAGCTTTCTGGGCAATGGGGGCAACTACTTTGGAAATACCGGTGGTCGGGTCGCCAAGGATGGCAACGACGTTGTCACGGCTGATCAGTTTCTGGGCAACTGAAGCCCCTTCCTGTTTGTCGCCGCGATTATCGGCTTCCACGATCTCGATCTTCTTGCCGTTTACTCCACCGGCAGCATTGATCTCGTCGGCGGCCATCTTCATGCCTTCCAGTGTGGGTTTGCCAAACATGGCAACATCACCGGTCAGAGCACCCATGAAACCGATTTTCACGGTATCACCGGCAGCTTTGGGAGCCTCTTTGCCTTCCTCTTTCTTCTTGCAGCCGGCGGTCAGGGACAGAGCCATGCTGCCTGCCAGTAACAGCGTTGCGATCTTTTTGAAGTTCATGATTTTGCTCCTTGTAGTGGGATATATTATCTGCCGGCGCCCGGCTTCTCAAGGTTGTTCAGGATTTCATTGGCTTCCTTCAGTTTCTGATTCAGTTTTTTCAGCTCTTCCGCTGAATAAACCTTCTTGCCTTTTTTGATCTCGGCTTTGATCTTCTTCAGCTTCTGCTGAATGCTGTCGACTTCATTAGCACAGTTTTTGGAGGCCAGCAGGCACTCGTCCTTGGCATTGGCCTGGGGTGCATCTGCCGCTAAAACCATGGTACCAGCGGACAGGGCAAAGGTTGTCAGTACGGCAATCAGAACTTTTTTCATGATGTTCGCTCCTTTGAAAGATGGTGTTGATGTATACAAAAACGAACCGAGGCACCCATATCAGAGTGCCCCGGCAGACATACCAGATTTTAGAATGTGTACTTGAACATCAGTTTGAAGTCATAAGGATTTACCGGCGTACCGTTGGAAGCAACATCCTTATAGTAGTCGCCCAGCACGACATAGGCAACGCGGGTACCGACACTCAGGCCTTCCAGCAGCTGATAAGTGGCTTCGGCATTGATCTCGGTGCCGAGGTAGTTACTTTTGTTTTTAGAGCCGGTGTTCCTGGTCGGCTTGTTGGCGTTTTCTTTGGCAACGGCTGCAAAACCGGCATTAAAGGCGGTGGTCAGTTTTGAAGTAACAGGGAGATCATAGCCGATATAGCCGCCGATCTGGCCCTGGGCATTATTACCTGCGGAAGCAATAATCGAGTTGTCGGTGGTGTAAGCATTCTTGTCACGGCCCAGGATGGCCATCTCGTTGTCATAATAGCCATGCTCGGAAAGACCAATATGGTTAAATACCGAGTAGAAGGCATTGCTATGACCGGTAGTCCCGGATTCACCCGAGACATAGAGGAATTCGGTACGAGCAGTGCCGGGGCCAACTTTGTACTTGGCGCCGGCATTAAGAGCCCAGGCGGTTGTTGAGCGCTTGTTAACAGTGCCTGCCTGCAGAACACCAAACCCGTTCAGGGTCAGCGGTCCGCTGGTATACTCTGCATTCAAACCGAGAGTGGACATCTTGACATCCTGCCGCGAAATATCGTTGAGAAGATTACTGTTAGTGGTATCCGAGTTGTTTCTGAAGAGATAGTAGGCAGCGCCGACTTTCAGTTCATTGCTGACTGCATATTTGGCATCCAGAAGGAACAGATCGTTGGTCAAATGGCCCAATACCCTGTCTTGCTGGACCCCAGTGTCGTTGAAGCGGAAATAGCCGATGGAGGGAGTAAACTTGTTATAGCTGGAGGAAAAAGCAATACCGGCCATATCGGCATCGAAAAGTATACCTTTGAAAGAGTCGTTATAGGGCTGCATGCCGAGCCTCATGTTGACATTCTTGGCAACATTGGCATCAAGGTAGATGCTCTTGGTTTCAAAGTTGACTGTGTCGGCGCCGATGGCCCCACCACCGTTACGACCGGCACCTGAAAATCCAGCAGGGGCAGAGTTAGCGCCGTAGGAGCTGTTACCCCAGTAGGTGTAGTCCAGCTCGAAATGGGTAACCAGTTTGAGGTCTGCGTTGGCCTTTGCAATATACTGCAGGCGGGCGCGTTGCTCGATAAAATTAGCCGAGTAGACTTTTTTGGGTTTACCTTCGGGCATGTACAGGGTGTCTCCACCGTATTTCGCACCGTCACCAAAACTTGTAGTACTTGTTCCATTGAAGTTGGAGTTGATGTACCTGGCAGCGAACATGCCGTGGAATTCATTTTCCAGTGCCAGTGCCGGAGTGGCTGCGGCAACGGTCAGGCCGAGAACGGCCAGCGCTGCCAGAGATTTGCTGCTCTTCATTGTGAATCCTCCTTGTGGTGTGTACTGCAAAAGTATCTCCCAAAGGGAGAACTACATAAAATGTCCCGCGTTTTTTATAGTTCCTTCGTTACAGTATTTGACTCAAAAACAGCTTGGCCCGTTCATGGGTCGGGTTGGTGAAAAAATGCTCCGGTGTACCTTCCTCAACGATCCGGCCGTGGTCCATGAAGATGACGCGGTCTGCCACTTCACGGGCAAAGCCCATCTCGTGGGTTACCACGATCATGGTCATTCCTTCGCGGGCCACGTTTTTCATCACATCAAGCACCTCGCCGATCATTTCCGGATCAAGGGCCGAGGTCGGTTCATCAAACAGGATCGCCTTCGGATTCATGGCCAGGGAACGGGCTATGGCCACGCGCTGTTGTTGTCCGCCGGAAAGCTTGGCAGGGTAGGCATCCGCCTTTTCAGCGATATTAACCTTGCTCAGCAGTTCTCTGGCGATTTCTTCCGCTTCTTTCCTGCTTCTTTTGCGTACTACAGTCTGGGCCAGGGTCAAATTTTCCAGCACGGTCTTGTGGGGAAAGAGGTTGAAGGACTGGAATACCATGCCGACTTCTTCGCGTACTGTAGAGATGTTTGTCTTAGGGTCGCTTAGGTCCATGCCGTCCACAACTATCCGGCCGCGATCGATGGTCTCCAGACGGTTGATGGAGCGCAGGATCGTACTCTTGCCCGAACCGCTGGGACCGATGATTACAACCTTCTCGCCATCATGCACGTTGAAGGAAATGTCATTCAAAGCTTGGAATGATCCGAAAAATTTGGATACTCCGCTTACCTCAATCATGGGTCGACTACCTGCCTTCATTGAGACGCTCCTCCATCTTGCTGATCAGCTTTGAGAAGAACAGGGTCAAAATCAGGTAGATCAAGCCTATAACCGTGTATGTCTCGAAGTAGCTGAATGTCTCTGAAGCATACTCGCGGCCGCGCCGCAGCAGGTCAGCTACTGCAATGATTGACACCAGCGAGGAATCTTTCAGCAGGGCGATGAATTCGTTGCCGATGGGGGGAAGAACTACCTTGAAAGCCTGGGGCAATATTACCTGGCGCATCGCCTGGCTGCGGCTCATGCCCAGGGAAAGTGCTGCCTCCATCTGTCCCTTGGGGATTGATTGGATGCCGCCGCGGAAGACCTCGCCCATATAAGCGCCGTAGCAGACTGCCATAGCGATGATGGCGCTGAGAATGTCGGGGATTTTGACGATGCGGCCAAGTGCATAATAGATGTAGAAGATCTGCACCAGCAGCGGAATGCCGCGGATAACTTCCACATACAGCGATGCCGCTCCGTTAATAAAGCGATTGGTGGAGATCCTGCCCAAGCCGGTAATCAGGCCAATGACAATGGCCAGCAGAATGGAACCAATGGTCACTTTAAAGGTAACCAGGATGCCGTCGGGCACAAACTTGAAAATAGCGAGATATGGATCGGGTTTTGTCAGGACTAGATAAAGGGATACTGCGATGGCCCCGAAAAAAGCGATGCGCCAGGCTGTGAACAGCCCGGCGTCGCTCTTAAGAGGAATTGCGGCCCCATCACCTACGTCGATGGATGGTGTTTTTAATTCATTCATTGAGGAGAGTTTGTCAGTACGAGGATGTCTTCGTACTGCCTGATAATGGGATTAGCGCAGCCACTTGACGCGCAGTTTTTCGTCTATTTTCTTGGCTTTAACAGCTTTGATGCCTTTATTCAACTGGTCAACCAGAGCCTTGTTGCCTTTCTTGACGGTGATGCCGTAGCCTTCGTGGGTAAATGCATCGCCTGTGATTTTGAATTTTTCTTTGTATTCCTTCTTCTGCAGGGCGAAATGGGCCGCGGTCGGCTCATCACAAACAACACCCACAATTCTGCCGGCAGCCATGTCCTCGAATGCGAGGCCGATTTCATCATAGGTTTTCATTTCAACACCGGCATTTTTCTTGACTTCAAAAGCGCCGGTCGTACCGATTTGGGCTCCTACTTTTTTACCTTTCAGGTCGCTGATCTTTTTTGAGGTCTTGTCGGTTTTGGGCACAACAAGGATCTGGCCGATCTGAATGTAGGGGTCACTGAAGTCATACTTCTTCTTGCGCTCATCGGTGATGGTCACTGAGGAAAGAATCGCGTCATACTGTCCGGCTTCAAGGCCTGCAAAAATGCCGTCCCATGCGGTATTTTTATATTCGACTTTCAGTCCTGCCTCTGCGGCGACTGCATTCATGAAATCGATTTCAAAACCCACGATTTTCTTGTTTGCGTCCAGCATTTCCATGGGGGGCCAGGTGGCATCCGTAGCAACCTTGATACTCTTGGGGGCAGCCAGGGCAGTAAGGGACATGGTGGCCAGCAACGCCAAGGTTGCAGCAACAGTACGTAGAACCTTCATGATATGCTCCTTATAATAAGATTAAAATGGTCAGACCGCTTGCCTTTTTAGGGGATGTAATGTTTGATGTCAACAAAAAATCGGTAGCTTTATTGAACGTTGAGCAGCACGCCCCTGCTTCAGCTTTGCCATATGAGGCTTTTTGTATACAAATAACAGGCTAAGGTTTTTTTCTTCGGAGGTTACATGAACAGATTCAAAGCAGCGGTGCTGCTGCTGACTACTACATTTTTCTGGGGGGTAACCTTCACCATAGTCAAGCAGGCTGTGGCAGATATAGATGTTTTTGTCTTTCTTGCTCAGCGTTTCATTCTGGCGACTGTATTCATTTTGCCGATCAGCTTCTTCAAGGGAAAAAATTTTGATAGAAATACCCTTCTGCAGGGGAGCTTGATGGGAATACTCCTGTTTGGTGCATATGCCTTCCAGACAGTCGCCTTGCGGTACACGACTGCATCAAACACCGGCTTTTTAACCGGCCTCAATGTAGTCATGGTGCCTCTTATGGCATCCGCCATGCTTCGCCATCGTGTCTCTTTGCCGGTTAAGGTCGCCGTAGCACTTTCAGTGGCTGGCCTGTTCCTGTTGTGCGGGAACGGCTCATGGAATTTTAATCAGGGAGATATTCTGGCCGCCATCTGTGCGGTCTGTGTTTCGCTGCATTTGATTTGCACCGGAGCATTTTCGCGCGGCAGCGACTATTACTGGCTGACCGCGGTTCAGCTAGGGATGGTGGCTCTGCTCAGCAGTCTGGGGGCAATTGGTAGGGGGCATTCGATCTTTGTTTGGTATCCTGACCTGCTGGGTACCTTTCTTGTCTGTTCTCTCGTAGCCACTGTTTTTGCTTTTCTGGTGCAGACTTCTATGCAGCGGTTTATCAGCCCTACCAAAACGGCGTTGATCTTCTGCACCGAGCCTGTTTTTGCTGCGGGATACGCCTGGATAGCGATCAATGAGCGGTTGGGAATCTATGGTGTAGTAGGGGCAGTGTTGATCCTGGCAGGCATGGTTGTATCGGTATTGCCTGATGGAGGCGCCGGGGAAGCCAGCGACGAATCGGAACTTAATGTATTAGAAGAATTTCGGGTGGGAGAGTAGAAGGTAGTGCAGGCTGTTCTTGGTGTTTTTGTTGATGCTGCCGGCAGGAGTGTGATGATAGAATTAAGTACCGTGGGAGCACGGCAAAAGCAATGCGGAAAAACAGAAGGAATACGCAGAATGTATATGCTTATCGCAGTTGCATTGCTGGTTTGTAATCTGATAGTGGCCGTGCCGGGCCATGCTGCGCTTTATGGAGTAGCCCGTACTTCAACACCGGTCTTAAATGTGCCGGAGATGAAAATGGTATTCGGTGGCCGGAATGGCAATACACTGAAAACCGACAGCTGCGGCCAGGTGCGGGAGCTTGAGTTCATTGCACTGCCGGGTACCCCCTTCCGAATCCTCTCACAGGTGCAGCGTGGAGCAGCAGTGGTGTATCGTGTGCAGACTGAGGATTATCCGGCGCCTGCAGGAGTTGCACTATATGTGGACAGCCGTTTCATCGAATCTCGAGAAAAACAGCCTCCTTCCCGTCCCCGTTCGTTGCCATCCCGCGAGACGATTATCTCCACATTGGTTGCTTCTGTTGGCAGCCCCTATGTCTGGGGGGGGAATGTGCGACAAGGCGTGGCAGAATTAATCGAAAGCTATTATCGGGGAAATTTTACCGATCAGGAGAGAAAACGATTAGCATTAGCCGGCCTGGACTGTTCCGGTCTTCTTTACGAGGCAACGGGAGGTTGGACACCTAGGAATACCTCGGAATTGGTCAAGTGGGGCACAGCAGTATCAGTGGCAGGAAAAGGGGCCGCACAAATAGCCGCTCAGTTGGAACCGCTTGATCTGATAGTTTGGAACGGCCACGTCATCATCGTTCTTGACCGGGAAAGGGTGATTGAAAGCAGGCTTGAATGTGGCAAACCTGGGTATGGCGGTGTAATGACAACGCCTTTGCGGCAAAGAATGGAGGAAATCATGCGGACCAGAAAGCCGGTTGATAGCTGGCCGGCAGGCGGCAAAAGGCGGGATGCTTTTGTTGTTCGCAGGTGGTGGGTGCAGTAGTGATTACTATTTCTTCCTGCTTTTTTCAGGTACCGGCAGTTTGAGCAGTCGCAGGACCTGAGTCATATCATCCCATACATCCCAGAATGATGTCAGGTTCCCTTGCTTCTGTTGTTGCAGCAGATATGAGGGAGGATAGGTAGGCATGAGTGGGATGCCGTTGTAATCGTGGAATTTGCCCCTAAGTTTTGAGATCGGCTCCTTGATGTTCAGCAGAGTATCGGCAGCACATTTGCCCAAGGCTACTATGACTTCGGGATGGATCGAACGGATCTGCCGCAACAGGAAAGGGGCGCAGGCAGCGATTTCTTCTGTTTCCAGGTCTCTGTTTTCCGGAAGGCAACACTTCATAACATTGCAGATGTAAATGTCCTCGCGTTTCAATCCCATGGCGGTGATGACACGGGTAAGAATCCCTCCCGCTTCACCCACAAAGGGCTCTCCCTTGGTATCCTCTTCGGCCTCCGGACCTTCACCGATAAAAAGCAGGCGGGCATTGGATGCCCCCGCACCAAAAACAAGATTCTTTTTCTTTTTTCCCAGGCCGCAACGCTGGCAACTCTGCAGATCCTTTCTGATCTTCTCCAGTGATTCGTGCTGATTCTTAGCTGAAATTCCTGGTGCCGCAGGTAGTGCCGCCTCAGGTAGCAACGGCGCCCCCCCTGCCACGGTGACCGGAATGCCATCCATGCCACTCTCCTGGAGTGCCTGCAGATATGCTTTGAGAGAAGCCGTACAGAGTGATGCGGTCGGGCTTTGAGTCACTGACATTGCTCCTGTTGTATGATGGTGCGAAAAGGGGTAAATTGACAGATGAACTCTAACAGCAAGTTCCCGCTCCTGTCAAAACAAAGAAGGGAACCGTAATGATCCTCATAATTGCATTGTTTACACTGGTTTTTGTTCCTCAAACCGCCTCTGCCTGGGGCGGTGGAATGCATCTTCAGGTCGGGATGAGTGTACTGGCCAGCCTTGGTCAACTGCCCGCAGGTATCTCCGCCATTCTGGCGGCACACCCCCTGGATTATCTCTACGGCTGTATTGCAGCGGACATCATTGTCGGGAAGAAATACACCCATTACCTGCTTAACTGCCATCGCTGGGGCATTGGCCGAAAAGTGCTGCACACGGCACGTACTGACAGTGAGCGGGCCTGTGCTTATGGATATCTGAGTCATCTGGCAGCGGACACCATTGCCCATAACTATTTTGTTCCCTATAAGATCATGCATTCTTTTGCTGCGGTTACCATGAAACATGCCTATTGGGAAATGCGCTTTGAAACTTTCGTGGACAAGGAGGTCTGGGAAAGGGCGCGTGAAGTCTGCACCACGGATCAGCGTGCCAACGATAAGCTGCTGCGTAGCGTGGTTGCCCCCACACTGTTCTCCTTTGGCACCAACAAACGTATTTTCAACTCTATCATGCTGCTCTCCCGCCTGGATAGATGGCAGCGGGTGATGCAGGCACTATCGGACAAATCACGTTACGTGTTGGAGGATGAGGACCGTGATGAATATATGCAACTTACCCGGCAGGTTGTGTATGATTTCATGCAGCATCCTGAGACTTGTCATCTTCTGAAGGCTGATCCGACTGGAGAGCGGGCATTGGCCATGGCCGAAGCTGTACGGAAAAATATGCGGCTGTTATATGGTAGCGGGAAAATGACCAAGGCCGAAGGAATGGAACAGGTGGAGGAACTTCGAAAAAAACTATTACAGGCACTGCATGAGCCGGAGCTGTTAAGTGGGGTGTACAGCGGGTAGTCTGGAAGTGATTACTTCAATTCAGCAAGTATGTGATTCAAAATTTCGCCTGCAAGGGCTTCTTTCGACATCAGTTGGCAATCTACCTCCCTGCCCCCCTGGAAGAGTAGCAGTGCACGGTTGGTTTCCACATTAAATCCCGCATCGGGCTGGCTGACGTCATTTGCCACGATCATGTCAGCATTCTTCTCCTTTAGTTTTTTGAGACCAAACTCCCTTAGTTTGCCAGTTTCTGCGGCAAATCCTACCAAATAGGGACGTTTTTTCAATGTGCCCAACTCGGCCAGGATATCCGGGTTTTTTATCAGATTGATGGTGCGCTCATCGGACTGTTTTTTAATCTTGATCGAGCTGCGCTCGGTTGGTCGGTAGTCGGCGACAGCCGCTGCCTTGATGATTACAGTACACTCCTCGGCTCGCTGCAGAACAGCCTCTCGCATTTCTTTCGCACTATTTACATTTACCAGCTCAACTCCATAAGGAGCCGCCATGCTGACTGGTCCGCTGACCAGAATAACCCGTGCTCCACGTTGTGCGGCGGATTTGGCCAGCGCATAGCCCATTTTGCCGGAGGAGTAATTGCTGATGAAGCGTACCGGGTCCAGCTCTTCCCGTGTCGGGCCTGCAGTCACCAATACGGTGTGACCGGCGAGGTCTTTGGGAGCAAGTGCCACAACAGCAGCCTCGAAAATGGCTTCTGGTGAGGCCAGTTTTCCTTCCCCTTCCCAGCCGCAGGCAAGCATTCCTTTTTCCGGCGCCACAAAAGAGTAGCCCAGGCGAGCTAACTTTTGTTCGTTTTCCCGGTAGATCGGGTTGGTGTACATGTTCACGTTCATTGCCGGTGCGATCAGGACCGGCGCCTTGGTTGCCATGACCGTGGTGGTCAGCATGTCATCAGCAATGCCGCCAGCGATCTTGCCAATCACATTTGCGGTAGCCGGAGCGATCAGGAACAGATCGGCCCGGTCGGCCAGAGCAATGTGTCCGATCTCCCGCTCCGCAATCAGGTTGAAAAGCTCGGTATGTACCGGATTGGAAGAAAGTGTCTGGAAAGTGAGCGGAGTAACGAATTCCTGGGCCGCACGGGTCATGATCACGTGTACGTCAGCGCCGGCTTTGGTAAGCAGACGCAACAGTTCGACCGCCTTATAGGCAGCGATGCCTCCGCTCACACCAAGTATGATCTGTTTGTCGTGCAGCATGGCCCGGCTCCTCAAAAATAAGGGTTATGGCGCTTTTCATGGCCGATAGTCGTCTCGGGCCCATGGCCCGGATAGGCGGTCACATCGTCCGGCAAGGTGAAAAGTTTGGTGCGGATGGATTCCAGCAGTTGCTCGTGAGAGCCACCGGGGAGATCGGTCCGGCCGATGGAGTCGGCGAAGAGAGTATCACCTGTGATAACAGTTTTTTCTTCGGCAAGATAAAGGCAGCAGCCACCTGGGGTATGGCCGGGAGTATGAAGCACGGTCATACGGCAGGTGCCGAAAACGATTTCCATGCCGTCAGTAAGGAATTTTTCCGGCTGAGGTGAATTTTCACCCTGCAAACCATAGGCACGAGCAACGTCCGCTGCCCGGGCAAGCATGGGGGAATCTGCTTCATGTATCAGAAGTTGTGCTTTGAAATGATCCAGTATAGCTCTGTTGGCTCCCACGTGGTCGAAATGACCGTGTGTGTTGACAACCTGACTGATGGTCAGTCCCAGTCCTTCTGCCGTGTCAATGATACGGCTGGCATCATCGCCGGCGTCAATGATTATTCCTTCCCCGGTGGTTTCGCAACCAAGAATGAAACAGTTGACTCCCAGTGGTCCCACTACCAAACTCTTGAATATCATTATTTATTTGCCTTTTTTCATGTATGAATTGGCGGCTGCCCTGTTGACAGACCCTTTGTGCTGGTATACATTTCGAACTTCGAATTAAAGGAGAGTTACATGAAAAAACCTTGGGTCGATCAGGAAAGCTGTATCAGCTGCGGCCTTTGTATCTCATCTTGCCCCGGTGTTTTTCGCTTTGACAGCAATGATAAGTCCGAATGTTATGATGCTGCAGGTGCCTCGGAGAAAGATATTCAAAGTGCCATTGATGCTTGCCCTGTTCAGTGCATCAGCTGGGAAGAAAATTAAAACAAAAAAGGAGAGTAACTATGGACCGCTGGATCTGTACTATCTGCCAATATGTTTATGACCCTGCCTTAGGCGATCCGGAGCATGGGATTGCAGCCGGAACATCGTTCGAGGATGTGCCTGATGACTGGTGCTGTCCCCTGTGCGGGGTAGGCAAAGATTCCTTCGAAAAGGAATAGGCTATTCCAGCCCCTGCATTGCAGGGGCTTTCTTATTTTTTCGCTGCAGGTTTGATGATATCGAGTTTAGCCTCACCAGCCTCCATTTTGACCCGCCAGACCAGACCGCATTCGCCGCATTCCTTGACCGGAAACTCCTCTGAAGTAAAACCATTTGAGTGAATGTCGAGATCAACAGATTTTCTGTTTCCGCAATGTGGGCATTTCATACCTGACTCCTTGTTACCGATTTTTAAAAGAACTTTTATTTATTTGTTCATTTTGCAGAGGTCTGTTCCTGGTCTGCTGGAATCATGTGATTGTTTCTATGCCAGATCAGGCATGATGGCGACCATCGCCGCAAAAAGTTCGTCCAGATCACTGCGCGTCATGTCTCCCATGTGCGCAATGCGGAATGTCTTCCCTTTAATTTTGCCATAGCCGTCATCAAAGGCAAAGCCGGAATTACCCAGCTGTTTTTTTAGCTCCGCCAAGTCAATATTACGTGTATTGCGGGCACAGGTCAGGGTGAGCGAAGCACTACCGGATTCGGGGAAGAGCTCGAAGCCACGGGAGGCAAGCCAGCCACGAACATAATCGGCCAATTCCCGGTGCCGGCTCCAGCGGTTTTCCAAACCTTCAGCGGACATGCGTTCCAACTGGCGGTCCATTGCATATACGAGAGAAATGCATGGTGTCGACGGCGTGTTGTTTTTGTCATCGTTGGACGCAAATTCAAGATAATCAAAGTAATAGCCACGCCCTTCGATGCCGGCGGCCCGCTTGAGAGCTTTTTCACTGGCGGTGAAAACTGTCAGGCCCGGGGGGAGGGCGAATGCTTTCTGGACCCCAAAAATGCAACTGTCGATACCCAGTTCAGTAACCGGTATTTTCAATGCACTCATTGATGAAACAGTATCTACGATAAACATGACTTCCGGATATTTGCGCATTACCTCGGCGATTTCTGTCAGCGGTGACATTACGCCGGTCGATGTTTCATTGTGAATCATGGTCATGCTGTCATACATTCCGGTTGCGAGTGCCTTATCAACAGCTTCCGGGGTGACCGGTCTGCCCCAGTCGAAACGGAAGGCATCTGCCTGCTTGCCGCAACGCAATGTGACATCATGCCATTTGTCGGAAAATGCGCCGTTGCAGAAGTTTGCGCAGCGGGTGCCTACCAGGTTGCGTATGGCGCCTTCCATCACTCCGAAAGCGCTGGAAGTCGCCAGAAAAACCCTGTCCTCGGTAAATAGCAATTTTTTGAGTCCCGCAGTAACACGGCCATGCAGCTCCGCATATTCTTTCATGCGGTGCCCGATCATGGGGGTAGCCATTGCGGCGAGAATGTCGGGATGAACAGGCACGGGGCCCGGAATGAAAAGTTTTTTTGTCATTGCCTGCTCCTGAATCAATTCGTGTACTGCTGCATTCACGATTCTAATTTATACAAAGGAGATTACGCTAGCAAAAGGCCACTTCAAAGTCAAGGTGACTCTATTTATAAATCAGGCTTTTCGGAGCTTAAGGAATGCTCTTCCTGCAACTCTTCGTAACAAAGAGATAATTTTGGTCCTAAACTGTATACTGTATTCAATTTTCGTTGCATTTCCCTATTCTTTTGTGTAGTTGTATATGGATTTTATACACCCTATGTTTCTCATTTATTTTTACCAATGGAGGAGTTCGTATGCGCATGTTGTTCAGTCGTTTTCTGCCTGTCTTGATGCTGTTGTCCGTATGGGCCGGGACTTCAATGGCCGAGCAGGGTATGGCCATCGATCCGGCAACCTGTCTGGGATGTCATAGCGAAAAGATATCCATCCACTCCTTTGCAGCATCGGTACATGGTAAAAACGCCTGCACCAGTTGCCACATTGATATTACTGATCTCGCCAAGCACATGAGAAAAGAGATCAAGGTCCAAAAGGTACAGTGCGAGCGCTGCCACAAGAAGGAAAATGCCGAGCACTACGGCAGCGTGCATATCGCCAAAGGTGTCATGTGCGCCGACTGCCACACCGACATCCATACCCACACCTACTGGAAAAAAGATAAGCGCAAGGTAGTTGCAAAATGCATCCAGTGCCACGACAAGTTGGCAGTGTACCAGAAGTCAGTTCACGGCAAGGCTGTCGCAGCCGGAAACATGGATTCCGCCGCTTGTAGCGATTGCCATAACCTGCACGAGATCAAACCGCTGGGCGATCCTAAAAGCCATTCAAACAGAGAATTCCATACTAAAGTCTGTATGAAGTGCCACAGTGATGAAAAGCTGATGGCAAAAAACAAAGTTACGACAGTTGCTGTCAAGTCATACATGGAAAGTTATCACGGCAAGAACTACCGCCTCGGCTTCCCAGAAAAGGTTGCCGGCTGTGCCGACTGCCATACCGCCCACTCGGTTCTGCCCAAGGACGACCCTGAATCCAGCGTAAATCCGGCCAATCTTGTTAAAAGCTGTGCCAAATGTCATACCAGAGCAACACCTCTTTTCACCAAGTTCTATGCACATGGTGAGCATAGCGATCGTGAAAAGTACCCAATTCTCTACTACACATTCATCGCCATGACCGGCCTGTTGGTCGGTACATTCGGTGTGTTCTGGATCCATACGCTGCTCTGGATGTTCCGTGGCTTTGTTGAAAACCGCGAGAAAGCCGATAAGCTGCAGAGCGGTGAACACCATCATGTCATGCCTGATGCTCACAAGCAGTACCGTCGATTTAACCGCATCCACATTTTCATGCATATTCTGGTAATAACCAGCTTCCTGGGTCTCTCTCTGACCGGTCTGCCGCTCAAGTTCAGCGACCAGCACTGGGCCGTGTCGATGATGAACATGTACGGCGGTTCTGCAAATGCCGGTCTGATTCATCGTTACTGCGCCGGTATCACCTTTGTATATTTTGCAATGGCACTGGTAATGAGCATCAACTTCCTCTTCATTCGCAAGGATATCCCGGGCAACTTCCTGCAGCGCCTGTTCGGTCCCGACTCACTCTGCCCGAACCTGCGCGACATCACTGATGTGGTCAACATGGTAAGATGGTTCCTGTTCAGAGGGCCGAAGCCGACCTTCGAACGCTGGACTTACTGGGAAAAATTCGACTTCATCGCAGTCTTCTGGGGTATGTTTGCCATCGGCGGATCAGGTCTGATGCTCTGGTTCCCGGAAATCTTCGGCATGATTCTGCCGGGCTGGGCCTTTAACGTGGCCACCATCATCCACTCCGACGAAGCTTTGCTGGCCACCGGGTTCATCTTCTCGGTCCACTTCTTCAATACCCATGGACGTCCCGAGAAATTCCCCATGGACTTCGTTATCTTCAATGGCCAGATCGGCAAAGAAGAGATGCTTGAGGAGCGAGGCGATCAGTGGAAACGCTATGAAGCAGCTGGTATCACTGAAAAGTTTGCCTGCAAACGTACCAGCGGTGTGGTCTATGACTTCCTCGTCAAAGGATTCGGCTTCATTGCATTGTTCACCGGGCTGGCCCTGCTGATACTGATGATCATGGCCTTCATCGGGGGCAGTCACTAATCCCTGAATTTGTTGAGTAATGAGAGGGGGGCTATTTGCCCCCCTTTTTTTGTGCCCGGGAGATTCCTGTATTATTTTCCTGCCGGTGATTGACCTCTCGCTGTGCTATTCTAAATACTCTTCAGGCTCTTCCTCAGCATCCAGTCTACGATGTGGAAAGGCAGGCTTCTCAATGGCCAGTTTCCTTATGTCGTCCATACCTCACCAATCTGCTTCAGCCCGATTTCATCCAATTTCCCTGTTGTTCTGGCTGGCTCTCTTGCTGTTTCCCGTGCAGTCCTTTGCCGGGCCGGATATGGCCAGATCCGCTATTATCGTGGGGGGCGACCGTGATTACCCTCCCTATGAATTTATCGATAAAGACGGCCAGCCGGCCGGCTATAATGTGGAACTGACCAAAGCAATTGCGGAAGTGATGGGTTTTAAGGTCGAATTCCGCCTGGGTAGCTGGTCGGAGATGCGTGATGCACTGCAGAGCCGCAAGGTGGACGTGCTTCAGGGCATGTCATGGTCAGAGGAGCGGACAAAGGAAGTTGACTTTTCTCTGCCTCATACGGTTGTCAACCATGCGGTTTTTGCCCGTCGCGACTCTCCCTTGATAAATTCACTGGAAGAGTTGCGGGGGAGGAGTGTGGCAGTTCACCGCGGCGGTATCATGCATGATTACCTGGTGCACCAAGGGCTCGGGGCCCGGCTGATCCTGACCGAAACGCCGGCAGAGGCCATGCGTCAGCTGGCTGCCGGCAAAACCGATTATGCGGTGGTCGCGATTGTGCCCGGCATGTACATCATGCGTGAGCTCAAGCTTACCAATCTGCTGCCGGCGATACGTAATGTTGCCAGCCACCGTTACTGTTATGCTGTGGACAAAGGCAATGAGGAGTTGCTCTCCCGTTTCAATGAAGGATTGGCGATTCTGAAAAAAACCGGCCAGTATGAGGTCATCTACAACAAATGGCTGGGGGTGCTGGAGCCGAATCAAATCACTCCGCGTGTTCTTGCCAAATATGCTGCGGTGGTGGTAATTCCGCTGGTGGTGCTATTGGGAGGTTTTGCTCTCTGGTCGCGTACCCTGCACGGTCAGGTTACCAGGCGTACTGCTGATCTGACGCGGGAGATCACTGAGCGGCGACATGCCGAAGAGGAATTGCTGCTTAACCAGCAGCAACTGATCCAGGCAGACAAGATGGCGGCCCTCGGGATACTTGTCTCCGGAGTGGCCCACGAAATCAATAACCCAACGGGGTTGATTCTGTTGGAGGTGCCGATTCTGAAGAGGTTTCATGCTGACGCTTCCAAGGTTCTGGAACAATATTATCGTGAGAATGGCGATTTCAGCTGTGGTGGCCTGCCTTATTCGCGGATGCGGGAAGAGGTGCCGCGCAGTCTTGACAAACTGCACGATGCCGGCAAGCGGATCAAACGCATTGTGGATGATCTCAAGGACTTTGCCCGGCGAGATGATTCTGCCGGTAATGAAACGGTTGATCTGAATGCAGTGGCCCAGGCTGCCGTGCGGCTGGTGGAGCCTTCCATCCGCAAGGCCACAACACGCTTCAATGCCAGATACACTCCTCTGCCTCCAGTTCGTGGAAATGTTCAACGTATTGAACAGGTGCTGGTCAACTTGGTTCTCAACGCTTGCCAGGCGCTGCCGGATACCGGCCGAGGCATACAGTTAACCACGGGCTATGATGCTGATTCCGGAAAAGTTGTGCTTACCCTTACTGATGAAGGAAGCGGCATCAGTCCGGAAAACATCTCCCGACTCACCGACCCCTTCTTCACCACCAAACGGGACCAGGGGGGTACCGGCCTTGGACTGTCGGTTTCCGCGGGGATTGTCAAGGAACACGGCGGTACGATGAATTTTGAATCGATCCCCGGCAGCGGAACTACGGTTACTCTTACACTGCCGGAATACAGAGAGGATACATCCCGTGAGTGATGCCATATATCCAAATTTTCCGGTTCTGCTGGTAGATGATGAACCTGACTGGCTCAGTTCTCTGGCTTTGACACTTGAGTCCCGCGGTCGCATCAGCAACATCCTGACTTGCAGCGACAGCCTTCAGGTAATGGATATTCTTGAAAAAGTTTCGACCGGTGTGGTCATGCTTGACCTGACCATGCCGCACGTTTCTGGAGAGCAACTGCTCGAACGAATTGCAGAGCGGCATCCGGAGGTGGCGGTTATCGTTGTCAGCGGCCTGAATCAGGTGGAGACGGTTGTACGTTGCATGAAGCTGGGCGCCTTTGATTACTGCATCAAGACCGATGAAGAGGATCGCATTGTAGGGAGCGTGCTCAGAGCGGTAAGAATGGTTGAGATGCGGCGGGAGTACCAGGAACTTGCCGGTCGGCTGGTATCTCGGGAGCTGCGTCATCCCGAGGCGTTCTCCAGCATTGTTACCGCTGACAGGGCGATGTTGGATATCTTTTCCTACGTGGAGGCTGTGGCCAAAAGTCCGCAACCGCTGCTGATCACCGGTGAGAGTGGTGTCGGCAAGGAGTTGGTTGCCCGGGCCGCCCACATCCTGAGCGGTTGTCGCGGCAAGCTGGTCACGGTCAATGTGGCAGGCCTTGATGATACGGTGTTCAGCGACACCCTCTTCGGGCATGTGCGAGGCGCCTTTACAGGGGCTGAACAGGTTCGGCGCGGCATGATCGAGGAGGCGGCTGGCGGCACGTTGTTTCTGGATGAAATCGGCGACTTGAGCATCCCCTCCCAGGTCAAGCTTTTGCGTCTGCTGCAGGAGGGGGAATACTTCCCGCTGGGAAGCGATCTACCCAAAAGCCTCAAGGCTCGCATCATTGTTGCGACCCACCAGAACCTCGCGGAGAAAGAGGGGAGCGGTGCATTCCGCCGGGATCTGTATTTCCGTCTGCGCACCCATCGGGTGCACATCCCGCCGCTGCGGGAGCGAACTGGTGACATCCCCCTGCTGCTCGAACATTTTCTGGCAGAAGCGGCCCAAACGCTAGGCAAGAAAAAACCGACTCATCCCAAAGGCCTGGCGCAGTACCTCGCGACCTACTGTTTCCCCGGCAATATTAGGGAGCTTAAAGCCATGGTCTTTGATGCCGTAAGCGTTCATCGTGATCGGATGCTTTCGATGGATTCCTTTATCCAAAGCATCGAGCGTCTGCAGTACCAGTGCAGTACCCCTGCTGGCGGAGCAACCCGTCAAAATCCGTTCGCCGGGTTTGACGAACTTCCCACTTTCACCGATGCTGCGGCTTTCCTGGTAATGGAAGCCATGGAGCGGGCCAGCGGCAATCAGACTCTGGCCGCGCGACTGCTGGGCATTTCCCAGCCGGCGCTTTCCAAACGCTTGAAGCTGCTTAAGGAATGAAAACTCTTTCCCCGATACATCCATTTTTCACGCCTTATCAAACCCCCATAACCAGCGGTTATAGTCATAACCATTGATCATATCTGCAGTAAACCTTTTGAATTCAGGTTTGCCGGCAGTCAGACCTCTGCCCCCATAACTTCCGGTTATGGGGGTTTCTTTTGTGCTTGTTTCTGAAAAAGCTATAAATTCGACAGCTTGTGCAAATTAAGCGCATTGGCATTGTCCATGCTCTCATGAGAACAGAAGGAGCGGCCGTCAGCGGTTCGCCAATCTCAGTTTTCAAAGTGGAGGACGTCATGGCAATGTTCTGGATTCAATTCATACTCGTATTGGGTGCCGTTCTGATCGGCATTCGCAGGGGGGGCGTTGCTCTCGGCATGATCGGCGGCCTCGGCGTTTCACTGTTGGTGTTAGGCTTCCGCAGCCCTCCCTCCGAACCGCCTATCGCAGTCATGCTGATTATCCTGGCGGTGGTGACCGCCTCAGCCACTCTGCAGGTGGCCGGCGGCCTCGATTACCTGGTGCAGTTGACCGAAAAAATGCTGCGCGCTCACCCCAAATACGTGACCATCCTGGCACCGCTTTCGACCTTCTTTCTGACGGTCTGCTGCGGAACCGGCCACGCTGTCTATGCGCTGCTGCCGGTAATTTCGGACGTGGCACTTAAGACCAAAATCCGTCCCGAGCGCCCCATGGCCATTTCCAGTGTCGCCTCCCAGATGGGTATCACAGCAAGCCCGGTTGCAGCAGCGGTCACCTTCTTCCTCGGCTTTGCAGCTAAGGCGGGATATCATGTGACTCTGATCGATATCATCTCCGTGACCATGCCGGCCGGGGTACTTGGAGTGCTGGCTGCAGCAGCATGGAGCTTCAACCGCGGCAAGGATCTGGATAAGGATCCGGAGTTTCAGGCCCGCCTTCAGGACCCGGATTTCAAAAAAGCTCTTGATGCTGATGTGACCACACTGGACAAGAAAATTTCCACTACAGCAAAGATCTCCGTTGCTCTGTTCTTCGCCGGTGTCGGATCGATTATTTTGCTGGCCAGTTTCCCTGAACTGCTGCCGATGGGGGCTGACAAAAAGCCGATTGCAATGACCACGGTTGTCCAGTTCGTCATGCTTGCCTATGGCGCGTTCATCATGTTCACTGCTGACGTCAAAGCCAAGGATATCGCCCACTCCAGCGTGTTCATCGCCGGAATGATCGCGGTTGTATCCATCTTCGGCATCGCCTGGATGAGTGATACCTTCATCTCCGCGAACAAGAAATTCCTCATCGACAACATCGGCATCATGGTCAAAATTGCTCCCTGGACCTTTGCCATTGCCACCTTCTGCATCTCGGCTTTTGTAAAAAGCCAGGCCGCGACTCTGGCCATCACCCTTCCCCTGGGTCTCGCTCTGGGGTTGCCGATTCCGCTGCTGCTCGGCCTGATGCCTGCCAGCTACGCCTACTTCTTCTTCGCTTTCTACCCAAGTGACCTGGCCGCCATCAACATGGACCGCACCGGCACAACGCGCATCGGAAAATACCTGCTCAACCACAGTTTCATGATTCCTGGTCTGATCGGTGTCAGCGTATCGACGGTGGTGGCATATGGGATTTCGAGGCTTATCTTCTAAAAGCAGGCTAAACTCTATAGCATCAACATGTAGAAAGGCTGCTCCCTGGTGAGGAAGCGGCCTTTCTACGTCTTAAGCCCGACTGCTTGCAATCAAAGCGTTCTTTTTTAATGATTCCCTGTTTGACCTCCTTACTTCATTAGGGGTATAGTCCCGCCCAGTTCACTCTCATATTTAGATGGTCACCGAAAAGGTAAAGTCAGGGAAACCTGATGGCACAAAGCTTCCAGTCCCCTTCATCCGGCCTTTGGCCACCTCTCCAGAAGGAGAGGGAAAAGAATACTTTCTCCCAAAGGGGTGAGATAGTAAGAGGGGATGGTGGGGCTGTCGAAGTGGCATTAACGACAAAGCCTGCCTTTTATATTGAGGGCAGGCTTTTTATTTGGGTTGTGTTCGGGGACGCTCACTTTTATCTTCCCCCTTGATGTATCTATGAGGGTAACCTACTGATTTTCTCCAGGGTTGAAAATTGAGGGCAAATGAAATTTACAGAAGACTCTCGCGTTAAAATCCCTTGCATGCTGCATCTGGTCAGGCTTGGTTACCAATATATCTCTCTCAAGTACGCCAAATGGGATGAAGAGACCAATATCTTTCCTGACCTGTTTCGCGAGGCCATCGCCAAGATTAACCCCGGCATTGACTGTGAGGGCATCGAACGATTACAGGCAGATGTCAACTTGTTGTTGGATAACGAAGATCTGGGCAAAGCCTTTTACGAAAGGATGACCGAACGTTCAGGTATTAAGCTGCTCGATTTTACCGACTTTTCCAACAACAGCTTTCATGTGGTCACCGAGCTGACCTGTAAAAACGGGGATGATGAGTTCCGACCGGATATCACTTTGCTCATTAATGGTATGCCGCTCGTTTTCATCGAGGTCAAAAAGCCCAACAACCGAGAAGGTATTTTGGCCGAACGTAACCGTATTATCACGCGCTGCCGGAATCCCCGTTTTCGCCGTTTTATAAATATCACTCAACTGATGGTGTTCTCCAACAACATGGAGTATGACGACGGCTCGCCGCAGCCGATTGAGGGCGCTTTTTACGCCAGTCCGTCCTATGACGCACCAACCTTCAACTACTTCCGGGAAGAGGAAGAGCTTAACTTGGCCGACCTACTGTCTGGAGAGGACGACGCAGTTGAAAACGAAGTTCTCCGCGACAACAACCTGAACATCATCAAGCACAGCCCCGAGTTTCTCAGCAATAAGTCCCCCGACACCCCAACCAACCGGATGTGCACGTCTCTGTTCAGCCGCGACCGTCTCTCGTTTTTGCTGCAATATGCCTTGGCCTATGTGAACGAGGCCGACGGACTGCACAAACATGTCATGCGGTACCCTCAGATCTTTGCCACCAAAGCCATCGAAAGAAAACTCGATGCCGGAGTGCGTAAAGGGATAATCTGGCACACTCAGGGGAGCGGCAAGACCGCGCTGGCCTACTACAACGTGCGCTTTTTGACCGATTACTTTCAGCGACGCGCCATCATCCCAAAATTCTACTTCATTGTAGATCGGATCGACCTGCTGATTCAGGCGCAGCGCGAATTTTCCAGCCGAGGTCTGACAGTCTACACCATCGACACCCGCGAGGCCTTCGCCCGTGACATCAAGGCCACCAAGGCGCTGCATAATCACACCGGCAGACCTGAGATAACCGTAGTCAATATTCAGAAATTCCAGGATGACCCGGATGTGGTTCGCACAGAGGATTACGACGTCAGTATCCAGCGGGTCTACTTCCTCGACGAGGTTCACCGCAGCTACAACCCAAAGGGTAGTTTTCTCGCCAATCTCAGCCAGTCGGACCAGAACGCCATTAAGATTGGCCTAACCGGCACGCCGTTGTTGGGGGATGACTACAATTCCCGCGCTCTGTTCGGCGATTACATCCACAAATACTACTACAACGCCTCCATCGCCGACGGCTACACTCTGCGCCTGATCCGCGAGGAGATCGCCACCAACTATAAACTTTCACTGAAGGAAGCTTTGGCAGCCGTGGAACTTCAGCAGGGCGACATCGACAGAAAGCTTGTTTACGCCCATCCCCGCTTTGTTGAGCCGATGCTTGATTACATCATCAAAGATTTTGAAAAAAGCCGGGGAGCGCTGAACAACCCTTCCATCGGCGGCATGGTTATCTGTGACAGTTCCGAGCAGGCAAAGCAGATGTTCGAAATTTTCCAGAAACGCGATACGGCAAAGGTTATTGAGCTAACCCCGCAAGCCAGCGATGGATATCATTCCGATCTGCCGCTAGCCGCCGATCCATCGCCGACCTATGCGGCACAGCATAAGCAGGCCAACAAGCTAAAAAGAGCCGCGCTGATTCTGCACGATATCGGCAGCAAAGAAGAACGCAAAGAGTGGGTGGAGGAGTTCAAGGCTGGCACAATTGACCTGCTCTTCGTCTACAACATGCTGCTCACCGGTTTTGATGCCAAGCGCTTGAAAAAGCTCTACCTGGGCCGGGTAATCCGCAAACACAACCTGCTCCAGGCATTGACCCGTGTTAACCGCCCTTATAAAGATTTCCGCTATGGCTACGTGGTCGATTTTGCCGATATTCGCAAAGAGTTCGACGCTACCAACAAAGCCTATTTCGATGAGTTACAGGCCGAGCTGGGTGACGAGCTCGAGCACTACTCCCACCTGTTCAAGTCTGCTGATGAGATTGCACAGGAAATCGAGCAGATCAAGGACATCCTATTTCGCTTTGACATAGAAAATGCTGAGATCTTCTCGCAGCAGATCAGCCAGATTCAGGATCGCGCCACGGTGCTGGCCCTTAAGAAAGCCCTTGCCGATGCCCGCAGCCTCTACAACGTGATTCGCCTGCAAGGCAAATACGAATTCTTGCAACAGCTCGATTTCCAGAAGCTCAACCAGCTTTACCGCGAAGCCAGCAACCACCTTGACTTGTTGAACTTGAAGGAGATCATCGAAAACTGCGCCGACACAACAAATCTGCTCAATGTCGCCTTGGAGGAAGTACTGTTCCTGTTTACCAAGGTCAGGGAAGAAGAGCTTGTGTTGGCCGACAAGCTGAAGAGCACCCTGCGACAGACCCGCGAGGCTCTTGCTGACAACTTTGACCAGCAGGACCCCAAGTTTATCACCTTGAAGGAAGAACTGGAGCGGTTGTTCAAGATGAAGAAACTTAATGAGGTGACACAGGAAGAAATGAATGCCAACATCGGTGCGCTTAACGCTATCCACGAACAGGTCAAGGAGCTGAACCGGCAGAACAACCAGCTGCGGGCCAAGTACCTGGGGGATGTCAAATACACCCGCATTCACAAGCGGCTGCTGGAGCACCACCTGCTCACGGAATCCGAGCGCCGCATATTCGAAGCACTCACTGGCGTCAAACAGCAGGCCGACGACCAGGTACTGCAGAACACCCAGCTGCTGGCCAATGAAAGCTATTTTGAGCGGATGATGATGCCGCTGGTCATCGGCGAGTTCCGAAATCGCCGTAGCATCAAGCTCAACCCGGACGCTTCCCGCACCATCAACCGGCTGGTAGTGACCGAATATATGAATGAATACGCATCAGGTAACAGAACAGGAGTACATGCGTGGTAACCCAGGATTTCGAAAAAAGAACCCGGCAACTGATAGACAGCCTTAAGGGGATCTGTGCCGCCTATGGACTCGGTAACGACGGCAACGAGTTCAAGATCATTACCCAGGTCTTTCTTTACAAATTTCTAAACGACAAATTTGCGTTTGAAGCAAAGCGCATCGACCCCAAACTAGCCAAGGCTAAAAGCTGGGAGCAGGCCGTCACAGCCCTCTCCTCTGACGAACTGGAGATGATGCAACTGCAGATGGGACCGGACACCGCCCGACTGAAACCTGAGCACTTCATCGCCCATTTGTTTAGCAGCCAGAATGCGCCGGAGTTTGCCAAGCTGTTTGACGATACCCTGCGCGACATCGCCATCACTAACAACGACATCTTTGCCGTCAAAACCGACGGCGGCGCCAAAGTCACCCTGTTCGATCGCGTAAGCGAGTTCATCTCCGATGTTTCCAAGCGCGACGACTTCTGCCGTGCCATCATTAACAAACTTGTAGATTTCAGCTTCGAGCGCATTTTTACCCAGAAGTACGATTTCTACGCTGCGCTCTTCGAATACCTGATTAAAGACTACAACAAGGACAGTGGCGGCAAGTACGCCGAATACTACACCCCCCATGCCGTGGCAAAGATTATGGCCGCCATCCTGGTGCCGGAGGCGCGGCGGGGTAAGGTTGCCAACGTCAGCTGTTACGATCCCTCGGCCGGGTCGGGAACGCTGCTGATGAGCCTGGCCCACGCCATCGGCGAGCAGCGCTGCGCCATCTATTCCCAGGACATCTCGCAGAAGTCATCAAGCCTGCTGCGGCTGAACCTGATCCTGAACAACCTGGTCCACTCCATCCCCAACATCATCCAGGGTAACACCTTGACGCACCCGTACCACCGGGACGGCAAGGCGCTCAGGAAGTTTGACTACATCGTCAGCAATCCACCCTTCAAGATGGATTTCAGCGATTTCCGCAACGAGTTGGACACTAAGGAACATCAAACCCGCTTCTTCGCCGGGGTGCCGAACATTCCCAAACAGGCCGTGGAAAAGATGGCCATCTACCAGCTCTTTTTGCAGCACATCATCCATTCGCTCAAACCGGGCGGCAAGGCAGCGGTGGTGGTGCCCACCGGCTTCATTACCGCCCAGTCGGGCATAGACCGCAAGATACGTGAAAAGCTCGTGAACGAGCGGATGTTGGCCGGAGTGGTTTCCATGCCGAGCAATATCTTTGCCACCACCGGCACCAATGTTTCGATCCTCTTCATTGACGCCAGCAACAAGGACAAGGTGGTACTGATCGACGCCTCCGGCCTCGGCACAAAGGTCAAAGACGGCAAGAATCAGAAGACACTGCTTTCCGAGGATGAGGAAGACCGAGTTATTGCCACCTTTAACGGCAAACAGGCGGTGGAGGATTTCTCGGTGGTAATCGGCTACGACGAGATTGCCGCCAAAAATTACAGCTTGAGTGCCGGACAGTACTTTGATGTGAAGATCGAGTATGTCGAGCTGACGCCGGCGCAGTTCGCCGAGAAGATACGGGGTTTCAGCGACAATCTGGATAAGCTGTTCAAGGAGTCGGCGGGGCTGGAGCAGGAGATTCGGAAGCAATTGGCGGGGTTGCGGTATGAGTAAGTGGCCTGTTTCCTCACTTCAAGGAAAACTCCACATCAAGCATGGCTATCCATTTAAGGGCGAATATTTCTCTGACGTTGGTGACTATATTGTTCTGACTCCAGGCAACTTTTATGAAGAGGGCGGCTTCAAGAGGCAAGCAGGAAAAGAGAAATTCTACATTGGTGAGGTTCCAAAGGATTACCTACACAACAAAGGTGATCTAATTGTCGCCATGACCGAGCAGGCCGAGGGCTTGCTTGGAAGTTGCGCCTTTGTGCCAAACGATAATCTGTATCTCCACAATCAACGGCTAGGTTTGATTACCGCTGAACCAAAACTACTAGACCGAATTTTTGTTTACTACCTGTTTCAAACCAGTTCTGTTCGGGAACAAATCCGCCTGACTTCCTCTGGCTCGAAGGTCAAGCACACTTCGCCGGAGAGAATATACGCCGTTACTGCCCCCTTACCAAAGGTAGAAGAACAAAGGAAAATCGCTGCCGCTCTCTCCGCCCTCGATGCCAAAATCGACTGCAACAACCGCATCAATACCGAGCTGGAGGCCATGGTCAAAACCCTGTACGACTATTGGTTCATCCAGTTCGACTTCCCCGACAAAAACGGCAAGCCCTACAAATCCTCCGGCGGCAAGATGGTCTACAACTCCACACTGAAACGGGAAATCCCGATGTGTTGGGAGGACGGTGCTTTGGACGATTTAGGGCAGATTGTCGGCGGTAGTACGCCATCCACGAAAAAAGCAGACAATTTCACCACAAACGGGACACCTTGGATTACCCCGAATGATTTGTCTGACAACCAGGGAAACAAGTTCATTACTCGTGGAGCACAGGACATATCCGACAAGGGCTTCAAGGATGCCTCGCTGAAAAAATTCCCTGTGGGCACTGTCTTGCTCAGCTCCAGAGCCCCCATCGGATACATGGCCATTGCGCGGAATGAAGTGACCACCAATCAGGGGTTTAAATCGTTTGTGCCCACCAACGGTTACTCAACAGCGTTCATCTATTACACCGTAAAGAATTCGATGAAGGTCATCACTCAGTACGCTTCCGGTTCTACCTTCAAAGAGATTTCGGGCACGGTGCTGAAGACGGTAAAGGTATGCTTGCCTAAATCGGATGTTGTCGAGCAATTTACAAATTCAGTCGAGCCCATCTTCAAACGTCAAGATACGCTTGAGCAGGAAAACCAGCAACTCGCCCAACTCCGCGACTGGCTACTCCCCATGCTGATGAACGGACAGGTCACGGTTAGTTGATGAGGCTATGCCAAGATCAACTTGTCAGGTTGTCCCAATTAAGGAATATTTTCGTGGATTGATAATATGAATTCCCATTTTGGGAATATTGTGGTAATAATTATGGTTGCGGAAACTCCCTCCTCATGAATGTCATCAAGAGAAAAACGCTAATCGAATATGGAATTAGATTCGGTGACGCTAAAAGCCAGCTCGATACCTGGTATCACGATGTTGACAAGGCTGCCTGGAATGGTCCCCAGGACATAAAGGATCGCTACCCCAGCGCCAGTTTCTTACACAAAAACATTGTCATCTTTAACATAAAGGGAAATCGATACCGGCTGGTTGTGAAGGTTGATTATCTGTCACAAGTTGTCTTCATCAAGTGGTTCGGCACCCATGCCGACTACGATAAACAAAAATTTTAGGTGTAATTATGAAACTCAAGGTCTTGAAAACAGAAGAAGAGTACGAAACGGCTCTTGCTGAGATCGAGAAGCTGATGGACAGCGCAAAGCCCGATAGAGACCGGCTTGAGCTGCTGGTGCTTCTGGTCCATACCTATGAGGAATCACTTTATCCGATAGACCTGCCTGATCCGGTCGAAGCAATTAAGTTCCGTATGGAGCAGGCGGGACTGAAACAAAAAGACCTGATTCCCTATATCGGCAGCCGCAGCAAGGTTTCAGAGGTGCTGTCACATCAACGCCCTCTGAGCATCAGCATGATCCGCAAGCTTCATGAAGGGTTGGGAATCCCGGCAGAGGTGCTGTTGAAAGAGCCTGGTGCGCAGATTATACCTGCAGCAGAATGCATTGAATGGGACAGATTTCCACTTGCAGAAATGCTTAAACGGAACTGGTTCCAGGATTTTCACGGCACCGTTGCCGAGGCAAAAAAACAGGCGGGTGAATTACTTACAGCCTGGGCGGGCTCACTTGGTTTCGAAGTGCCGCAACCAGCGCTTCTCCGTCAGCATGTGCGCTCGGGAAGTGATGCTGATCGTTATGCATTGACTGCATGGAGGATTCGGGTATCTCTTTTGGCAATGGAACAGAAGGTGCCAAAATACCAGAAGGGAACTGTCACTCATGATTTTGTCCGCGATCTGGTTCGCCTGAGTTATTTGGATGAAGGCCCATTATTGGCGCGGGAGTTTCTTCTAAAAAACGGTATTCATTTTGTTGTAGAAAACCATCTGAAACATACCCATCTGGATGGCGCCGCCATAAAATTACCGGATGGTTCGCCACTTGTTGCGGTAACACTTCGTCATGACAGATTGGACAATTTCTGGTTTACCCTCAGTCATGAGTTGGCACATATCGCGCTTCATTTTGATGGAGAAGAAACAGCCTTTTTCGATGACCTTGAGCAGGCAAGCCTTGATGTCTTCGAGGGTGATGCGGATCGTTGGGCTTCAGATGCGCTGATTCCACCGGAGTCATGGCAGGCAGCTCAATTTGGAAAAAGGCCTACAACGCAGGCTATCTACAATTTTGCTGCCAGCCTCAGAATCACTCCTGCGATCCCGGCTGGCCGTATCCGTAAGGAAACAGGCAACTACAAGCTATACGACGGCTTAATCGGACGTAATAAAGTTCGCAGACTCTATGCATAACAAGCAGCGTCTCTGAGGGATTAGTACGAAGACTATCATAATAAAAAAAAATTCTTCTGAGGTCGGAACCAACGCAACCCTGACATCATAATGCCTAAGTCCAGTTTCCGCTTTTCACCCCCCTTAGAACCACCTTTCCTGTCTAGAATTAAAAAATTAGCGGTGATTTTCATACCCCATTGTTTCCCAGTGCCCACCCCAATCTGGCCCCGACGCGTTTGATAACACCTTTTTCACTCAGATCATTGAGTTGGTATTTGATACCATCCGCTGTGATTCCAGCCTTCTCCTATACAGTGATACAGGCATTACATTTCTGGAAAGTAATTGATGAAACTCGATGAATTATGATTTTACAAAACTATTACAAAAAGTATGCAGTGCAGCTGGTATGCTTTGTAGTAATTTTATGCCCAGCAGGAGGAACCCATGACGCAACCACTTCGCATTGGTAAACACATCTCTCGATACCCCCTCATTCAAGGTGGTATGGGGGTACGCATATCCGCCGGCAGTCTGGCTGGGCATGTGGCAAAATGCGGCGGTGTGGGGTTGGTGGCAGCGCCGGGAATTGCTCTCAATAGCGGCCTTTATGATGGCAGAAACTATTTTCAAGCTGATGCAGAGGCATTCAAGGCTGAACTTGCCAAAGCCTATGAAATTGCTCCTGATGGTATCATAGGTGTCAACGTGATGGTGGCGCTGACCGATTATGAACAGCTGGTCAGGGCGGCTGTTGAGGGTGGCGCCAAAGTGATCGTCTGCGGGGCAGGGCTTCCTATGGGCTTGCCGGAGCTGACCGCGGATCATCCTGATGTTGCGCTGGTACCGATCGTGTCATCTGTGCGGGCGGCTCAGCTGATTGCCCGCAAATGGCAGAAGTCTTACCAGCGTCTGCCGGATGCGGTGGTCGTGGAAGATCCCGATACAGCTGGCGGTCACCTGGGTGAGAAAATCGAGAATATCGGCACAGGTGAATATGACCAGTACGACACTGTCCGACAGGTAAAGGAGTTCTTTCGCCGCGAATACGGCACCGAAATACCGATCATTGCTGCAGGCGGCATCTGGGACCGTGCCGATGTTGAACACGCTCTGGCCGAAGGCGCAGACGGTGTACAGATGGCCAGCCGCTTTGTCTGTACCGAAGAGTGCGATGCGGATGAGGCTTTCAAGCAGAAATACATGGCGTGCAACCAGGAGGACATCGGGCTGATCATGAGCCCGGCCGGTCTGCCGGGGCGTGCGATTATCACCAATAAAGACCAGATCCGGCAGCATGACCTGGATTACGATACGTCATGCATGTTGGGTTGTCTCAAGAAGTGCACCTACAAGGAGACCGGGGATCGTTTCTGCATCGTCTCGTCCCTCGATCGTGCCCAGCGGGGTGATACGGAAACCGGACTGGTCTTTTGCGGTACCAATGCCTGGAAGGCGGACCGCATCACAACCGTGCAAGCCATTTTTGACGAGCTTTTTGGTGAACAGCCGGAGGCTTAGAGGGATAGAACCTCATGCACTATGGGAAAGCCGTCGGAAAAATCTCCGGCGGTTTTTTTTTGAGGTTAGCCGGTTTCCACATATCTGAAAGGTATTCAAAAGGAGTTCAATATGCCCGATTCAAGCATTCCCCGCACCACCTCCGCTTATGATTATCCACTGCTGATCAAGAGCCTTTTGTTCTGTCCCGCGGTTGATGCTCCAGAACAGGAAATCGTCTATCGTGGCAGCTTCCGCTATACCTATCGCACTCTGCATGAGCGGGTGCGTCGCCTTGCCAATGCATTGACCAATCTGGGGGTTGGTCCGGGGGATACTGTGGCAGTAATGGACTGGGATTCTCACCGGTATCTGGAATGTTTTTTTGCCGTGCCGATGATTGGTGCGGTACTGCATACCATCAACGTTCGACTTTCTCCGGAACAGATTCTCTATACCATCGATCATGCAGAGGATGACGTACTGTTGGTCAACAGCGAATTTCTCCCGATCCTGGAGCAGATTCGCGGGCGAATCGATACGGTTAAAAACTACATCGTGCTCAATGATGAAGACAAGCTCCCCGCAACCACGATAACCTTTGACGGAGAATACGAGGCGTTGTTAAAAGAGGCCGCCACCACCTTTGATTTTCCTGATTTTGATGAAAATATTCGTGCGACCACCTTTTATACCACCGGGACCACCGGCATGCCCAAGGGTGTGTACTTCAGTCAGCGTCAGCTGGTGCTGCATAGCCTGGGAGTCCTTGCTGCCCTGGGTACAGCCAGCCATGGCCGATTCCATCGGCAGGATGTCTACATGCCGATTACTCCCATGTTCCATGTCCACGCCTGGGGAATGCCGTATGTTGCCACTATGCTGGGTGTAAAGCAGGTTTACCCCGGCAGATATGTGCCTGACCACCTGCTGGAACTTGTTGAAAAGGAGAAGGTCACCTTTTCTCATTGTGTCCCCACCATTCTGCACATGCTGCTCAAGCATCCTCACGCCCAGCGCATTGATCTTTCCGGGTGGAAGCTGATCATCGGAGGTGCGGCCATGTCACGGACCCTTTGTATTGAGGCAATGCAAAGGGGTATTGATCTTTTTACCGGCTACGGCATGTCTGAAACCTGCCCGATCCTGACCTTTGCCCATTTGACACCGGAGATGCTGGAGCTGTCGTCGGAAGAGCAGGCGCTGATCCGCTGTAAAACCGGACAATCCATACCTCTGGTTGATCTGCGCATTGTGGACAGTGAACACCGGGAATTGCCGCGCGACAATTCCAGCAAAGGTGAACTTGTGGTGCGGGCACCATGGTTAACACAGGGATATCTCAAGGATCACAAGGCTTCCGAGCGGCTATGGGAGGGTGGCTATCTGCATACTGGCGATGTGGCAATGCGTGACCAGCGTGGTTATGTGAAGATCACCGACCGGACCAAGGATGTCATCAAGGTTGCTGGAGAATGGATCTCCTCACTGGAGTTGGAAGATATCATTGCTCATCACCCTGCTGTGGCTGAAGTGGCGGTGATTGGGGTTACGGACGAGAAATGGGGTGAGCGACCGTTGGCGTTGGTAGTACTGCGTCCTGGCAGCAGTGTGACCGAAAAGATCTTGAGTCACCATGTCAGGGAATACGCCGACAGGGGACAGGTGAACAAACAGGTCGTATTGTTGCGGGTGCGCTTTGTGGAAGCCATCGACAAGACAAGCGTCGGTAAAATAAGCAAAGTCATCCTGCGCGAAAAATATGGATCTGTGCCCTGAGACTTGCCAGGTTATTTATAATGTGCTATATCAAGAAAACTTGATATAGTCTTATTGGAAAACATGATCTATGCTCGAATTCTTCAAAGCCCTAGCCGATCCCTGCCGTCTTCGTCTTACAGCAATCCTGCTGCGCGGCGAATTTACCGTGCAGGAACTGACTGCCATACTCGGCATGGGGCAGTCCCGCATATCACGGCATCTGAAAATCCTGACCGAGGCGGGGGTTCTTTCCGTCAAACGCCATGGCACCTGGAGCTATTACCGGGTTGCTGGTGACAACAATTTTTTCGCAGCCATACGTCCAGCTCTGGAACAGGAGCTGAAGACTTTGCCGGAGCGACCTCAAGATCTGGCAGCAGTGGCCCGTACGCTTGAGGAGCGCCGGCGACGCAGCCAGGAATTCTTCGATCTGCATGCCCGCCAATGGGATGACCTTGCCCGTACACTGTTGCCGGTGCCGGATTATCGCGAAAAACTGTTGACCCTGGTACCGGAGGGAAAAGTTGTTGTTGAAGTAGGATTAGGTACCGGCGGACTTCTTCCCGCCTTGGTAGCCAAGGCACGCACCGTGATAGGTGTTGATCACTCACCCGAGATGCTTGGCGAGGCGAACCGCAGAATGGCGGCGAGCGGTGTGAGTGGGGTTGACCTGCGATTGGGGGAAATGTCTCATCTGCCGCTGCCCGATAATTCTGCGGACTGTGCGATTCTGAACATGGTGCTGCACCATGCCGCCGCTCCGGTTGACGTTTTGAATGAGATCAGCCGGGTGTTGTCGCCAGGCGGAATTTTGCTGCTGGTAGACCTTGCCCGGCATGAGCAGGACTGGGTGCGGGAACAGTTGGCAGACCAGTGGCTCGGTTTCGAGGAGGATGAGCTGCGGAGTTGGCTGGAATCGGCAGGTTTTAAAACCATCATCGCAGAGCGGGTCAGTGGTACGGCAAGGCAGGAGAGTGTGCTGCTGGTTCAAGGCATTAAACATAGTTAAAGACACGACAAGAACATATTAACCACAAAAGGAGAGTAAACCATGTCACAAGATTACATCGTAGCAGACATGTCCCTGGCAGCCTGGGGACGCAAGGAAATGATCATCGCCGAGACCGAAATGCCCGGCCTGATGGCGATCCGCGAGGAATTCGCCAAGACTCAGCCGCTTAAGGGCGCCCGCATCGCCGGTTCGCTGCACATGACTATTCAGACCGCCATGTTGATTGAGACGTTGACTGCCCTGGGTGCCGAAGTGCGCTGGGCTTCCTGCAATATCTTTTCGACCCAGGACCATGCCGCTGCCGCCATTGCTGCTGCTGGTATCCCTGTTTTTGCTATTAAGGGTGAGACACTGGCTGATTATTGGGATTACACCCATAAAATCTTCGAATGGCATGACGGCGGCAGCCCTAACATGATCCTGGACGACGGTGGCGACGCCACCCTGCTGCTGCACCTGGGCAGCGATGCCGAAAAGGATGCTTCCGTGATCGCCAATCCGACCTGCGAGGAAGAGCAGTTCCTGTTCGCCGCGATCAAGAAGCGTCTGGCCGAGCAGCCGGGCTGGTATTCCAAGACCGCCGCCAGCATCAAGGGAGTTACCGAAGAAACAACTACCGGTGTGCACCGTCTCTACGAAATGCACAAGAAGGGAACTCTCAAGTTCCCTGCGATCAACGTCAATGACTCGGTTACCAAATCAAAATTTGATAACATCTATGGTTGTCGCGAATCCCTGATGGACGGCATCAAACGCGCCACTGACGTGATGGTGGCCGGCAAGGTGGCCGTGATCTGCGGTTACGGCGATGTGGGCAAAGGCTGCTCCCAGGCCATGCGTGGTCTCCAGGCCCAGGTCTGGGTGACCGAGGTCGATCCGATCTGTGCACTGCAGGCTGCCATGGAAGGCTACAAAGTCGTAACCATGGAATACGCTGCCGACAAGGCCGACATCTTCGTCACAACTACCGGTAATATCGACGTCATCACCCATGACCACATGAAGGCCATGAAGCACAACGCCATTGTCTGCAACATCGGTCACTTCGACAACGAGATCGAGGTTGCCAAGCTGAAACAGTACCAGTGGGAAAACATCAAGCCCCAGGTCGATCACATCATCTTCCCGGACGGCAAGCGCATCATTCTGCTGGCCGAAGGTCGTCTGGTCAACCTCGGCTGCGCCACCGGCCACCCCTCCTACGTCATGTCCTCGTCATTTGCCAACCAGACTCTGGCGCAGATGGAGATCTTCTGTAACCCCGGCAAATACCCGATCGGCGTCTATACCCTGCCCAAGGAGCTTGATGAAAAGGTGGCGCGTCTGCAGCTTAAGACTCTGGGCGCCATGCTGACCGAACTGACTGATGCCCAGGCTGCCTATATTGGCGTAAAGAAGGATGGACCATATAAGGGCGAGTTTTACCGCTACTGATTTTCAGGTTAAGCATTCAGGGAGATGTCGTTATTGGCATCTCCCTGAATGCTGATCAAGTCCTCAACCCCACGATCAGGAATATCGATGTTACCAGCATGACGGTGCGGGGATGGATTCCTGGTATGAGTGGCTTGCGTCGGGCCTGCTGAAATAGCCGCCGGAGCATTCCTATTAAAAGAATCAGGATTGATATAGAAGGAATAGTGCAGGGGGTTGGTTTCCGGCCTTTCATATATCGGCTTGCCAACAGTCACAACCTGGCCGGTTGGGTCATGAACACTCCTTCCGGTGTGGTCATGGAGGTAGAGGGTGCCGCGAAAGATGTGGAACTCTTTCGTTGTGCTATCCCGGAACATGCTCCACCATTAGCCCTGATCAGCTCTCTGCTGATCAAAGAAATTACTCCGTGTGCAGAAAGCGGTTTTGTTATCAAGGAGAGTGGCGGATTGGGCAACGAGGTGCAGATTGCCCCTGACTGCGACGTCTGTTCCGATTGTCTCGCCGAGCTTTTCGACCCAAGCGATCGTCGTTATCGCTATCCCTTCATCAACTGCACCAATTGCGGTCCGCGCTACACCATCATCAAAGGCGTTCCCTATGACCGGGGAGCCACCACCATGTCCGCCTTTCCCATGTGCGGCACCTGCCGTAATGAATACCACGACCCAAATCACCGCAGGTTTCACGCACAGCCTAATGCCTGTCCCGTCTGCGGTCCGGTTCTCACGCTACTCGACGGGTACGGGAAGAAATTGGCCGGTACCCCTTTGGACACTGCAATCAGCCTGCTCAAGGAAGGCCGGATACTAGCCGTGAAAGGTCTGGGCGGGTATCACCTGGCAGTCGATGCCGCTAACGATGAAGCTGTACGGGAACTGAGAAGACGGAAAAAACGGGATGAAAAACCCTTTGCAGTAATGTCGCCGGACCTTGCCGCTGTTGCGGGGTATGCCGTTTTTGACGAGATGGAAAAAAAGCTGCTCAGCGGCGTCGAACGCCCGATCGTGTTGCTTTCCAAGCGCGAAGGGAACCGGATTTCGCCGCTGGTGGCACCGAACAACGGCTACTTTGGAGTGATGCTGCCCTACACCCCGCTGCACCACCTGCTTCTCAGAGACAATTTCAATGCTTTGGTCATGACCAGCGGCAATCTGTCGAATGAGCCAATATCCTACACAGACGGCGAGGCCCTGGAGCGACTGGGCGAGCTTGCCGACTTCTTTCTGATCCATAACCGCGAAATCCACACCCGCACCGATGACTCGATCATCAGGGTATTCCAGGGCAACCCCCTTTTTCTGCGCCGCTCGAGGGGTTATGTGCCACGTGCCATTTCCCTCCCGCCAATCAGCAAAAACGTTCTGGCCGTAGGTGCCGAATTAAAGGGGACCATCTGCCTGACCAAGGGAAACCGGGCTTTTCTCAGCCAGCATATAGGTGACCTGCAAAATGCCGCTACCCTGCGCTCTCTGGAGGATACGGTATGCCATCTGGAACAGGTCCTGAAGATCGAGCCCGAGGTGGTGGCATACGATCTTCATCCCGATTATCTCTCAACAGGTTTTGCCCTTGACCTCAAAGGGGTGCCGAAGATCGGGGTGCAGCATCATCATGCCCACATGGCTTCATGTATGGCGGAAAATCGCCTGGAGGGGGAGGTCATCGGGGTCATTTTCGATGGCACAGGATACGGCCCGGACGGGACCATCTGGGGGGGAGAATTCCTGGTGGGTGGATATGCAGGGGCAGCAAGAAAAGGGCATTTCCGCACCCTGCCGCTGCCTGGAGGCGATGCCGCGGTGAGAGAGCCGTACCGCATGGCCCTGTCGTATCTGCATTCCGTGTTCGGCGCGGCGCTCTTCGACCTTCCGCTTGCTTGCATTGCCCATGTTACCGCGGACCAGAGGAAGCTGTTTCTGAAAATGCTGGAACGAGGAATCAATTCGCCCCTCACTTCAAGTTGCGGCAGATTATTCGATGCCATTGCCGCTCTGATCGGTCTGCGTACCAAGGTGTCCTACGAAGGTCAGGCGGCCATTGAGTTGGAGGCACTGGCTGAGTCGGTGTGCTGTGACGATGTCTATCCCTGCCACATTACGGCTTCGGAGGGGAAGTACCTGATCGATTTCAGTCCGATGATCCGCGTTATGGTCGAAGAGATGGCTTCGGAAAAACCGATCGCGGAGATTGCACGTTGCTTTCACAATACCGTGGCGGTCGCCACCGCAGAGATTTGCGGCCTGATTCGAGGGGAAAACGGGATGGATCGTGTTGTTCTCACCGGCGGCGTGTACCAGAATAAACTATTGACCGAGGGGGTAATGGATCTTTTAAAGAAAAACGGTTTTCAGGTCTTTATCCATCGGCTCGCTCCTCCCAATGATGCCGGGATTGCTTTGGGCCAGGCCATCATAGCGGGAAGGAGTTTTCCATGTGTCTAGTACCATGTAACTCTTATTTTTTCGTGCCAAGGCTTCCCCCCTCCCAACCTCCCCCCGCTTGGGGGAGGAGCGCGTTCCCTCCCCTGGAGGGGGAGGGTTAGGGAGGGGGTTTAGATGTTACAGCGCACTAGGAGGTCAAGGCCTAAAGGTTTCCAAAACCTTTAGAATCTGTTGTCGACGACTGAAGCTCAAGGTTTAATTGTCACCTGTCCAGCATTTCTTTAATCTTCTTCAGTAATTCACCTGGTTCTGCCGGCTTCATAATAAGCTCGGCATCTTCTTCAAGATCACCACGACTCCTGATGATGTCTGCACCATAGCCGCTGATGAACAGGAACTTGGTATTTTTCTTTATCCCGGCAATTTCAGATGATGCTTCCTTGCCATTTTTTCTCGGCATGATCACATCCATCAGGACCAGTTTGATCTCTTCCTGATTTTCCCTGAATTTTTCAACAGCATCCTGTCCATCCACTGCGAGAATAACCTTGTAACCAAATTTATCGAGAATAGCCTTCATCAGCTTGCGGATCGGTTCTTCATCTTCGGCCACGAGAATGGTCACATTGCCTGAGGGAGGGAGTTCCTGAACAGCCCCCTCTTTCAGTGCTTCATGGGTGCCCATGACAGCAGGCAGATAGATTCTGAAAGTGGCTCCTTCCCCCGGTGAGCTGTAAACATAGATGTACCCCCCGTGTTGCTTGACAATCCCGTACACCATGGAAAGACCAAGACCAGTGCCGACACCCGCTTCCTTGGTTGTGAAAAATGGCTCGAATATTTTTTCCTGGATATCATTGGGGATGCCGCTGCCTGAATCAGAGACGGATAAAATGGCATAATTTCCGGCGATAACAGGGTATATGTTTTTGATAGAAGCCTCGTCAAGTTCCTTGTATTCAGTTTTAATATGTAATTTTCCACCCCTGGGCATTGCATCTCTGGCATTAGTAGCCAGATTCAGTAATACCTGCTCGATCTGCAAATGATCGACTTTCACATGCAGAGGATCACTGCCGATTGTTATTTGAAGTTCTATATCTTCACCGATCACCCTTCTAAGCATTTTTTCAACATTTGTGACAACGAGGTTCAGGTTAATATCCTGGATTCTCATGATCTGCTTGCGGCTGAAGGCCAGCAGGCTGTGTGTCAGATGTGTGGCTCGGCTCGCTGCCTCAGCTATTTCCCATACGAGTGGCGTCTCCGGTAAGTTCTTGTCCATATCCATTTTCAGCAATGCACAGTAGCCGTTGATGACTGTCAGGATGTTGTTGAAATCATGAGCTATTCCGCCTGCAAGATGGCCTACTGCCTCCATCTTCTGGGCTTGGTACAGCTGTGACTGCAATTTCTCGCGTGCCTCCTCCGACCGTTTGTAACCGGTAATGTCGCGCACTGTAACAATGACGCCGACTATCTCTCCCTGCGCATCCCGCAAAGGGGCTCGTGAAAAAGCCCCCCACGAGGTGAGTTCATTTTTGGGAACGTGAAATGGGTGCATATCAGGTTTAATAGTGTCGCCAGCCAGAACCTTTTCCAGCATATCGATTACGCCATTATCGCGAAGGTGGGGAAAGACTTCCAAGGGATGCCGACCCAGGATGTCACTGGCTGGAGCACCGGTTATACGCTCCATATAGGGGTTCCACACCAGATAGCGCAGATCCGGGCCGTAAACGATAATACCTTCCTGGGCGCAGGCGATTATTTGCAGGTTGAGCTGATTACGTTCTGTGCTTTTTTGCAGCAGAATTTCCGTTGCATCTTTGGACTGTTGCAGTTCTTTGTTCCTGGTTTCCAATTCAGCAAGACGAAGTTGCAACTCTTTGATGGAATTTGTTGTATTGATCTGCATAGTTAGATCCTTTGAAAAATTTGCAATTCTTCAGGCACTCTTTAGCTCTATGTCGCATCTGAAGCTATAGCGTACGCAATAACACAATTCATTGGCTGGTTATATATACAATTTCATATTAAGTAATCGAGCGCCTGGGGAGAGGCTGGCGCTCGACAATAATACCTGCATCATGATTTGGTTGAGTGTGGTGAAGCTGACTTTTGCACTAATGAGAAAAAAATAGTGTAAACAACAAGATTTTTCTTTGACCTCATTAACCAAAATGCATAATTTATTAGCATGATATCTAGTGCCCTTATCGTTGATGACGAACAATCCATACAAAGACTTCTCAAGATGTTTCTTGAGCGTGAAGGTTTTGCTGTCAGGTGCGCATCGACTATCGGTGAGGCCGAGGAAATTCTTAAAGCTGAAAAATTTGATCTGATCATCGCCGATATTTTTATCGGCAAGAGCAATGGTATCGATTTGTTGCGACATATAAAGTCGCTTGACAAAAATGCCCAGGTTGCTCTGATTACAGGACTGCCGGACGTTGAATCGGCCGCCGAAGCGCTCAGACTTGGTGCCTTCGATTACCTGACCAAGCCTATCTCCTTTCATCAGATCATCAGTACCGCTCAGCGCGCCCTCTACAGCAAAAGACTTATCGAAGAAAGCGAGCGTAAACAGGCAAACCTGGATGCCATTTTCCAAAGCGCTTCCGATGGAATCATGCTGGTTGACAGCAACAACCGGTTGATCCAGTTCAACGAAGCGTCCATGCGGTCATGCGGGTACACGGCAGATCAGTTGGGAATGCCCGCCCTGTCCATAAAAGCGGGTTGTGGTGGCACCTGTCGACAAATGCTGGCAGAAGTCCTCAGTGACGGTACTCAGCGTAATCTTCGCCGACTGGAATGCAGGAAAATTAATGGACCAAAGCGGATTATCAGCATCAGCGTCTCCCCGGTTTTCGACAAGAGCGGCACCGTCGATGGCGCAGTGGCTATTATGCGTGACGAAACCGAATTGGTCTCTCTTGAAAAGCGGGTACACCGCCAAAATGGCTATAGCGGGATAATGGGCCAGAATGCGGCTATGCAACGCATGTATACCCTCATTGAGGCGCTTTCCGACGTGCAGACAACTGTTCTTGTCAACGGCGAGAGCGGCACCGGCAAAGAGTTGGTCGCCGCTGCACTGCATCATCAGGGGGTCAGGCGGGATAAGCCCTTTGTGAAGGTCAACTGCGCCGCTCTGTCGGAACACCTGCTGGAAAGCGAATTGTTCGGTCATGTGCGTGGCGCCTATACCGGCGCGGTGAGCGCCCAGGTAGGCCGTTTTCAAAAAGCCGATGGTGGAACAATTTTTCTCGATGAGATCGGCGACATCTCCCCTGCCATGCAGATGAGGCTGTTGCGTGTGCTCCAGGAGCAGGAGTTTGAGCCGGTCGGTGACTCCAATTCAATCAAGGTCGATGTCAGAGTAATCGCAGCAACTAATCAGGACCTGGCTGAGAAGGTCCGGCTCGGCACCTTTCGAAGCGATCTCTATTACCGGCTGAACGTAGTTCGCCTGATCATTCCTCCTTTGAAAGATCGCAGGGATGATATTCCTCTTCTGGTTGAGCATTTTCTGGAAAAGTTCAGCCGGAAGTTCAAAAGGCCTTTGTCAGCCGTATCCCGGGATGTACTTGAGCTGTTCATGCATCATTCCTGGCCGGGGAATGTACGCGAATTGGAACATACTCTTGAACATGCCGCTATCCTATGCCCCTCCACGGTGTTGTCCGTGGAAGATCTCCCCCAGGACTTTATCTCCGCTGTCCGACACCATCCTCACGATGAAGTGCCTGATTCTGCTTTCGAAAAACAACTCACTCTGGCTGAGGCATTGGAAAAGGCAGGCGGCAACAAGGCCAAGGCTGCCCGTCTGCTGGGTGTAAGCCGCTGCACCATCTACCGCAAACTTCAAGAAGATCCAACTCTCCTCGACAACTCTCTGTAATAACTGTCTCATGCGACACTTGGTAGGCATGCATCTGCTACATATATGTCGCATGATACACAATCCGTTTGACTTCGCTTAACCCCTGCCTCCGCATGTCGCATCTCTATCCGTTCAATTCTACAAAGCTTTTAATTTAAATAAGATCAATGGCTGCAGTACGGCACGTAATATGAAGTGGAATTCATTTATGCGAGGAGCACTTATTTAATTAAATTATTTACATCTAAGTGATTCGAATTTTAGAAGTCGTGGATGTGACATGAAAATAATCACGCTGAAAAAAAATAACAAAAAGAATTGCTGCAACTCATACCTGATCCTCGGCAACTTGAACAGTCCCACTACCATTACCACTATGATTGATCCAGGTACTGATGCGTCAATTCTTAAAAAGGTAAAACAGGTCTTAAGTATCTATGGCAATGCGCCGGTGTCCCAGGTGATTCTCACTCATAGTTATGTGGATCAGTCCGGTGGCGCAAAGGCTCTTAAAAGGTATTACAAGTCGAAAACTCTGGCCCTGACCGCCGGGCCTGATATTGATGAACTTCTTCAGGATGGGCAGTCAGTGGATGCAGGCGACGACTGTCTCGAGGTGCTTCATACTCCCAGTGATGTATCTGATTCCATCTGCCTGTATGCACCGTCTGAAAAAGCACTTTTTTCGGGCGACATGCAGTTGCGACTCGCCATGTGGAGAGAAATCTACAGGCAAAATCATATGGATTCACTTTTGAAAATTGCATGCAGAGAAATCCTGACAATTTATTCAACTCATGATGAGCCGGTGATGCGGGGGAGCCAGGGCATGATTCTGCACATGCTGGATAACGTCAGGCGGAATATTTTCATTACAGACAACGAGGCTTGAGTTCAGGCTGCAATTAGTTAACGGGCAAAAAACGTCGCAGCAGAATGAAATGGAGGGAACATGAGCATGGAAACAATGATGGAAACAACCCAGTTTTTGACATTTACACTGGCCGAGGAAGTGTTTGCCGTTGATGTGGCCAGGGTGCGGGAAATCCTGGAGATCACCAGCATCACCAAGGTGCCGCAGGTGCCGGATTTCATGCGGGGTGTGATCAATCTGCGCGGTTGTGTTGTGCCGGTGATCGACCTGCGGCTGAAGTTCGGCCTGGAGGAAACAGCTCAAACCGTCAACACCTGTATCATTGTGGTCGAAGTCGATATGGGGGGTGAGAACATTGTTCTTGGCGCGCTGGCGGACAGTGTTCAGGAGGTGATTGAAATGGAACCCTCCCAGATCGAAGCGGCACCGCACATTGGCACGCATCTGAAAACAGAATTTCTGAAAGGGATGGGCAAGCACAACGAACGGTTCGTCATGATTCTCGATATCGACAAAGTCTTTTCCGGCGCTGAACTGGCCGCGGTTTCAGGATAAGAAGTCCCAGTATCAGTTACCATATCCAGGCAACATACCAATCAGGAGGGTTACCATGCAATGGTTCAATGATCTGAAGATAGGTACCAAACTTATTTCGGGGTTCATTATTGTAGCGTTATTTGCAGGAATTATCGGCTTTATCGGCATTCAGAAAATTCATCAGATAGAAGATGCGGACATAAAACTTTATGAAAAAATCACCGTGCCAACGGCTGAATTACTGAAAATTGGAACCAGTTTTCAAAAAATACGTGTCAATATCCTGTACCTTCTTAAAGCAACTAATACAGCTGAAAAAGAAAAGTATGTACAGATGATTAAAGTTCTGCGTGAAGAAGTGGACAAAGAATCAGAGTCATTTGAAAAAACTATCCTCACAGAAGCTGGCAAAAAAATGTTCAGCGAATTTAAAGAGGAACGAAAGTCCTATTACGCGACTATGGAAAAATTACTGCAATTCTCTTTGGCTAATAAAGAGGACGAGGTTAAGGCAATTATTGATTCCGGTCAGTTGGCAAAGGTTGCAGGGGCTTTTGGCGAAACAATTGACAAACTTGTTGATGCCAAGATAAATCAGGCCAAATTGACCTCCGATGAAAATACAGTTATCGCAATAGCTGCTTCCCGCCTGATGACCATCCTTGCAGTACTCGGCGCCCTGTTGGCAGTAGGCCTGGGCCTGTTCATCACCCGCACCATTACCGGCCCGATCAATGAAGCGGTTGGTGTTGCCAACTCCCTGGCCAGAGGGGACCTGACCATTACCGTTGAATCAAAATCCAAGGACGAAACCGGCCTGATGATGGCTGCCATCAGCCAGATGGTTGAAAAGCTCAAGCAGGTTGTGGGCGATGTCATGACTGCTTCCGATAACGTAGCTTCCGGCAGTCAGGAGCTTTCCTCCACTGCCCAGCAAATGTCCCAGGGTGCCACCGAGCAGGCTGCCAGCGCCGAGGAGATTTCTTCCAGTATGGAGGAGATGGCTTCCAGCATTCGCCAGAACACCGACAACGCCATGCAGACTGAAAAGATTTCCATGAAGAGTTCCGTGGATGCCAAGGAAGGGGGCAAGGCTGTCACCGAGACTGTTGCTGCCATGAAAGAGATCGCCACCAAAATCAGCATCATCGAGGAAATCGCCCGCCAGACCAATCTGCTGGCGCTGAATGCCGCCATCGAAGCTGCCCGTGCCGGTGAGCATGGCAAGGGCTTTGCCGTGGTTGCCTCGGAAGTTCGCAAGCTGGCTGAACGGAGCCAATCCGCTGCCGGCGAGATCTCCGGTCTTTCCACCCGCAGCGTGGCGATTGCCGAACAGGCGGGCGAGATGCTGACCCGCATGGTGCCTGATATCCAGAAGACAGCCGAGCTGGTGCAAGAGATCACCGCATCCAGCAAGGAACAGGATACCGGGGCCGAGCAGATCAACAAGGCCATTCAGCAACTGGATCAGGTTATTCAGCAGAATGCTTCTGCTTCGGAAGAGATGGCTTCCACCTCGGAAGAGCTTTCCAGCCAGGCGGAACAGCTGCAGAGTTCAATCAGCTTCTTCGATATCGGCAATCAACGCCGTACGGCAGCAGTCAGCCGTAAGCCTGGAAAAAGGACCCAGATTGCCCATGCTAAAGGTCCTGCTGCACCTGTCAAACGCAACTCCGAGGGCGGGATAAATTTGCAGCTGGGACAGGCTGGGCCGGATCATCTGGATGACGAGTTTGAGAGATACTGAAACGCAAAATTTCATGGGCACCGGAGTTTTCCTGTGCCCATGAACCCGCATAAAGGAATCGCATGTCTTCCATACAACAATATAATTTTTCTGAAAATGAGATAGGAGAGGTAAACCTCTCAGCCTGGCGCGGGGTTATTACTCCTTCGCTCTCTACGCTGCGTCAGATGGCCGGCACCACGGAAGATGAATTCCTGCAGATCGGCTCGCGAATGCAGTCGTTTTATCAGCGGTCGGTGGATATCTCCCGGATGGCCGGTCAGTTGATGGAGGTTGTATCGGGCGATCGTCTGCAGATGCTGATTGCCCGACTGCAGCAGATCATGACAGCAATGGAAACTTATCTGGCCGATTCCCGTCTTCGCAGCAGCGAGAGTAGCTCAATTCTGGTGCGGGTTCAGGAACTGTTGGAGGAGGTGACTCAGCCGCTGGAGGGTTTTCAGAAAATGAACAAAACCCTGCGCATGTTGAGTATCTCCACAAAAATCGAGAGTTCACGTCTGGGAGAGATGGGCAACGCTTTTGTAAACCTCGCCATGGACGTTGAAAAGCTTTCCCATCAGGTTAATGACAAGTCCGCGGCCATACTTAACCAGCGTCAGATCCTGGCCTCCACGATCACTTCCAATCTTGCGGCGGTCCGGGCCAGTGAAAAATTACAGGACAAAGAACTGCGTATTTCCGTGGCGTCAACCGCTGATAATCTTCAAGAGCTCATTGCGGTTAATGACCGTTGTACCCGTTTTGGGTCAATGGTCGCGGCGGTCTCCAGCGATGTCATTGCGGACATAGGGGAAGTCGTGGCATCCCAACAAACCCATGATATCACCCGCCAGCAGGTGGAACATGTGGTGGAGGCTCTCGAGCGCCTGATCAATAATCTGGATGCCACTGATACTGAGAGTCCGGGGGAGGACCAGCTCAGGAAGTTGGTGATTGAATGTGGCGATGTCTGCGAGCTGCAGGAAGCTCAGCTACGTTTTGCCTCAACAGAGCTGTATGCCGCTGTCTGCGCCATTGTGGATAATTTGCGCGACATAGCCCGCAAACAGAATGCAATTGCTCAGGAAACCCTGACTGTTGCCGGAGTGGCTGACGCCGGTGGAAGTTCGTTTGTGGATGCGCTCAGGCAGGGGGTTACATCAGTTACCACGGTGCTGACAAAATGTGCCAGAACGGATCATGACATGGCGGTTACCATGCAGGATGTGGCTGGTACGATTCAACAGATCACCTCTTTTGTCGGTGATATTGAGTTCATCGGAACCGAAATAGACCTGATTGCGCTTAATTCCCAGATCAAGGCGGCTCACACCGGGCATGAGGGGGCTGCCCTGGGGGTGCTGGCCGAAGCGATCAAGCGGCTTTCCGATGAAGCGGGACGGCAGACGGATCTGGTTTCCTCCACACTGAACAATATCCACACGGCAACCGGTCATCTTGCGGCAGAAAACAGTACCGACGAATCAGGTTCCGCTTCCGACATTTCTGCAATAGAACATGAACTGGCCGAAATTTTGCCAACCCTGGCTGCCATGAACAATGACCTTTTCTCCCTGCTGGCGGCATTGAGCGAAAATGTCCAGTCCCTGACCCTGGATATTGAACAGGCCACCGCCGAAATCGACGTTCATGAGCGGACCCGGGAGATGGCCAAAGGGGTGCTTGAAGGCCTGGAGTTGATCGTTACCCAGGCTCGTCGGATTGAACCTGCCAGCAGTGAGTTCAAGCAGAACCTCCTTCACATGGAGCAGCGCTACACGATGGAAAGCGAACGGCACATCCACGAGGCGATAGCCCGAAAACGGGGCGGTCAGGTTGCTGCAGCAGAGCAGGTTGATCTCGGGAACCCTTCGGACAGCGACTCTGAGTTTGGCGATAACGTTGACTTGTTTTGACAGGAGAGATTATGAACAGTTCTTACCGTGAAGACGGTTCCATCGTCATCGCCAGTGGTGATCGTCTGACCATAGAAAATGCGGCGGAATTTGCCCGGCTGATTCGTGAAGCCCTTGAGGTGGTCCAGCATGTATCTGTGGAGTTTGATGAGGGGGTCGTTCTGGACATCACCGGCATTCAGATCCTCCGTTCGGCCTGCAAAACCGCCGCCGCCAGGGGCAAGATATTTTCATATCACTGCCAGCAGCTCCAGGGTCTCGGTGACATGATCACTTCCTGCGGTTTGGAAAATCGCCTTGCATGCAAGTACAATACTGATGCTACCTGCATCTGGTCCGGAGGAACACAATAATGGCAAAAGTAATCATGACGGCTGATGACTCGGCCAGTGTGCGGCAGATGGTGGCATTCACCCTCAAACAGAACGGTTATGAAGTTGTCGAGGCAGTGGACGGTCGTGACGCTCTGAACAAGTTGGGTGCGCAAAAAGTCGATATGCTGCTGACTGACTTGAACATGCCCAACATGGATGGCATCGGCCTCATCAAAGGGGTACGTGCCGGGGCGCTCAACAAATTCATTCCAATCGTCATGCTGACCACGGAATCCCAGGATTCCCGCAAGGCGGAAGGGAAAGCTGCCGGTGCCACCGGCTGGATCGTCAAGCCGTTCAAGCCGGACCAGTTGATTGCGGTGATCAAGAAAGTCTTGGGATAACAGCGGGGACCGGGAAAGGCTGGGACTGGGGATCGGTTAACCCCGAACTACTTGAATCACGAAGCAGAGGTGCACTTTATGATGGAACAGGCAATGGCAACCTATCGCGAAGAAGCCGCTGAGCTGCTGGCAGAACTGGAGACTTCGTTGCTCGATCTGGAGGAGACTCCGGATGATGATGATCTGATCAACCGCGTGTTTCGGGCTATGCATACCATTAAAGGCTCCGGAGCCATGTTCGGATTCGATGAAATTGCCGCATTTACCCACGAAGTAGAAACCGTCTTCGATCTGGTACGTAACGGCAAGATGGCAGTCACCAAACAGCTGCTGGACCTGACCCTTACATCGCGGGATCATATCCTGGCTCTGCTGAATGATTCAGGAATAGCCGGTGAAGTTGATCGCAGTCGGGGAGACGAGATCATTTCCGGCTTGCGTCTGCTTGTGCCGAAGGCAGACATGGTGGAGGTAGCCTCCGACGTACCCAATGTTTCCGCGCTCTCCATGGCGGGTGAAGAACCAGCTGATGAGAAAACCTGGCGGATACGATTCCGTCCCGCACCGGAAATCCTGTTGTGCGGCACCAATCCAATCTCCCTGATCAATGAATTGCGGGGGCTGGGAGTATGCTATGTCATCGCCCAGTTTGATGAAGTTCCGCTGCTTGACAGCCTGGTCCCTGAACATTGTCACATTTACTGGGATATTATCCTGACCAGCACCCGAGGTGAAGACGCCATCCGGGATGTTTTCATCTTTGTGGAGGATGATTGTGATATCAGGATTGAGCTGATCGACAGCGGCAAGATCGATCCTGACCAGGATTACAAAAAGTTGGGAAATATCCTGGTGGAGCGTGGAGACCTGTCGCTGGAGGAGATGCAGAAGGTCTTGCTGCAGCAGAAGCGCTTCGGTGAACTGCTGGTGGAACAGGAAATCGTATCGCCGGGAAAGGTTCAATCTGCCCTCGTGGAGCAGCAGCATGTAAAAAATGTCCGCAAAGAGCGCAGTGAGGCCCCCCAGGAAGCAGCAGCCAGCATCCGCGTGCCTGCCGAAAAACTGGATCAACTGATCAACCTGGTGGGCGAAATGGTCACGGTCCAGGCCCATCTTTCCCAGGTTTCCATGGCCGGCAGAGATTCCACGTACATTGCCATTGCCGAAGAGGTCGAGCGATTGACCAATGAGTTGCGGGATACGGCCCTCAACATTCGCATGCTCCCTATCGGCAGCACCTTCAGCAAGTTCAAGCGCCTGGTGCGCGATCTGTCTCAGGAGCTGGGAAAAGAAATCGAGATGGAGACTTTTGGCGCTGATACGGAGCTGGACAAGACCGTGATCGAGAAGTTGAACGATCCGCTGGTGCACATCATTCGCAACAGCATCGATCATGGCGTCGAAATGCCCGAAGCCCGTCTTGCTGCAGGAAAATCATCAACCGGCACGGTCACTCTGGGAGCGGAACATTCCGGTGATTCAGTGCTGATCACCATTCGCGACGACGGCGGCGGTCTCGATCGCAACGCGATTCGCGCCAAGGCAGTTGAGCGCGGACTGCTCAATGCCAATGCCGAGGTCTCTGACAAGGAGATCTACGCCCAGATTTTTGCACCAGGCTTTTCAACCGCCACTGCGGTGACAAGCGTTTCCGGCCGCGGTGTCGGAATGGACGTGGTCAAGCGCGGAATCGACGGACTGCGCGGCTCGATCGGTGTGGACAGTGTGCCGGGAGTCGGAACCACGATCACCCTAAAGATCCCGCTGACCCTGGCGATCATCGACAGTCTGTTGGTCAAGATCGGCACCGATCATTTCGTCCTGCCCCTGGCGACGGTGGAGGAATGCATTGAGCTGACCAGCGCAGATGTGCTTAATTCTCATGGGCGTCATCTGGCCAATGTACGCGGAGCCATCATTCCTTATATACCTTTGCGAGAGCATTTCATGATTGCAGGAGAGCGTCCCGATATCGAGCAGATTGTGATCGCCAATATCCATGACACCAAGGTAGGTTTTGTGGTCGATAAGGTGTTGGGCGAGCATCAGGCCGTGATCAAGTCCCTGGGTAAGATGTACCGGGATGTGAAGGGGCTTTCCGGTGCCACCATACTCGGGGATGGCAACGTGGCGCTTATTCTGGATATGGCGGTTTTGCTGCAGAACATCGAGCAGCAGGAAAGAGAATCATTGTAGGAACCGGATCGTTATCACACAAAGGCGCAAAGACACGAAGGAAAAGCATGCCCGGACCTTTAACTCTCTCTTTGTGCCTTCGTGGCTTCGTGTGAGAATAATGTTGTCCTGAATTATTTTCTGGAAGAATCATGAAGTGTCGCAGAGCCACGACAGCCGGAACAACATCGAGCAGCAGGAAAGAGAATCATTGTAGGAACCGGATCGTTATCACACAAAGGCGCAAAGACACGAAGGAAA
>NZ_JAHDYS010000029.1 GCF_018531195.1 Pelotalea chapellei | reverse complement strand
GTGGGACCCGAATTTCATGCAACACACATAACACCTCTTGACACCTAACACAGTTGCTCCCCCGCTGGGGGAGGGAATGTAACGCTCCTCCCCCCAGCGGGGGGAGGTTGGGAGGGGGGCTGAAAGTCTTCACAGTCTTCACACCTCGATCCTGAACTCCGCCCCCTCATCAGTATTCCGCACCGACAAGCTGCCGTTCATGTTTCTTTCAATAATCATCTTCGACATGAACAGGCCGATTCCGGTACCTTTGTCCGGGGCTTTGGTGGTGAAATAGGGATCAAAAATCCTGCCCATCACATTACCGGCAATGCCTCCTGCATTGTCCGCGAAGGTCACGACACTCCTCCCGTTCTCCGTGGAGATAGTGATGGTAAGCTGCGGATGTGCAACATCTCTTTCTTTAAAAACATCACGTGCATTTACGAGAATGTTCATCACTGCCTGGGCATATTCGTTCCTGTATCCTTCGATGAAAACATTGTCCTCAGCTATCAATTTCACGTTGGCCATTATTTCCTTGAAACTGCCTTCCACCATGGAAAGTGTTGTCTCAACAACATCTTTTACAGTAAACAAAACCTTGATTTTGTCAGGATTAAGGAAGTTTCTGAAATCATCGATGGTCTGGGACATGTGGGTGATCACCTGCTTTGCCCTGGATACCCTGACTTCAACAAATTCGCTGGTTACTGTGCCGCGCTGATAACTTCTGTTCAGCTCCTGAAGAATGAGACCGAGCACATTCAAAGGCTGACGCCACTGGTGCGATATACTGACCAGCATCTCCCCCATTGCCGCAAGGCGGTTCTGCTGCATGAGCAGTTGTTCTTTTCTGCGCAGTTCCTCCGCAACCTGGAGGCGCTCGGTAGATTCCACCAGAAGCTTCTCCAGAGCGTTGCTCAGCAATTCCGTCCTGTCCTGCACCCGCACATCCAGTTCGTCCTTTGCCTTTTGTAGTCGTCTTTCGGATTGCTCCAGTGCCAGTAATTGGTCCCTCACCACGAATTGGCGACGCCTGCTCCGCAGTGCCGATCTGACAACCGCCACCAGCGTATTCACCCGCACCGGGCGTTCCACAAGTGATACGTCTCCGTGCAGCAGCAATGCATCCCTGGCGATCTGGGTTTCCGGGCCATGACTCAAAAGTACGATGATCGGCAGCTCAGACCAGGAGGGCTGCCTGTCCAGCAGGGCATGCAGGCATGCTCCAATACCAGTAGAGAGCACATGTTCCTCGATCATCAGCGCCCCGACTCCTCGCTCGATTTCAGCGCACAACTCTTCCGATGTGGCGCACATTCTCGAGGTCACGCCCATTCCCTCCAGCACCCGAAGGATCGATCCAGCATCCGGGCTCTTCGGCAGGAGCACGATAACCCGCATCTCATTGGCGCCGTATGTCCCCTCGTCAAACGCCAAGGGTCGGAACTCCCGTCAGCACCCCCTGCATTTCCTTCAGGGGCTCACCAATCGAAATGCCATTGCTGCTCAAAGTAAATTCTCGTATCGTCGTCTCGTGCTTTCCTCCTCTCTTCTTGACAACGGAAATTGCCCGCCTGATTTGCCCACGGTATTCGAAATAGCGGAGAAGGAGCAGGGAATCAGAGAGATAGCTTAGATTTTTAGCATCCGTCGTCAGATCACCAAAAATGCCATGCTGCTCAGAAGCCAGGAACATTGTTATGCCTCTGTGCGACAGATGGATCAGAAGCTGGTGAAGCTGGATGATTTGATGTTTTTCAAAAGGCATGGCGTTGAGGTAGCCGTTCAGTGTGTCGATTGTAACGTGGCTGACGCCTCTCTCTTCTACCTCCTGCAGCAGCATGGTCGTAAACTCTCCAACGGAAAATTCCGCCACATCAATCTCGCGAAGTATTATCAGCCCCTTGTCAATGTAGTCACCCACGCTCAGTCCGAGCCCCTCTGCCCGTGCCCGGTACGACAACTCTGTCTCATCGAAAAGATACACCACCGTGCGTTCGCCTCTTTTTGCAGAAGCCACAACATACAGGTTCACCAGCGTCGTTTTCCCCGTCTCTGAGGCTCCTATAACTGCCGTGGTGGTTCCTCTTTCAATCCCGCCGCCAAACAGGAGATCCAACTGCGTGTTGCCGCTGGAAAGCAGTTCTTTCTGATCCATTTGCCGTTGCGTGCCGACACGGAGAGTTGGAAAGACACGAAGACCATCCCCGGTGATCCTGAAGTCGTGCCAGCCGCTTTGATAGGATCTTCCCCTCAGTTTCGACACCAGAATCCTTCTCCGAATCGGACCGTATTCGTTCACCACCTGTTCCAGCTGGATGACTCCGTTGCAGATGGTCTCCAGATGGCCATCGTTCTCTCTGGCATTATTGGTAATGAGGACGGTACTTTCTTCGCTTTGAAATTCATGCCGCAGAGCAAGAACAAGACGGCGGAAGCTTACCAGCTCATCTGTAAGGTAGCGCAGGTCCGATAGCGAATCGATCACCAGGCGCGCCGGCCGCACCCTCTTGACTTCCTCCAGCAGGTCCTTCATCGCGCCGGGCGGTTCTGATTCTGCCTTGTGGAAAATCTTCAACTCCGGTCCTTCGAGGATTTCTTCACTGATTTCTACCACATGAATGCTGTAAAATTCGGGATCGAGGAAAATACCGCCGGCTTGAGCCAAAGCGGCAAAATCATTCTCCCCCCCCCCCGACGGTGATATAGAGGCAGCGCTCCTTTTTCCTGATTCCTTCGGCAATGAATTGCAGCGAAAAAGTCGTTTTCCCCGCCCCGGGATTGCCCACAAGCAAGTACATCTTTCCTGCCGTCAAACCTCCGTTGAGGATCTCATCAAGGCCGGGGATGCCGATTGGTACGTAATTGGAACTATTTTCTTCCATGCAACCTCCTTATACGGGAAGGGGATGGTATTGTTGTGCGGCTGGAATCAGTGAATGAACCTTTACGGCAATTCGCTCTCGCAAAGGCGCAAAGCCGCAAAGCAAAGCAATTCTTTAAAAGAACAAATGCCAAGGCCACAGCCTTCTTAATCCATAGGATTGGTTTTCTTCGCGTCTTTGCGTCTTAAGCGAAGCGAGCGAGAGAGCAGTTAAAAAACCTTTCTCACGCAAAGCCGCAAAGAAAGTCACCAACTTACAAGCTATAACAAGCTAACCTTTTTTCAGGAAAGGTTCAGCGCTACAGGGTGAAGTAAAAGATCGATCCCTTGCCCGGCTCCGCATCGGCCCACACTTTGCCGCCATGTCGCCGAATGATCCGATCTACTGTCGCCAGACCGATGCCTGAACCCTTGAACTCTTCAGCACCGGGAAGACGCTGAAAAGGTATGAAAAGCTTGCCTGCATCGGCCGGGTCGAACCCTTTTCCATTATCCCGGACAAAATAAGCCGGTGCGCCATCAATCTCCGTTGCGCCGAATTCTACGAGCGCCTCATCCCGGGTTCCTGTGTATTTCCAGGCATTCTGGAGAAGATTGTGCAGGGCCACCCGGAGCAGCTTGGGATCGCCATTCGCCATGATCCTATCTGCGATATGGAAGATGCATCGGCGCTCTGGTGCTGTGCCATTAAGTTCGGCGACTATTTCACGTGCCATGGCACTGAGATCAAAGGTTGTCCGGCGAGGTTCGAGGTGGGACAGTTTGGAAAATTCGAGCAGGGTGTCGATGAGCTGACTCATCCGTCGGGAATTGTTATAGCCGCTGGTGAGATATTTCCTGGTTGATTCATCCAGTTGGGCGCCGTGCAGTTCCTGAATTGTCTGGAAACTGAGACCCATGTTGTTCAGCGGACCACGCAGATCATGGGCCACCGTGTAGTTGAAAGCTTCAAGCTCCTGATTTGCGGCCTCTAATTCGGCGGACTTTGTCGCAAGTTCTGCCGCAAATTGCCGGATCTGTTCATTCTGTTCATTCACCTGTCGCTTCAGAGTGACGACTTGCAGACTTTTTTCAACAGCGGCAAAGAGCTTATCGAAATCAACAGGCTTGAGGACATAATGACTGAACCCGGCCTCAATGGCGCTTACCAGAAAGCTGGTGTCGCTAAAGGCGGTGAGAGCGATAAGCTCCGCCTCGGACTCAAGAGCCCGTATCTCTTCCGCCATGCGGATGCCACCCATGACCGGCATCATTATGTCGGTAATCACAATCTCAGGCCGATGCTCCCGAAAAAGAGCCAAACCTTCAGCACCGTCGGCAGCAAAATACAGTGAGAGCCCGGGGTAATCAGCGGCAAGAGCATTCGCTACAATTTCCCTCGTTTCCATGTCGTCTTCTACATACAGAAGACCGATTTTACTACTCCGCATGGCGTACCAGCTCCATTTCAAACCTCCACCCCGGAATTCTGACAAAGCTCATTCCGTCCGATTCCGGTGCACCCGCATAGGTCTGCGTCGTTTTCTCTAAATATTCTAACAGTTATTTCACAATTTGCTTTTACGGGTATTGCGGATGTAAGGGCATCCCTTGCGGGTGCCAGATTCCAGGGAGAAGGGGAATATACGGGCAGCAAAACCATTACCGGATAAAGCTCACAGTCATTTACAAATAGAAAAGGGCTGCAACGTGTAAGTTGCAGCCCTGATGGAGTCCAAAGCGGAACAGCCTGCGTAACTTATCTGGGAGCCGGAGCCCCGCGCAATAGTCCCTCAGTGCTCAAGTCTTCATCAATATCTGGCCAATGGATACCATAACCACCGCCGACGGCTATAATATCGTCATTTATATGCAGGTTTTTAACCCCCTCATCTGCTTTAAGCGCCATTCCAGGCCTCCAATGATGTTAGTCACTTCAGTGAAAAACCACCCGTTCCCATCCTTCCCCTAGCCTCATATCATTCTTCCCCCTCCCTAGCCCTCCCCCGCTGGGGGAGGGAATTAAAAGCTCCTCCCTCCAGCGGGGGGAGGTTGGGAGGGGGGCGGTTTGCAACCTACCCCTCGGCCCGCTGCATGTCGGCAGCCACGTATCTGCTGCAGATGAAACAGAACAGACCGGCCAGGAGCATGGCCAGGGGGGTCACGAGAAGGGCGTTGGTCAGCCCCCAATGATCCGAAAGCCAGCCGAGAATGGAAGGGGAGATAGCATCACCCAGTGCATGGATGAAGAAGATGTTGACCGCGAAAGCCATGGCATGAATGGCCGGATTGGTCACATTGAGGATGACGGTATTGAGAGGTCCGGTGTTAAGGAAGAGGAAGAATTCGGCGAAGAAGATGGCTGTCATGCAAAGACCGAGAGACGGGGAGAGAAAGGCCAGGGCAGCTACTGGCGCGCCGATCAGAAAACCGAACCCGGATATGAGCAGGTAACCCTTCGGGCTCTTGCTCTGCCAACGGTCACCGAGCCACCCTCCGCTCATGGTGCCGGCAATCCCGGCAATTACGGTGACACCACCGAAGAGGATATTTGCCTTTTCCACATCCAATACATGAACACGGTTGAGGAACGACGGAATCCACTGGGCCAGGCCACCAATGGCAAAGGTCATGGCGGCCATGGCAAGGGTGTTGTAGATAAAGGAAGGGTTTTTCAGCAGAGCGCCATAGCCGCCGGAGACTGCAGCCTTCGACGATTTACCGGACGCTTCTTTCTCTCCCCCGCCACGGGGAGGTTCGCGCAGCAGGAGAATCGGTATAGCCAGCAGCATGCCGGGAAGACCCACCAGCAGGAAAGCGGCATGCCAGCCGAAGCGTTGCCCCAGCACTCCCCCCAGCAGGTATCCCAAGGCACTCCCCACCGGAATGGCGACATAAAACCAGGACAGAATCCGCCCTCTGCGATCCTTGGAGAAATAATCCGCAATCAGGCCGGGTGCCACGGTGCCGAAACTGGCTTCACCGATCCCAACCCCGGCGCGGGCAGCCATCAGGATGTGGTAGTTCCCGGCAAAACCGGCCGTGGCCGTGGCAAGACTCCACATCACCAGGCCACCGGCCGCAAGCCGGATGCGGCTCCAGTGATCGCCAAGCCAGCCGAATAGAGGAGCGAGAATCATGTAGCTGATCATAAAGGCACTGCCAAGCAGCCCCAGCGCCGTGTCGGACAGTTGCAGATCGACCTTGAGCAGCGGAAACACGGCGAACAGTACCTGCCGATCAATGTAGTTAAGCAGATTGACCCCCAGTAACAGTGTCAATGCATAGCGGCTGTAGGCCGGGGTTATGGGGCGTTGTTTCATTTACATATCCTTGGGGAAAATCGTTTGGTCTTTGCTCCCCCGCCCCTTGCGGGTGTATAGACCGGAGTCAAGGGTTACAGATGTTCGGGGACATAGGTAACAGTTTTTGCTTCAATGTTTGATGTCAT
>NZ_JAHDYS010000028.1 GCF_018531195.1 Pelotalea chapellei | reverse complement strand
GAGGGCAGTCGTGCTGCCATGTCCCGTGCACCGTTGTTAAGGAAAACCATACCCTCTACCTCTGAATATACAAGGGCAAGGGAGAGGGGGAATGGCACGGACTGCAAAAATCTAAACCGGGACCTTACTGAAAAATATTTCCTTATCCTTGGAGGATACCATGAAATTTGCTACCAAACTCATCCATAGCGGCCAAACCATCGACCCCCGCACCGGGGCCCTCGGCATGCCCATCTACCAGACCTCAACCTTCCGTCAGCGGTCGATAGATCACTTCGGCAAATACGATTATGCCCGCTCGGACAATCCTTCCCGCGAAGCGCTGGAAGAGGCGATTGCCGAACTGGAGGGAGGTACTCGTGGATTCGCCTTTGCTTCAGGCATGGCTGCAATTTCCTCCACCCTGCTGATCTTTTCACCTGGCGATCATTTGGTGGTATGCGATGACGTGTATGGCGGTGCGTACCGTGTCTTGACTTCGATCTTCAGTCGCCTTGGCATCGAATCCACTTTTGTCGACGCCACGGATCTGGCAGCCATTGAGGCAGCTATCCGGCCGGAAACCAAGGGCATCTATCTGGAGACGCCATCAAACCCGCTGCTCAAGATTACCGATCTGGCGGCGGTTGCCACCCTTGCCCGCTCCCGGGGCATCATCACCATGGTTGACAACACCTTCATGACTCCTTATCTGCAGCGCCCGCTTGAGCTTGGCTGCGACATCGTGCTGCATAGCGGCACCAAATTCCTAAACGGACACAGCGATGTGATCTGCGGTTTTGCCATTGTCCGCGACGAAGAGCTGGGCAAGAGAATCCGCTTCATCCAGAACGGTTTCGGTGCGATTCTTGGTCCCCAGGATTCCTTCCTGACCATGCGGGGCCTCAAAACGCTCAAGATCAGAATGGACCAGAGCCAAGAAGCTGCCGGAATCATTGTTCGCTGGCTGTCAGAACAAAAGCAGGTCACAAAAATCAATTATCCCGGCCTGCCCGAGCATCCCGGATATGCCATACAACAGGCGCAGTCTGCCGGACCGGGAGCTGTCCTGTCGTTCGAACTTGATTCCTTCGAAAACACGAAAAAGCTCCTGGAAGGTTCAAAACTGTCCGCTTTTGCAGTCAGTCTGGGAGGAGTGGAAAGCATTATCTCCTACCCTGCCCGCATGTCACATGCTGCTGTTCCCAAAGATGAGCGTGAGCGTAAGGGAATCAAAGACACTCTGGTACGCCTGTCCGTTGGTCTGGAAGACCCACAGGATCTGATAGACGACATGACCGCAGCATTCAACACTAAATGAATGTAGTACCGTCAATCATATTTCTTGACACAGAAGATGTATTTATATACAAATGAATCACGTAACAAGGCGTGATAATTCCGACCGGAAAAAAAGGAGACCTAACATGGCCCGCATTTTCGCAGACAATTCGCAATCCATCGGCAATACCCCTCTGGTGAAGCTCAACCGGATAATTGATGGGGCAAAGGCAACAGTGCTGGGAAAAATGGAGGGGCGCAATCCAGCCTACTCGGTCAAGTGCCGCATCGGAGCCAGCATGATCTGGGATGCAGAGCAGCGCGGAATTCTCAAGCCTGGCGTTGAAATCATCGAACCAACCAGCGGCAACACCGGCATAGCCCTGGCGTATGTGGCTGCCGCACGCGGCTACGGCCTGACCCTGACCATGCCGGAAACCATGAGCATCGAGCGCCGTCGTGTGCTGGCCGCTCTTGGCGCCAACCTGATACTGACACCCGGTGCGGAAGGAATGAAGGGGGCCATCAATCGGGCCGAAGAACTGGCAGCTTCCGACCCCGCCCGGTATTTCCTGCCCCAGCAGTTCAAGAACCCGGCTAATCCGGCGATCCATGAGAAAACCACCGGCCCTGAAATATGGAATGATACCGATGGCGGCATTGATGTACTGGTATCGGGCGTCGGAACAGGCGGAACCATTACCGGTATATCCCGCTACATCAAAAACACCTGCGGCAAAAAGATCCTGTCAGTAGCGGTGGAACCGAAAGAAAGTCCGGTAATTTCACAGCATCTGGCCGGGCAACCGCTCCAGCCAAGTCCCCACAAGATCCAGGGCATCGGAGCCGGTTTCATCCCGGACACGCTTGATCTTTCCATGGTTGATCGGGTGGAGCAGGTAGAAAGTGCAGAAGCGATTGAGTTCGCCAAGCGGCTCGCAAAAGAAGAGGGAATGCTGGTCGGTATTTCCTGCGGTGCAGCGATGGCCGCAGCAGTAAGGTTGGCCAAACTGGATGAATTCGCCGGAAAAACCATCGTCGTGATCCTGCCCGATGGAGCTGAGCGGTATCTTTCCACGGCGCTATTTGAAGGCCTGTGATACGGGAGTAGTATCAACGTAAAAAATTTGAGAATTAAATGTAAACAGCCAGGAGCTGACCGGACACCCGGAGGCCGGGGCAGCATGTCGTAAGTGGCATCCCTCGGCCTTTTTTATACTATTATCGGAAAAGGAATAACTATGACAGCAGCAACTCGTGATTACAGGCTGGACGGCATTTACTATCAACGGCAGGAAGGTTATTTCATGCAGCGTGTAAAACTGCCGGCCGGAGTAATCTCTTCCCAGCAGTCAAGAACAGTCAGCGAAGCAGCTACTCGCTTCGGCAAAGGGCTTATCCACCTGACTACCCGCGGCAGCATGGAAATTCACTGGCTGCGCGAAGAAGATCTGCCTGAGCTGAAACGAGTGCTGTCAGGAGCAGGATTGACTTCACGAGGGGCCTGCGGCGGAGCAGTCAGGGGCGTCACCTGCGGCAGCAGCACCGGCACTGCCGGCTTCCCCGGACTGGAACAATTTGCCCGCAGACTTCAGCGTCATTTCACCGGCAATCCACGTTTTGAAAGATTACCCAAAAAGTTCAAGATCGGAGTGGAAAGCACAACCGTTGGTCAGCGCCACCTGATTCAGGATGTCGGGCTGGTTCTGACCGGCACGGCGGATGGCGGAAACCTGTATGACCTGTATGTAGCAGGAGGACTGGGGCGCGAGCCGCAGCCGGGATTCCTGCTGGAAAAGGACCTGCCGGAAGAGCGCATCATCCCGATGATCGAGGCGATCCTTATCGTATATACGGCCAGCACCCCTCCCGGAAAACGCCTCAAGCACCTGGTTCGTTCTATCGGAGAAGAGGAGTTCCGCAAACGGATTAGCGCTGAGCCGACTGCACATGAGATTCTGCCGCCATTCAAAGGCCTGCCGGAAGCACTGCTGCCCGAGAACGAATCATTTTTCATCGAAGCGCGCTTGTTTGCCGGAGAGATCACCAGCAGCCAGCTCGAATCCCTGGCCGGTTTTGCCGAAACCTGGGCAAACGGGGTTCTGACCGTTACCGCCAACCAGAACATCTCTTTTCAGCTCCCGGCACACAAAGACAAGGCATCGGCACTGCAGGCTCTGGCGGAGGCAGGTTTTCCCGGCACCACCCCCGAAGAACGCCTGACCCTTCGCGTCTGCCCCGGCACCCATGAATGCAAAGCCGGCCTGGCTCCCACCAGGGATATTGCACGGGCCATCGTTGCAGCAGTCGGAGCTACAACTGGCGAGCAAACGCTGGCACTCTCCGGTTGCCACAACTCCTGTACTCAACCGCAACTGGCAGATATCGGCATCATGACCTCCGGTCTGGTCAAAGAGGCTGACGGCGAGCGCACTCCGCGCTTTGATGTTTTCCGATCCACAGGTGATGGCCTCGGCACCCGCATCGCTGCTTCCCAAAACCTGGAAGAGATGCTGGCCATCCTGAATCAGTAATATCTTGTTTCTCATGTAGCACCTGATGCCGGAGTTCCCATGACCATGACCATAGATACAGATAGAATGGAGACGCTGGCACACACTCCATTTCAATCGGCAGGTCCTGAAGACCTGTGGCGCAAGGGGTCGGTCTTCTTTGTGGGGGGCAATCTACCGCTGTATGAAACCCTGGAGACCATGTTTGAAAGCTTCTGCATGGAATCAACCCAGCTGTTTCATCTGACGTTCGGGGATCAAGCACGCTTTCGCGACAACCTTGAGATGGCGCGCCAGATCAAAAAAAATTTCAATGCCCGGCTGATCGTGCAGGTTAATTATCCGCTATCCAAGATCGCCATCGAACATATTTACGCCGCGGGAGTAAACATCCTCGACATTCCAACAAGTGCCGCTCTGTCCGATGCAGATAACGTCTCGAAGAGGGAATCATTAAAAACTGCGCACACTGTTTTCCCGCGCTGGTCAACCGCATCAACCGTGTTAGTCGGAGAGTATACGGACGAGTCGGTTCGAGCAATCGACAGCCTTCTGGCAGATCACATCCTGCCGCTGGTCCAGTTCTCGGGGCAAAATACGGAAGTTCAGTCAAGTGTCTCCCACCACCTGGCAGAAGGGTGGCAACGACACCACGTAGTCATCCAACCACTGCTTCCGTTGATCCAGCTAACCACTCCGCTTACTCCTGGAGAACAGGGGCGCTTTCGCGGACTACTTAACCGCATTATTGAGAGACACGACCTGGTACGTTCGGATCTGCATCGCCACCTGAGGGTGAAGCACCCAGAAGATTCACTTGATTCGGCAGGCTTGTAATGGTCAATCTTCCCCTCGAAAAGCCTCTCAAAATTGATAACCGGCCGCTCTGGATGATCGTACTCGACCGCACCCTTCATTACCAGGTACTGGCCGGACTGGTGCTGGTGTGTGGTGTACTGCTTCAATTTTCTCCCCCCAGCGGCCTCTCCCAGGCGGGATACCGTTCTCTGGTGCTGTTTGGCGGAACCATAGTTTTATGGATTTCCGGCCTGATTCCAATTGCAATAACCGCACTGCTCTCCATGGTGATGCTGCCGCTGCTTGGAATCATGAATGCCAAAAGCACCTATGCCCAGTTCGGCAACGAGGCGGTCTTCTTCATCCTGGGTGCATTCATTCTGGCGGCAGCCATGACCGGCAGCGGCTTGTCGGCGCGCTTGGCGCGAGCCATGCTGTCCCGTTTCGGCAGAACGCCCCGCACACTGGCCCTGACCGTATTCCTGCTCTGTACCGCACTTTCCTACTGCATGAGCGAGCATGCCGTGGCTGCCATGATGTTTCCGGTCGTCTCTGAAATCGTTGCCAGCCTCGGCCTCGAGCGAGGCAAAAGCCGCTATGCGGGACTGCTGTTCATGTCACTTGCCTGGGGCTGCATCATCGGCGGCATCGCCACTTTTCTGGGGGGAGCGCGGGCACCGCTTGCAGTGGGCATCCTGCGTGAATCAACGGGTCTGCACTTTTCCTTTCTGGAGTGGATGACCGCCTCGAGCATGATCGTCTTGCCGCTGCTTTTGATCGGCTTTCCTTTGCTGCTGCGTTTTTTTCCCCAGGATGTATCCAGCGTGGACAGTGGCTTGCGCTATCTTAACCGCAAGCGGCTCGAAGTCGGCAAGATGAGTTTCAATGAAATCATCGTAGCGCTGGTAATGGTAGTTACCATTCTAAGCTGGATGACCCTGGGAGAAAAAACGGGACTGGCAGCCATCGCTATTCTGGCATCGGTGGCTCTGTTCGTCTTCCGGGTAGTTACCTGGGAGTCTATCGAAGAATACGTCAACTGGGGCATCATCCTGATGTACGGCGGCACAATCGCCCTAGCCAGCGCGCTGGAGAAAAGCGGCGCCGCTCTCTGGGTCGTCAAAAAGATGCTGCAGGTCTTTACCCCCTCACCCTTTGTAGTGATCGCGGTAATTTCCTTTGTGGCCATCATCCTGACCGAATGCATCAGCCACGCTGCCGTGGTGGCCATCTTCATGCCCATAGGCCTGACCCTGGCAGCGAGCATGGGCATTGATCCCAAAGTCATGACGCTTTCCATCGCACTGCCGGCCGGTCTGGCATATTGCCTGCCAATGGGCACGCCGGCCACGGCAATCGCCTACGGTTCCGGGTATCTGAAAAGTAAGGAAATCATGCTTTCCGGCACCATGATCATGCTGATATCATGGTTATTGTTCCTGTTTTCGGCATATTTCGTATGGCCGCTGATCGGGCTCAAAATTTAGCAAAAAGGGACTTGTGATGAACTCAACTATTCCAACCATAGCATCCGATACTTCTGCTGCCGAGATCCTGCGCATCGGTATCGAAACAGCCAGCGGACCTGTCTCCCTGGCCTGTTCCTTTTCCATGGAAGATGTGGCTATTATTGATATTGCACACCAGGCAGGCCTTAACCTTGGCGTGTTTGCGCTGGATACCGGCCGCCTCAATGAAGAAACCTACGAAGTTGCCGATGCCCTGGTTGAACGCTACCGACTGAAGATCGACTGGTACTTCCCGCGTCATGATGATGTGGAGAATCTGGAGCGGGCTGACGGTCTGTTTTCGTTCCGTGAATCACTGGACAAACGCCATCAGTGCTGTGCCATCCGCAAGGTGGAACCGCTCAGTCGGGCCCTGAAGGGTCTGTCGGGCTGGGTGACCGGCATGCGCCGCGAACAGGCAGTTACCCGCGGCGATTTGCCCCCTGTTGAGGTGGACGAGCTCAACGGCGGCCTGCTCAAGATCAATCCGCTACTGGCCTGGACTGAAGAGCAGCTGCTGGCATACACAGAAGAACAGCGGCTGCCGCGCAACCGACTCTACAGCCAGGGCTACCGCTCCATCGGCTGCGCCCCCTGCACCAGGGCAGTAAAACCGGGAGAAGACGCCAGGGCCGGCAGATGGTGGTGGGAGAACCCGGAAAATAAAGAGTGCGGATTGCACAGAAGATAAATTAGTCCCCCCATTCCCCCTCTCCCTAGCCCTCTCCCACAAGGGGAGAGGGAACTTTCATGCTCCCCTCCCTTTATGGGAGGGGCTGGGGGAGGGTAAAGGGGGGAATAAGGAGAGAACATTAAATGAGTGACAACCTGACCCATCTACAGCAGCTTGAAGCCGAAAGCATCCACATCCTCCGCGAAGTCGTCGCCGAGTTCAACAACCCGGTGATGCTCTATTCCATCGGCAAGGATTCGGCAGTCATGCTGCACCTGGCCCGCAAGGCCTTCTACCCTGCGCCACCGCCGTTCCCACTGTTGCACGTGGACACTACCTGGAAATTCCGCGAAATGATCCAGTTCCGGGACCGCATGGCTGCCGAGTGCAACCTGGACCTGATCGTGCACGTCAATGAGGAAGGGGTCAATCGAGGCGTTTCCCCCTTTACCCATGGTTCGGCGCTCTATACCGATGTCATGAAAACCGAGGGGCTGAAACAGGCTCTTGATCGCTACAAGTTCGATGCTGCCTTTGGCGGCGCCCGCCGGGATGAGGAAAAATCCCGGGCCAAGGAGCGGATCTTCTCCTTCCGCAGCGCCAACCACCGCTGGGATCCGAAAAGCCAGCGGCCTGAACTGTGGAACCTGTACAACACCCGCATCAAGCCCGGTGAAAGCATCCGCGTCTTCCCGATTTCCAACTGGACCGAGCTTGACGTGTGGCAGTACATCCACCTGGAGCAGATCCCGATCGTGCCGCTTTACTACGCCGCGGTTCGACCGGTGGTAGAGCGGGATGGCATGCTGATCATGGTGGATGACGACCGCCTGGAACTCCAACCGGGTGAGAAAGTTGAATACAAATCGGTGCGATTCCGGACCCTGGGGTGCTATCCCCTGACCGCCGCGGTGGAATCGGAAGCGGACACCCTGCCCCGCATTATTCAGGAAATGCTGCTGACCCGCACATCGGAACGCCAGGGACGCATGATCGATCATGACCAGGCGGGGTCGATGGAGAAGAAGAAGCAAGAAGGATATTTTTAGAATTCGGCCGTTTCGGATCAGACCGATCAGTCCGAGCGGTCCGATCCGACTGATCGGACGCGGCCCAAGCATTAACGGAGGAATCACGTGGCACACCAATCGGATCTTATAGAAAGCGATATCCTCGCCTATCTCAAAAGCCAGGAAGAAAAAACATTGCTGCGCTTCATTACCTGCGGCAGCGTGGATGATGGCAAGAGCACCCTTATCGGACGCCTGCTATGGGACTCGAAGATGGTCTTTGAAGACCAGCTTGCTGCGCTGGAGGTGGACAGCAAGAAGGTTGGCACCCAGGGGGGAGCCATCGATTATGCGCTGCTGCTGGACGGGCTGCAGGCGGAGCGGGAGCAGGGAATCACCATCGACGTGGCCTACCGCTTCTTCTCCACCGACAAGCGCAAATTCATCGTCGCCGACACGCCCGGCCACGAGCAGTACACCCGCAACATGGTCACCGGTGCTTCTACGGCCCAAGTGGCAGTGATCCTGGTGGATGCCCGCAAGGGGCTGCTGACCCAGACCAGGCGTCACAGCTTTCTGGTCTCATTGGTCGGCATCCGCAATGTTGTGCTGGCGATCAACAAAATGGACCTGATCGACTTTGACCAAAAGCAGTTCGATGCCATTCAGCGGGACTATGAAAAGTTCGCCGCTCCGCTGGGATTCGCCTCCATAACCGCCATTCCTCTCTCTGCCCTCAATGGCGACAACATGATCGAAGCCAGCGCCAACACACCCTGGTACTCAGGCCCCACCCTGATGGGATACCTGGAGAATGTGCCGGTTGCCGGCGACAGCAGGGGAGAGCCGTTCCGTCTGCCGGTCCAGTGGGTCAACCGTCCCCATCTTGATTTCCGGGGTTTCTGCGGCACCATCGCATCGGGCACGGTACGTCCGGGTGATGAGATACTGGTGGCATCCTCGGGACGCACCAGCCGGGTCGCCCGCATCGTTACCATGCAGGGAGACTTGCCCGAAGCAACCGCAGGCCAGGCGGTGACCCTGACCCTGAAAGATGAGATCGACGTCAGCCGGGGCGACATGCTGACCATACCGGATGCGCCGCCGCTCCACACCCGTCACCCGGAGGCTCACCTGGTCTGGATGCACGACGAACCACTCCAGCCGGGCCAGCTCTATCTTGTCAAGACCGCCTCGGCAGTAACCCCGGGCAGAGTCACGGCCGTGCAGTACGTCGTGGATGTGAACACCCTTGAGCAGAAGCAGGAGCCGACCCTTGGCCTGAACGGGATCGGGGTAGTCCGTCTCGAACTGGATCGGCCGGTTTCGTTCGATCCATACCGCAACAACCGCGACACCGGCAGCTTCATCCTGATTGACCGCTACACCAATGCCACGGTAGCTGCCGGCATGGTGATCACGGCACCTGTGGATCCTGATGCGGTGCAGGTGACAGAATTCACGCCTGAGGTCGTAGTTTGTGAAGATGCCGCTCCTGTGCGCATCAGCCTGAGTGCAGCCTCGGTCAGCGCTAGCGGTGCCAGTGTGGTCGATCTCTCCTCCGAAGGGTGCGCGATCGAATTCGAAATATCGCCCAGCTTCATTGAACACCTTGGCAAAGGCAACCGGGTTCTTTTCCGCCTGAAAGATCTTGGACAGCTGCACGCTGTCGCGCTGCTCGCTTTCCAGCAGAGACTCTCATTTGAATTCGACCGCACAGCTGAAGGAATCAGCATTCTTGTCTTCAGACGAGGCATCAAGCCGGTTGAAAACAGCTATGCCGACACCGGGACCAGTATATGAAGTCAATACTTCACACAGCGACGCCAGCTGTTGATGACGCACAAAAGATGATCTCAGCATGCTGATTCAGATCAATGAAAGACAGGCGCAGATCCCGGACGGACTCACCCTGGCTGAAGTAGCCGACCTGCACCGGCCGGGAGCGGATGTGCTGATCCTGAACGGATTTCCGGCAGCTCGGGAAACCTCTGTCCAGGAGGGTGACGAACTATTTCTGATCACCCGGGGAGAGCAGCCGGCTGAAGAGGAGCTGGAGGCGCTGATGGCTGCCCGGCACACACCGGGTGTTCATCGCCGTTTGAAAGCAGCTACCGTAGGCATTGCCGGCGTCGGCGGCCTTGGATCAGCGGTAGCCGTCGCCTTGGCTCGAATAGGCATTGGCCGGCTGATCATTGCAGATTTCGATGTTGTTGAGCCTTCCAATCTCAACCGCCAGCAATACTTCATCGACCAGATCGGCTGTTTCAAGGTGGATGCCCTGGCCGACAACCTGCGGCGCATCAATCCCTACGTGCGGGTGGAAACACACCAGGTGCTGCTTGACCCGCTCAATACGCCGACAATCTTCGCCCCCTGCTCGATTGTGGTGGAGGCTTTTGACCGGGCCGACATGAAGGCGATGCTGGTAAACACCGTGTTAGCCGAAATGTCGGGAGTGCACGTAGTAGCTGCCTCGGGACTGGCCGGCTTCGGTCCCAACAACAGCATCATCACCCGCCGTGCTGCCAGACGCCTCTATGTTGCGGGCGATGCAGTTTCCGAAGCTCAGCCGGGCAATGGGTTAATGGCGCCACGGGTAGCCATCGCAGCCGGTCACCAGGCCAACCAGGTTGTTCGGATTATTCTGGGAGAAGAGTAGAATCAGGACTGGGGACTGGGGACTGGGGATCAGGGATCATGGGGTCAGAGACTCTGGGATTAACAGTGTCGAAAAACTCAGGTTGTTCAAAAATAGTCAGATCGTCGCAACCGAAGAAAACCCCGCGGAGCAACCGTGTTCTCTGTCAAGTGAAAGCATAAAAACTATCGTTCCAGCGGCGGTTGTCCCTGATCATG
>NZ_JAHDYS010000027.1 GCF_018531195.1 Pelotalea chapellei | reverse complement strand
ATGATCAGGGACAACCGCCGCTGGAACGATAGTTTTTATGCTTTCACTTGACAGAGAACACGGTTGCTCCGCGGGGCTTTCTCCGGGTGCGACGATCTGACTATTTTTGAACAGCCTGATTTTTTCAACAACCTGCCAGGAGTCGTTCTATGCTCGAGCGCGCCGCAGAAATTGTCAGGGAAGCCGAAGCATTTGTCATCACTGCCGGTGCAGGGATGGGAGTTGACTCCGGTCTTCCCGATTTTCGCGGCGACCAGGGCTTCTGGAAAGCCTACCCCCTCTATGCCCGTCTCGGCCTCTCCTTCATCGAGGCCGCCAACCCGCAGCATTTTGAACGCGACCCTGCCTTCGGCTGGGGCTTTTACGGCCACCGCACCAACCTCTACCGCAACACTGTCCCGCACGACGGCTTTCAGATCATCCGCCGCTGGATCGCCCGCAACTCTGCTGATTATTTCGTTGTAACTTCCAATGTGGACGGGCAATTTCAGAAGGCTGGATACAACGAGGCCAGGATTCTGGAAGTGCATGGCTCGATCCACCACCTGCAATGCCTTAAGCCATGCTGTCAGGACATCTGGCCCAATCATGAAGAGATCGAGGTCAACAATGAGACCATGAGGGCGTTGTCCATCCCACGCTGTCCCCACTGTAAAGGGGTAAGCCGCCCCAACATCCTCATGTTCGGTGACTGGTCCTGGATTGCGCAGCGGACCCAGGTTCAGGAAACGGCTTTCGAACAGTTTATGGAAAGTAACCAAGACAAAAGAATTGCAGTCATTGAGATGGGAGCCGGCACCGGAATCCCGACCATTCGCGCCATGTCCGAACGGGTGGGCTGGAGGTACCCAAATGCCTCGGTCATCCGCATCAATCCTCGCGAGCCGGAGATAAAGCCCCCCCACATTTCACTCGTCTGCGGAGCCCTGGAAGGATTGCAGAAAATCGACAATCTGATCGGTTGAACATGAAGCTAAAACCAGCGCCAGCCGGCATTTGAAATTGACAAAATGCAATCTTCGAGGTAAAAAGTACCTCCGCCGTTTTAGCTCAGTTGGTAGAGCACATCACTCGTAATGATGAGGTCGTCGGTTCGATTCCGACAAACGGCTCCACTCAACAACAACATTTTCAATATATGTTTTCACCAGCTAAAGCCTCTGTCTCCAGAGGCTTTTCTCATTCAGGCGAGACCCGCGGCTTCAAATATGCCGTAACGCTTGATCTCAGGGAGACATAACTATGCCATCCAAAATGAAACTTACCGACCTCAATCTTCTGAAAATCTTCAACTCTCCGGAAAGCGGGGACCTTTTAAAGAATTTCAGTATCCAGCGCTTTCCCAAAAAAACCCTTATTTTTACGCCTTTTGAAGAACAGAACCTTGTCTTTATTGTCAAGAGCGGCAAGCTGAGGGTCTATCTCTCCTTCGAGGACAAGGAATTCACCCTCTCCTTCCTGGAAACAGGCGACATATTCAGCACCCATACCCGTGCCTTTGTGCAGGCCCTTGATGGTACGGAGATACTGGTCTGCAGCACCTCCGCGTTCAGGGAGACGCTCGCGGCCCGCCCGGAAGTGTCGCTGACCATGGTCAAGGTACTGGGGGACCTGCTGAAGAATTCCATATCAACCATAGAGGGGCTGGCGTTCAAGGATGTGCGCATGCGGCTGGTCGAGTTCCTGATCAAAACCGCAGAAGATCGGGGCCTCCCTGCCAGTGGAGGCACTGTTGTGGAGCTGGGGCTGAGCACCGAGGACATTGCCCTTCTGGTTGGTACCACGCGGCAGACAATCTCCCAGATCCTCAATGAATTCATCAAGACCGACCTGATCGAAAAGATCAACCGCCGAACGCTTCTCATCAAAGATCTGGAGGCACTGAAAGAACTGAACGTTTCCTTCTGAACCCATCGCGTATCCACATCTTTTTCATCTCATCCCAAAGATTTCTCTGATACCAACCTTCCCAGATAGTTTCCCGCCGCACTTCTTTGCCCCCATCATTTATTCAAAAACTGTCGGCTAGCAGACAGACCGCATAGCTCGTATCCCCTATAGTCGCTACAAATAGTTCAGGAGGAAGCAGAGAACCTGCCTCCTTACCGAAGCGTTTCCATCGACTAACAGGGATCTTCCATGGCAACTGCCCCAAAAAACCTTTCAGAACCGCTTCTGCAGCTGTACCGCATCAATGCCGGATCCTGCAACGGCTGCGATGTGGAACTTGCCACCACAGCGACTGTCGCAAGCTTCGATGTTGAGCGAATCGGCTGCTCCTACACCGAGTCGCCTGCAGAAGCGGACATCGTGCTTGTTACCGGACCGCTGACGGTACGCGTCAGGGAAAAAGTACTGCGCGCCTATGGCGAAGTACCCGAGCCGAAGATCACGGTTGCTGTCGGAGTCTGTCCCATTTCGGGGGGAGTTTTTCGCGACAGCTACGCCGTGGATGGCCCTGTGGACCGGTATCTTCCTGTTGATGTCAATGTTCCCGGCTGCCCGCCACGCCCCCAGGCGATCCTCGCCGGGATCGAGGAAGCGGTCCTGCTCTGGCGCGCCCGACGTGACGGTGTTCTGCCGCCTCCTGTCGCGAGCCAGCCGCACCCTGAAAAGGGAGCAGTCTCGACCGGAGTGCGGGGGAAAATGGATTTCAATCCAGCAGCCTGCGTCGGCTGCCGCATGTGCGAACATGTCTGCGCCGGGGGCGCAATCCGCTTCAACGAAGAGTTTACCGGGCTCCGCTTCACCCTCTGGCACAACAGCTGTGTCTTCTGTGGTCTTTGCCGACACTACTGCCCGACCGGTGCGCTCACCGTAACCGATGAGTGGCAGTTGGCCCACCGCCAGGACCAGAAGTATCACCTGACTACCCAGGGAATCATGCCATACGCCCCCTGCAGCGGCTGCGGCGAACTGCTTCTGCCTGTAGCCCCCGAACTGCTGCGTGTCGCCTTCCGGGGCACAGGCCGGGAAATCGACAGGCTGAAAAGCCTCTGCACGGAATGCCGCCAGAAACAGAGCATAGGAGGAAGACGACGATGAACGATGTGAAAGACAGGGTACAAGCAGCGCTCTCCCAGACCGGGGAAGAGCCCCTGATCGAATGGCGATCGGACCGCAAGGGGGTGCTGACCGGCTGGTGCCGGCTGGGCGAAGCGGCTCTTATCCTGCCTGCGGCCGAAGCGCTGGTCGGCCTGGAAGGGCGTCTCAGTACAATCACAGCCTATCTGACCGACAGCGCCAGACAGCGGGGAGTCCGGGAGATCGCCTACCACTTCGACCTGGATGGCACGACCCTGACAGTGACAATCGAGCTCCCCCTGGAGGATGCCCGTGTCCCATCGCTCACCATGATTTTCCGCAACGCCGACTGGAACGAGCGGGAGCTCATGGAGCTGTATGACATTCAGGTAACCGGTCATCCCGACCCGAGACGCCTGTTCCTGGATAAATCCATCGAACCGGCCGCGTTCGAGCGGCTGATCCCCTTTTCGACCTTCACCAACGGCGCCGCCAGCAAAGCACTCTGGAACAAGGTCATGACCATGAGCGGTACGGAGAAAGCAGCATGACACCCTCGATCATCACCCTGGGCCCCCATCAGCTCGCCCTTGAGGAGCCGATGTATTTCAAGGTTGAGCTTGAAGGTGACACCGTGGTCGGGCTTGACGTTATGGCGGGACATGTTCACCGGGGTATGGAGCATCTGGTGATGAAGCGCAACCTCTACCAGAACATTACGCTGCTGGAGCGCCTCTGCTCCCTCTGTTCCAATAGCCACCCAAGCACCTTCTGCACTGCAGTGGAAGACATCGCCGGCATTGTCGTCCCCGAGCGGGCCGAGTACCTGCGGGCCATTGCGGACGAGATCAAGCGCATCTCTTCGCACCTCTTCAACTGCGCCATCATGGCCCACATCATCGGACAGGGGGCTCTCTTCAAGAACGTGATGCAGATCCGCGAAATCATGCAGGAGACCAAGGAAGCCATCTACGGCAACCGCATGGACCTGGCCGCCAACTGCATCGGCGGTGTGCGCTATGAGCTGACTCCGGAGCTTTCCATGTACCTGGGGCAGCGGATGGAGCTGATGAAAGCGCCCCTCGACGAGCTGTACCGGATCTACACCACGGACCCTGCCATCAGGGTCAGGACCGAAGGACTGGGGGTCCTGCCGCGGCAGGAGGCCAAGGATTATGCCGTGGTGGGGCCGGTGGCGCGCGGCTCCGGCATCGCCTATGACGTGCGCAAGAAAAGCCCCTACGGCGCCTACGACCGGCTTAACTTCCTGGTGGCAACGGAAACTTCCGGCGACGTCCGGGCCCGCGCTTCGGTACGCCTGCGGGAAGCGCAGGAGTCGGTTTCCCTTATCGAGCAGTGCCTGACCCGGATGCCCGATGGGAAATCCTGTGCTGACATCCTGCCGGAAATTCCCGCCGGTGAGACTATTGCCAAATCCGAAGCGCCCCGGGGGGAGCTGATCTACTACCTCAGCACCGATGGGTCGGATATGCCTGCCAGGCTTAAATGGCGGGTCCCCTCCTATATGAACTGGGACGCCCTCAAGGTGATGTTGAAAGGGGAACGGGTTACCGACATCCCCCTGATCGTGAACAGCATCGATCCCTGCATTTCCTGTACGGATCGTTGAAGGAGGAAGCATGCATGAAATTGCGATTGCCAGCAGCCTCTTCGAAATCATCCATCAGCAGGTGGAAAAACATGACATCGAGAAAATTTCCGAGGTCCACCTGAAGGTTGGCGAGCTGGCGGGAGTGGAAGCCATGACCTTGACCGCCTGTTTCGAGGTTCTGGCAGAGGGAACCGTGGCCGACGGTGCCAGGCTGATTATCGAGCATATCCCGCTTGCCGGAAAGTGCAGTGATTGTGCGGCCGGCTTCAGGATCATCAGGTACGAATTCAGGTGCCCCTGCTGCCACGGCGACAACGTGGAAACGGTACAGGGGAAGGAACTGTATATAGAGAAGTTGGAGGCCGTATTCAAAGGAGACCGGAATGAAGAAACAGCAACATGAAAATGCAATAGTCTTTGCCGACCCCGAGCGCTGTCTCGGGTGTCACAGCTGTGAATTGAGCTGTGCCGTCGCCCATTCCGGGTGCGATCTGTACTCTGCGGCAATCAAGGGGCTTACATTGCGGCCACGCAACAAGGTGGTCGCGGCGGGTGATGCGAGCATTCCGATCCAATGCCGGCAGTGCGAGGATGCCCCCTGCGCCTTGGCCTGCCCCACCGGTGCGATATTGCAGCAGGATAGCATGGTCAGCATCAGGGAGAAAAACTGCGTCGGCTGCAAGGTGTGCGTAATGGTCTGCCCCTTTGGTGCCATCAGCGTCAAACCCGATGCGGATGGGGACCTGGAGGCCGAGGGCCGGACCAACCGGGGTGTGGCCAGGAAATGCGACCTGTGCGCCCGTACCGGAAGAGATGTGCCTGCCTGCATCGAGGCCTGCCCCACCAAAGCCATCACCCTCGTAAATCTTGACGATCTGCGTCAGACCCTGCTCGAGGCGAGAGCCGCAGAACTGGCCCACTCCTACAAATATCTGAAACAAAGAAAGGTGAAACCATGACAACGAACCAATCCATTGATCCGTCGGCAGCAGCATTGCTCCCTGTTGCAAAGAAGCAGGGCATCTCCACCGTCTGGGATCGCCACAAGGCGATGCAACCCCAGTGCGGCTTTGGCCAGCTCGGGGTGTGCTGCCGCATCTGCTGGAAAGGCCCCTGCCGGGTCGATCCCTTCGGAGATGGCCCCCAGGTGGGTATCTGTGGCGCCAATGCCGACACCATCGTCGCGCGCAACGTGATCCGCATGATCGCTGCGGGGGCCGCAAGCCATTCTGAGCATGGGCGCCATATCGCTTTGGCACTGCTGGGAGTAGCAAAAGGGGAGCTCCCTGCCTATCAGATCAGGGATGAGCAAAAACTCCGCTCGGTCGCTGCAAAGCTGGGGATAAACAGTGAGGGGAAAGAGATTGCCGCCATTGCCGAAGAGATAGCACTGGCGTCGCTGGAAGATTTCCGAAACCAGGACCATGACAAGCCGTGCAACTGGATCGCATCGGCCCTCACCGCAAAACGGCTTGAACGCCTGGCGGGACTGCACGTTCTGCCCCACAACATCGATGCCGTCATAACCCAGATCATGGCGCGCACCCATGTGGGTTGCGACTCGGACCCGGTCAACCTGATCCTGGGAGGAATCAAGGGAGCCCTGGCGGACTTCGACGGCATGTGCCTGGCCACCGAACTCTCCGATGCCGTGTTCGGTACACCCAGCCCGGTTGTTACCGCTGCCAACCTGGGAGTGATCAAAGAGGGAGCGGTCAACATAGCGGTCCATGGTCACAATCCGCTGCTCAGCGAGATCGTGTGCGACGTCGCCCTGCTGATGGATGATGAAGCCCGCAAAGCAGGAGCGAAGGATGGTATCAACATCATCGGCATCTGCTGCACCGGCAACGAGGTCATGGTCCGCCACGGCATCCCCCTGGCCACCAACTACCTCTCCCAGGAGCTGGCCCTGATCACCGGAGCGGTCGATGCCATGGTGGTGGATGTGCAGTGCATCATGCCCTCGGTCAGCGAGATCGGCGCCTGCTTTCACACCGAGATCATCACCACCATGGATGACAACAAGATCACCGGAGCCAGGCACGTGAGGTTCCGGGAAGAGACGGCCGTGGAAAATGCCCGCCAGATAGTCGGTTTTGCCATAGATGCCTTTAAACGGCGCGACCCCTTGCGGGTGAACATCCCTGACTTCAAGCAGACCGCAATCGTCGGTTTCGGCACCGAAGCCATCATGGGAGCCCTGGGCGCCATCAACGCCGAAGACCCGTTGAAGCCGCTGATTGACAATATCGCTAATGGCAACATCCGGGGCATTGCCCTTTTCGCCGGCTGCAATAACACCCAGGTCGCGCAGGACAGCAGCTTTGTGACTATCGCCAAGAAACTGGCCAAAAATAATGTGCTGCTGCTTGCCACCGGCTGCGGCGCCGGCTCCTTTGCCAAGCACGGGCTGATGTCCCAGGAGGCCACCGATGAATATGCCGGTGAATCGCTCAAGGCGGTGTTGACAGCCATCGGAACGGCAGCGGGGTTGAACGGTCCATTGCCACTCGTCCTGCATATGGGGTCGTGCGTGGATAACAGCCGTGCGGTGGAGGTGGCCGGGGCCGTGGCCAACAGACTGGGGGTCGATCTGGATCAGCTTCCGCTGGTAGCCTCTGCTCCTGAAGCCATGTCCGAAAAGGCCGTGGCCATTGGAACCTGGAGCGTGGCCCTCGGCATTCCGACCCACCTGGGGATCATGCCCCAGATAACCGGTTCGGCAATGGTGACCGAACTGCTGACAGAAACTGCCAAAGAGCTGTTCGGCGGCTATTTCATGGTCGAACTTGATCCAAACCAGGCTGCAGACAAACTTCTGACAGTGATCGACGAACGCCGGAAAGCTCTCGGCATCTAACAGATACAGCGAAGGGGCGGATTGATGCCGCCCCTAGGGGAGAACAATAGATGTGCGATCAACATCACCACCACGACCACCATCATGAACATCACCATCATCCCACGGTGCCTGCCGGATTGAAACTGGCGATTACCGGCAAGGGGGGTGTCGGCAAAACCACCCTGGCAAGCATGCTGGCCCGTACCTTTGCTGACCACGGCAACCGGGTGCTGGCTATCGACGCCGATCCCGATGCGAATCTTGCCGCGGCCCTGGGAATACCGCCAGCCCTTTCAATCAAACTGCAGCCGATTACAGGGATGAAAGAACTGGCTGAGGAGCGGACAGGGTCAACTGGCGGCTTCGGGACCCTGTTCAAGCTTAACCCTGCGGTCAGCGACCTGCCCGACAGGTTTTGCATAACCCATGACGGAATACGTTTTTTGTGGATGGGGACTCTGGTCAAGGGGGGCAGCGGATGCGCCTGTCCCGAGAACACCCTGATCAAGCGCCTGATGGGCCACCTCCTGCTGGAGCGCAACGATGTGGTCATCATGGACATGGAGGCGGGACTTGAACATCTCGGTCGGGGGACCTCCCAGGCGATGGATGCTCTCATCATCGTGGTAGAACCGGGGCAGAGAAGCATTCAGACGGCATTTCAGATCATGAAGCTTGCCGAGGATCTGGGCATAGGCGATGTTTTTGTGGTGGGCAGCAAAGTACGCGACGAGGGGGACCGATGCCTTATTGAAACCTTGATACCACGGAGCAGATTGCTTGGGTTCATTACATTCAGTGACGACATCAAGCGGGCTGACCTTGAAAACATAGCGCCGGATAAAATAGCCCTGGATTCCCTTGCGGAAGTCCGGGCCATCAAGGAACGACTGGTCGCCTGCATGGCGGAAAGGTAGATCCAGCGCGGCCGGTCTCACCGATGGCTATTGTGGTGAGAGGGTCATGCACATACTGAACATGCCTGACTGCCCTATCACCCTAGAGACGCAGCAAGGTCGTTCCTGATAGGAAACGACCTTGATTGATACTTTCATATGCAGCGACTTTCAACCTTCAGGTGCATCGAGTTTTTTTCTACACCCAATTTCTAGTCTTTAGGACATAGCCAATCCAGAGAGTCTTCAAAAGTCCGATAAACCCTGTATTGGCATGGTAGTTCATTCAACTCCGCATGAAACGTATACTGGCGAAACTGTCCAAAGGTCTCATCATCGGGGCAGACTATTGCTGTTTTGCCACTTCTTCCATGCGGCAAGAACTCCTTCACGATGAAAGCCAATCCCTGAAGCTGATCTGCAGTAACTCCGGCAAGTGCGCTTACCGAAAAATCCCAGATGATATCGGGGCGGGTGACAAAAGGATAAAATTCCTTGACCGCATTGACCATCTCTTCAAAAGACACCGGACCAGAGACTCTGAAGACGGTAATATTTTTTGATAGTTCAATTGCAATTTTAGACATAAATCTCCATGTAAGCGATTTCACCTGGCAAAAGTAATATCTGTATCTGCTTTTGCCATAGACAAAGCCGTGAGTCAAGATTCAAAACACCATTTCCGGTGGGAGCGGATATGGTTATAGCAACATCGTAGGGCGGGCTTAAAACCTGTCCCCTACGCATCCCGGAATTAAAACGGACATTCAGGGTCAACGACAACCTCCCCTGTAGCCACACTCCTCAACTCACCTACATATTTATGGAGATCACCAAGGCCACTGAAAGACTCCTTAGGAGATGAAACCACAGGAGTAGAGGGAACTTTGGTCACCTTAGGCTTCGCCGTAGCCCTCTTCTCTGCACCTCCTGCAATAAATGGCAAGACCTCAACAAGCCCCTTCTCACGATGTGTAATCCACCATGCCGCCGATGACTCAGCATCAAGAGCAGTCTCCACCTTACGAAAAGCCAGAGGGTCAGATTGCCTCCAGCGGCTTAGTCGGTCTGTCCTGATATTCTTCGCCCAGGCAATCTGTTTCGGTGATCCTTTTAGCTCTACCAGCATATATGGCCTCTTTTATTATGGATCTGTCTGGCATCCAAAGGCAGGTTTTCCATCTCCCACCAGATACAGCAAAACCGTTCCTGATTCGGGAGCGGCTTTGTATTCATACCCCTTATACGTCGTCACCAAACTTTCAGATGCAATCAAAAGCCTGTCCACCACTGTCTCCCGTCATCAGCACCTAACCAATCCATCGCGTCGTCAAAATTGCGGTAAACGCCGTACAGATATGGTAGTTCGTTCATCTCCGCATAAATCGCATATTGCCGGAACTTCCAGTAGATAGCATCATTGGTGATAACTATGGCAGTCCTGCCATTTCTTATGCTTGAGGAAAATTCCTTTACGACCGATGGCATCTTTTGAAAATTATGAGCATTAACTCCAACCAGTAGCGCCTCTGAAAGATCCCAGACAACATCGGGAGTTGTAATATATGGATATGTTTCCTTGATAATTGACGTCAGTTCTTCGAAAGGCAACTTTCCTCGTACTCGAAAAACAGTGATCTTCAGTGATAACTCAATGGAAGTTTTAGCCATAAAACGTTTATATCTGTATTCAGTTTGGCGATAAAAAGAGTGGAAATTATCTTTTTTTGCCATGGCTAAATCAGTGAGTCAAGCCTTTAATGAGAAAGGGATCTGAGAAACACCAAAGCCCTTGCCTCGATTCTGGAGACTATTTCGGCAGGGGTGAGATCTGGAAGTTGTGTGAGGTTGAAAATGCGTCGGACAAAGTGTCTCCTGTAGCCTTACTCTGGTGCCATGTAACTCTTATTTTTCGCACTAGAAGGTTGTTGAAAAACAACCTTCTAACTAAAATGTGTAACTCACCTTAAACAGATACTCCCGTGAACCTGCCGGCAGGGGAGCATGTCCACTATTGTAGGTGGTCAGATAAGAATGATGGGTGCCGTAAAGGTCGTACACCCCTACTCCCAGGTCAAGCCCTTTGGTCAAGGCATCCTTGTAGAGAAAGTAGATATCCTGATACAGCTCGGGACTGAACCGCTTCAGGATTGACTGCTGGGTATTCGGGTCGACGCTCGCGTATCCGTACCGTTCGCTGGTGAAGATCGCCGTAGTGTTAACGCTCAGGCTGCTGGTGATCTTGTAACCGGCAGTGACGGTAGCCTTGTGGGACGGGATGCCGATGAACATGCTTTGCCGTCCCGGCACGCTCCATACGGAATCATGGAGATTGTCAGCCAAAACGAAGGAATAGCGCAGAGCCAGTTGAGCGGTATTGGAGTGGTAGTGATATTCGGCTTCGAGTCCGCGGCTGCCCTGCCTGCCGCTGTTTATGTAAGTATCGACAAGCTGCACGTCATCATAGCGATAGCTGATCACGTTTCGGCCATGGATTGCATAGCAGCTGGCCTGCAGACTATTGTGGTCGTCCAGGCGGTGGCCAAGTTCCAGCTCATAGACATCCGCTGTTTCAGTTTTCAACGGCGTCCCCGCCTTGATCCCGCCGGAAATCTGCTCCAGGGTCGGAGCCCGGTAGGCACGATTATAAACCACCTTGACGTGAGTATCTCCAAAGGAGCGGCTCAGGCCGACACGCGGAACCAGTGCGGAATTGTAGGTACCATCGGTCCCTTCATATCTCAGGCCGGCAGTAACATCTGCATATTTTGTTGCCACAACCGCTTCTGTAAAAATTGAATAACGCTCGAACCCTTTCGAAGCTTTTCCACCGGGAAAGAGGTACTGCCTGGAAGGATCGCTCCCGCCATAGGCGGCATAGGTATTGTTGTATTGCCCGCCCCCCGAGAGTGCCAGCCAGTCGTTAACATCCCAGGCAGCCCTCAGTCCTGCAGTGAGGTTGCGCGCGGTCGGATCATAGTAAGTCGGGTCGGTAACAGGCACATCCGTACTGCGATAGGGTTGTGATACTTGATAGGCGAAATTGGGTATCACGGTAATGCTGTTGGTCGGCTTGTAGGTATAGGAGATATCCCCCAGGTAAGTACGGTACTCGGCATGCCGCTTCCGGTCTGTTACCAGTCCATAGCCGTCCCTGTAGCCGACGCGGGAATTATCCAGCATGAATCGGCCTGAAAGCTGGCCGTAACGGAGATTAAGATTGAGGTTTCCATTACGGATTTCAGCATCGTTCTGCATGTTCCATGTGGTGCCGGCCGGATCAACGTATGTGCGGTCGCTGCGGTTATGCAGACCGCCGAACAAGGTCAGACCGAGGTAGGAATTTTCACCGGGACGGGCATACTGCAACTCGACATTCTGGCGGGCCGAACTGCCGGCATAAAATCCGGAAGTAAAGGTTGCCTGCCGTTTGTTTGTCTCAGCGCCGATCTTGGTAATGATATTAACCACCGCTAGCTCGGCAAAATTTCCATAGGTTACGGAACCGGGTCCGCGTATGATTTCGACTCTTTCGACCAAGTTGATCGGAATGCGATTGGAAAGATCTATGGATCCGTACAGGAGATCGGGCAGCGGCAATCCATCGACTGCCACCAGTATTCTGCCTCCGGAAACGGTGATCCCCCTGAAACTGATGATAAGGTTATTCCAGATATCCACGCCAAATTCGAAACCTGGCTGGGCTCGCAGCAGGTCGACAAGATCACGGGCTCCCGACATCTCGATATCGTCTCTGGTTATGACGCTGATAATTGCCGGTACTTCACTTTGAAGACGTGGCCGGATTGAAGTCGAAGTGACTTCCATATCAAGTACGTTTTCGATGCTATCCGTCGCAGCAGCAAATGCACTGCCTGATGCACAATAAAGTAGTAAAGCCAGACCAAGGCGTTTCATGGAAGCTCCCTGTTAAAAAACCTGTTTGGCAAGTTCCAGCAGACGGGCCTTGATTCTGATCCGGCTTCTGGATGCCGATTTTGTATTGATACTGAAAGAGAGTTTCCTGTTGTTGAATTGCAACTGGATGATTCCACCCTTTGTCAGAAAATCCGCTCCATTCCCGATGGTGAGCACCTGCCTGCTCCTGGCATCGTTGAGAAGCAAAGCGGTTCCTCTTTGATAGGTGGTGTTGTCAACGAACAGGGCGGTGCAGCCAAGTGTGGTGCGCGAGGTTTCTATGGCCTTTACTGAAAGCGTTCTGGTGAGTTTCTGTTCTTCTATCCGCTCGCGGAGTGCAGTTATGACCGACATATCGCCAGCTACACAGATGGTAGAGGGTTCAGGCTTTTTATCGTTCCATTCAATGTAGTCGAGAACATTGGTGAGAAATGCTGAGGTGATGGATAGTTCGGTCTGCTCTGCAACAGAGGTTTCAGGAAGGAAAAAAACGATACTTGTCAACAAGGGGAGGATCAGTAGCCTGCTTGAAAAAGATGGACGCGACATTATTCCGCTACACCAGGAATGGCGAGAACAAAAGCGAGCTTTGAAGTACGCAAAAGCTCCTCGATTGACTTTCATATTTCGTAACCTCAACAACCTGAAGCCATTCCTATGCCCGTCTCCTTGACAACCAATCGTTACACCTGGGAGGAGCCTGAATACAAGATACTGGTGTATCTGTCAATTCAATTCCAATATATTTAATTAAAATTTTTCCGATTGTTTTTTTGAGTGCAACAGGTTTAAAAACTATCCAAACTCGCTGTTTTACCTGCAATCATCTTCCGTGGAAATTTTCATGTAATCATGGTATGTGGTTCAAACGTCGCTCGGATGAGAACTCGACAAGATTAATGACTGCAGCAGAAAAGGAGACCGCTATGACCGAGACAATCCAGTTCTGGCTCAACAACAAGATGTCAACAGGTACACGAGCGGCCGCCATGGGCGATCAGACGCTGGTTTTATACCGGGATCGTTTTTATGTTGTCGTAGATGGTGCTGCCCTGACAAAAGGGGGCAAGTCCCAGCAATACTCCAAGACCTCATTACCAACCATCTGGAAAAAGGCCATGCGGGGTATAATCCCGGTGCCATCGGATGCGGATGAAATTATGCCGCTTACGACTACAACGTCACGCACGCGAGTAAAGCAAAAAAAACCGACCCCACCCGTGCCATCCCCCTCAATGGAAGAGGTTCCTGCAGCGCCAGTCCAGCCACCAGCAGCACAGGCTCCTGTTCAGTCACCCACTGCCCCCTCCCAGCCGTCGAAACCGCCCAAACAGCAGCGCAAAACCGAACCTGTCCAGTCTGTCCAGGAGAGTGCCGTCGCGGAATGCCCCTACTGCGGCCACCGCCATGACCTGATCCTTGACAAGAGAAAAAACGGCAAGCCCTTCTTTGTTTCGTGTATTAAATGCTCAGCCGAGTTTGCAGTGCGATTTGTGCAAGTAACGGTGTATCAGGCCCAAGTAGCCGGTTTCAGATAACAGGTCGTTGAAAAACAGCCATCTCACCGCCGTCCTCGAAAACCACCTTGTGCGACGTAGCGCTGCCGCCCTCACCCAATCCCTTGTATATTCAGAGGTAGAGGGTATGGTTTTCCTTAACAACGGTGCACGGGACATGGCAGCACGACTGCCCTCT
>NZ_JAHDYS010000026.1 GCF_018531195.1 Pelotalea chapellei | reverse complement strand
CGTGACCAATCGTGCCAATGTTTACATGTGGTTTGTTACGCTCAAATTTAGCTTTCGCCATGATTACAGGCCCTCCTCGTTCGAAAGATTCTTAACCTTTTATTTTTGCAACGATTTCTTCCGCCACTGACTTGGGCACCGGCTCATAGTGATCAAACGTCATTGTGTATGTCGCACGACCTTGTGTGCCCGAACGAAGGTCAGTGGAGTATCCGAACATTGACGCCAAGGGCACCATTGCAGAAACCACCTGCGCACCTGCCCGGCTGTCCATTCCCATAATACGACCGCGTTTTGAGTTAAGATCACCAATCACATCGCCCATGTATTCTTCTGGAACAACCACCTCGACCGACATAATCGGCTCAAGAATGATTGGAGCGGCTTTTCCACACCCCTCTTTGAAACCCATGGAACCAGCAATTTTGAAAGCCATTTCAGAAGAGTCGACTTCATGATAGGAGCCATCAATCAAAGTTACTTTGACGTCTACAACGGGGAAACCCGCTAGCACTCCATTGTCCGTTGCTTCAAGAATTCCTTTACCAACAGCGGGAATGTACTCACGGGGAACAACACCACCCTTGATGGCATCTACAAATTCGAACCCCTTGCCAGCTTCCTGTGGCTCAACTTCCAGCCAAACATGACCATATTGACCACGTCCTCCGGACTGCCGAACAAATTTACCCTCAACCTTAACTTTCTTGGTTATGGTTTCACGATAAGCTACCTGAGGCTTGCCAACGTTTGCATCAACCTTGAATTCACGTTTCAAACGATCAACAATAATTTCAAGATGGAGCTCACCCATGCCTGATATAATGGTCTGTCCGGTTTCCTCATCAGTCTTTACCCGAAAAGAAGGGTCCTCGCTGGCGAGTTTCTGAAGACCAAAACCAAGTTTTTCCTGTTCGGCTTTTGTTTTAGGTTCAATTGCAATTGAGATAACCGGCTCGGGGAACTCAATAGACTCAAGAATCACCTGGCTATTTTCATCACAAAGCGTGTCACCGGTAGTTGTATATTTCAGACCTACGGCAGCTGCGATATCTCCGGCATATACTTCTTTTATTTCTTCACGTTTGTTCGCATGCATCTTGAGAATGCGACCCAGACGTTCTTTTTTGCCTTTGGTAGAATTGTAAATATAAGAACCTGCAGTGGCCACTCCAGAGTAAACCCGGAAAAACGTCAATTGTCCAACAAACGGGTCAGTCATGATTTTAAAACCAAGAGAAGAAAATGGCTCACTATCTGATGCAATACGTTCAATTTCAGCACCGCTGTCCACATCAACACCCTTAATGGCTGGTATATCGAGTGGTGAAGGCATGTAGTCAACAACAGCATCAAGAAGGTTCTGCACTCCTTTGTTTTTAAACGACGAACCACAAATAACCGGAATGATTTTAATGGCGATGGTGCAGGCACGAATAGCCGCCATGATCTCATCTTCAGTCAGTATCTCGCCGCCTAAATATTTTTCCATGAGGGCGTCGTCATGACTGGAAATTTCTTCGATCATCTTCTCGCGGTATTCCAAGGCCTCTTCAAGCAACTCGGCAGGTATCTCTTCTTCACTATAAGTAGCACCAAGAGACTCATCATTCCAGATGATCGACTTCATGCTAACAAGGTCAATAACACCCTTAAAATTTTCTTCTTTACCAACCGGCAACTGAATAGGAATCGCATTAGCCTTCAAACGATCCTTAATCATCTGGACACCGCGAAAGAAGTCAGCTCCAACTCGATCCATTTTATTAATAAAAGCAATGCGCGGAACACCATATTTATCAGCCTGACGCCAAACCGTTTCTGACTGCGGCTCAACACCACCAACGGAACAAAAAACAGCCACAGCGCCATCAAGAACCCGCAGAGAGCGCTCTACCTCAATGGTAAAGTCAACATGACCAGGGGTGTCAATAATGTTTATGTTATAGTCACGCCAGCTACAGGTGGTCGCAGCAGAAGTAATGGTAATCCCTCGCTCCTGCTCTTGCTCCATCCAGTCCATGGTTGCAGTACCTTCATGTACCTCACCAATCTTATGGGACACACCGGTATAGTAAAGGATACGCTCAGTCGTCGTGGTCTTGCCAGCGTCAATGTGAGCCATAATCCCAATATTTCTGTATTTTTCAAGTGGTGATAAGCGGGGCACAAATCCTCCAGAAGCTGTATCTACTAATTACCAGCGATAGTGAGCGAAGGCACGATTCGCCTCAGCCATCTTATGAACATCTTCACGCTTCTTGACCGCAGCTCCACGATTGTTGAACGCATCAAGAATTTCACCTGCTATCTTATCCTTCATTGTCTTCTCACTGCGTGCAGACGAATACTTGATAAGCCAACGCATGGCCAATGAAACACGACGATCAGGACGCACCTCAATAGGCACCTGGTAGGTTGAGCCACCAACGCGTCGAGACTTAACCTCAAGGGACGGCTTGATATTATCAAGACTCTTCTTCAACACCTTCACCGCTTCATCATTGGCTTTCTGCGCAACAACATCCAGAGCACCATAAAGAATTGACTCAGCAATACTTTTTTTGCCGCCTAGCATCATAATATTGATAAGCTTGGCAACAGTCTTGTCATGGAACTTCGGATCAGGCAGAATGTTTCTCTTGGGAACTTCTCTTCTTCTTGGCATATCTATCCCCTCAACTGAACGATACTAAATTATTTAGGGCGTTTAGCGCCATACTTGGAGCGGCTTTTCATACGACCTTTCACGCCTACTGAGTCCAGCGTACCACGAACAATGTGATACCGAACCCCAGGAAGGTCCTTAACCCTACCACCACGAATAAGTACAACGGAGTGCTCCTGAAGATTATGACCAACACCCGGAATGTAAGAGGTAACCTCTATTCCGTTTGTCAGCCTAACCCTGGCCACCTTACGGAGAGCCGAGTTTGGCTTCTTTGGCGTAGTGGTATAAACCCTCGTACAGACTCCACGCTTCTGAGGACAACATTTAAGAGCAGGCGCAGTCGACTTGTCTTTTTTGTTCTCCCTGCCCATACGAATCAACTGATTAATCGTTGGCATATTATTTATTTCTCCCAACTAGAATATCTTCATCGCCAAAAAGCGAACGCAAAAAGTAACAGACACAAGTAAAAAAGTCAACCTTTTCCTTGTTAACCCAAAAACATTTTTTTATAGGACTTAAAAACGGCGCCAGTTTAGCGTAGAACACACATAAACGAGAAGGGGAATGGAATAAGTGTAGGGCCGGAATCTACCGGCATCTCCATTCAATGTCAGGCCATTTTTCGATGACCAGGCGCTCGCTCTTCAAAAGAGACACACTTAATACCGCATTTAAACAGATGTGTCAACATCTTTATTTATTTTTTCTCTCTGACGTGCACTTTTATTGGCACGCCAGAGAGAAAATACTAACACCTAGGCTGCTTTTTGAACCTCTTCGACAGGGGCACTAATAAGCTCAGACTTTTCTTGATCGGCAGATTCCGCGACCATGCGAAGATTACGATAGCGCGCAAGGCCTGTGCCTGCAGGAATCAGTCGCCCCATAATCACATTCTCCTTAAGACCGCGCAGATGGTCAATTTTACCCTCAATTGCAGCTTGGGTTAGGACTTTGGTCGTTTCCTGGAAAGAGGCAGCCGAAATAAAAGATTCTGTGGAAAGTGATGCTTTTGTTATTCCAAGAAGCAAAGGCTCCGCAATAGCAGGGCGCTTTCCCTCACTTAACACTTTCTGATTTTCTGATTCAAAAAACCATCTCTCTATCTGGTCATCAACAAGAAGAGTAGTATCTCCCACGTCTTTAATGCGCACCCTGCGCAACATTTGACGAACAATAACTTCAATGTGCTTATCATTGATTTTGACGCCTTGGAGACGGTAGACTTCCTGAACTTCGTCAACTAGGTATTTTGCCAATTCCTTCACACCCAGTACCCGTAATATATCATGAGGATTTGAAGAACCATCCATTAGCGGTTCCCCTGCACGGACATGGTCGCCTTCATGTACACTTATGTGTTTGCCTTTAGGAATAAGATATTCTTTAGGCTCTCCAACTTCAGGAGTAACAATGACCTTACGCTTTCCTTTGGCGTCCTTACCAAAGGAAACTCGACCGTCTATTTCAGAAATGACTGCAAAATCTTTAGGTTTACGAGCCTCAAACAGCTCAGCAACCCGTGGCAGACCACCGGTAATATCCTTAGTTTTCGTAGTTTCTCTTGGAATTTTTGCAATTATATCGCCCGCACTGATCACTGCTTCATCAAGAACAGATATATTGGCACCAACCGGCAAGAAATAGCGTCCTATTGTACCGGTAGCAGTTTCAGAGGAATCTCCTCCAATTCCCTTGATAGCAATACGAGGTCGCTTATCAGAATCTTTTGATTCAATAATGACTTTACGAGAAAGGCCTGTAACTTCATCAAGTTGCTCTTCCATCGTAATACCCTCAAGAATATCACCGAATTTTACCTTACCGGCGAATTCTGTGAGAATGGGCATGGAGAAAGGGTCCCACTCAGCCAAAGTTGCTCCTTGGCTTACCTTACCGCCTTCTGAAACTTTAATCTTTGCGCCATAGACAACCACATATTTTTCACGCTCACGACCGGTCTCATCAATAACTGCTATTTCCCCATTCCGGTTCATGACAATATGATGCCCATCAGCATTAACAACTGTATTTAAATTAATAAACTTCAAAGTACCATCGGTGCGTGCTTCTAAAGAGGTTTGCTCCGCGTGCCGTGAGGCTGTACCACCAATATGGAAAGTACGCATGGTCAATTGTGTTCCTGGCTCGCCTATTGATTGTGCGGCAATTACACCTACCGCCTCCCCCATATTAACACTGTGCCCACGAGCCAAATCACGTCCATAGCACTTTGAACAGATGCCTCGGCGACTCTGACAGGTAAGGACTGATCTGATTTTAACTTTTTCAAGTCCAGCATCCTCAATACGCTTTACCAATGCTTCATCAATATCCTCGTTGGCAGCTACAAGGACATCACCTGTAATAGGATCCAGTATATCATCTAGGGCAACACGCCCCAAGATACGGTCACCAATATGTTCAATAATCTCTCCACCCTCAGTAAGCGAAGAGACAACCAATCCATCCAGGGTTCCACAATCTGTTTCAGTAATAATTGCATCTTGAGCAACATCAACAAGACGTCGTGTCAGATAACCTGAATTAGCCGTTTTGAGCGCAGTATCAGCAAGACCCTTACGTGCACCATGTGTGGAAATAAAGTACTGCAAAACGGTCAAACCTTCACGGAAATTGGCAGTAATCGGCGTTTCAATAATCTCGCCAGAAGGCTTAGCCATAAGACCACGCATACCAGCCAGCTGTCGGATTTGCTGTGCTGATCCTCTAGCACCGGAATCGGCCATCATGTGAATGGCATTAAAAGAGGATTCTTGCAAAATTCCAACTTCTTTAACAAAAAAAGTTTCTTTCGAAAGATTATCTAGCATTTCTTTAGCAATATCTTCAGTCGCCTTAGCCCAAATATCGATTACTTTATTATATCTCTCACCGTCGGTAATAAGACCCTCAGTGTATTGATTCTGAATCTCCTTAACTTCATCTTCAGCCTTAGTGATAATAGCGGTTTTCCCTTCGGGAATAACCATGTCATCAAGGCAGATTGAAATACCAGCTAAGTTGGCGTACCGGAAACCTATATCTTTCAATTTATCTGCTAAAATAACGGTTTCCTTGTTGTCAGCCATGCGATAGCAAGTATCAACAAGATTGGAAAGCTCCTTTTTATTCATCACCCGATTTACAGCGCTAAAAGGCACAGAGTCAGGCAATATTTCGCGGAGAATAATCCGGCCTACAGTAGTATCAATAAGTTGCGGTTTTTCATCAGCAATCATATTTTTCATGCGCACTTTTATGGTGGCCTGCATATCGACTTCACCAGCATCAAAAGCGATACGAACCTCGTCTGGACCAGAGAAAACTTTACCTGTTCCTTTAACCTTACGATATTCGGGCTTTCCACTTTCAATATTAAAAGCTTCCTTGCCGGTAGCCTCGTCAAAGAAAGGCTCATAGAGCCGGTCTCGAGTCATATAATAAGCACCCAAAACCATATCCTGGGATGGAACAATGATAGGCTTACCATGCGCCGGAGAGAGAATATTATTAGTTGACATCATAAGTACTCGAGCTTCAACCTGACTCTCAATGGAGAGTGGCAGATGCACAGCCATCTGGTCACCATCGAAGTCAGCATTAAAGGCAGTACAAACCAAAGGATGGAGTTGAATAGCCTTACCTTCAATAAGAACCGGTTCAAATGCCTGAATACCCAGACGGTGTAGAGTCGGAGCGCGGTTGAGCATGACTGGATGTTCTTTGATAACTTCTTCAAGAACATCCCATACTTCGGGTCGTTCCTTCTCTACCATCTTTTTCGCACTTTTTATGGTAGTAACAAGACCGCGCTCTTCAAGCTTGTTGTAAATGAAAGGCTTAAAGAGCTCAAGAGCCATTTTTTTAGGTAATCCGCATTGATGCAATTTGAGCTCAGGCCCGACAACAATAACAGAACGTCCGGAGTAATCGACACGTTTTCCCAGCAAGTTCTGACGAAAACGACCAGACTTGCCTTTAAGCATATCGGAAAGAGATTTGAGAGGACGCTTATTGGGTCCAGCAATTGCGCGCCCTCGTCTTCCGTTGTCAAACAAAGCATCTACTGCTTCTTGAAGCATTCGTTTTTCATTACGGATAATTACTTCAGGAGCCTGAAGTTCAACAAGTCGCTTTAAGCGGTTATTACGATTAATGACACGGCGATACAAGTCATTAAGGTCTGATGTTGCAAAGCGTCCACCATCCAGCGGAACCAGCGGGCGTAATTCAGGTGGCAGTACGGGAATACATTCCAGTATCATCCACTCAGGTTTATTCCCAGAAGCCTTAAAAGCCTCCATTACCTTTAATCGTTTTGCAGTTTTTTTACGTTTAGCCTCGCTGGTTGATTCCACCATCTCTGACCGCAACTGACCAGAGAGTTCATCAAGATCAATAGCTTTCAGGCATTCTCTGATAGCCTCTGCTCCCATGCCACCTTCGAATGCCTCAGAACCATACTCCTGTTGTGCTTTAATATATTTTTCCTCTGACATAACTTCACAAAACTGCAGAGGAGTATCTTTAGGATTACTGATTACAAAAGCCTCGAAGTATAGAACTTTTTCAAGGTCTTTAAGCGTGATGTCTAACAGATTGCCAATGCGCGAAGGAAGAGACTTAAGAAACCAAATATGTGCAACAGGCGTGGCCAGATCAATATGACCTAATCTTTCGCGCCTCACTTTGGAAGGAATAACTTCAACACCGCATTTCTCACAGATGATGCCACGATGTTTCATTCTCTTGTACTTACCGCAATTGCATTCATAGTCCTTGGTGGGCCCAAAGATCTTAGCGCAAAACAAGCCGTCACGTTCTGGTTTAAATGTGCGGTAGTTTATTGTTTCTGGTTTTTTAACTTCACCGTGAGAGCGCTCCCGGATTTTGTCCGGCGAAGATACAGAAATGCGAATTGATGAAAAATGGAGTGGATCTTTTGGTTTATCAAAAAAACTAAAGTAGTCTTCCACGATGCTTCCTCCGTTATCTGAAGCTACACATCAAACAAAAACATTTTCCGTGTAGGTCTGTGGTTTAACAGGGATAACAGGGATGCAAGTTAACCCTGCACCCCTGGTTCTTATTCCTCGTCACCTTCAAGTAATTCAATATCAAGGCACAACGACTGCAATTCCTTAATTAAAACGTTGAATGATTCTGGCAAACCAGGTTCAAGAGTATGTTTACCTTTGACAATCGCCTCATACATCCTGGTCCGTCCAGAAACATCATCGGATTTAACAGTGAGGAATTCCTGCAAGGCATATGCAGCACCATAAGCCTCCATCGCCCATACCTCCATCTCGCCAAGTCTCTGGCCCCCGAACTGCGCCTTTCCGCCGAGCGGTTGCTGAGTTACAAGACTGTAGGGTCCAATGGAGCGTGCATGGATTTTGTCGTCAACCAAGTGATGAAGTTTAAGAACATACATTACTCCAACTGTAACCTTGTGCTTGAAGGCATCACCACTACGGCCATCAAAAAGTGTTACTTGGCCAGAAGAATGAAAACCAGCCTTGCCCAGCATGCCTTTTATTTTATCTTCAGAAGCACCTTCGAAAACAGGCGAAGCCATTGGCACTCCACGCTGCAAACGGCGACACACCTTCATCAGTTCTTCGCGATCAAGCCCATCAATAAAATCCCAGGTTTCTTTATCCTCATATACATCTTTAAGATATTTTTTGAGGTTTTCTTCAGATGTCTGTTTCTGAAGCATCTCTTCAATCCGCCAGCCAATTCCCTTGGCAGCCCATCCTAAATGTGTTTCCAGGATCTGACCAACGTTCATACGAGAAGGTACGCCCAGAGGGTTGAGAACAATCTCAACCGGTCGCCCATCATCCATATAAGGCATATCCTCTTCGGGTAGAATACGCGATACCACACCTTTATTGCCGTGGCGACCAGCCATCTTATCGCCGACTTGCAATTTCCTTTTAATGGCAATGTAAACTTTAACCATCTTGATAACACCGGGAGGAAGATCATCCCCTCGACGCAACTTCTGGATTTTATCCTCAAAGACGCTATGAATCAGATCAACCTGACGATTTAATGTATCCAAGACATGGCTGACCTTGGTATCTGTTTCATCATCGTCACTAACGGAGATACTGCTCCAGCGGTTGACAGGCAGATCATCAAGGATCTCTTCGGTAATTACCTTGCCTTTGGGGGACAATATAATTCCATCAGCATCTTCCAGTTTGACAGCAAGGGTTTTACCAATAAGAAGTCGCTTCAATTTACCGACTGCTGAATCACGAATGATACGTATTTCATCCTGTTCATCTTTACGAAGTTTTTCTTCTTCCGCCTTCTCAATCAATTCAGTACGGGAATCCTTATCAGCGCCTTTCCGAGAGAAAATTTTAGCACTGATAACAGTACCCTCAACCCCAGGAGGAACCGTCAGTGATGTATCGCGCACATCTCCGGCCTTTTCGCCAAAAATTGCACGTAGCAGCTTTTCCTCAGGTGAAAGCTGTGTCTCCCCTTTAGGGGTGATTTTACCGACAAGAATATCCCCCGGTTTAACTTCGGCACCAATTCGTATGATCCCGGATTCATCCAGATCTTTCAGAGTTTCTTCACCCAGGTTAGGAATATCAGATGTTATTTCTTCTTTACCAAGCTTAGTATCGCGTGCAACACATTCAAATTCCTCAATATGAATAGAGGTGTAACGATCATCCTTAACAAGCTTTTCGGAGACTAGAATGGAGTCCTCAAAGTTGTATCCACCCCAAGGCATAAAGGCAACAACGATATTCTGACCTAGTGCTAGCTCTCCCATTTCAGTGGAAGGACCGTCAGCAATTACATCGGCACGTTTTACAGCATCACCAACCTTAACTACAGGCTTGTTGTTAATGCATGTATTCTGGTTGGAACGAGCGTATTTAATAAGGTTATAAATATCTACACCCGTACCAGTTTCATCGTGTTCCCCTTCATCAATTTTAACGACAATACGAGAAGCATCGACTGATTCAACTACTCCATTGTGACGGGCAATAACAGAAACGCCAGAATCTTTTGCAACAATACGTTCCATGGCAGTACCTACCAGTGGAGAATCCGCACGCAACAAAGGAACTGCTTGACGTTGCATATTCGATCCCATTAGCGCACGATTAGCATCGTCATTTTCCAGAAAAGGTATTAATGCGGCTGCGACGGAAACTAACTGTTTGGGCGCAACATCCATCAACTCAATTTCATCACGATGAACCAGAATAAATTCACCGCTTTTACGGGCGGAAACATAATCATTCACAAATCGGCCATCTTTGTCGACTTCGGCATTAGCCTGAGCAATGGCATGTCCCTCTTCCTCAAGGGCTGAGAAAAAACGAACCTCGTTTGTTAGCTTACCATCAAGAACGATTCTATAGGGTGTCTCGACGAAGCCATGATCATTAATGCGGGCATAGGTGGACAAGGAAGCAATTAGACCGATATTAGGTCCTTCCGGTGTCTCAATAGGGCACACACGACCATAATGGGTTGGATGAACGTCACGGACTTCAAAACCGGCGCGCTCACGGGTCAAACCGCCCGGTCCTAGCGCCGAAAGACGACGCTTGTGAGTGACTTCAGAAAGAGGATTAGTTTGATCCATGAACTGTGATAGCTGTGAAGACCCAAAGAACTCTTTGACTACGGCTGAAACAGGTTTTGAGTTTATCAGATCATGAGGCATGAGGTTTTCAACCTCCTGCAAGCTCATACGCTCCTTTATTGCCCTCTCCATGCGCACGAGACCAATCCGATATTGGTTTTCAAGTAATTCACCAACAGCTCGCACCCTTCGATTGCCAAGATGATCGATATCATCGATAGTACCCCGGCCGTTTTTCAGCTCAATTAGATAACGTACGATCTCAAGAATATCATTCTTATAACTTCGACGGATCACTGGTTCATAGAGATCCTCAAAAACCAGTCTATTACGGCGTAGTATCTCGATTATCTTTCTATTTTCTTCAAAAGCACCTTGTTCGATAAGCTCTGTTAATTTTATGGTTGATTCACTAAGTTTGAAATTAGCAAAAAGATCCTTTTGAAAAAAATCAGGGTCCTTTACCAACTCATTAAATTCACGCACCAGCTGTTCTTTAAGTTTTTCTGAAACGGGCAGAGCTAGATCTTGCTTAATAATTGCCTTCGTTAATTCACCGGAAAGCTTTATCATCAGATACTGAGAGAATTGATTGTTTTTGTCTATTAAGCGTTTAACAAGCTCTTCAAAGCTGGTGATGCCATCAACACTGAACATACGAGGTGCATTAAGTACAGTGCAATCAGGCCATACTTTAAGACCCAACTTAAAATTAAGCTTCAAGCGGCCAACTGCTGAAAGATCATACCGCTCAGGGTTAAAGAACAAATTTTCAAAAAGTGCCTGAGAGCTTTTAAGAGTTGGAGGGTCACCAGGACGAAGCCGGCGATAAATCTCAATTAATGCCTCATCGCTTGTATTAATCTTATCAATTAACAAAGTATCACGAAATGAGGAAGTTACATGCAGATTATCTATAAAAAGAACCTTAAAAGATACCACACCACGAGATCTTATTTCTTCAAATTTGTCAGCTGTTACTTCATCACTACATTCCAGTAATACTTCACCTGTCGCAGGATCAATTACGTCAGTAGATGCATATCTGCCAATAACTCCCTCAACTGTAACCGGCACGGTATTAATTTCATGTTCAGACATCTTTTTAATAGAGGCTTTTGTATATTTACGATTAGCCTTAACTATCACTTCTCCTGTCTTGGGAGCAATAACATCAACTGGTGTCTTCTGAAGCGTTAATAATTCAGGGTCAACACTCTTTGTAAGAGATTCCCCTCGAATATATATTTCTTCACTTTTGTAGTAATAATTCAAAAGTGCCTCTGCTGAATATCCTAAAGCTTTCAGCAGAACTGTTGCAGGCATTTTACGGCGTCTATCTATACGAACATAAAGAATGTCTTTATGATCAAATTCAAAATCAAGCCATGATCCGCGATATGGAATCACTCTGGCTGAATATAGGACCTTTCCACTCGAATGTGTTTTTCCTTTATCGTGGTCATAAAAGACACCCGGCGATCGGTGCAATTGGCTAACAATAACCCTCTCAGTACCATTTATAATAAACGTTCCATTATCGGTCATAAGCGGAATTTCGCCAAAATAAACTTCCTGCTCCTTTATATCCTTGATGGCTCTAACGCCAGTATCTTTGCCCGAATCCCAGATGACGAGACGCACTTTGACTTTCATCGGTGCAGCAAAGGTCATACCGCGCTGATGACATTCCTCGACATCATACTTAGGCTTGCTGAGTGAATAGGATACATATTCTAAAGAAGCGCTTTCACTGAAGTCCTTTATTGGAAATACACTTCTGAACACCGCTTCAAGACCGGTATTCTTGCGTGATTCCACTGAACCTTCCTGTTGAAGAAAACGCCGGTAGGAATTTTTCTGAATATCGATCAAGTTGGGAATATCTATGATATTCTTTATCTTAGCAAAGTTTTTACGCAACAGGTGGTTATTGGCGATCGAATAAGCCATAGCTTCTCCTTTGGCGAGTATCGTAACGACCTCCGGCCGAGAAAGGCTAACCGGTTGAAATTACAGACTTATAATGGGACGAGAGAGCGGATCAAACAGGACAAGCCAAGGCCGCACCAGGCGACCTTGGCTTTCTACTTCTCTGCAGCAGCAATTACTATTTGACTTCTACTTCTGCGCCAGCCTCAACCAGCTGTTTTTGTGCATCATCAGCTTCTTGCTTGGAAACACCAGTTTTCACTGCACCAGGCGCACCGTCAACTAGATCCTTTGCTTCTTTCAAACCGAGGCTAGTCAAAACCCTAACTACTTTGATAACATTAATTTTATTGGCACCTGCAGATTTAAGAATAACATCAAATTCAGTCTTTTCCTCAGCAGGCTCAGCAGCAGCTGCGGGCCCTGCTGCTGCTACTGCAACCGGAGCAGCAGCAGATACACCGAACTTTTCTTCCAATTCCTTTACCAATTCAGCAAGCTCGAGAACGGTCATTTTTTCAATAAAGCCAACTACATCTTGTTTGGTGATTTCTGCCATTTTAGATTCCTCCAAAAGAATATTTGTTTAAGCTATCATTATTAATGGGTCGTTTTTTGGACACGAATAGCATCCAGAACACGAACAAGTGAACCCGGTAGCGCAGCAAGTACACCAACAAAATTGGTTGCAGGCGCTTGCATTGAACCAAGCATTTTGCCAATAAGAACTTCACGCGAGGGCAGATCTGCCAATGCCTGTATCTGCTTTAAATCTAGTAATTTACCAGACAAAACCCCCGCCTTCAAAACAAATTTGCCGGTTGGATCTTTGGCAAACTTATTTAGAACTTTTGCAGCGCTGACCGGATCGTCATACGAAATTGCAATTGCGGTTGGCCCAGCGAGATGTGGCCTAATGCATTCTACGTCCGTACCTTCAGCTGCGAGATCTAACAAAGTATTTTTAAATACCTTGTATTCTACAGATGCGGAACGAAGTTCATTTCGCAGATTGGTGGCCTGGCCAACACTCATACCGCGAAAATCTGCTAAAAACACTGCTTTTGCCCGTGTCAGCCTATCGTGCATCTGAACTACTAATTCCTGCTTGCTTTGTTTGTTCAAGCGATTTCCTCCTTTCTTTTGGTTTTTGGGGATGACCCCGCCAAAGTCGGGAAGCACGAGCGATCCGTCGTATCCTAGTCTCGGCAGGCCTGATAAATCAGATTAAGCTAACCACCTGCTGTCTTTGACTTTGGCTATATTGCGAAATTATAATTGTGATGTCAGATCTGTGACGTCTAAATTGATGCCAGGGCCCATAGTTGATGAAATTGTAACTTTTTTCAAGTATATACCTTTTGCTGCAGAAGGCTTCGCCTTAACCAGGGCTTCAACCAAAGCAAGAACATTTCCTTTCAAAAGGTCAGCGTCAAAGGAAACTTTGCCGACAGGAGCATGGACGATACCAGCTTTTTCAACTCGAAATTCTACTTTGCCTGCTTTTGATTCTTTTACTGCACGACCAACTTCAAATGTTACTGTACCAACTTTAGGATTAGGCATTAGGCCACGTGGTCCAAGTAGCTTACCGATTTTGCCGACTACGCCCATCATATCTGGAGTCGCAATGGCGGTATCGAATTCAAACCATCCATCCTGAATTTTTGCGACTAGGTCATCACCGCCTACATAGTCCGCACCGGAATCCAGTGCTTCTTTTTCTTTCTCCCCTTTGGCAAATACCAGAACACGTACTTCTTTGCCAAGTCCATTTGGGAGGACAACGGCCCCGCGCACCATTTGGTCAGCGTGTCGAGGATCAACCCCAAGACGCACGGCGACATCAACAGTTTCATCAAACTTGGCATAAGCCATTTGTTTGACAACATCAAGGGCTGTAGAGATGGGATAGACCTTGGTTCTGTCGATCTTTTCAGCTGCCGCTGTTAGTTTTTTTCCGATCTTCGACATGATGCAACCTCTCTTGTATCCTAAATAATAAATTTATACGATTTCAACACCCATAGAGCGGGCAGTACCTTCTACTGTTCTCATAGCAGCTTCAATTGATGCAGCATTAAGATCCGGCATTTTCTTTTTTGCTATTTCTTCAACCTGAGCCTTAGTAAGTTTACCGACTTTTGTTTTGTTGGGTATTGCCGAACCGCTTGCAAGTCCTAAAGTTTTCTTTATTAGGACAGGCACTGGAGGAGTTTTAGTGACAAATGTAAAAGAGCGGTCAGCGTATACCGTTATAACTACAGGAGTAATAGTACCATCATCAGCCTGAGTTCGTGCATTGAACGCTTTGCAAAATTCCATTATATTTACACCATGCTGACCAAGAGCAGGACCGATTGGCGGTGATGGGTTTGCCTTGCCAGCAGGTACTTGCAACTTGATGTAGCCTGTAATCTTCTTTGCCATTTTGTGCTCCTTAGAGTCCTAATACTAACTTCGAATTAAAATTTCAGTTTTTTTCAACCTGCATAAATTCAAGTTCAACTGGGGTGGCACGACCAAAAATTGTAACTGTGACGCGCAACTTACCTTTATCCGGTTTAACGTCTTCAACAATACCAGCAAAATTAAGAAATGGACCATCAATGACACGAACAGTTTCCCCTACTTCAAATTGAACTTTGGGGCGAGGTTTTTCTGCGCCCTCTTCCATGCGCCGAGTTATTTTATTTACTTCATCATCTGGAATAGGAAAGGGTGCATTTCCTCCAACAAATCCCGTGACTTTTGACGTTTCCTTGACAATATGCCAACTTTCATCAGTCAGCTCCATCTTAATGAGTATATATCCAGGAAAAAACTTACGCGACGATGTTTTTTTTTCGCCTTTTTTTAGTTCTACTACAGTTTCAGATGGAATAAGGATTTCTTCGAAGCTTTCCTCAACACCCTCATTCTTGATGCGTTCGAGCAGGTTAAGCCTGACTTTATTTTCGAAGCCGGAATAAGTGTGAACACCGTACCACTTTTTGGACATAATTATTCCTTTATCCCAGTATCAACCGCATAAGTTTAGCCAAAATGACATCGCAGGCCCCAAGATAGAGGGAAATAAGCAAGACAATAGCGACAACAACAGTAGACGTTGCGATAGTTTCCTTGCGAGTAGGCCAAGTAACTTTGCCAAGCTCGATCTTAACAGATTCGAAAAATATCTTTACACTTTGCACGTAACTCTCCCTGCACGTTAGGCGAAATCGAATTTAAAAACTGCAACAATGATTGAAAATGGCAGGCCAGGAGGGATTCGAACCCACAACATCCGGTTTTGGAGACCGGCGCTCTAGCCGTTAGAGCTACTGACCTGCATGTCGCAACAATTGCAGAATTATTTGGTTTCCTTATGAGGAGTGTGTTTACGGCAAAAGCGACAATATTTGCTAAACTCTAGCTTGCCCGGAGTAAGTTTCTTGTTCTTGGTAGTAGTATAATTTCTCTGCTTGCACTCCGTACAGGCAAGGGTAATGATATCTCTCATCGATTTTTCCTTTGAGCATAAAAAATAGGGGCAGGATTAACTGCCCCCACAGTTATTTTATTCAATAATCGAACTGACGACGCCGGCGCCAACCGTACGTCCACCTTCACGGATCGCAAAACGAAGACCTTCGTCCATAGCGATCGGAGTGATCAAGTTAACAGTCACAGC
>NZ_JAHDYS010000025.1 GCF_018531195.1 Pelotalea chapellei | reverse complement strand
TGTGGGAGATTAGGTCGCCGCCGGGAATAATTAAAACAGCCCCTTCACTACAAAGTGATGGGGCTGTTTGCGTTTGTGATGTTTAATTTCAGTCGCACCAAATGATAATGGGACAGTTAAAGCGTACTAGCTGTTACTGTTGGTTTTTAGCTGTCTCCTCTGGTTTTGTTTCAGCTTTTCATCCAAGCTTTTCCGCACTTTCTCCCTTCATCAAAGTTCGTTGGTCTTACTTCGCTAGATAGAGTTGTTCCAGAAGGCTTTGCGCCGAAGACTTTCAACTATCAGGATGCAGCTATTCTCCACTCACCGTTCTCACTAGAGTATTGCATGGCAGCAGAATTCATTTAACATAGAAGAAGCCTCTTCGGGTATCGCCTTAAGGAGCTCTATGATTGAATCAACCTCTACGGTGCCACTAGTAAAATTGAACGATGTTGGTCGTAGCTTTTGGGAAGGAGGACAGGAAAGGGTTGTCCTCGCGGCTGTACATCTTCGTATCTGTCGTGGTGAATGGATTTCTTTGCTCGGGCGGAGCGGTTCCGGAAAGTCCACTGTTTTAAACCTTATCAGCGGCATTGATCTTCCCGATCGGGGAAAGGTAATCATAGCCGGTACCCCCTTGAATGATCTCACTGAGCGCCAAAGAACTCTTTTTCGGCGTGAACACATAGGCTTCGTGTTCCAGTTTTACAATCTCATACCCTCCCTCACTATCCTCGAAAACATCCTCCTTCCCCTGGAATTAACTGGCAGCCTTACTAGAGAAGGGACAACAGCAGCTCGTGACCTTCTTGCCGAGATTGGATTGTCAGATCGGGCAAACAGCTATCCCGATTATCTTTCTGGTGGAGAGCAACAGCGAGTTGCTGTGGTACGTGCTCTCGCCCATCGCCCGATGCTGCTTCTTGCCGATGAACCAACTGGAAACCTGGATGCGGAATCCGGTTTGCAGGTGCTTGATCTTTTTACTCGTCTTGTCCGCCAGACTGACACTACCATGATCCTGGTAACGCATAGTGCTGAAGTGGCCCAACTGGCCGATCGGATCATGACCATAAAAGAGGGGCGGCTCATGGCAACATCACTTGGCGGTGAGGCATCATGATTCTGTGGCGTGCCGGATGGAGGCATATGCTTCGTCATCCCTGGCAGAATCTGCTCGCCCTGATCGGAATAGCACTTGGTGTTGGCGTCGTCACTGCCGTTGATCTTGCCAATGAAAGCGCAGTCCGTTCTTTTCGTTTTTCCGCAACGGCACTTGCCGGAAAGGCAACACACACCATTGCCGGCGGCGCCTCTTCTCTTGATGAAGAAATCTATCGCAAATTAAGGGTTGATCTTGGGGTGCGGTCATGCGCACCTGTCGTCGAGGGCACTGTATATATTCCAGGAAAACATTCACTTCGCCTTATTGGTATTGACCCTCTCGCCGAGTCCTCTTTGCGCACTTTCAGTTCCCGGTTTCCAGGAAAAGGTGTGCTGAAAAAATTGATTGCAATGCCTTATACCGCATTGCTTCTGCCTGAGACTTCACATCGACTTGAAATAGGGAAGGGAGGAACCTTTAGCGTTGAGACACAGGGGAAACGGCATGAGCTTGTTTTGGCGGGATTCCTGGAACCGGATAATGATCTCACCCGTACTGGTCTCGAATGGGTCGTGGTCACCGACATCGCTACTGCTCAGGAGATTCTCGCCCTGGAAGGAAAAATTTCTCGTATCGACCTCCACCTCTCCGAAGGAACAGAGGGAGATGCTGTACTGAAGCTGATCCAGTCCAATTTTCCAGGGATCAAAATTACCCCCGCCGGTGCTCGGGCCGGGGCGCTGGACAGGATGACCAAAGCCTTTCGTCTTAATCTCACCGCGCTCAGCCTCCTCGTTCTTGTTGTCGGCATGTTTCTTATCTACAACACCACTACCTTTTCGGTAATACGCCGACGGCGCTTTCTCGGCCTGCTTCGTGCCATAGGTGTTACCCGTACTGAAATATTTATGCTCGTCTTTGCCGAAGTAGCGCTGCTCGCCCTCCTAGGCACAGCAGCCGGGCTCCTTTTCGGCGTCGTGCTGGGTCAAAACCTGACCTACCTTGTTACGCGCACTATCAATGATCTCTACTTTGTCATGGATATACAGGATGTCCGGATTCTCCCTAATTCCCTTCTCAAGGGGGCACTACTCGGCATTGGCGGCACTCTCGTTGCTGCACTTCCCCCGCTCCGTGAAGCGACCGCCGCACCGCCTCGTGCTGTTCTCTCGCGTGCAAATCTCGAGGCGAGTTACAGGCGTCGAGCACCGCAAACGGCAGTTGTCGGTCTCATCGTGCTTATTGTAGCCACGGGAATACTTGCTGTACAAAGCTGGGGGTTGGTGGGTGGTTTCGCCGGTCTCTTTCTGCTCATCATCGGCTACGCCTTTCTTGTACCTACAACTGTGCTTGTGCTTGCCCCTCTTTCGCGGCCGCTGTTGAGTATTCTTCCTGGTCCCCTTGGAAGGATGGCGGCGCGCGGGGTAGTCGTCTCTCTGTCACGTACAGGGGTTGCCACCGCTGCCTTGGTGGTTGCAGTATCGGCCGGAATCGGTGTCGGTATCATGGTCGGCAGTTTTCGGCTAACCGTTGAGCGCTGGCTGGAGTCATGGCTTAAGGCTGATGTATATGTTACCACCGCTGGAACCGGCAGTGGTCGTCAGAAACCTCCCCTGGATGCAGAGCTGGTGGATCGGATTCGCCATTTGCCAGGGGTCGCTTTCATCAGTTTCACTCGACGGATTTCTGTGGAGACACCGGAAGGACCGGTTGATCTGCTGGCCATGGAACAGTCTCGGGACACCTTCATGGGCTACCGTTTCACCGAAGGAACAGGAGCGGATGCGTGGGCCCCTTTCAGCACCGGAACTGCCATCATCATTTCAGAGCCATATGCATATCGGCACAAACTGCATGCAGGCGATCGCGTTACGCTTCCTGCACCTGGTGGCACGTTTAGCTTGCCAATCGCCGGTGTTTTTTATGATTACGGTTCGGATGCCGGCGTGATCGCTATCAGCCGGAGCGCTTATATCCGTTACTGGCATGATCGAAGCGTTGACGGCATCGGCTACTATGCCCAACCAGGAGTAACGAGCAATATGCTCGATGCCGAAATACGGGCTCGGTCCGGTACCAGCAGCATTAACATCATCCCTAACCGGGAACTCAAAAAGATGTCTCTCGCCGTCTTCGATCGAACGTTTGCCATTACCAACGTACTTCGATTTGTCATCATCATCGTTGCCTTTGTGGGCATTCTCTCAGCACTGATGGCCATCCAGGTGGAGCGGGCCCGGGAACTTGCAGTGGCCCGGGCAGTGGGGCTGACACCTGGTCAGGTCTGGGGGCTCGTTTGTGGCGAGACCTTTATCATTGGTTTAATAGCAGGTCTGCTCTCTCTTCCCCTCGGTATTCTTCAGGCTCTCGTGCTGATCCGGGTGATAAACCGCCGCTCCTTTGGATGGACAATGGAGTTTTCCCTTGACCCGGCCTTGCTGCTCCAGGCGATGGTGCTGGCTATCTCGGCTGCCCTTCTCGCCGCGATTTATCCCTCCTTTGCCATGAGTCGCACCTCTCCCGCTCTTGCACTCAAGGAGGAGGAGTGAAGTCGCGCACTCTCCTTATCATACTGTTCCTCTTTGTGCTCCTTCTGCCGCTTGCGCTTTTTTTACAGCCAAAGGTCAAGGAACCTCCTGCCTCTTTTTCCGTCGCCGACGCATTGGGGGGGATCGTTGAGCCCGGTTTTGCCCGTGCCACCCTGCCACGAACATTCACCTTTCCAATCGACCATGGCCCCCATCCCCGTTTCAGAACCGAATGGTGGTATTTCACCGGCAACCTCCACACCACCTCTGGCCGCCGTTTCGGCTACCAGCTCACCTTTTTCCGTTCTGCTCTCACTCCCGCCCCGGTCTCGCGTACTTCTCGTTGGGGCACAAACGACATTTTTATGGCCCATTTCACCATCACAGATGTTCAGGGCAAACGCTTCCACTCTTTTGAACGGATAAGCCGTGCCGCCCTAGGCCTTGCTGGGGCAGGAGGGATTCCCCTCGCAATTCACCTGGAGGACTGGTCGGCAGTGGGATTTTCAGGGAAGAGTCTGGACACGGAGCTTAAAGCCAGCTCAGAAGGAAAAGCGATTCGACTCCGCTTGAAGGCGGACGGACCGGTCATGCTCAACGGTGACCGAGGCCTGAGCCGGAAAGGCAGGGAGCCGGGCAATGCATCGTATTATTATTCCATCCCTCGCCTCGCCACCAGCGGCACTATCCGCGTGGATGGAGAAGAATTCGATGTTGCAGGTTTGTCCTGGCTTGATCGGGAATGGGGAACCACATCGCTGGAGCAGAGCCAGGCGGGCTGGGATTGGTTCGGCCTGCAGCTGGACGATGGCCGTGCGCTGATGTTCTATCGGCTCCGACAGAAAGATGGTTCCACCGATCCGGTTTCCGCAGGCACCCTGCTGCAGGTCGACGGTACGATGCGGTCGCTTGCCGCCGCCGACCTGCAGCTGGAAATTGGCGCCTGGTGGAGGAGCCCGAAAAGCGGCAGCCGCTATCCTGCCCACTGGCGGATTCGGCTGCCGAGTGAGGGGCTTGACCTGGAGGTCGTCCCGCTCCTGGCGGATCAGGAACTCAATGCCACTACCGTCCGCTATTGGGAGGGTGCGGTTGTCGTGCGGGATGTGAAGAGCGGTTCCTCCCGCGGCAGCGGGTATGTGGAGTTGACCGGTTATGATGGGATGAAGCGGTGAAACCGGGAAACCGGAAGTACTGCTTTCCGTAAGGTTGATTGCGACGGAGGATTTGGTTTCGCCGCCTAATTTGTAACCTGTCGTGTTGAGGGTATACTTTTAGTCACTGAATTCAGTTGCCTGCGCCAATCCTATGAGCGGTTCACCATTGGCTTCAGCACCTGACACGACAACCTTTGTTTTCAGCGTACAAAAGGAGATCTTATGGCGACTAAAGAAGAAAAGGGTTCAATGTCTTCAAGTGGGGACGTCCGCAGGGGGAATGGAGGAGAACTGCACCAGATTGCCGGGGCGGATCATTCCGTGTTGACAACCAACCAGGGGATCCCGGTTTCAGATAACCAGAATTCGCTTAGGGCCAACTCCAAAGGTCCGACAATGCTGGAGGATTTTGTCCTCCGCGAAAAGATCACCCATTTTGATCATGAGCGCATACCAGAGCGTATCGTCCATGCGCGTGGCACAGCGGTGCATGGCTATTTTGAGCTGATCGAATCGCTAGGGCAGTACACAACCGCGAAGATTCTCACGGAGGTTGGTGAAAAAACGCCGGTCTTTACACGGTTCTCGACTGTCGCAGGCGGTGCAGGATCGGTTGACACTCCCCGGGACGTGCGCGGATTTGCCGTCAAATTCTACACCAAGCAAGGTAACTGGGATCTGGTCGGCAACAATGTCCCTGTTTTCTTCATTCAGGACGCCATCAAATTTCCCGATGTCGTTCACTCCGTAAAGATGGAGCCCGACCGCGGCTTTCCGCAAAGCGCTTCAGCCCATGACAACTTCTGGGATTTCATCTCCCTGACGCCGGAATCGATGCATATGGTGATGTGGATCATGTCTGACCGCACCATCCCGCGGTCGCTGCGGATGATAGAGGGATTCGGGGTACACAGCTTCCGGTTGCTGAATGAGAAGGGTATATCCACCTTCGTCAAGTTCCACTGGCGGCCGAAGCTGGGGCTGCAGTCAACCCTCTGGGATGAAGCGGTCAAGATTGCCGGAACCGACCCTGATTTCCACCGGCGGGACATGTTTGAAGCCATCGAGAAGGGGAACTATCCGGAATGGGAGCTTGCCGTCCAGCTGTTCACCCAGGAAGAGGCAGAGAAATTCCCGATAGATCACCTGGATGCGACAAAACTGATCCCTGAAGAACTGGTGCCGCTCAAAGTCATCGGCCGGATGGTGCTCGACCGCTGGCCGGACAATTTCTTTGCCGAGACCGAACAGGTCGCCTACTGTCCCGCCAACATCGTGCCCGGCATCGATTTTTCCAACGATCCGCTGTTGCAGGGACGCCTCTTCTCCTATCTCGACACCCAGCTCAAACGCCTGGGGTCGCCGAATTTCCACCAGATACCGATCAACGCCCCCAAGTGTCCGTTCGGCAACATGCAGCGTGACGGCCACATGCAGATGATGCAGCCAAAAGGGCGGGTCAACTATGAGCCGAACTCCCTGTCTCCGGATGGGCCGCGCGAAGACCCGGCAACCGGTTTCCGTAGCTTCGGTGCTCACGAAAGCGGGGAAAAGGGACGCATTCGTGCGGAGAGTTTTGCCGATCATTACAGCCAGGCGCGGCAGTTTTACCGCAGCCAGACGGAATATGAACAGGCGCACCTGGCGTCCGCGCTGGTCTTCGAGTTGTCAAAAGTGGAGCATCTGCATATACGCCAGGCGATGGTCGGCCATCTGCGTCATATCGAAGAAAATCTGGCAAAACGTGTTGCCGATGGTCTTGCGCTGGAAAACATGCCACATGCACCGGCAGCCGCTGCAGTTGTGCAGGACATGGAACCTTCACCGGCTCTGCAGATTATCGGGAAGATGAAGGATACTCTCCAGGGGCGTACGGTCGGCATTCTGGTCGCAGATGGATCGGACGGCGCTGCCATCGATAAGGTACGCAAAGCAGCGGCAGATGCGGGTGCGAATGTAAAAATCGTCGCTCCGAAAGTTGGAGGGGCCAAGCTTGCCGACGGATCTCATCTGAAGGTTGACGGACAATTGGCCGGTACCCCTTCCGTCATGTTCGACGCGATCGCGGTGATCATATCCAGTGAAGGCGCGCGGCTTTTAAGCGGGGAGTCGGCAGCCATCGACTTTGTGCACAATGCTTTTGTTCATCTCAAGGCGATTGCCGTTGATCAGGGTGGGCAGGAACTTCTGCAAAAAGCAAACATAGCAAAAGACACAGGCATAGTTGAGAGCAGTGACTTGGCAGGTTTTATCGCTGCAGCCAAAACACGGCAGTGGGCTCGGGAAGCATCGGTGCGGATGTTGGCGTAGTTGCTGGTCCGACAGCAGGAGCTTTGATGGCGGACATTAAGGTAGACTTTACCGGAGGTCGTAACCGCCCGGCCGATTTGTTGTAACTCTGCCTTTGTCTGCTAGGCTTTTGTATGAACGCTGTATCAGCGCACGCACAAAAGAAAAGGAGCTTTCATGGCAGGCACAAGGAAAACAATGGATGGCAATACAGCTGCGGCTTATGTGGCTTATGCCATGAGCGAGACAGCGGCAATTTATCCGATCACCCCTTCTTCAACAATGGGAGAGGTTGCCGACGAATGGGCGGCTGAGGAACGCCGCAACATTTTCGGACAAGTCATGAATATTCGCCAGCTTCAGTCCGAGGCTGGCGCGGCCGGATCAGTGCATGGCTCCCTGGTTGCCGGTGCCCTTACTACGACCTTTACTGCCTCCCAGGGGCTCCTGCTGATGCTTCCGAACATGTACAAGATTGCCGGTGAGCTGCTTCCAGGGGTGTTCCATGTTTCTGCCCGGGCGCTGGCGGCCCATGCCCTGTCGATTTTCGGGGATCACCAGGATGTCATGGCTGCACGCCAGACCGGGTTTGCCCTGCTCTGTTCTTCATCCGTGCAGGAATGCATGGATCTGGCATTGGTTGCCCATCTTTCTGCCCTGGAAGCGAGTCTTCCGTTCGTACATTTCTTCGATGGCTTCCGAACCTCACACGAGGTTCAGAAGATTGAAACGATCAGCTATGAGGATATGGCCCGCCTGGTGAACCGGGAGAAGCTGGAGGAATTCAGGAAGAGGGCGATGAATCCCGAACATCCGGAGCTGCGCGGCACAGCCCAGAATCCTGATATCTACTTCCAGGGGCGGGAACGCTCGAATCCCTGGTATCTGGCCGCCCCCTCCATCGTCAGCAAATACATGGAAAAGGTCGGGGAGCTGACCGGCAGGCGCTACAAGCTGTTTGACTATGTCGGTCATCCGGAGGCCGAGCGGGTGATCATTGCCATGGGCTCTGCCTGCGACACCATTGAAGAGGTTGTCAGCCATGCCGGCACTTCCGGTGAAAAACTCGGCCTGGTCAAGGTTCGTCTGTATCGGCCTTTTGATGCCAAGGCACTGCTTGCTGCTATTCCTGCATCTGCCAAAAAAATAACCGTGCTTGATCGAACCAAGGAGCCGGGTGCTCTGGGAGAGCCGCTTTATTCGGATGTATGCTCTGCATTTATCGAGCGGGGAGGGGGGGCAATTCCCGATCTGTATGCGGGACGCTATGGTCTGGGCAGCAAAGAGTTCCGGCCGGTTCATGTAAAAAGCATCTTCGACAATATGAACGGCTCCCCCGGCAAGCGTCATTTCACTGTGGGGATAGAGGATGACGTTACCAACCTGTCACTGCCCGCCAGCGGCGTTCTCTCGACAACGGCGGAAGGTACCATTCAATGCCGTTTCTGGGGCATGGGTGCCGACGGTACGGTGGGAGCCAACAAGGCGGCCATCAAGATCATCGGCGACAATACGGACATGTATGTACAGGCCTACTTCGCCTATGATTCCAAGAAGTCGGGGGGCATAACCGTTTCACACCTGCGCTTCGGACACAACCCGATCAAGTCGGCTTATCTTGTTGATGCGGCCGACTATATCGCCTGCCACAAGGCACCCTATGTACAAGTATATGATGTGCTCGATGGGATCAGGGATGGCGGGATCTTTGTCTTGAATTCACCCTGGAACAGCGTTGAGGAGATGGAGCAGAATCTGCCTGCAACCATGCGGCGCATAATTGCTGCCAAAAAGATCAGGTTCTACAATGTGGATGCGGTCAAGATCGCTGCCGCTGCCGGTTTGGGCGGGCGCATCAACATGATCATGCAGACCGCTTTTTTCAAACTTTCAGGGGTACTTCCCTTTGAGCAGGCTGTATCGCTGCTCAAGGATTCGATCCGCACTGAATATGGCCGAAAGGGGGGCAGCATTGTTGACATGAATATCAGTGCTGTCGATCTTGCGGTAGAGAGCCTGATGGAGATCAGCTATCCCGACTCCTGGAGAAATGCTTCGGACAGCTGCGGCCTTGATTTCCGGCTGGAGCAGAAGATGCCGGATTACATGCGCAATGTCATCTTTCCGATCCTGAAGCAGAAGGGTGATGACCTGCCGGTATCTTCCTTCGCCCCTGACGGAGCCTTTCCCTTTTCCACCTCCCAATATGAAAAGCGGGGAGTGGCCATCAACGTTCCGGAGTGGATCAAGGAGAACTGCATTCAGTGTAACCAGTGCTCCTATGTCTGCCCACACTCGACTATCCGCCCGTTTCTCGCCACGGATAAGGAATTGGAAGGAGCGCCGGCAACCTTTGAAACGCTGGCTGCGACCGGAAAGGAGCTGCAGGGGCAGCGTTACAGGATTCAGATCTATCCCCTGGACTGCATGGGATGTGGTAACTGCGCCGATATCTGTCCGGCCAAGGTTTCTGCTTTGGTAATGAAACCAATTGGAACCCAAGAAGATGTCCAGGAGCCAAACCGGAAATTTGCCGAATCCCTGCCCCCCAAAGGTCACTTGATGAAGCGTGAATCCCTGAAGGGAAGCCAGTTCCAGCAACCGCTCCTGGAGTTTCACGGTGCCTGCTCGGGGTGCGGCGAAAGCCCTTATATCCGCCTGACAACCCAGCTCTTCGGGGAGCGGATGATGATTGCCAATGCCACCGGCTGCACTTCCATCTGGGGAGCCTCTGCTCCGGCCAGTCCATATCGGACCAACGCCGAGGGGCACGGCCCTGTCTGGAACAATTCCCTTTTCGAAGATGCAGCGGAATTCGGGTATGGCTACCATATGGCAGTCTTTCAGCGGCGAGCCCACCTGGCGGATAAGGTGCGGGAAGCCCTGGCCGCTGAGTTGCCGGAAGCTCTGAGGGAATCTCTCAGAGGATGGCTGGAAAACATGAATGACCCGACGCTCTCGCGCCAGCACGGGGACCGGCTTAAGGAACTTCTGCCCCAGTCGGGACAGCAGCATCCGCTTCTGCGGGAGATTGCCTCATCAGCAGACCTCTTCACCAAGAAATCGATCTGGATCTTCGGCGGTGATGGATGGGCGTATGACATCGGCTTCGGCGGTCTCGATCATGTCATCTCCATGGGAGAGGACGTCAATATTCTCGTTCTGGATACAGAAATCTATTCCAACACCGGCGGCCAGTGTTCAAAGGCAACTCCCCTGGGTTCGATCGCCAAATTCGCCTCAGCCGGCAAACGTACTGCCAAGAAGGATTTGGGACGCATGGCCATGACCTACGGCTACGTCTATGTCGCTTCAATTTCCATGGGGGCGGATAAAAACCAGACTCTTAAGGCCCTGCTGGAAGCAGAAGCCTATCCTGGCCCGTCGCTTGTCATTGCCTACGCAACCTGCATCAATCAGGGGCTCAGGAAAGGCATGGGTAAATCCATGGAGGAAAGCCAGCTGGCAGTCAAATCGGGTTACTGGCCGCTCTACCGCTACAATCCGCTACTGCGGCAGGAGGGCAAAAACCCATTCATCTTCGAATCAAAGGAACCGGATGGGTCGCTGCAGGCATTCCTTTCCGGTGAAGTACGCTACTCTGCCCTGGAGAAACTGAATCCGGAAGCTTCACAAGAGCTTCGTGCCAAGCTGGAGCAGGATATCATGGAGCGGTTTGCCATCTACAAGAACATGGCCGACTGGCGTCCGACAGAGGGAGATGTGCCACCCGAAGGGGGCAGAAAACACGATCATATTCCTGCTGGAGACGGGGCTGTTGAGGAACCTGCTCCTATCTGTATCAGCGCAACGAGTGATGCCCGCTACAGTCGACCAAACAATCCTGAAGAAGAATGTGACGATGGACGGGCCGGAATAGACAAGACAGTGAAGTGATGTGTGCAGTCTCCGGGTTCTGCCTTGAGGCACCTGGTTTTGGCTGCATAATAAGTGAACTCGGGAACGCGGCCGAATACGCAAAGGGGGTTATACATGTTCAAGGAGCGAGTTGCATCTACGAATGACGAAAGCAGATACACCGGAACAGACAATGATCTGTCCCTCAATTTCTCCTCCGATCAGAAACAGGATATCAAGCGACAGCTCAGAACTATAAACTGGAAGCGGACACCGGAGATGGCTGGAGCAGCCTTGTCCGCGATATTACTCGGCGCAGCGGGAGGTTTTCTGGTGAAGGGTAAATTGCTCAAGGCCACACTCTGTGTTGTGGGCTTTTTGTACCAGCAGGGTCTAAAGGAGGAAATCCCACAGCTCTCTTCGATGAGCAGGGAAAAAAGAGATCGTGAGCTGGAACGCTATGCCCTTAAAGCTCAGCGGGGAGATTATGGTAAGCTGGAGGTTATACCATTCAGGTGAGTGCAATCATCAGTTGCCGGTCTAAAATAATTAAAAGTTGCAGTCGAAAAGGGAACTCTGACGGAGTTCCCTTTTTTATGTGCATCCCCGTTGTTTGCCTGCCGATAATTTTCGGGGTAGAAGAACGGCCGTTGATACCCTTTGTTGTAATTGTAACTGGCAGTAAAACAAGGTATAACCCTGATGCAAATAAGTCATAACACGACTTGTTTATCCAACAACTCCGCTTCATAGCCCAGGGAAAGCATGTTCAACCTCACGCGCTACTATTCCATAGCCAGTCTCGTCTGCATCATCATCGCAGCTGCTGTCCTCGGCATGTTTTACCGTCATGAATCTGTCAATTCACTCATAAAAATGGCCGAAGACCGCAACGCGGCTCTTACTCGCGTATTCGGCAATGCCCTCTGGCCCCATTTTTCTCCGCTTCTTAAACAGCCGGCTGACAGGAAAATGATCAATCCCGCCAGTCCGCAGATAGCTAGCCTGCGCAGGCAGGTCGTGGCCCTGATGAAGGACACGGCTACGGCCAAGGTGAAAGTCTATAATATGGATGGCCTGACGGTCTTCTCCACAGAGGCCAAGCAGATCGGTGAAAGTAAAGCTGATAATGCCGGGTTCCTGTCTGCGGCCCTTGGAGAGCAGGCTTTCGAGCTCACCCACCGTAATCAATTCAGCGCCTTCGATCGCGAGATTGAATCCCGAGATCTTTTGTCCAGCTATATCCCTTTTGTGCCTGAAGATAGCAAACAGATCGAGGGGGTCGTTGAATTGTATTCCGACATCACCCCCTTTCTGGCTGAGGTGAAACGTACTCAATGGCTTGTGGTCCTTGTGGTGGTTGGCGTGTTGAGCTTGCTCTACAGCCTGCTTTACCTGGTGGTGAGGCGCGCAAACCTTATTATTAAAGAACAGGAAGCCAAGCTGGCGAGCTCTCTTGCCCGCATTGAAGAAGACAACCAGTTGCTTGATCAACGAGTAAACGAGCGTACCCTGGAGCTGCAGGAGCTTAATCGCACGTTACAGGGTGAAATAGCCGAACGTGAACGGGCAGAGGAAGGGCTTAGGTTGTCAGCCAAGGTGTTTGAGAATACGGTGGAGGGGGTCATTATTACTGACGCTGAAACCAAAATCCTTGCAGTGAACCGGGCCTTTTCACAGGTGACTGGTTACGGGATAGAGGATGTACTCAATCTTACTCCCCAGATACTTAAATCAGGACGACACGAACCCGAGTTTTATGAAGATATGTGGAAGTCATTGAAGCAGAGTGGTCAGTGGGTTGGCGAAATATGGAACAAACGTAAGACCGGCGAAATTTACCCTGAGCGTCTGACAATCGGGGTTGTCAGGGATACCACAGGTGAAGTTGGCCATTACGTGGGGGTTTTCAGCGATATCTCTGATGTCAAACGTACCCAGGAAAGGCTGGATTTCCTGGCTCACCATGATCTGCTAACCTGTCTGCCCAACCGGCTGCTGTTCAACCAGCGTCTAAAGCAGAGTCTTGCCTTGGCACAACGGAACAATCGTCAGCTGGCAGTAGTTTTTATTGATCTGGACCACTTCAAGAATGTCAACGACACCCTGGGACATGACCTTGGTGATGAACTGCTGAAAAGGGTTGCGGAAGAGTTGAGTGAACATGTGCGTACATCCGACACTCTTGCACGTATAGGCGGCGATGAATTTATTCTGCTGCTCGATGAAATTGAAGCGCCGCGTTACGCAGGAGCTATCGCTGAAAAATTTTTGGAGCTGCTTAGTCATTCCATGATGATTTCAGGCTACGAAATTGTCATCTCTGCCAGCATCGGCGTCAGCTTCTATCCTTCGGATGGGCAGGATGCGGCCACTCTGGTGAAGAATGCCGATACCGCAATGTACTATGCCAAGACCCATGGACGCAACTCGTCCCACTTCTATGCTCCGGCAATGAGCGAATATGCCAGGGAACGTGTCCATCTCGAGGCTCTGCTGCGGCGTTCCATTGAGCGGAATGAACTATTATTGCATTACCAGCCCCAGGTGGACATCAGGACCGGAAAACTGTTGGGGGCGGAAGCGCTTGTGCGATGGAACAGTCCGGAGTTGGGGATAGTTATGCCGGTACGTTTTATCCCCGTTGCCGAAGACATAGGTTTTATATCTGCTCTCGGTGAGTGGGTTTTGCGTACAGCCTGCCATCAGGTTAAGGAATGGGATGAATCAGGATTCGTGCTGCCCACCATTTCTGTTAATCTTTCTATGAAACAGTTGGAGCACGGTGACATCATAAGCACTGTTTTCAGTATTCTGGAAGAAACAGGGCTCAGTGCCGAGCGACTTGAGATGGAGGTTACCGAGTCCACCGTCATGGATAATGAGCGGGTTCTGCGGGTTCTTGAAGGACTGCGCGCGCTCGGTATCCAATTGGCAGTGGACGATTTTGGTACCGGCTATTCCTCCCTTAGTTACCTGAGCCGATTGCCGATCCAGAAGCTGAAAATTGACCGCTCCTTTATCAGCAACGTAACAAATGATTCCAGTCGCGAGGCTATCGTTCGTGCCATTATTGCTCTTGCTAATGCTCTGAATCTGCAGACAATTGCGGAGGGAATCGAAACTGAATCGGAGGCAAAATTTTTGAGACAGGAAGGTTGCCAGCAGGCGCAGGGTTATCTTTTCAGCCGTCCCCTTCCTCCGGATCAGGTGCTGGCCCGTTGGTTGGACGTGTAAATGGCAGGCGAAAGTTTCACCGACTGCTGAGCGGATTCACAAAGTCTTTCAGATATGTCTCGATCACCGGCAGGTCAGCTTCGGCCCAATCCAGCTCACATAATTTCTCGGGGGCCAGCCAGGTGATGGCAGCATGCTCGTGCAGAACAATTTCTCCCTTGTCGATAGTACAAATGAAAGGGTAGAGGGTTACCGTAAAGGAAGTGTAGCAATGGGTGTGGGAGGGAAGGGCACTGCTTATGGTCACTGTTATGCCCAATTCCTCCATGATTTCTCGCTGAAGGCACTCTTCACATGACTCGTCCGGATCGATCTTGCCTCCCGGAAACTCCCATTTAAGCGGCAGGCTCATAGATGCACTGCGTTGTGCAGCAAGAACCAGATCATCTTTTTCAATTATGGCACATGTTACGTGAACATGTTTTCTCTCCTGAATAGGGCCCATCATTGCTCCTGGTTAATTTCCTGATGTTTCTTTTCCTATCATAGGCAAAGGTTCACAGCAATCCCATCCTTTCAGTATCCAACACCATACTATTTTCGTAAATTGCATCCGCAGAACGAAAAGCCGGGATATCCATCAGGATATTCCGGCTTTTAAAGCTACTTGTTTTTTAAGGCATCTGTTGTTGTCGACCTGATCCTCTATTTTAAAGTAGTGGTGCCTGTGGTGCCGGTAGTCGTAGGAGTAGTACCGGTGATATTTGTTGAAGTAGTGAAGTCGGTGCCAGTTCCAGTAGTACTGACACCTGTGGTGGTCCCTGTGCCCGTTGTGGTATTTATTCCGGTGGCGCCGGTGCCTATTGTAGTTCCTGTCCCTGTTCCTATTGTAGTTCCAGTCCCGGTTCCTATTGTAGTTCCAGTGCCGGTGGTGCTGATACCTGTGGTACCAGTGCCAGTGGTGGTTCCTGTGCCGGTAGTGCCAATACCCGTTGTGGTTCCTGTACCGGTAGTGCCTGTGCCGGTGGTAGTGTCGGTGCCGGTTGTAGTATTGGTGCCGGTCCCAGTTGTAGTATTTGTGTCAGTGCCAGTTGTAGTATTTGTGCCGGTGTTTGTCCTATTATTGTCATCATCATCCCCGCATCCACTTAAAACAAAACAAAGAGTCAACAGCAACAGGACTTTTTTCATATCTACCTCCTCTTTCTTCTGCAGTTGTACTGCGTACCAGGATTCACCCAATTTCGAGTGTCCTAAAATGGTATAATAGAAGAATGATATGTCAATGTTGTCCATTAAACATTTTTTCTACTACAGTTTTTGTTCAGCAAGTACTATGATTTTTTATTTGCGATAACACATTGACTCGAACTAATTATATTAACGTTCTTTAGAAGCGTTATAACTCCTCTATCTCTTTATCCATCTGCTTCTGTGTTGTATCTAATCCAATAAGGCACCCGCCTTGACTCGCCTTCCGCTTACTATAAACTTACACAGTAAAACTCCTCCGACTGTCCATTGAAATTAGCAGGCAAGGCGGATTTAATGAATTCATCGCCCGGTGGTATATATCGGCTCACACGGCTGCTGCCACGAGGTATTCGGGAGCGTCTGTTCCTGCTGGTCAGTCTGCTGCTGCTGCCGCTGGTACTGTTGTCAGGGTGGACCTACTACCAGCACTATGAATTGAGTCGCAGGCGTACCCAGCAGACGGAAATCGAGGTGGCCCAGGGGGTGGCTACCACCTTTGCCGCGTTTGTGGATGGTGTTCACCGTGAAGAACTTGCGCTTGGGCAGACGATTGTAACCTACTGTGATGGAGATACGGCCAAGACTACTTATATTCTGCGGAAAGCAGCTCGAAATTATCCTTCGCTTCGAAATTTGAGCTGGGCAGGTCCAGACGGGACGGTACTGGCATCAAGCATGCCCGAGGCAGTAGGGTTTTCCTTCGGAAAAACCCATTATTTTCAACGCATCCTGAATGGTGAAGCATGGGCGCTTGGCAATCTCACCATCAGCGGTGCGATTGTAGCCTCTCCGACAGCTGCCATTGCCACTGCTCTGCGCGATGATAACGGCATACTGCTCGGGGTGATGGTCGCAAGTCTGGAGCCGACCAGGCTGGGTGAAATCACCCTTACCCAGCGGCGACCGACCGGCGGGGCTTATGCAATTTTCGACAGTCAGGGGACGCTGGTCTATCACAGCAGGATTCCGTCGACAGCGTGGGAGGATCGTCAGCGCTGGGGAAAGGCAGATGATCTGCTGCGACGAACGCTGACTACGAGACAGCCCCAGGTTGGGATGGTGGACCTCCCTTTTCGTGGTGGAATCTGGATTTCGGCCCGGGTGCCGATTAACCAAACCGGTTGGGTGGCCGGTGCCGGTCAGTCGGCCTCTTCTGCTTTTGCTCCCATACACAGTGACATGCTTATAGATGCGTTGCTGTTTTTACCGGTAATACTGTTGGCTTTTCTGATGGCAAAGCTGTTGGGGCGGACGATTGTGGAGCCGTTGCGCCATTTGGAGCATGATGCGCTGGAAGCGGGCAGCGGCCTGGCAATTCCCAGCACAGATCCTAATGCACCGCTGGAAATTAATTCTCTGCGGACCACAATCAGCGGCATTACCAATGATATGGTGACTTACTCCCAAGTTTTGTCTGAAAGCGAGGAGCGTTTCAGGCTGGTGCTGGATAATCTGACCGAGGGTTTGCTCATCATGACTACCAAGGGTACCATTATTTACCAGAATGAAGCTTCGCTGCGTCTGCATGGGTTGGAAGCCGTGGAAGTAGATCTGACGCAAGAGACTCTTATCAGCCAATGGGAAATTTCCGACAAGGAAGGAAACAGGCTGTCCTACGAAGAGTGGCCCTATCATCGGGTGCTTAAAGGCGAACGTATGGAGGAGACGGTTCTTCATCTATTTCGCAAAGAGGATAAACGCGATTTTTACGGCAGTTACAGCGGAATACCGGTGGTTGACAAGGACGGAGAGGTGCGCATGGCATTTTTTACCGTGCGTGACGAAACCGCCAAAATTCAGGCTGAGCAGGAACTGCAAAAGGCCAAAGATGAACTTGAAATCAGGGTAAGAGAGCGGACTCACGAGTTAGCCCAGGCTCTTGAAGATCTACGCGGCGAGACCGGCAAACGACTTGCTGCAGTGGAGGAGCTGCGCGGAAAGGAGCGACTGCTCATCCAGCAGAGCCGTCTGGCCGCGATGGGTGAGATGATATCGAACATTTCTCATCAATGGCGTCAGCCGCTCAATATTCTCGGGCTGATCATTCAGGAAATGAGCCTTCTGGCACAAAGCGGCAAGATAACTGCCCAAACTTTGGACGCCGGGGCGACCAAAGCCATGCAGGTAATAGCGACAATGTCTCAGACTATTGACGATTTCAGAAATTTCTTCAGCCCGGACAAAGTCACGGCCCTTTTCAGCATCAAGGAAGTCATTGAGAAAATGGTGTTTTTACTGGAAGGAGACTTCAAAAAACTGCAGGTGCAGGTGAAGGTTATCGATGAAGAGGTGTGCCGTGTAAATGGACTGCGGAACGAATTTTCCCAGACCATTCTCAATATCCTTACCAATGCCAGGGATGCCTTCCGTGAGCGCAAGGTGTCGGAGCCATGTCTTACGATCAGGATATTCCGGGAGGAAAGGGCAGCTGTTGTTACCATACGTGATAATGCTGGCGGTATTTCGGAAGAGATTATCGACAAAATATTTGATCCCTATTTCACAACCAAAGGACCTGACAAAGGGACCGGGATCGGTCTGTTCATGTCCAAGACCATCATAGAGAAAAACATGGGGGGCAGACTCAGCGTGAGCAACACCGAAGAAGGGGCAGAGTTCAGGATCGAGCTGTCACAGGAATTCTGTCCAAGGGGGGAGCATGAATAGCACGACCAGGAGAATGCGTTCATATCTGCTTCCTTTTTGTTATCTGGTGGCCGTTCTGGGTTTTGATACTATTACCCCTCTCGGTTTTGCCGACTGGCTTTTCAACTTGATGTTCTTTTTCGTCTTCTTCAAGCGCCTCGACAGGACTTTCCTCGTTGTTATGGGCTCTGTGTCCTCAATATTTATCCTGATAGGACTGTTCTGGTCTCCATCAGGTGTTCCTTTCCTGTACGTGACAATAAATCGTTTTCTGGGAATTATGGCGGTGTGGGTAGTTGGCTTGTGGTTGCTGAAGTACAAACACTCACAGGCTGCATTTACCAGAACACGTGAAGCGTTTGTTGTCAGCGAACAACGCTTGCAGACGATTTTTGACACGATTGCCGTTGGTGTTCTCGAGTTTGATTCCAGAGATTGTCTGATAGCGGTAAATGATTATGTCTGCAGGATCCTGGGGTACAGCAGGCAGGAGTTGATCGGCATGCCGCTCGATCAGCTGACGGCCCCGGAGGATCGTGAGAGAACAGCTGCCATCAGGGCGGAACTTCTCGAAGGCAGACGGTACACTGCGGAATATGAAAAACGTTATGTGCGCAGGGACGGTTCAATTTTGTGGGTACACGCCACTGTCAGTCCCTTGCATGATGCCAGGGGTGCTTTTACCGGTGTGGTCGGTACAATCCAGGATATCAGCATCCGCAAGGCGGCAGAAGAACGGCTTGCTGAAGCGACGTGGCTACTCGGCGCCTTGAGCGATGCAACGCCTGAGCCGCTCTGGGTCAAGGATAGAGAAAGCAGACTGATCTTTCTTAATCCGGCCACAGCCAAAAGTATCGGCAAACCGGTTGATGAACTATTGGGGAAGAACGAGTTTGATTGGCTTGCGGACCGTCAACAGGCTGAGATCATGATCGCCAATGACCGGCGGGTTATGGAAACCGGCGAGACGATGGTGGTCGAAGAGGCGATGACCGGACCCCAGGGGGTGCGACAATTGCTCAGTACTAAATCGCCCCTGCGCACTTCTACCGGAAAGATAATAGGGATTGTCGGAATCAACAGGGACATTACCGAAAAGAAGCGGGCAGAGGAGGAGCTGCACAGAATCAAGGAGGAACTGGAAGTCAGGGTGGTGGAACGAACACAGGAACTGGAACAGACCTACGAGGCGCTTCATCATGAAATCGAAGAGCGACTGGCTGCCCTGGAGGAACTGCGTACAAAGGAGCGGATGCTGATCCAGCAGAGTCGATTGGCTGCCATGGGCGAGATGATCTCCAACATCTCCCACCAATGGCGGCAGCCTCTCAATATATTGGCTTTGATCGTTCAGGAGATGGAGCTGACAACGATGTCCGGTGCCGCTACACAGGGAGCCCTTTCTGCAAGTGTTGCCAAGGCCATGCAGATCATAGCCGAGATGTCCCGTACCATCGACGACTTCAGAAACTTTTTCAGCGCAGATAAGTTGCTGGTTTCTTTCACCGCCAGCGAGGTGATCGAAAAAGCTCTTTCTTTCATGGATTCGGTTTTCAAGCAGGAACAGGTCCGTGTGGAGATGTCACGCGATGAGGACATCCCGGTGAAAGGGCTGCGCAATGAATACACCCAGGCTATCCTTAATATCCTCACCAATGCCCGTGATGCATTTCGAGAACGTGAAGTTGTCGAACCGCTGATATTAATCCGGCTCTTCCGGGAGGAGGACAGGGCTGTGGTTACAATCAGGGACAACGGAGGCGGCATTCCTGAGGAAATCATCGACCGGATATTCGAACCCTATTTCACCACCAAGGGGCCTGACAGGGGAACCGGAATAGGGTTGTTCATGTCAAAGACAATCATAGAAAAAAACATGGGGGGCAGGCTGACGGTGCGCAATTCAGGCGCAGGGGCAGAATTCAGAGTGGAGATTCCCTTTGGAATCAGGAACGGCAACGAGTGACTTGATGTTCAGTCTCAGTGGACAGCTCGAAAGGGAGCAGGTACTCGGGTTTATCCGTCAATCGGCACAATACGGGAATCTGGGGGCTTTTATCGGAGCCGGTTTCAGCAAGGCTGTCTTGGGCGGTTGCCGTGAGGAAATGGTGCTTACCTGGAGCGAGCTGCTTGATGAGGCATCTGTCAGGATGGGAGTGGAATTTGCCTCCATCGCCAAAATCGGTCAAGGATACCCTGAAATAGCATCAGCCATCTGCATGAGGTACAGCGAGCATAACGGCTGCGAGTACCGGATTTCCCTGGCCCGCTTGAAACAGGAGGTAGCCGCGCTGACCGGCTGTTGCACGGACCAGTACACCAGCGTGAAATATGCCGCCTATCTCGAGCATCTTGATCCTTCCTGGATCATTACCACCAATTATGATCTGATCATTGAAAGTCTGATGCCGGACAGAGCGATACCCCTTGGACCCAATGACGCGTTGTCCGCGCCCAGAGGGAAGATTCCGGTCTATCACCTGCACGGCCTCTGCACCCGGCCGGACGAAATCATCATTGCCCAGGAGGATTATATTACCCTGTTTCGTCCCAGCGAGTACCGTCAGATCAAGCTCGCCCTCACCATCAGGGAATCAACCACTCTCATCCTCGGATATGGTCTTGGTGACGTCAATGTGCTTACAGCTCTTGACTGGTCCACTAATGTTTTCGGGGGAGAACAGGCTAACTACCCCCACGCAGTGATTCAGATACTCAAGAAGGAAAATCCGCGGGAACTGCCATATTGGGATAAAAACGGTCGAGTAATCCTGGAAAGCAGCAACCTGGCTGTGTTTTTTGAAGAGCTTATGGATAGGCCGGTATAGCATGTTCCACTTTGGCAGGATTCCAAGTTGTTTTTTAAATTACCCCAGGTCCCATTTTGGCATCCCCGCTTTTTTCAAAGGGGGGCTTTTGATACTCATTATTTTTCATCTATGTGATATTATTTTTTAAGGTTCTTTAAATAAATTTTTCACCTTGTTATTAACTGGCTACTTTAAGGGGGCTCCAGATGAAATATGTGCAAATGATTATTTTTGCCTGCCTGCTCTTACTGCCATTTGCCGGCAGAGCAGAAGTCGCGCAGTATGGCTATCCGATCCAGGGTTCTTATGAAGCGACCATACTCGGTACACCCGACACATTCAAGCCCGACCTTCCTGTTAGCATACGCACGCGAGAGCTAACCCTCGATATTTTCCCGGACCGTAAAAAACCTGAAATTTTCTTCTATGACAAAGGGTTGCGTTGCACCATGGCCTACCAGACCCACAAGGCCCCGCTGGCATTTCTGATAGCCGGCACCGGTGCAGGAAACCAGGCACCCCACCAGATGACCATGATGAAGTCCCTGTATCAGGCCGGTTTCCATGTCATAACCCTTTCATCTCCGACCAGCCCCAACTTCATCGTTTCTGCGTCCCAAAGTCGCGTTCCCGGTGATATGGAGGATGATGCGAAAGACCTGTATCGGGCGATGGAAACGGCATGGAACAGCGTCAAAAACGATATCGAAGTTTCAGATTTCTATCTCTCCGGCTACAGCCTGGGGGGTACGCAGGCAGCTTTTGTGGCTCTGCTGGATGAGGAACTCAAAATTTTCAACTTCCGCAAAGTGCTCATGATCAATCCCGCAATCAGCGTTTATAGCTCTGCAGAGCGCATTGAAGAGCTTCTACGGGCCATTCCGGGCGGCTCAACCAAAGTCGGTTATTTTTTCAATGACATGTTGGCCAGGTTCAGCGAATTTTACAGCTATAACAGCTTTGTAGCCATTAATGACGAGTTCATCTACACGGTGTACAAGGAAAAGCTCTTCTCCCATGAAGAAGCCGGCGGGCTCGTCGGGCTTGCATTTCGGATAAATTCTGCCGGAATGATTTTTACTTCAGATGTCATGACCAACAGCGGTTATGTGGTTCCCAAAAACCGCAAGCTAAAGACCACGGACTCGCTCTTTGAATATTTCACCGTCTCCACCCATCTGAGCCTTTTCAATTATCTCAATGAATACCTGTATCCGAATGTCCACAAGAAAAAGCCTGGCCTGACCAAGGCCGAGTTCGTAGCGTCCATGAGTCTCAAGAGCATCGAGAGCTATTTGAAATCCAGCCCGAAATTCGGTGTCATGACCAACGCCGATGATTTTCTTCTGACACAGGATGAACGGAACTATTTGCGGGAACTTTTCGGAGAGCGGGTAAAGATTTTTCCCCGTGGAGGCCACCTTGGCAATCTGGAATACAAGGAGAACCTGGCTCACATGGTGGAGTTTTTCAAGAAGCCTTAAGATGTGGTGACAACAGGAGGGTGGCATGTACATACGAGCGCAGAAAAATTGTTCAGAAGAAGCGGGAAATTATCGAAATATTCACCACGCTGTGCTGGGTGTAATCTTCTGCCTGACAGGTCTCCTTGCCGGCTGTGCAACCACCAGCACCGGGTTGCCGCCAGAGGAACCGCCTATGCATACCATTAATGAATTCCGTGACCAACGATTTGCGGATGTTCACGATCCATGGGAAGGTTTCAACCGCAGCATGTACAAGTTTAATTACTATTTCGACACCTATCTGCTTCTGCCCGTGGTAAACAGCTACGAATTCGTTACTCCGACCATGGTGCAGAAAGGGGTTTCCAATCTCTTCAACAACCTGGGGGAGATCCGCAACCTGACCAACAATGTGCTGCAGTTGAAAAGCGAGGAATCGCTGATAACCCTGGGCAGGTTTGTCACCAACAGCACCATCGGCATTGGCGGACTCTTCGATCCGGCTACCTCACTCGGGCTTAAGCGGCGGCACAACGATTTCGGGCTCACTCTCGGCTTTTATGGCGCCACATCCGGTCCCTATCTCGTCCTGCCTCTTTTCGGACCCTCCAACGTCCGTGATACCAGCGGCTATGCCGTCGACAGCGGTCTGCGCTATGGCTTGTACTCGCTGATTGACCCTTTCGGAGCGATAGATGAAGAATCCGAGGTGTCGGCCGGAATAACCGGACTTGAGGTCGTTGATCGGCGCCATCAGGAAAGCTTCCGCTATTTTCAGAGCGATTATCCCTTCGAATATTACATGGTCCGTTTTTTCTCCCACGAAAAACGCGAGATTGAGATCAGGAAGGGACGTATACATGCGGGGAAAGAATAGCGGGGACTGGGAAAAACGGGGACCCGGAACCGGGAAAGGCTGTAAAATCTCACCGTCCCTGGTCCCCGATCCCCGATCCCCGGTCCCAGCATTTCGGAGAAGCTAATGAACACATTGCTTGACCTGTTTGATTCATTTGAAGAACTTGGCGACAAAACCGCTTTTGTCAATCGTACCGGTGTACGGCGGTTGACGGTCTCCTATCGCCAGTTCCATCTCTTGTGCCTGAAGATGGCGCGCCTTCTGGCAGACAGGGGGGTGGGTGAGGGTGACCGGGTGCTGCTCTGGGGTCCGAACTCCTCCTGGTGGGGCGTTGCGTATTGGGGCATCATTATCAGAGGCGCGGTCGCGGTTCCGGTAGATTTCATGTCCGAACGCGAACGTGCCCAGACCATTCACGGGCTTACGGAAGCGGTGCTGGCGATCCAGAGCCGCTATAAGCCTGATCGTATCGAGACTGCTTCCGCACTTCTGCTGGAGGAGCTTCCTTTTCTGCTGGAGGACCTCAAGCCGATAGAGCAGAAAAGCAAACCGTCACCGGCTGATGTTGCCCAGCTGATTTATACCTCCGGCACTACCGGCAATCCCAAGGGGGTCATGCTGACCCACGCCAATCTGGTTGCCAATATGAATCAGATCAACAATGCCGTGCCGATTATCACACCGGAGTTCACGTTTCTTTCCCTGCTCCCCCTGTCCCACATGTTCGAACAGATGGGCGGTTTTTTTCTTCCACTCTCTCGCGGAGCGGCCATCGTGTACTTGCGCACCCTCAAGCCTTCGGCGATCATGGAGGCTCTGGGAGAGGAAAATATCTCGGTAATCATGTCCGTGCCGCGCCTGATGCAGCTGCTCAAAACCTCAGTGGAGCAGGGGCTGGAAGAGAAACATCTGGGCAAGGTGGCCCGCCAGCTGTTGAGCAAAGCCGAAGATTTTCCCCCGGAGATGCGGCGCATGCTTTTCTGGCCCATTCATCACAAGTTCGGACGACATTTTGCCGTGTTCGTGTCGGGCGGGGCGCCACTTGACCCTGAAGTATTCAAGTTTTGGCATGGCATGGGTTTTACTTTGCTGGAGGGATACGGTCTGACTGAAACTTCCCCTGTTCTTGCGGTCAATCCAATTGATCAGCAGAGGATCGGTTCGGTCGGTCTGGCGCTTCCGGGTGTGGAGCTGCAGGTCAGGGAGAGGGAAATCCTGGCCCGGGGAGCGAATGTTTTTCCCGGCTACTATCAAAACGAACAGGCCACCCGCGATGCATTCACCGAAGATGGCTGGTTCAGGAGCGGCGATCTCGGGGAAATCGACCAGGATGGGTGGGTTACCATCAAGGGACGGGAAAAGGAGCTGATTGTTACCGGCGCGGGCATTAATGTCTATCCTGAAGAGATCGAAGCAGTGCTGAACAAGGTTGCCGGAGTCAGGGAATCGTGTGTGATCGGCATGGATAGGGGAGGGGGAGAAGAGGTGCACGCCGTGCTGCTGCTGAACTCCGGCGCCAGGAACCCCGATGAAATCATCGCCCAAGCCAACTCCAGCCTGGATACTTTGCATCGCATCACCGGCCATACCGTCTGGCAGGAACCCGAGTTCCCCAAAACCACAACCCTTAAGGTAAAGAAGTTCCAGGTAAAAGAGCAGATTCGCAAAGGACGCGGCGAAGGTGCCGGGCCATCGGCAGACCGGCTGTATAATCTGTTGGCAAGGGTGATTGGCGCAGATCTCGGCGAGATACACGAAGAGTCACTGCTGGTGGCGGATCTTGGGTTGACGTCCATCGCCAGGGTGGAACTGGTCAATTATCTCGAGCAAGAATTCCGTCTTGATATCGGCGATTCCCAGCTTGGCCCCGAAACGAGGGTCAGAGATATCCGTCAGATCATCGAGAAACGGGAGAAACAGACCTCACGCGATCATTTCCGTTTCTGGAGCAATTCAACCCCTGTAAGAGGAATCCGGCAGCTGTGGGATGCACTGGTCAACCGGCCGCTTTATCGCAGCTTTGTCACCCTGGAGGTGCGGGGGGCAGAACATGTGCAGGACCTGCAGGGGCCCGTTATTTTTATCGGCAACCATTCGAGCTACTTCGATCAGCCCTCGGTCATGTTCTCGCTGCCTCGTCGAATCCGCTACCGCACAGCCAGTGCCGCCTATGAGGAGTTCTTTTTTGGCCGATTCGACTCATTCGGCCAGCGCCTGTGGCGGCGCTTCGCCTATGAGTACGGTACCTGGCTTTTGAATCTTTTCCCCCTGCCCCAGACCCGCGGCTTCAGCGGCGCGCTGCGCTACATGGGGAAACTGGCCGACAATGGCATCAGCATCCTGATCTTTCCTGAAGGTCAGCACACCCGTGACGGATCGATGCATGATTTTCAGTCCGGACTCGGCATCATGGTCAAGGAGTTGGGCCTTCCGGTTGTGCCGTTCAAAATCCGGGGTACACGAGATGTATTGCCCCACGGTGCCGCCTGGCCGAAACGTGGCACAGTGTCGGTCACCTTCGGCAGTCCGATCGACTTTCAACGTTCAGAGCCGGCAGAGATAGTGGAACGATCTCGGAAAGCGGTGGAAAAGCTTTAGGTTACGTCCCACAATGGATTCACATATTATGGTTTTGGAATAACAATGTAATTGAAAACACTGAGGGTGCCTGGACGTTATCTGGCAGCAGTGCATGAAGTGACTTCCCCCACCCCCCAGCCCCCTCCCGCTGTATAGACTGGGGACATAGGTAACAACTGTTCGGGGACATAGGTAACACATTATTATCAAGACACGGCTTTCCAAA
>NZ_JAHDYS010000024.1 GCF_018531195.1 Pelotalea chapellei | reverse complement strand
ATGATCAGGGACAACCGCCGCTGGAACGATAGTTTTTATGCTTTCACTTGACAGAGAACACGGTTGCTCCGCGGGGCGTTCTCCGGTTGCGACGATCTGACTATTTTTGAACAACCTAACCTATTTGCCTCCCAGGCGAAACAGGTTCGAAGGAGCAGCAATTCTCAGTGGCGCCCGGAATGAATCCTGTCCGAAACTGACCGGTGGTGGCGTAAATGGTGATGCCTCCTTCAGAATCTCGATTATGGCACGATCCACTTCGGCGGAACCGGTCGTGCTGACGAGCCGAGCTTCCTGTAGAACTCCGTCGGGTCCGATACTGATGTCAATTATTCCATCCTGATGTACCGACTCCTTGAGAGTGCCCGCCTTTTGCCACCAGCTAGTGTTGATCTTCTCCAAAATTTCGAAATAATATACGCGTATTTCATCCCGTAGCGTTCGTCCTTCAGCCAGGCTCTTGAAAAACCCATGCGCCATCCCGAGGCCCAGGGGCGTTGAGAGGACCTCAGGTGAAACAGTTGCCGGCGCGGCGGGGACTGTTACCGGCATTTCCTCCTTTGGGATCTCTTCTTTAGGTTGTTCCTGTGTTGTCGATGTAGCAATAGCCGGAGCAGCAGGGGCGTGGATTTCGGGAGGGGTGGCTTCAGGAAAGGGTGTAGCAGCAAGATCGATATAATGAGTGGTTGCTACAGGCTGGGATGTTGCAGATGAAAAAAGAACCATCAGAGCAGTGGCCCCATGGACCATAAGAGATAGCAAAAGGCAAAAAGTAAATATACGTCTTTTACTTGGTGTGACTCGTGCAAAATTTTCAGATTCGGGCTGGTTTGTTAGGGAATCCATCATTAGGCGGTTCTCCAGTTGCACCGGGCAACCCGGACAAAAACCGATGTGCCGTTCTGCGCCTTAGAACCATCTTGTTCAGCGGGAATTTTCGTCAACAAGGTAATTGAGTAGCATAACAATTTCTTTGATTTCTTGTCTGTTCATATCTGAATTCGATTTGTTCAGCATCTTTATACCATATGCTTTGACCGCCTGCCTGTCAAACGGCTGCCCGGTTATGGGGGCTCTGCCTGTCTGTACTGCTATTACTGTCCGTTCAAGGGTGTGGCATAGTACGCATTTTCGAGACATTATGTCGTATGATACCTTCAGGTGGTCGGGAATGCTCGCAGGATCGAAATTCATCAGGTAGCCTTTTCCGGATACCTTGATGCGGGCCTCTGCAAGAGAAGCAAAAATAAGAAGTAATAATACCCCTAGTAAAACTATTCTTCGCATAAGAACTCCTCTCTATTCTCCAGCCACTCCTGCATTCGATGGGTAACATGACATTGACTGCTGCCAAGAACCGGATAACGTTTTATATGACTATCGCAACAGACGGTAGATATAGATAAAAGTCCCGCCGACCGATACGCTTGATGCCACCCCGGCGTATTTCCTTACAGTTTCTGAGAAAGCGACCCTGAGTGGATATTTATCAATATCAGAGACTTCATCGGTCATGACGGCAATAATATCCTGCCAGTCTCTATCCCATTGAAAAATTTGCAGGTAGAGCTCTGCGCCTTTCCAGAGGAAGATGCATAAAAAAACGACTCCGAAAGCAATAAAGGCTTTTGAAATGGTTGAATCCTTAATGGCCAGGTATATCTTCCTGATGAGTTCCAGGTTCATGAGGGAAAGGAAAACCCAGATAGCATTCTCGATCATCTTAATATTTCTAATTGTATTTGGACTAGGCGTTGGATTGATAAAAAGGAAAGCACCGGATGCTGCCAAAAGTAGAAGGGTCGACAGGTAAACGATTACCTTCTTGCCAGATATTTCAAAGGTGCGGCAAAAAACGTAGTATTCCAGAAAGCCATGGGTAATAACCATGACCGCCACTGTACCTATGATGTTGTGAAAAGCAGAGATTTTGTAATAGCTTATTGCCCAGGGATTCATGTGGTAAGCCTGGCTGAAGAAGATCAGGAAGAAACCGAGTGAGATGCTGGTCCAGACCCGTGCATTGCCGATGCTGAAGCTGAAACTTATGGCTGCAGCCAATCCCCATAATATGACTTTTATAATATCAATGGGTTGGAGCTGCAGGTACATTTCAATAAGTTGTTCCATGGGTGCCTCCGGTGAGCCTGTTCTATTAGATTTCTGATTTGGCTGTGGCAATGGCTGCCGAAAGTTTTTCGAGCATCTGCTTTATGGCGGTAGTGCTGATCAGGAGTCGTGCGGAACGTTCGATGGCAACAAGAAGTCGTGCGACCTGGTCGTCCTTCCGAAACGCCTCATTGCCTCCCAAGTCGTTAAGTTCCTTGTCCACGATACCCCGCCCCACTTTACCTACATATTCTACGACAATGGTTTTTACCTGTTCCTCAAGGATGGCCAGCTTGAGATTGGCCTCTTTCTGTTCTCGTTCCGCACGTTTCTGGTCGAGCCTGGTCAATTCCGATTGGTGGGCTGACATGCTGGAATCCCACAGCTTCTGAATATTGACTACTTCCAGGAGATCCATCGACATTAATTCCTCTACTCCCTGGGTTGAGAAAAGGTCAATTTTTGCACCGGGTAGCGAGGCAATTTTCTGGGATTCAGATGAAGATGTTTCTATGTCCTGTGATCCATCGTGAAAGAAACCGAGCGGTGCACCTTCCTTATAGAAAATCATTGCCGAGCGTTCCTCGGTGTAGATCCTGAGGCAGCCATTCAACTGTTCAGTTCGTATTTTTTCCAGCAGGCTCTTTATGTCAATCAGTTTAAGCTCCTGCGCCCGGTAAAGAATCTCTCCCTGGAGAAGTGCATGGATGCACATGGTCAGGTCTCTCGAAAGTCTGAAAACATTCAGGCTGCCGCTGTCTGATGCAACCATCAGTTCAGTGAGTGCTGACATGGCTTCCAGCCCTGTCAGCCGGTTCCCGTTTTTTTCCTCAAGAAAGGTGCTGACAAGTTTGCCGGATTCAAATACGAGGATAATCGTGGCTGTGTTGAAGACAAAACTGGCATACCCGGTAAACCCCGAGGCATTCAGTTTTGACGTAACTTCCGGGAGTCGCAGTTTGGTTGCTGCCAGGTTTTCAAAGAGGGGGTTGCCTTTTGGGAGAAGAAACATCTGCGCCTCCGGGAGTAAGTAAATCTACAGCATCAAAGCAATCCAGAGCTATGGTGTAAAACAAATAAGCTGCTAAGTCAATTGTGCTCAGAGGTTCTTATAAAAAAGAAAAGGCACCAGACCCAGGCTGTATAGCCGGATCTGGTGCCTCTTTATCTGATGTACTCAGCTTCAGGTGGTTTGTGCATCCACAACTGCAAGAGCAGCCATTTTGACGATATCATCAATGCTGTCACCACGTTGCAATACGTGAACAGGCTTGTTCATTCCCATTAGGATCGGACCGATTGCTTCTGCTCCTCCAAGGTGGTGCAGCAGTTTGTAGCAGATGTTGCCGGAGTTAAGATCAGGGAAAATGAGAATATTGGCAGGTGTTGAGAGCTTTGAAAAAGTAAAGCCTTCCAGCAACTCTGTAACTACTGCAGTATCTGCCTGCATCTCACCTTCCACAATCAGATCAGGAGCTCGCTCCTTTACGATCTCAACTGCCCGTTTGACTTTGAGGGTTTGAGGATGATTGACGGAACCAAAATTGGAAAAAGAAAGCATCGCCACACGCGGCTCGATATCCAGCATGCGAACTTTCTCGGCAGCAAGGATAGCTGTTTCAGCAAGTTCTTCGGCGGTCGGATCTATGGTGACCGTTGTATCTGCCAGGAAGTAGACCCCTTTCTGAAAGACCATCATGTACAAGCCATGAACACTGGAAAGACCTTTCTGCTTGCCGATAACCTCCAGAGCAGGACGGATGGTTTCAGGATAGTGGGTGTCGATGCCGCCTAACAAGGCATCCGCGTCGCCCATGTGGACCATCATGGAACCGAAGTGGGTGCGGGATTTGCGGCGCAAAATACGAAGCGATTCCGACAACGTCAGTCCCTTACGTTGTCGCAATCGGTACAATTCTTCGGAATAAGCATCGGTCAGATCCGATTCGGGGGGATCTATAATCGGTACATCAAGTTCTATATTGATTTCTTCCAGTTTTTTGAGGATTTTTTTGCGGTCACCAACCAAGATCGGCTTGGCGATCCCTTCTTCCACCAGTTCCTTGGCAGCCCTGAGGATCTTTTCAGTCTCACCTTCAGGGAAAACAATCTTTTTAGGGTCGCTTTTGGCCTTGTTGATGATCATACGCATGATCTCTTTTGATTTACCCTGGGTGAACTCAAGATTTTCTACATATTTGGCCATGTCATCAATAGGCTGGCGGGCAACGCCTGAATCCATTGCCGCCTGGGCAATGGCTGGCGCCACATGCAGAAGCACACGCGGATCAAATGGCTTGGGAATGATATATCGAGGGCCGAATACGAATTTTTCATTGCCGTATGCCTTGCTCACTGAATCAGGACATTCTTCTCGGGCAAGTTTGGCCAGAGCGTGAACTGCAGCCAGTTTCATATCTTCATTAATACAACTGGCGCGAACATCCAGTGCGCCCCTGAAGATGAATGGAAAGCCGAGCACGTTATTAACCTGGTTGGGGTAGTCCGATCGGCCGGTTGCCATAATGACATCGCTGCGTACAGCGTGTGCTTCTTCAGGGGTAATTTCCGGGTCCGGATTGGCCATGGCAAAGATGATCGGATTTGGGGCCATGCTGGCTACCATTTCCGGAGTGAAAGCCCCTTTTGCAGAAAGTCCAAATAATACGTCGGCCCCGTTTGCTGCCTCTTCAAGAGTGCGAAAAGGAGTGTCAGCTGCAAACAGCTCCTTGTATGGATTCATCCCTTCCACTCGCCCTTTGTAGATGACCCCTTTTGTATCGCACATAATCATGTTGTTGGGTTTTACACCCAGTGCTATCGCAAGCTTTGCACAGGAATTAGCGGAAGCGCCGGCCCCATTTACAACAATACGAATGTCTTCCATGCGTTTACCCACAAGCATCAGAGCATTGATCAGGGCTGCCGAGGATATGATGGCGGTACCGTGCTGGTCATCATGAAAAACCGGGATATTCATGGTTTTCTTCAGCGTTTCTTCAATGTAGAAGCATTCCGGTGCCTTAATATCTTCAAGATTAATACCACCGAAGGTCGGTTCCAGCAGCTGGCATGCCTTGATGATTTCGTCCGGATCTTCGGTGTTCAGCTCTATATCGAATACATCAATATCTGCAAATCGCTTGAAAAGAATGCCTTTGCCTTCCATGACCGGCTTTCCGGCCAAGGCCCCCAGATTCCCCAAGCCAAGCACTGCAGTTCCATTGGAAACTACCGCTACAAGATTGCCTTTTGCAGTATATTTATAGGCCTCATCAGGGTTCTTATGTATTTCCAGGCAAGGTTGGGCAACACCTGGTGAATAGGCCAGAGAAAGGTCTTCAGCGGTCTGACACGGCTTTGTGGATACAACTTCAATTTTGCCTTTTCTGCCACTTGAGTGATACTCAAGGGAGTCTTTAAATTTGGCCATTACATCCTCCGTTTTAGTTTTATTGAAAAAAACAGTGTTTAATTATGATAATAGAGTAAAATGTTTACTGAAAATGAAAAACAATAGTCTGCATCCGCCCTCATTGTCAAGTGCTTAATAGTACTATTAATATTTGAGATCAATTCCAGTCCTTTTTGTTGTTTCCCTTGCAAGTGCTGTTACAATTCTGCTCAAATAGGAGCAAAAACAGGTGGAAAATGGAAAGACTCTGGGCACCTTGGCGAATGGAATATATGATGGCTCCCCAGCATGATAGTTGCTTTCTTTGTGAGGCCGCCGAAGCGGGAGTTGACCGAAACCATCTGGTGCTGGTTAAGCGTGAATTTTGTCTGATCATGCTCAACCGCTACCCTTATGTCGGCGGGCATCTTATGGTTGTTCCGTTGCGTCACACCGGTGAACTTGATGATCTTGATGATGCAGAACAGCTTGATCTGTTGCATGGTGTACGTCAAGCCAGGGCGGCCTTGCGTCGTACCTCCGCACCCGAAGGATTCAACATCGGTATGAACATTGGCAAGCCGGCCGGAGCAGGACTAGAGAATCATCTGCATATACATGTTGTTCCGCGCTGGAATGGTGATACCAATTTTATGCAGCCTGTCGGCGAGCTGCGCATCATTTCCGAAGGATTGAAGGAAAGCTACGATCGCCTGAGAGCGGCAATAGACTGCTAGGAGAAGGTAATGGACTCTGTTTATATTGGAATAGATATCGGTGGTACGAACCTTCGTTTCGCTCTGGTTGGTGAGGATGGTACAATCTTGAAACGCAGTCGTTGCGCCAGCAGTATCGAACAAGGACGCGAAGCTTTCTGCAAGCGGCTTACTGTTGGTATCTCAGAGATGTTGGATTCAACTGGGACACTTAACGCACCGGTTGCGGGAATAGGGGTAGGTGTTCCTGGTGTCATAGGTAGCGACGGTATGATTTACTCTTCAGTTAATATGCGTCCACTGGATGGCTTCAATCTTACAACATTTCTGACAGACACTTATGGTACAGCGGTCGCCTGCGGAAATGATGCTAACGTGATCGCCCTGGGGGAGCATGCGTATGGTGCGGGACGCGGCTTGAGTTCCTATGTCGTGATAAGCATCGGTACTGGCTTGGGTAGCGGGCTGATCCTTGATGGGCGGCTCTGGACCGGGGTAGGTGGATTTGCTGCCGAATTCGGACACTCAACCGTTGATCCGGAAGGAATTCCCTGTCCGTGTGGCAATCGTGGATGTTTGGAACAATACGTTTCTGCCGGAGCTGTTGTCCGCTTTGCACGGCAGTATGCACTACGGGAACGTCTGAATATGATTGGGGATAATTTGGATGCTGCGCTACTTGCAAAACTGGCCCGTCAAGGCGATCCTACAGGGGTGGCAGCATATAAATCCGCGGGTGGTTGGCTTGGAGTTGGTCTGGCATCGCTAGTTAATACACTTAATCTTGAAGCAGTGATTATTCGTGGGGGAGTTGCAGAAAGCCTCGATCTCATGTTGCCTGCACTGAATCAGGAACTCTCACAACGCTGTTTTTCACAGATGAGGGATCAGTTCTCCATCCTGTCGGGTGAATGTGGAGATGATGCTGGCTTGTTGGGGGCTGTTGCGCTGGTCCGAAATTTATCTGATCAATAGTTTGATCCTTTTAGTGGTCAAATGGTTTTTATTGAAATTGATTATTTATGCGATTTTGTTTATTGTTTAAAGGTTGATTTTCCTGACAAAAGTAGAAAAGTGGAGCACCCAAATTATGCAGAAAATACCTTTGATGTGTGCTACAAGCGGCATGAAGCTCGCGCGGGATGTTTTTCGTAATGATAGTCCCGTCGGTATGCCGGTTTGTGGCAAGGATACGGTTTTGACAGATTCATTGCTTGCGCGTCTGGACCATCTGGAGGTGAAGTCGATTTATGTCGAGGGACATCCACTGTGGAGTGAAGGAGAAAAGACGCTTGATGAGATCCTTTGCGATCTGGATCTGCGATTTGAGAAAGTTCGCAACGATCCCCTCACCAGCAAATTGCATTCTATTTATACCGCATTTTTGAAAAACTCCATGGGAGATAGCAGTGGACGACAAACGCTCTGAACTTAAAAAAATCATCATGGATATCAGAACGTTGCCGACACTGCCTGGCGTCATCAACAAGCTTAACACCTTGTCCGAAAACGCAAAGGCATCAGTGCAGGAGATGGCACGATTAGTCTCCTCCGATCAGGTGTTGTCTGCACGTATACTGCGCTTGGCCAATTCTCCATCGTATGGGTTTTATCGTGTTTCAACTATTTCCAATGCCATTATTCTGCTTGGAGTAAATGTAGTAAAAAGTTTGGCCATTTCTTCTTCTATCTTTGAAATCATGGAGAGAAGTAGTGTAGGGCTATGGGAACACTCCTTGGGTGCTGGAGTAGCGGCTAATTTAATCGCCCGTAAACTGGCCCTGCCTGAATGCGAAGAAATTGCCACTGCAGCTTTGTTGCATGATATCGGCAAAGTTATAATCAGCCTCAAATGCACCGAGTCGGAACAACACATAAAAAAAATGATACACGAAAAGCAACTATATATGCGGGAGGCGGAACGAGAGGTGTTGGACACCGACCATGCAGAAGTAGGTGCCTGGCTGTCCAAAAGCTGGTTCCTTCCTGACAAGTTGAGTGAGCCAATTGCTTTTCATCACGATGTGCAGCTATCCCAGAATCACCGAATTAAAACTGCGGTGGTACACCTCGCAGATGTGTTGATAAAGGCGAGTGGTTTTGGAGAAAGTGGGGATAGATACGTTCCCCAGATCCAGAAGATTGCATGGGATGTGCTTAAGTTGAATGATGAGATTTTGACTGAACTCGTGGAAGAGTTGGAGGATAAATTGGTAGAGGCAAGAAATTTCAGCCTTGAGATGCAGGCCTGAAATGTCCCATCCTCTTAGAGTATCTGTAGTCAGTTCTGATGCTGCGTTATTTTCTCACATTCAACTGCGTCTGCATAGCAAGGGCTACCAAGTAGCCGGTATGTCCTGTACCGATGCTGTGGTTGGTGCATTTTATTCTGATCCTCCCGATTTGCTAATTATAGATTTATCTTCCGACTGGGAAGTTAGCAGGGGGATAGTTTCTGCTCTAAGAAGTGACAGCTTTTTTAGTACTATCCCCATCCTTGGGTTGGTGGCTGGTACTGAATGTGATGAATTCAGTTGGGAAAACTGCCCAGTGGATGATTTCCTGAGAATACCCTTTGATTACAACGAACTTTTCAATAGAATTTCTCTCTCCCTTTCTCGTCTCAAACGAATCTTTGATAACAATCCCTTGACGAGATTGCCTGGTAATACTTCTATTCAACATGCTATTGAAGCTGCGATGGGGAAGCCTCTTTCGGTTTGCTATGTGGATATCAACAACTTCAAACCGTACAATGATGTGTATGGGTTTTCACATGGAGATGAGGTTATCCGCATGCTGGCACGAATTATTTTTAATGCAGTACATGATTTTGGAGGGGGCTTTTGCGGACACATTGGAGGAGATGATTTTGTCTGTATTGTGGCATCCGAACAGGCGGAGTCTGTATGTCAAACAATCGTTAATTTTTTTGATCAAATTGTGCTTGATCTGTTTGACGAAGAAACAAAGCAAAAAGGGTATTACATTGGCATCAATCGCAAGGGAAACGTTGAACACATCCCTCTTTTGGCGGTTTCCATCGCAGTTGTTCCAATGAATTCGCCCAACCTGCAGCATTATGCCAAAGTTGCTGAAGTGGCAGCAGAACTAAATAAGTTTGCTAAAAGATCGGTGACAAGCAGATATGTGATAGATAGTCGGAAAACCTGATGTAAGTCCTGCATTGATTTCAACAAAAAAAGGCGCTTCCCAAAAGAAGCGCCTTTTCAAATTTTTCAAGACTTCTTACATTTTATGACATTTTCCGCAGTCGTCCTGAACCGAAAAAGCATCTTTACCTTTATTGTGACATACTCCGCAGGATTTGCCCTGTTCCATTTCAGCCATTGTAGCCTTCAGCTTGCCGGCTTTATAAGGGAATACTTTAGTGTGACAATCAGTGCATTTATAGGCTTGGGTGTGGAAGTCGTGGCTGAACACCGCTTCGCCGGCAGAGGTTTTGAAGGTGATTTTGCCCGGCTTCATTCCCTTGTGGCATTTGTTGCAATCACCGTTTGAGGCAAAGGCATCTTTACCGTTATGGCAGGTTCCACAAGATTTCCCCTTGGCCATGTCATCCATGGTTGCTTTACCGACTACAGCCTTGTAAGGGAACGTCCTGGTGTGGCAATCTTTACAGGTATACACCTGAGTGTGGAAAGAGTGACTGAAGGTGGCAGATGGTGTCCCTTTGATATTAAAATTAATATCGCTCGGTTTCATACCTTTATGGCAGCGGTCACAGTTGGCTGAAACAGTAAAGGCTCGCTTCCCATTATGACAGGCACCACAGGTACGTCCTTTCTCCATTTCAGCCATGGTAACCGCTTTTCTCTTACCCGTTATAACTTTGCCATTATGACAACTTTTACAGGATCCACCCGCCTTGGCGATATGGGAGGCATGACTAAAGGTTGCGTCACTGAGACCTTTAATTTTATAGGTCACGTCGCGGGGTTTGCCTTTGTGGCAACGGATGCAATCTTTCTCTGTTGCAACACTGAAAGCTTTTATTCCGCTATGACATGCTCCGCATGATTTAGTCTTTTCCATTTCCGCCATAGTGTAATGACGACGGTTTCTTAGATTAAAGATCGCGTCGTGGCAGATTTTGCAGTTGTTCCTGTATTGGATAAGATGCGTTTCATGACTGAAGACAACAGGTTCGGCATGTTTGAAGGTAAAACGGATGTCCTTGGTTTCGACAGCACCTGCACAGGCAGCGACAAGCAGAAACAGCAGGCTAAAAAGTGGCACTCTCTTCAACATATTTCTACTCCTCATTCCGGGAATATAAGGTTTTCAAGCGAGCGAGTATACAGACTGGTGCATTTCCCGTCAATCCCTATTCTTAGGTGAAATGCGAGTATTGAGCGGGGTTTTGCGGTTGATACACCCCGGTAGCTGTGGTATACAGAACACATTTTACTAACAGGCGGACTCCCACAATGTTATCACTCGACCGACTTATTGATCATGCACTTGCCGAAGATATTCATACAGGCGATATTACCACACGGGCGGTTGTTCCTGGCCAGCGTTCCGCTTCAGCGCGGCTGATTGCCAAGGAAGATTTGGTTCTTGCCGGCATTGATGTGGCTGAACGCGTTTTTGCCCGTATATCATCCGGCATATCTTTTTCTGTTAACCATGAGGACGGGACTCGTGTGTCAAAGGGTGAAATAATTGCATCAATGACAGGAGAAGCTGCAGACCTTCTTATGGGCGAGCGTGTTGCTCTTAATCTTTTACAGCGCCTTTCGGGTGTAGCTACTCTCACTGCCCGTTTTGTCGAAGCAGTACGTGGTACAAAAGCACGCATTGTTGATACTCGCAAGACTACCCCCGGACTGCGCGAGCTGGAAAAATATGCAGTGCGTATTGGGGGGGGGATCAACCATCGTACAGGTTTGTACGACGGAGTTCTTATCAAAGAGAACCATATCGCAGCAGCAGGCAGCATTGCCGAGGCCATCATGCGTGCTCGAGCTTTTATCCCGCACACCTTGAAAATAGAGATTGAAACGGAGAACCTGGATCAGGTTGATCAAGCTTTGGCTGCCGGAGCGGATATAATCATGCTTGACAACATGTCTCTGGCAGACATGAGAACCGCTGTTGCGACCATAGGTAATCGTGTGCTGGTTGAGGCGTCGGGTGGAGTTAATCTGGATTCGGTTCGTGCCATTGCGGAAACCGGAGTTGACATCATTTCCGTAGGCGCATTGACTCATTCGCCGCGAGCCATGGATATCTCAATGTTGTTGGACTAGCTGGTCCGGAGATTCCATGCATCCCAAAACACATGCCATTTTAAATCTCTTTCATCAACGGGAAGGATTCGTTTCGGGAGAGGCTCTAAGCCGGGAACTTGCTGTGTCTCGAACTGCAATCTGGAAACATATCAAGACATTGCGTGAAGCCGGTTATGTAATAGAAGCGATCCCGTCCCGAGGTTACCAGCTTACAGCAACCCCTGACAATCTCAGTGCTGAAGAGATAGAACGGCACTTGAGTAGTGCTATCATAGGTCGCCGTCTCATTTGCCTGGCAGAAACCACCTCAACTAATAGCGATGCCTTTCGGTTGGCAGAGCAGGGAGCTCCCGAAGGAGCTGTGGTCTTTGCAGATACTCAGAGTGGCGGTAAGGGACGCATGGGGCGTCGATGGGTATCCCCCCCGGGAGTTAATCTTTACTGTTCAGTTATTCTGCGCCCGGAAATCATGCCCTATGAGGCGCCTCAACTCACCTTTCTTTCCGCAGTGGCCGTGGCGCGGGCCATCGAATTGACCACACCCATCATACCTGAAATAAAATGGCCGAATGACGTGCTGGTCCGCGGCAGAAAAATTGCCGGGTTGCTTAATGAGATGAGTGCTGAAACGGATGGTACAAATTTTGTGATTTTAGGTATGGGTATTAATCTTAACATGGCTGCCAACCAGTTTCCGTCTGACATGAGATACCCGGCCACCTCCTTATGTCTGGAACTCGGACGTGCCGTTGAGCGGGTACCTTTTGCAGCTACTTTATTGAATGAGCTGGATCGACTCTACAATGAGTTTCAGGTCTATGGATTCAGGCCGGTGCGGGAAGAATGGCAGCAACGCTGCAACGCATATGGTCGTGAACTCACCGTCAGTGATGGCGACTGTGAGATAACCAGGGGGGCCTTCGAGGGTATCGATGATGACGGCGCCCTACTGGTGCGGAGTCGTAAAGGCTTGGAACGGATATTAAGCGGAGATGTGAGGATACTTTAAATGCTTCTGGTAATTGATGTCGGCAACAGTAATATTGTATTGGGTATTTATGATGGCCGTAGATTGGTTAGAAGTTGGCGGCTCTCAACAGATAAATCGCGTACCTCCGATGAATACGCGGTGCTTCTTCACAGTCTTTTCGCTCAAGCGGGACTCGGCTTTGAATCTGTAAGAGCTGCTATCATCTCTTCTGTTGTCCCGCCACTTACTGGGGTAATGGAAGCTATTTCCCATGATTTTTTCAAATTGACTCCCTATGTTGTCGGACCTGGAATACGGACCGGTATGCCCATTCAATATGATAATCCTCGGGAGGTAGGCGCTGACCGCATCGTCAACGCAGTGGCAGGCTATGAAAAACACAAGTGCCCGCTTGTCATCGTTGATTTTGGTACTGCAACCACCTTTGACTATGTCAATGGCCGTGGGGAATACTGTGGCGGTGCAATTGCGCCTGGGCTTGCCATTTCGCTGGAAGCTCTTTTCCAGCGTGCCAGCAAACTGCCGCGCGTTGATATTGCCAAGCCTGCACAAATAATCGCTAAAAACACAGTAAATTCCATGCAGGCAGGAATCTTCTTTGGCTACATCGGTCTTGTTGATGAAATTGTTGTAAGAATAAAGACAGAAAGCAAGGATACTCCCAAAGTTATTGCCACTGGCGGACTGGCAAGTCTTATAGCACCTGAATCCCGCACAATCGAAGAGGTTGACGAATTCCTCACCCTGGACGGACTGCAGATTTTGTATGAAAGGAACCGCTGAAGCTCGGATTATACTTCCATATCACCGCCCCACAACAAGTTGGACGAACGCATCATTATCTGAGCAGGATAGTCATTTCAGTGATTGACGTTGACAGTTTAGAACCTGGCATTTCCAATAAAAGGAGGCTGCACCATGGGACAGTATGAGACAAAGATGATTCGCAACCTTGGTATTATCGCACACGGTGGTGCAGGCAAGACATCATTGGCCGAGGCAATCCTTTTTAGTAGTAAAATGATAGACCGCCTTGGTCGGGTTGATGATGGATCATCGACCATGGATTTTGAGCCTGAAGAGATAAAGCGTAAAATATCGATCACCTCAGCGTTGGACCATTGTGAATGGAAAGGTCATTCAATCCATATCGTGGATACTCCCGGTTACGGGAACTTCATTGCCGATACGCGCGCTTGTATGAGAGCCTTGGATTGTGCGGTGGTAATTCTTTCCGCTATATCTGGTGTTAAAGCCCAAACCGAGGAAGTATGGAGTTGGGCTAATGAATTTGAGATACCCAGGGTAGCATTTGTCAACAAGATGGATCGTGAGCGTGCCAATTTTCTTCGTGCCATTGACGATATGGAGAAAACCTTGGGTGCTCGCGGGGTGGCCATTCAGATGCCAATCGGAGCAGAGGCCGATTTTGAAGGCTTTGTAGATTTGGTTTATATGAAAGGTTACTTCTATGCCAAGGATGGATCAGGCACCTTCACAGAGGGACCTGTGCCCGGTAATTGCCTTGAGGAGGCCCAGCGTTTACGTGAACATTTGATTGAAGTTGTTGCCGAGGCCTATGATGATCTGACGGAGAAATACCTTGAGACAGGAGAATTAACCGAAGAGGAAATTCTCGATGGTCTGAGGGTAGGCACCATGCGTAATACTTTCACTGCAGTTATGTGTGGTTCAGCTACCGCCAATATCGGGATTGCGCACTTGCTAGATGTCGTTTGCGCTTTTCTTCCTTCACCCCTGGATCGTACCAAAGCTATTGGTACCCATCCCAAAACAGGTGATATTATTGAGCGGGCACCGGATGAAAAGGAACCTTTCTCGGCGCTGGTGTTTAAAACCACTTCCGATCCGTATACCGGAAAAATTACCATCTTTCGGGTTTACTCCGGTGTACTCAACTCCGATTCAACCATACTTAATTCTACTAAAGGAGTGGAGGAGCGGATTGGCCAGATTTATGAACTGGAAGGTAAAAAACAGCATCCTATAAAGCAGGCAATTGCTGGTGATATCGTAGCAGTGGCCAAACTCAAAGAGACAGTTACCGGTGACACTTTAAGCGACGCAGTAAAGCCGATTGTCTATGAACCTGCCAGACAACTACTGCCGGTAATTTCATATGCCATTGAACCAAAAACAAAGGCCGATGAAGATAAAATTCACAATGCTTTGCACAGAATGATTGAGGAGGAACCGACTCTGGAGTCTCACCGTGACCCCTTGACAAAGGAGTTCATCATTTCCGGTATGGGGCAGGTGCATCTGGAAGTGATCGTTGAAAAGATGAAACGTAAATTTGGGGTGGAGGTTTTACTTAAGACTCCTAAAGTGCCCTATCTGGAAACCATCCGCGGTACTGCCAAGGTGCAAGGAAAATATAAAAAACAGTCTGGCGGGCGTGGCCAGTATGGCGACTGCTGGATCGAGATGTCTCCGGCTGCGCGGGGCGAGGGATATGTTTTTGATGACAAAATAGTCGGTGGAGTAATCCCTCGACAGTATATTCCTGCGGTAGACAAAGGAATTCAGGAGGCAAGTCAGGAGGGATTTCTGGCTGGTTACCCGGTTGTCGATTTCCGGGTAGCTCTTTATGACGGTTCCTTCCATACTGTCGACTCTTCGGAAATGGCGTTCAAGGTAGCTGGCTCAATGGCCTTCAAGAAAGCCATGGAATCCTGTAAGCCGGTATTGCTTGAGCCAATGGTTAATCTGAAAGTAACTGTGCCCGACGAAAATATGGGTGATGTGATAGGTGATCTCAACTCCCGCAGGGGCAAGGTGGTTGGCGTGGAGCCAAAGGCTAATTCTCAGATTATAAGGGCCGTGCTGCCGATGTCCGAGGTGCTGGCTTATTCCAATGACCTAAAATCAATGACAAGCGATCGGGGGCTCTTCAGTACTGAATTTTCCCACTATGAGGAATTACCCACACATCTGTCTCAAAAAGTGATTGCCGAAGCGAATAACGATAAAAATAAAACAAACCACAATCATGCCTGATGTTTTTACCAGAAGGGTGCGAAACAAAGTTTCTTGATATGGCATTAATACGATACGGAGGATGTAATGGATTTCAAGTTTAACAAGGATACGGAAAGCAAACAACCTGCTCCCGCTGAAAAAGGGCGCCAGAATTCGTTGGTGCTTCTTCTGCTCTTACTTGTGGGTGGTTTTTGCTATTTATATTTTTTCACAAGCTTGATACGACCTCAACAGGAGCAAAAGCCTGTCCAAGCAGTGACACCCCAAGTCATTAAAAACCCTCTTCCTTCTCCTGTTCAGAGCACAGCGCTTCCGCCCGCATCTGAAGGAGTTACGCCACAGACTACCCCTGAACAGGGCAAGCCCAAACCTGTTCCAACGGCGGCTCCCGCAGTACAGGAAGTGAAAAAGAGCGGAGACGCTTCAAAAACAGCGGTGTCTGGTCCCACTGAAAGGACAGCCACACCTGCACCTGTTGCGGCCGCTAAGAAAGAACAGAAACCTTCTGCAACTAACGCTTCGGGATCCGATGCAAAAAAAGCTCCTGTAACAGTGGCATCCTCGGAATCTGCATCTGCTACTAGTGCTGCAAAGGCAAAGAGTGCGGCTGAAAAAAAGGCACCAAAAGAAAAAGAAATCTTAGCAACAGCAACAGCAGGCAAAACCAAAACAAAACCCATGCCTGCAAAACCGGCCCATAAACACAAGCCAGATACTCCCACTGGCGTGGGACCCTGGACGCTAGTTGTGGGCACCTATATGCTTGAAGATGCGATGGCCACAGACATGGTGCGTGTTCGTAAGGCGGGCTTTGACGCTTCCGTACAAGCGGGGCCGCGTAAGAAAAGTTCCATGAGCAGGCTGTATGTGAAGGAATTTCCTGAGCGTGATGCGGCACAGGCTGAGCTTAACAAGCTCAAGCGACATACCTCTGACGCTTTTATTCTTGATCAGGGAGGCTCCTTTGCTGTCTTTGCCGGTTCTTATCTTCTTGATGGACGGGCAGTATCTGAAAAAGAGCGACTTACTGCTGCAGGATTTCCGGTAACATTGAAAAAGGTCGATGTTGCTATTCCTACCAAAAAGCTGACTGCAGGTAAATTCACCGACAAGTCGGCTGCAGAGGCAGCTCTCAAAAAGCTCAAAGAGGCTGGCTTCAAGCCAGCCTTGGCTCGTTGATCGCCCGCTAGAGATGCCAACCGTCCGATTTAAAATACCACCTGCTGTGGCCACTTTCGTTGCTCCTGGTGTGCCAGGCGAAATCCGGATTCAAGGGGTGGCTGCAGCAGCGAACATGCCACCGTGCATCCGGGTTATTCTGTTGTTTTGTCTGACACGTGACAGTGATGCAGGCGTTAAGGAAGCTGCCATTGCAGCCTTTTCTGCTCTGCCCGCGGAAATCATTGTTGAATATATTGTCTCTCCTGACGGACATCCCGCCATCCTTGACTACGTTTCGCGAGTTTTTTTTGATAACAGCCTGGTAACAAAGGCTTTGCTTGGGAACCCCGAACTGTCATCAAATGCCCGATTGCTTTTAGAGCAACGTGAAGCCGAAAAAGTGCATGCTGTTGAGGAAACTTCTTTTGATCTTTCGGACGCTGAAGAAGTAGCAGAAATTGTTGAAGAAGTGACCGAAGATAGCACTTCTCTGGATGAAGTGGCGCCTGAGGAGGAGTATCTGGAAGAGGAATTGTGTCAGCAGACGGAAGAATTTCTCAGCAAGTACCAGATGGCTCAAGTCATGAGTATCAGTGAAAAAATAAAAATGGCATTGACCGGAGATAAAGAGTGGCGCGCGATCCTTATTAAAGACGCGAACAAACTTGTGTCAGGCAGTGTTATTAAAAACCCTCGTCTGTCAGAGAGTGAAGTATTGACCATTCTTAAAGTGGGTGTTCAAAACGATGAGATTATCCGCCTTATCTGCGCTAATAAGGAGTGGGTCAAAAACTACAAGATACGCAAAGCATTGGTTGACTGTCATAAAACTCCTCTTCCAAACGCATTGCGTTATCTGGCGACACTGGGAGAAAAAGATGTTGCAGGTTATGCCAAGAGCAAGAATATCTCATCGGTTATTTCTACTCAGGCAAAGCGGATGTTGCTGGCCAAAAAACGCTGAAATATAGGGAGCAAGGATGGCCATTGTTAATCACGCCAAGCGCGAAATAAATGCGAAGATTGTTTTTTACGGTTCTGCGGGAACCGGGAAGACAACTTCTTTACGCTATATCTATGACAGAATTAAGCCTTCCTTGCGCGGTGAGTTTAAAGTATTGCCGGCCAGTGGTTCCTCATTGCTTTTTTTCGATTTTAGTCCTTTTGAACAACCTGTCTTTGCGGGTTACCGTCTTCGGCTTCATGTGTACACTCTTCAAGGGCAGGTGGATAATTCTGCTGCCTGGAAGATGACACTTAAAGGGACTGATGGGCTGATGATTGTAGCTGATGCGGGCAAAGGCATCGATGTACTTCAGCAAAGTGTTGTAGCGGTCCGGGACTTCCTTGGTGCTTATGGTATGGGGCTGGATACCATTCCCTCAGTGTTACAGCTTAATAAAGCAGATTTAGCCGGGACAATAAATCAGTCCTTTTTTGCTCGCGAAGCGGGGGTGGATGAGCGTGGTGTCTCTTTAACAACAGCAATTACAGGGGAGGGCGTTCTGGAAGCGGTGACTACTCTGTCCAGAATGGTCATGGAACGGATTCGCGAACGCGAAGATTTGGCGCAGGAAAAATCTGGTTCTGTGGACAGTACGATGGTTACCGAAAAAACTTCCGTTACCACGGTTGAGGATGTAGCAATGGCGGATGGCGCAGGAAACTGCAATCCTGAATCGCAACCTGATGCTTATGCAGATAGCAGAGAGGTGTTTGTTTGCGTAGCACAGGATCTGATTGCTGCCGATAACAACACTATCCGTATCCCTCTTGATCTTTCATGGCAAGGAGCACGGCACCGTGTAGTGGTGAGTGTTGCTGTCTCTTTCGAGCAGGTGAGACCGGATGCATGCTGATTTTCAAACTATCATGGCAGGCAGGCTGCTGCTTGCTTCGCTTCTTGGTGCTTTAATTGGTCTTGAGCGTGAAATCCATGGCCGGACCGCCGGATTCAGAACCCATCTGCTGGTTTCACTCGGGTCAGCTCTTTTTGTAGCCGTCTCGATTAATTTTTATCAGACCTTCGGAAATTTCACTGGTTCAGGGGTAGTAGGTGTTGACCCAGGGCGGGTTGCAGCCCAAGTAGTGACGGGGATAGGTTTTCTTGGAGCGGGAGCCATCATCCGCGAAAAGACATCGGTACGGGGACTAACAACTGCGGCTTGTTTGTGGGTTGCTGCGGCAATTGGAGTAGCTTGCGGGTCAGGAATGTATTTCATGTCTATTGTAGTTACCGCTATTGCTCTCATTAGCTTGGTTGCCCTTAAAAAGATCGAGGGTCTTTTGGCTCGGGATAGTTATGCAATGCTGACAGTGGAAAGTGACAACGTAGAAGGGCAGCTTGAAGTGATAACCAAGTTACTGGAATCGTGCGGTTTTACATTAACGCCGGCAGGTATGGAACGTCGCGTAGATGGCAGCTTTATGTATGAATTCCAGGTAAAGATGCACAAAAAAGGTATTGCAGCCGACGAAATTGACCAAATTGCACTTCTTCCCGGGGTGCGTGGTGTTAGGTTTTGGCGCCAGGCGATCGTATGATCCGATTGATAGCGGGGAAAAAGAAAGGCACTCTTTGTTGATACTCGCGGTATTCTTTTTCGAATTGCTTTAGCAATCGTTTTTCTTCAATTATGGCACCCACCACAAAATAAGCCGAGGAAAGCAGGATCAGCAGGAACCATTGAACAGACATTACTGGATTGAACACAAGGAAAAGCAGAGACAATAAATAGACAGGATGGCGAACCATGGAATAGCATCCGGTTGTTACCAGTTGAACCTGTCGTGTTTTTTTGTGCAGTTGTTGGAATCCCAGGAATTGATTAATTCCCGTTTGTTTCACACAGGCAAACAAAAGGCATGCAATCAGAAACTGAACCAGATACATAACCAGGCTCCACACACCGCTGGCAAAGTAAAGCACCCGAGAAGTGCGATAAGCAGCCATAACCCATCCGAACATGATTAGCGAAGCAATGTTGTAAAGCAGACGGTAGTAGGGGGATTCCATGTCGCCATATCGGCTGACAATCAGTTTAATCCGCGGGTTTGCGAACAGTGAGTGGACCACTGCAAATGAAATGAAACGAAGAATGAATATTGTGAAATCAGACAGGTTGTGCTCCTTGTACAGGTGGTTTAGCAAAAATAACATCCCGAACTTGTATACACAATGGCAACATGGTATACAGCGCAGGATAATTACTCTGGAGGTTTGGTGATGGCAGTTATTACGATATCACGGGAGATGGGAACAGGCGCCTATTACATAGCCTGTGAGGTTGCCAAAAGGCTTAAGTTTAAGCTTGTTGACGGAGAATGTATCAGTGCCTGCGCTAGTAAATATGGACTGTCGCCAGAAATGCTTACAATGGTTGATGAAAAACCACCCTCTTATATTACAGCAGAGGATCGTAAGCGAGCAGCAGCTCTTAACACAATTGAACTCATTCTGCTTGATTTTGCTCGTAAAGGAAATGTGATCCTTTGTGGACGTGGAGGTCAAGATTTACTTAAAGCGTGTGGCAATGTCTTGCGGCTTCGTTTTATCAATGATTTTGAAGAGCGGGTAGAACGTTTTGCCGAACGTGAATGGATTGATCCTGACCTTGCACGATCAATGATTCGTCGCAGCGATCACCAGCGGGGTGGTTTCATTCATTTCTACTTTGATCGTGCTTGGAATGATCCATTGAGCTATGACATGACTTTTAATACATCTCGTCTTTCACCAGACTCGATTGTTGAAAGTATTGTGGCTGCTGCCCGCGATCCACTGCTTAAAGAGGCTGAAAAAAATGCTATTGAACTGATAGACAATACTATCCTGACGAAAAAAATTGAAACTGCGCTCCTGAATTCGGCTGACATTGATTACCGTCCTTTTAAAATAAAAATTAAAAAAGGCACGATTTTCCTGAGCGGTTATATTGAAAGCGATGATGAGAAGCAGAGAGCATTGAAGATTGTAAAATCTGTCAAAGGTGTCAAAGGGGTAGAAGAGGACATTCAAATCATCAATTACAAGGCATATAAGGATAAAAATTAACTATTAATGCTGCGGTTTGCCAATTGCTTCCCAGAGGGGGGCGAGAAGGGTGTCATTAAAGCGAATGCCCCCTCGCCCCCTTCCAATTTCAAGCCCCTCTTCAATTCCATGAAAATCAGAGCCTGCTGACACCATAAGATCAAATTCTTCTGCCAACCTCCTTAAAAACTCCATATCCTCTGGTCGGGCCATATTGTTATAGACCTCAATACCTTCCAACCCTAAATCGCGCATGTCCAGTATTATTCTTCTTAAATCCGGATGTTCTATTGAAATGCTCGTCGGGTGGGCCAGCACAGGGATCCCTCCGATACGTTTTATTTCGTTTATGGCATCCTTGATTGGCCAATGGGCTTTAGGAATATTGCATGGTACTAGATAAGACCGGAAAGCTTCCTCAATGGAGGTCACATATCCTCGTTCAAGCAGGGCACGTGCAATGTGCGGTCGGCCAATGGTGCCTTTGGCATGGACAAGCACCTCAGCAAGAGTTATTGGGGGCATATTCCTGATGTTGCCCAACTTTTTATTAACTCCCTCAAGTATCCTTATATTTCGGTGCACGCGCATTTCTTTGAAATAATTAAGTTTGTTTAAAAAAAATTCGTCTTGAAAATCAAGGCCATAACCTAGTAGGTGGATGTCGTGCCAGTTTTCAAACTGTACCGATAATTCTACTGCTGGTATTACTTCTATCCCATGTTCAATTCCGGCTACAATTGCTTGGGCAACGCCAGCAATTGAATCGTGATCGGCTAAAGCTATAGCTTTGAGTCCATTCCTTTTCGCCCGTTGGATGAGTTCTGCAGGGGAAAATGCTCCATCAGAAAAGCTGGAATGTACATGAAGATCAAGATAAATAGGAGAAGCTTCCATGCACTTAGTGTAACTGCTCACTCTGAAAAAGTAAAAGCCGTATTGCGTGGGTCACAGCATTGGGTTAGTATCAGCACAATGAAACCATTTCGTATTGATGTAATAATTAATTTTTTGCGATTAGAATGTAAAAAATGGGAAACACCAGCAGTTACGATAATAGCAGAATGCTTCCACGATCCTTTCAAGGTTCTTATATCTTGTTTAATTTCCCTGCGGACTAGGGATGAAGTGACTGCTACAGTCTCAGCCAGGCTGTTTTCAAAAGCAACTACACCTCAAAAGATTCAACAAATACCGTTAGTTGAACTTGAAGAACTTTTGTACCCAGCGGGATTCTATCGGAAGAAGGCTCGCCAGATAAAAGACATTTCGCATCGTTTAATGCTAGAATTTGGCGGACAGGTTCCTGATGATATTGATGCCTTGATGCGATTGAATGGAGTAGGGCGTAAGACCGCAAATTTGGTTGTGACTATTGGATTTGGGAAACCGGGTATATGTGTTGATACTCATGTGCATCGAATTTGTAATCGATGGGGCTATGTATCGACACGAACACCACATGCAACGGAGATGGCTTTACGCGCACAGTTGCCACCTGAATATTGGATCAGCATTAATGAGTTGCTTGTTGCCTTTGGTCAAAATCACTGTACTCCCTTGTCGCCTCATTGCTCCACCTGCAGAATTAGTGGTTACTGTTCACGCGTGGGCGTCTCTATGTTTCGTTAACCTTCGTATTGGACAATGTTTTACTGTGCAAAAAGTTTAATTAATTTGCATGTTGCATGGACATCTTTTTTGTGTAAAATTATAAGCTATTATCAAAAACGTTATTTTATTTCAGGAGGAATGATCATGCTCAGGAAAATTGGTTTCATAGGTCTCGGTACGGTTGGTAAACATATGGCCGCTAACTTGACCAAGGGAAACTATGAATTGACTGTTTTTGACGATAATGATGAAGCTATTGCTGATCTGGTTGCATTAGGTGCAAAGGGAGCAGGATCCGCATCAGATGCAGCAAAAAATTGTGATCTGGTGATTGCCATCGTCCCTGAAGGTAATGAGCTCTACCCGCTTATATTCGGCTCTCAAGGAGTGTTGGCTGGAATCGATCCTGGTACCATTTTTGCTGATATGGGATCTCATTCTCTCGATACAACTATGAAAATAGCCGAGGAGGCTTCCAAAAAGAAAGTGTTGTACCTTGATGCACCGGTGTGGGGTAATAAAGACCATGCTGTTAATGGTTTAATGACAATCATTGCAGGCGGCGATTCCGCGCTAGTTGGACGGTGTCAGGAGCCATTTTCCTATTTTGGCTTAAATGTTATTCATGTGGGCAAAGTAGGGGATGCCACTAAAATGAAATTTATAGTCAATCTTGTCCAAGCTGAGCTGGTTCAGGTTCTGGCAGAAGGATTGGTTTTTGGGGAAAAAATGGGTTTTGATGCAGACAGGATACTTGAAGTGCTTGATACAAGGGGGGTCGCTTCTCCTCTCTTTCATCTGAAGGGACGATCGATGGCACGAGGCGACTTTTCTCGCAGCCTTGCACTTAAGTATGTAAATGACCAACTGCATATGGTGATGAATGCTGCACGCCTAGTTGGCTTGACGCTTCCTGCAGCTGAAGCTGCCAGCAAGGTTTATGAGGAAGCAGTAGAAGCCGGATGGGGCGAAGAAGATTTCTCTGCGGTAATAAAGGTATTACGCAAGTAGCTTGATAGCTTCATTTTGCATGTTAACATTTATAGGCGCTCGTTTTGGGCGCCTATTTTTCTTGATATTTATAAACCGGTTTTCACTTTATTTTCTTGTGAAATTTACGTTGAAGTATGCGGAGGACATGCATGGCGACACCATTTTCCCCACGCAAAGTATACCTTGCTGCATCCTGGATGGCTCCTGTTGGACGTTACAATGGTAAGGATAAAGAAAACCTTTCTTTTCTAGATATGGCTGAGCTTTGCAGTAGTATTTTTAAAAACAGTCCTGTTCGGCGCCGTCAAATTGAGGCCGTAGTCGTTGGGAGTCAGAATCCTTCCGCTTTTTCAGGTGTTGACAATACAGCTGCAAAAATTGCTGGAATATTGGGCATCTCAGGAGCCAAGTCAGTACTAATTGATACTGCTTCTTCTTCGGGTGCCTCGGCTTTTGAAAACGCATATCTGGAGGTGGCTTCCGGGCGCTGCGATAATGTACTTGCAATTGGTATTCAGAAAATGAGTGATGTGTCGTCGACTGAAGCGACACGTATAATAGCTGGAGTGATTGATAGAGATGAATCTGAATTCGGGTTGACAATGCCGGCCTGTGGCGCACTTGTTGCGCGGGCATTACAGGCTCGACTCGGCCTGACAGATGAAGAGTGGACCGCTTATTCTGCCTTGTTAACCCAGCGAAGCCAGCGATTTGCAGCACAGAATCCGGATGCTCACCTTAATATGCCTGTTGAAGTAGCTGATTATTTTTGTCAAATCGTAAACGGTAAAAATTATCGTTATTGGTATCCGCTTCGTTATCACGATTTCTGTCCTCAGTCAGACGGTGTGGCAGCTATTATATTGACCGCAAAGTCGCAGGATGTAGTTGTGAGCGGTTTAGGAAGTGCAACTGATATTCCCACCATAGCTGACCGAAATTATTTTCATTCATTCCCTGCCACAGTTATCGCAGCGGCTCACGCGTATGCCATGGCCGGAATCAAAGATATTCGTACTTTTGCGGGAAAATTGCATGTAAATATGCATGATCCATTTAATGGATTTGGCCCAATAAACTTGGTTGATCTGGGAATAGTATCTCGCAATCGCCTGATGGATGCCCTGCTTGATGATTCCTTAACCGGCCGCTCTGGGGCTTTCCCCGTCAATTTAACGGGAGGGTTGAAGGGACGCGGACATCCTTTGGGGGCCACTGGAATGATCCAGATTGTGGAAAATCATCGTTTCATCTGTGAACATGGTTTTGCGGCTGGATTGTCACACTCGATAGGGGGGCCGATTAACAACAACGTGGTAGTGCTGCTGGAACAGACTTCGCATTATCTTGAACGTGACCATGCACCATATAAACCTTGGGGATTACCCTCATTGGGCAAGCTTAAACCTAAAAATATAAATATTGATGCTCTGCTTTCTGCGGGAGGAGCGTTAGAAGGCACATTCATTACTTCAACAGCTAGATTTGATGTTAAAACAGGCCGGCCTGATGCAGTTATTCTGATTGTTGCTTTTCGGATTGAAGGAGTTAAATATAAATTTCTTTTTGGTATTGATGGAGCCTATTACCAACAGATTGCTAATCTTCTGGAGGGGCAGTTCGTTATAGTCGAACGGTTGGACCGTTCGATAATGGTGAATCATATTCCTGTGCGAAAATTTTATACACGTACATTAAATGGGTTGGTTGAGTTGGCTGGGAGTGGCTGGAAAAAGCTGACCCATAAAAGGCAACTAACTGGTGAGTCTGTTGAAATTGACGGTTTGGAGCCAAAAGGAGCTTGATTCCTATGGGAAAAATGTTGTATCTTAGCACTCAGTGGCGACGAGTGCTAATTTGAGCAAGAGGTTGAAAGGAGATGAGGACATGGTTGCAAATCTGCCGGTTGTTGCGGATAGTCTTTCCCTTTATTTGTCTGAGATACGAAAATTTCCAGTAATGAACGAAAAAGAGGAATATGAAACCGCCGTCCACTTTTTCAATAGTAAGAACATACAGGCTGCCCATAAATTAATTACTTCAAATCTCAAATTTGTTGTGAAGGTTGCCTATGAGTATCGCCATTATGGTTTAAAAATGTTGGATCTTATACAAGAGGGGAACATTGGGTTGATGATGGCTGTTAAGAAATTCAATCCTCATAAAGGAATACGGCTAATTTCTTATGCAGTGTGGTGGATCAGGGCCTACATTCAAAATCATGTAATATCAGCATGGAGTCTTCTTAAGATCGGCACTACTCAGGCACAGCGAAAATTATTCTTTAAACTACGAGAAACAAAAAATGCCATTGAGAAATTAGACGGAACTGGTGACGAAGTGCATATGACTGCCAAGGCACTGAAAGTTTCTGACCGCGAAGTATATGAAATGGAACAACGATTACGTGGTGAATGTTCATTAGATGCAGATCTTCCTGGTGGAGACGGGATGACCATTCTGGATAGTCTGCCGGATGAGCGAAAAAACCAGGAGGAACAGCTGTCAGAATTGGAGATGCACAGTAAATTGAAGAAGGAAGTTTCTAAGTTGGTGGAAGGACTTAACCACAAAGAGCGGTATATCATTGAATCGCGTATTACCGCAGAGGCGCCGTTGACTCTTCAAGAGATTGCCAATCATTTTTCAATTTCTCGAGAACGCGTACGGCAGATAGAAGAAGCGGCCCTTAAGAAAATTAAGCAGGCTTTGTTGCCGCTTCTGAAAAGTGATGCTCTTGCTTGGCCGCTTTAAATCTCAAATTTTTATTTTATTATAAAAAAACTTGACAACAATTGGATTCTCCTTTAAATAGTTAATTTCCGTTTGACGGAGGGTCGAGTGCTGGCGTAGCTCAATTGGCAGAGCAGCTGACTTGTAATCAGCAGGTTGCGGGTTCGAGTCCCATCGCCAGCTCCACATTAGTGCAATTCTCCCTGGAGGGATTCCCGAGCGGCCAAAGGGAACAGACTGTAAATCTGTCGTCAGCGACTTCGGAGGTTCGAATCCTCCTCCCTCCACCATAAAATCATCGAAAACAGCAAGTACGTCACGATCCCAGGAGACTTTTGTCGTAAGACTGGTAAGGGATGGTGCTGGCAGTATTCCAAATTCTTCGTCTGGAATGTGCGGGAATAGCTCAGTTGGCTAGAGCGTCAGCCTTCCAAGCTGAGGGTCGCGGGTTCGAGTCCCGTTTCCCGCTCCAGAAAAGCCCACATAGCTCAGGAGGTAGAGCACTTCCTTGGTAAGGAAGAGGTCACCGGTTCGAGTCCGGTTGTGGGCTCCATCATTAATCGAAATCCGAAAACTAATTCTCAACAATTCTTTACCCAAGGAGGGCCTGTAATCATGGCGAAAGCTAAATTTGAGCGTAACAAACCACATGTAAACATTGGCACGATTGGTCACG
>NZ_JAHDYS010000023.1 GCF_018531195.1 Pelotalea chapellei | reverse complement strand
CGCCATGATCAGGGACAACCGCCGCTGGAACGATAGTTTTTATGCTTTCACTTGACAGAGAACACGGTTGCTCCGCGCAATCCCTTGATTTCCTTGCCAGGACAAAAAATCCCTCCTTTCCGAATCGGAAACCAGCAGTTTCTCATCCGGAGTTTCCGGATGGAAACTAACTACAAATCACCGCTTGTCACCAGAAGGTTTGCACAATTTCAGTCTTTACGGAGACTTGAATGTGCGGGCACCGCGAAGATCCAGAGGAAGATCGCAAAGAGAGAACAGTGCGCCAAAGTACCTGCGCGGATTCCCACAAGTACCTCTGGGCGCCCGTTTCGGAATGGCCACCGATTGTCCTTAAATGGGATATATCTAAAGAGTCGCAACGTTTCTCCAAAGACGGTCTTTCTCCGGAAGAATTTAACAAATGGTATCCCCAGGGGCTTTGCCTGGGATACGTAGCTCTGCCTGAGTTCGATATGAGGTTGTGTTTTTTCAGCCGACGGAAAGACCGGGAACTCTGGAAAATCGGTGATCCATACAAATTGGCTCATCTCATCGGGTATTTAGCGGAAGGAAGACCGATCTCTCCGCCATTGGCAACACCGATGACTTCTCAAGAGATTGTAATCGACGGGGGACATCACCGCTATGCCATAGCCAAAGCAATCGGTGAGTCTGAAGTACCTGTGTACGTTACCCCGAGACATAAGAGCGATCTTGCCTCCTTGCTACGCGTGCAGTGGATCCCCTCCTAATCTTCCCTTATCGAGCCGACTTCATCCTCTTGGAATGATGGCAATGGGCAAGAAGATTCCGGTCAGCAGAGAATTATGACTTGCAGCAGTCTTTTTCTACGGCCGTATCTCAACAAGCGTCCCATTGCGTGCTACCTTGGCTATCTCCTCTATTTCTTCGTCCGTTACCGCAATACACCCCTGCGTCCAGTCAACCTCGGTGTGACCGTCACCAACCCACGATAAACCGTTCTTGATGCCATGGATCATGATGTTGCCGCCAGGGGAAACCCCCAGTTCCCGGGCCCGCTTTTTGTCCTTCTCGTTTGGATACGAGATGTGAAGAGACAGGTGATAACGGCTGTCCTTATTTCGTGCAGCGATTACGTAGGTTCCCTCGGGGGTTTTGTTGTCCCCCTGTCTCTCCTTGGGACCGATCGGGTTGCCCCCCAGAGCTATGCGGTAGCTCTTGAGCACCTCACCCTTTGAGAGCAGCGTCAACCGCCGTTCCTTCTTCTCTATCAGGATTCTGTCTATCGGTCCCTTCTGGGTGGCAAAGGTAAATACCTTCTGTTCAAGCGCCTTGATTCTAGTGTGCAGCGTAACAATCTCGCTCTGCTTGCCATCCAGGTCGTGCCGGAGAGCATCCAGCTGTTGCTGCTGGGCGGCAATCGTCGCGTCCTTGGCAGCCGCATGACCGAGGTAGATAATCATTCTCTCGCTGTCCTGCCGGTACCCGCTGCCGGGGTATTCCTCGACCAGCTTTTGAAAACAGTCCAGGGCCTTCTGGTAATCCTTCAGGCCGTTTTTGGGGTAGGCGTGGATGATGCCCATCTCGAACAGGGCCCTGTCTCCGGCGGAGGGGTCTTTTTCGATGATCTCCCCATACTTGTCCAGGGAGGCGTTGTAGTTTCCCTGGCTGAAGAGAGCATTGGCTTCCTCGAAGGTTGACCTGCTCTGAAATCCGCTGCAACCGTACAGCAGTATGGTCATGATCATGCAGACACAGAAAAGTCCCCGTTCCCTCATCTCCTCGCTCCTTGGCAGGGCAGTCAAGCGGCAGAGGATTCGAATCCCCTGCCGCTCGGCTCGGCTGCTCAGTTCCGTACGTTTTCGTCCGGCTTTCTCATCACGTTTTTCTACAGCCTGTTACAGGTTCGTTTATTTTTTCATGGATTTCTGGAAAACAGCGTCAGCCCGTGCCGCCTTTTCATCGGCGATCCGTTCCCGTTCTGTTGCCCGCTTTTCAGCCTCGTCAGCGCGGGTCTTGGCCGCATCGGCCGCCGCCTTGGCAGACTGCGCATCCTGCAGCGCCTGATCGGCTTTGGCGTCAATCAGTTTCTGCTGCGCCTGCATCTTCTGGAGGTCACCGGATGTTGCACAACCGGACAGGGTAGCGGCCAGAGCCAGCATCATGGAAATTACTGTCATGCGTATCTTCATTGTTATTCTCCTTTTTCATTCGATGTGATTTTGGGACTCAAAGGGCCTTGCCGTTTGTCACCTCCTTTCCGTCATTGATTCAGTGCTATGGACTCTGTCTTGCTGACCGGGCCCATCACCACGCCATTTATCTCCAGATCGATTTTCAGCCGCCTGGCCGCATCGTTGGCCTCACTGGCATTACTGAAAGGGCCGGCGATGACCCGGTGCCTGTCTTGTTTTGACAGCACCCGGGCCGGGATTGGCGGTCCCTGGTGATTGATGATTGCAGCCAGCCGTTCGGCCTCAACCTCATCAGACAGATCGCCGGCCAGGACATACCAGGCCGCCAGCTTCAGTTCCGGGAGTTCCGGCTTGCCGTACAGCTTGTCCGGGTGCTCCACCTGAACAATTTTTTCAGCCGCCTTGCCTGCTCCTTTTTCCAACTCCAGGATTGGAACAGGAATTCCCCGTGCTTCTGCCTGCACCGTCTTCACCTTTTTCCAGTCAAGCGTGCGCCCCGATTGCTTCTCAAGGCTTCTCAAATGTGCATAGACCTTCTCCAGCTCGATGGCACCGGCATCCGGTTTCTCCAGGGGGGTGTGAGCCTCCATGTACAGCACGCCGTCACGCTGGCCTATAAGATAGGGCTGGTTGACGATGAGGACCGATGTGTTGACCGGCGTTTCGTTAAAAAGTGTCTCCACGTTTTCAGGAAGGAGCCTCACGCAGCCGTTGGAGGCCTTGAGGCCGATGCTGGCCGGTTTGTTGGTGCCATGGATCAGATACCCCGCTTTGCTGAGATAGAGCGCGTATTCGCCCAGTGGGTTCTGGGGCCCGGCTGCAATTTTGGCGGGGAGCGGATCACCCTTTCTGCGGTGATCCTCGGCAATTGAAGCAGGCACGTACCAGGTGGGGCGGGCTGCTTTGCGGGTTACTCGCATCTGACCTGTGGGGGTGGGGCGCTCTTTGGTGCCGATACCGACCGGATAGGTGGACACCACCGCTGATGTACGGTCGTCTTTAAACTGGAAGAGCCTCATGGTGGCCAGATTGATCACGATACCCTTGCGGGGAGCGTCAGGCAGGATAAAGCTGAGCGGCAGTGTGAGCCGCTCTCCTGCCGTGGGCACCCATACATCCACCCCCGGATTTGCGGCGCTGAGAGCGTTGATCCCCACGCCGAAATGCCGTGCGATGTCCGGGAGAGTATCCCCATCTTCAAGCCTGATAACGGCCAGGCGGCCAATGACGTCATCACTTTTTTCCAGCGGAAACCGGTTCCGTGCGACTTCCTTTTCCATGGGGCCGGAGGAAAGCCAGGCGCCTTTCGTAACGGCACAGCCGTTGAGGGCCAGGATGAATACGCCCAGAGCCATGAGGCGAAGCCAGGGGGATACGCGTGTCAGGTCGACGTTTTGGAGCATGGGGAGGTAAGCTACCTTTCTGAAGGTTAAAATAAAAAAGCCGGGGCCGAATATCTGGGTGATATTTCGGCAACCCGGCTGTCTCAGAGAGACCCTGTAGGCTTTCCGCCCCATCCTCGCGGATGGTTGAGTATTATCGTGTATCACAATTTTTTTCTGCAGGTCACTGAGGTCAGACATGTCGGACGGACAATTACTGAGCCTGCTCAGGCAACAAAAAAAGCCGGGTTGCCGAATATGTGTAATATTTCGGCAACCCGGCTGTCTCAGTAAGACCCTGTAGGCTTTCCGCCCCACCCTCGCGAATGGTTGAGTATTGTCGTCTATTGGCTCAAAAAAATTTTGGCATGTCTATCAAGTTAATTGAAGTTTGTCAATATTTTCTGCCCTGCGATCTCTGGTTGGAGTTTCTGATCAGGGGTCAGGCTTGACTTTCTGCTGATTGATGGGTAATTTGCGCCGCTGGGCAGGGCGGCGCCCTGACCCCAGATTACTTGAATTCCCCATGAATAAGGAGCGATGTATGTTCAATGATCTGAAACCGGAAGAGACGGAATTAGTCGGCATGTGGCTTGACCTTGGGATAAAGGTGACCGGAGACGCGGTTGCCGATCGGGTGGAATGGCTGACCTCCACGCGGTTGAAAAAGCTGGCGGAGAATCCGGAGGAGCTGGCGGAACTGTATCTCGATTCGAGGGACAATCGCCTGTGGGAGAAGGTGCTCTTATTCGCAGGCGGGCCGCCGACCTTGCGGTGCATCAGCCAGGCTGATGCCGAGACACGGTTTGGTGTCAGCAAGTACGGCAAATAAGGTGATTAACTTTGAAAAATGATATTTCACGACCCATTTCCCGGTTTCCCTGGCAAGCCGGGACAATCCCGCTGATGCTGGCGCCGATGCAGGGGGTGACCAACCGGGCCCTGCGCGCCTATTTCATAACGCAGGTCCGGCCTGACGTTATCTTCACCGAATTCATGCGGGTCAATTCGGCAACTGCGGCAGCGCGGCTCTCGAATGCGGACTTGCGGGAAATCACCACGGCTGAGGAGAGCGTGCCGCTGGTGGTGCAGCTGGTGGGCCATGGCCGGGAGGCGCTGGTCTCGGCGGCCCGGGCCGCCCAGGAGGCGGGCGCGGCACATATCAATCTCAACATGGGGTGCCCCTATGGCCGGATGGGCAGCGGCCCCACCGGTGGGGGCATGCTCCGTTGCACGGACGATCTTGCTGACGTCATCCCCGCTCTGCGGGATGTGATCAACGGCTCCTTTTCCGTCAAGATCCGTGCCGGTTACGACGATCCGGATCAGATCCTGTCGCTGGTGCCGCTCTTCGAGTCGAGCGGAGTGGATTTTCTGGTGCTTCATCCCCGCACCGTTGTCCAGAAGTATGCCGGTTCCGCCGATCACGAGGTGACTGCCAGTGTAGTGCGGGAGACCCGGCTGCCGGTGATTGCCAACGGAGATATCCGCAGCGCCGGCGATGGCGAACGGGTGCTGCGGCAGACCGGCGCTGCCGGGCTGATGCTGGGGCGGGGGGCGATTGCCGATCCGCGGCTGTTCCACCGCCTGCGGGGGCAATCAAGCCCGGAGCCTGGCCGGGAGGAGCGGCGAGCTGAGCTGGGCTGCTATCTGCGGGAGATGCTGGGGCGCTATGGTGAGCTGTTTTGCGGGGATATGCAGGTGCTGAGCAAGCTGAAGGAAATCGTTTGTCACCTTGATGATCCGGAGCTGGCAAAGCCGCTCAAGGAGCTGAAGCGCGCCAAAAGCCTGCGAATGTTTGAAGCTGGACTGCTCGCGTTTGATTGAACTAGAAATTCCAGGGCAGAATTCATGCTTCTACGACTCCGATAAATAGAAGTGTCATCAGGTCTTTGACATCCGCGGAAAACATTAAATACACTTTGAATCAGGAATAAAAAGGGGGCAGGCGACTTTTCAATAAAGTAACCTGCCCCCGTTGTTATTCCGCTATGTATCGATCCAAGCTACCCTGTTTGGGACAGCCGAAGCCGTATTAATCTTCTCCCTCATCTCCTGCCATCAAATCAGTTCTGTGGCTGCCATGGTGCTCGTACATTGAACCGATCCAGGGCGTGATGACGGCTGCAAGCATTACAAGTACCAATATCGTTGTCATTGTTACCATGATATGCCCCCCTTTCTCTGTTGATCTGCTCTTCTGCATTTATTGTAATCTTATGAGGAGAAGATGGAAAGAAATGTAGAAGAGCAATTCACAGCCCTCACGTGGCAACATTCAGAGATGCCAGCCATTCTTCTGCTTCACCTCTGGTACAATTGATCAGAGGATAAAACAGCCCGTGAGAATATTTTCCCTCTTGCCGAAGTTGCGCAAAGCCCATGAGCTGAGTGGATCGGATCACGGGCGGGGGAAGATCGTTATCAAGGTCAGGTGAGCTGACCCGAATCCCGCTATCTCCCTAAGGGGGATTAAAATGGCTCTGAATATTTCGAAGAGATACTCTTTATGGATCGTACTTCTGGTCAGCGGGATGCTGACATTCGGATGCGCCGGGATTTCAGGCAACAAGAATGATTTACATCGCCTGAGCGATGTCAGGGCGCTGCCGAAGGATGCCCGGATCGGCCTGACCGCTTTCACCTCTTGCGGCGGTAGCTATCTGGATAAACTTGATCCGAAGAAATACAAAGAGGATGCCAAAGCGGTCTTCTATCTCGCCTGCACTGACCTGGGCTACCCTCAAATCTTTTCCAAAAGGTTGCAACAACGACTGGAAGAACGTCTGGGCCGCAAGCTTGTAACGGTCAAGGAGAATAAACCCTTCAAACCAAAGCAGGTGCTGCACCAGGCGGATAAACTGGGGCTGGAGTATGTAATTGCAGGCGACCTGCTCTATATGGGTGCAAAAGAGAATAAAGCCATTGTGTCGTCCTTGTTCTATCTGATTCGCGTGATCGACGCAAAAATTGTGGTCGTGGGGCGTGTCCATAAGTCCGGCCCCATCAGGCGATCTCAAAAGGTTATCGACAATGTGGCCGATGAGCTGTTTGCCAGGTCATTTGAAGAGTAAGCTGAAACGACCGATTGAGTGGAAATTCGGGCTCCAGCTGCTGCATGGCTGCCTTAGTCATATACAATACGGACTTTTCTTTTTGATGAAATGATTTATATTATAAAAACTACATCATCCCAGCTACGGAGCGTTAAAACATGAAACTCGATGAGATCAAGGAAATTGCAAAACAGCACAACATCAAGACTGGAAAAATGAAAAAGTCAGACCTGATACGAGCAATCCAGGAAGCTGAGCATAATGATGCCTGCTTCGACACCGGCAGGGTCGAAGAGTGCGGCCAGCATGTCTGTTTGTGGCGGGAAGACTGCAAATAGATTTGATCAGAAAAAGAAGAGGAGAGCAAAGGCATTCCAGAACATGCCTTTGCTCTTTTTTTATTGAAGCTCAGGCTTTGGCAGCCAACAGAAACTGCCCCAGCTTCTTGTCAACCACCGAAATGTGATTGGTCAGCCATTTAAGCAGCATGCTATTTGTCTCCATTACATGATGCACAGCCACTCTCTCTGACCCTATTTCCCCCTGAAGTGCCTTGAGACGCACAACAAAAGATTCATGCTCCCTCTTATGCTCCTCGTACTCCGGGTATTGATGCAGGCGCTGGATTGCTTCTTCATCGTTGAAATGAGTCCGCACGTACCCGCTGAGAAAATCCAGTAATCCCTTAAGCTCGTCGGTCCCCTTCCCTTCCTTGCATGCGCACAACAGATCGTCAAATCGCTGCAGCAATTCCTTATGCTGATTATCGATTGTTTCCACACCGATGGATAATGATTCTCTCCACTTAATTCCCATAAACGCTCCGTACAAGACTATTAATGTTCAAATGTTGCAATCTGCTTTCTGTGTGAACGCGGTAATTTGCGCTCTGTTTTCTCCGCATGCTTCAGGCTTTCACCTATTGCAGCCAACCGCTCCTCCACCAGATAAAAAATGCTTTCTTTCGGATACCTCCTGTTCGTCCCCCTCTGGCCTGCGACAACGCCGGTAAGTATCTCGATGCCCTGTTCAATGGTTTCGACGCTCCATACATGAAACGTACCCGCCTCAACTGCAGCGACGACTTCATCATTCAACATCAGATGTCTCTCGTTAGCCTTGGGGATCATAACCCCTTGCTGCCCGGTCAATCCCTTGGATTTGCATACGGCATAGAAGCCTTCGATCTTGAAATTGACACCGCCGATCGGTTGGATGATGCCGCGCTGGTTGACACTGCCGGTAACGGCAATACCCTGACGGAGGGGGATTCCGGACAGGGCTGACAGCAGGGCGTACAGCTCCGCAGCCGAGGCACTGTCCCCTTCGATGCCGTCATAGGACTGTTCAAAACAGATGGAAGCCGACAGGGAAAGAGGTTGCTCAATGGCAAAGGTCCCACCGAGGTAACCTGTCAATATCAGCACTCCCTTGTCGTGGATCGGACCGGAGAGCTTTACCTCGCGTTCGATATTGACCATGCCTGCCCGGCCTGCATACACCCGGGCAGTGATACGGGAGGGGCGCCCAAAAGTGTGGTCACCGAGGCCGATAACCGACAAGCCGTTGATCTGGCCCGCCACGGCTCCATCAGTATCAACCATGATGACACCTTCTTCATACAACTCATGAAGACGTTCCTCAATGCGGTTGACACGATAAAGCTTTTCTGCGGCTGCGCGCAGCACGTCATCCCCGGTAACCAGGGCTTGCCCGTCCTTGCGCGCCCAGAAACTCGCCTCACGAATGAAGTCGGCGATTTCCATGAAATGAGCGGAAAACTTGTACTGATCTTCCACCATGCGGGCAGTGTACTCCAAGAGTCGGGCGATGCCGCTACGGTCAAAGTGCAGCAGGTTTTCATTGCGGCAGTGGGTAGCCACGAACAGAGCATAGTCACGCATGATTTCGGGGGTACGGCAGACACGACTGTCAAATTCCGCCTTGACCTTAAAAAACTTGCGATAATCCGGGTCCAGATAAAAAAGCAGATAATAGATGTACGGCGTGCCGATCATGATAATCTTGGTCTGCAGCTGGACAGGTTCGGGCTTTAAGGTGACCATCGTCATAAAACGATACTGTTCCAGAACATCTTCAATACGGATCTCACCAGTACGGATACAGCGCTTGAGCGAGTCCCACACGAACGGGTTGATCAGCACTTCCCGGGCATCGATCACCAGGTAGCCGCCATTGGCCCGGTGCAGCGCGCCGGAGCGGATCATGGTGAAATCGGTCACCGCCACGCCCCCATACTGCATGACATGTTCGATGCGGCCGAACAGGTTGTTATAGGTGGGGTTGGGTTCAAACACCACCGGCGCCCCTTCCGATTCAGCGTTATCCACCAGCACGTTGACTTCATAACGTTCAAAAGTGGGCTCCTGGCGGGGGATCCTGATGCCCGGAATCTGCGGCTGGGGGGCCTGGGGCTTGAAATCGTCCAGGTTGAGAAGGATGTCTTCCTGGACCGCCCCCAGGTAGGTAATCACCTTCTCAAGGCCGGAGTATTTTTCCTTGAGCGGATCAAGACGATGCCCCAGACAGGACATTCCCAGATCGCGATCAGCCTGCTGGAGCGCTTCCTTGGTGGCCTTCTCGCTGTCATGCACCTGACGCAAAACATCATTGAGCTTTTCAGTCAGCTCCTTGCCGGTCTTTTCCAATGCCTCCCGCTCGTTATCGGCAAGGGCCTCGTATTCTTCCTGGGTGTAATTTCTCCCTTCCTTCTGGGGAACGATGACCAGCCCGGAAACTGTACGCTGCAGGGCGAATCCGTGAGCGTCGGTCTCTTTTTCCAGCCCTTGGAAGAGTTCATTGTTGATGTGCTGGTACTTCTCGAGAATCTCAGCCCGCCGGATTTCATATTCCTTGCTTTCCAGGGCCTTGGGAATTTCGCTGCGAAAGGACTCGATCAATTCCTTCATGTCCTTGGCCAACTCCCTGCCAAGGCCTGCCGGGAGTGAGAGTGACACCGCAGAATCGCTGTCCTTGAAATTATTTACATAGACCCAGTCATTGGGCCTGGGTTCGCCCTTTGCCCGCCTTTTAAGAGTACTGCGGATGGTCGAAGTGCGGCTGGTACCGGTCTCTCCGGAAATATAGAGGTTGAAGCCGGTAGCCTCCATATCCAGACCGAATTCAATCGAACGAAGAGCCCGTTTCTGGCCGATGGCATCATCAAGATCAGGCAGCTCAGCGGTAGTCTCGAAATCGAATCCAGCCGGATCACAGCTCCAGCGCAATTTTTCAGCCGGCATTCTGCAGTCATTGCATGTCATGGTATGCTCCTGCCAACCTGGATTTGTGGCTCAACGGCATTTTAATAATGGGGCTGAAAATAGTGACTGTCAAGACGATAGTAGCCGGTCTTCAACGGCGCGAACGATCGGCAACAACCGCGGCTGCCCGTGCCACTGCCGGGCCCAGGACGCGGTCTTCTTCCGCCTCTTCCAAATTGATGGTTGCTGCTAGTTCAGGGATATAGCGACGTTCGTCAAGCAAACGGTAGGAGGTAGCAAAGTTAAGATCATAGGCCCATGAAATCTGCAGCAGCTTGAAATCATTGAGCGACCGGACAGTGGCCAGATCCACCACCCGACCGGCAGCAAGAGCACCAACACAGGCGGTAGTAACTTCCGGAAGATCGGGGAATCCAAGGCCGACTGCGGAAGCACGTTCTTCAAGGGGCTGATGAAAGTGATCGAGAAAGACCCGCCAGATATCCAGTTTGTCTGCATCCCGAATCAATCTAAGATAAAAACCGGCATCGTTTTCCAGGCGGCGGGGAATTTCACGCAGATTATGAAACCGCACCGCTTCTTCGATCAGCAGCCGCTCTGCGGCCGGCAGGTCATCCAGCACACCATGCTCACGCATGACTTCAACCGAGAGGCGGGCGTGGTTGTCGGATTTGCGGTCCAGGAACGTACGCCAGCGCCGGTACTGGGGAAAGCGGCCGACGTCATGCAGTAATGCGATGGCAGCGGCAATACGGGCCGCTTCCGGCGCCACACCTTCTCCGGAGGTCAGCAGTGCCATAACCTCGCATACCTTGCGGGTATGAACCACCTTGAGCTGAATGTTTTTGAGTCCTTCGTGATCGATATCCTGAAAGGTGCCGACATAGCTTTCAAACCAGCCATGCAGGGCATCAAGCCTGAATTGGTCCATAGGGTGTCCGTCTGTGGGATTATTTGAAATTACAAGCATAATACTGTACTCTCTTTTGAAGTCAATTACACGCGGTTGAGGATAAAATGCAGCTCTCGCTTCTTGATAACACCCCCTCCCCAGAAGTCGCCCAACAGCGCATCGATGCACTACGCACCATTTTGGAGTACCACAACCGCCTCTATTATCAGCTTGATACCCCGGAGGTTTCCGACGCTGAGTACGACACACTCTTTCGTGAACTGCAGGAACTTGAAGCAGCGTTCCCTGATCTGATCACACCCGACTCTCCAACCCGGCGTGTCGGCAGCGCTCCCCTGGCTCGATTCGCTGCGGTCACCCACCGAATCCCCATGCTCTCCCTTGAAAATGCCACTAATGAGACAGAAATAGGGGAGTTTGATCAGCGGCTCAAGAAACTGCTCGGCTTGCCCGGCGACCAGAATGTAGACTACATCTGCGAGCCAAAAATGGACGGACTGGCGGTGGAACTGATCTACATCGATGGTTGCCTTACCACCGCCTCAACCCGTGGTGACGGCTTCACCGGAGAGGATGTGACGGGGAACGTCCGTACCATCCGCTCACTTCCCCTGCGCCTGACTGGCCGCGACATCCCCAGACTTCTGGAAGTTCGCGGTGAAGTATTCCTCTCCCTGGATGCATTCCAGCGCATCAACCGCGAGAAAGAGGAGAACGGCGAGCCATCTTTTGCCAACCCGCGCAATGCAGCTGCCGGTTCCCTGCGCCAGCTGGACCCGCGCATCAGCGCCCAACGCCCCCTCTCCATCTTCTGCTATGCTCCCGGAATTGTTGAAGGTACAACATTCCGGAACCAGCGTGATTTCTTTGATCGCATTGCCGGCTGGGGATTGCCTGTCAATCCGCTGGTACATTGCGAGAACGGCATAGCCGGGGCGGCAGCATATTACCGGCAGATGATGGAACAGCGTGAATCGCTTCCTTATGAAATCGATGGAACCGTCATCAAGGTAGATTCCTTTTCCATGCAGGCCGAGTTGGGAGAAAAGAGCCGTTCCCCCCGCTGGGCAATAGCATGCAAGTTTCCACCTCGTCAGGCGGTCACCCGGCTGAATGAGATTATCCTTTCCGTCGGTCGCACCGGCGTCATTACGCCGGTGGCCCAGCTGCAGCCGGTCGAGGTATCGGGTGTGACAGTCTCGCGCGCCACCCTGCATAACTGGGACGAACTGACGCTCAAGGACATTCGTGTCGGGGATACCGTTGTGGTTGAACGCGCCGGTGACGTCATCCCGGCTATCGTCAAGGTGCTGCCCGAAATGCGCAACGGAACCGAGCAGCTGCTTTCCCCGCCGACACACTGTCCTGAATGCGGCTCCGAAATAGTCAGAATTGCGGATGAAGTTGCCGTGCGCTGCATGGGACTTTCCTGTCCGCCCCAGACACGACAGTCCATCATCCACTTTGTTTCGCGAAATGCCATGGATATCGAAGGGCTCGGGGAAAGATTTGTAGAGCAGCTGCTTTCCCTGGGACTGGTGCACAACGTAGCCGACATCTACTACCTTACACCCGAAGATTTCAGACGTTTCGAGCGCATGGGAGACAAACTCGCCGGCAACCTGATGACAGCCATCGAAAAGAGCAGACATCGCGATCTTGGCCGCTTCATCTTTGCTCTCGGAATCCGCCATGTGGGTGAACGCACTGCCAAGGCGCTGGCCCAGGCTTTCGGAAGCCTGGAACACCTTGAGCAGGCTACCCTGGAAGAATTGACCAGCATCAGGGATGTGGGATTGACTGTTGCCCAGAGCGTCCGCACCTTCTTCGACAATCCGGAAAACATAGCGGTCATCAGGCGCATGCTGGAAGCTGGCGTCACGCCGGCAATCGAGCGCAAGCGCATTGGAGGCAGGTTTACCGGCAAAAGCTTTGTCTTTACCGGATCACTGGAGCATTTCACCCGGGAAAAAGCCCGTCAGCTGGTGGAGAATCAGGGTGGCAACGTGATTGGCTCCGTATCAAGAAAGACAGACTTTGTAGTTGCCGGTGAAGATGCCGGCAGCAAACTGACCAAGGCGCATGAATTGGGCATAACAGTATTGAGTGAAGATGCGTTTCTTGCCCTGATGGAAAGTGAAACATGACCAGCAGTTGAAGAGGATTGGGTGTGGAAAAAGCTGCGATGATGGTAAAAGCCCGCCGTCTGGTAAGGAATGTAAGTGACCTTCCCACTATTCCTGCCATGGTCTCCAGGATGATTGCACTGCTGGACAGTAACGAGGCAGATCCAGACGAGATTGCCAATCTGATGCTCTCGGAACCGGTCCTTGCTGCCCGAATTATCCGCATTGTAAATTCACCGCTATACCGTTCCAGCAGCGAGATCACCTCCGTGAGACGCGCCCTGCTCTACATGGGCTTCAGGAGCATGCGCGAAATAATCATGACCAGCTATTTTGTTAATGCCTTCCAGGGTAAGCCCCAGGCCTTTGCCGCCAAGATTTTCTGGACCCACTCCTTCAGTGTCGGTGCCATAGCCCAGCGCATTGCGGCCATGGTGAACTACCCCGATCTTGAGAAAGCAGGGCTCGTGGCCATTGTGCATGACATAGGCAAGGTATTCATGGGACACTACCTGCTGGACGATTACGCCAGGATGCTTGCAGATATCACAGAGACTAACTGCAGCACCTATCAGGCTGAACTGGACCATTTCGGCACGACCCACTGCGAAGTCGGGCTCTGCCTGGCCCAGAGCTGGAACTTCCCTCCTGTATATTGCGACATCATTTCCCACCACCACTCATGCCAGATGGCAACAGAGGATCCGCTACTTGCCGCCATCGTCAGCGTGGCTGATTTTGCCTGCCTGCAGCATGCTGGCAATGGAATAGCACAGCCCGGGCCGCTGAGCACATCTGAAAATCATGCCTGGCATGTCATCAGCCAGCAGCCCGTAAAACTGCCGGAGCAGGATTTTTACAAGTTTATTGAATCTCTGGATACCACCTTTGTCGAAATTGATCGTGAAGTGCGTCACGTGTTGATATCCATGATGGGCAGCTAAGGATAATCTTCACTGACGCAACATCCCAGGAGGCACTATGTCCGACGAAACCCCTGTTTCATGTTCCAAATGCAGCTCCGTCTGGCACAACCGTGGTACGACCAACTGCTGGAGCAATGACCCCGAAACTGCTCCCCCCCGTCCGGGCAACTGCCCATCAGGCAATTACGAAGAAGTCATCAAGGAAAGCCTCAGAGACTATGCAGCGGACAGCGAGGAAGCCCGCATCGCGTTTGTGGCGGCACGGGTGGAAGGGCTCTGCTACCAGCCGGTCCCTGGAAGCGATGCAATCAATGCCCGCTGGACCCGGGTGGAAGACACCATTGCCTTTGCCAAGCTGATGGGCTACCGCAAAATCGGCATGGCCACCTGCATCGGGCTGCTCGATGAATCGGAACGACTGGCAACAATCCTGCGAGCCCAGGGGCTGGAGCCGCTCAGCGTCTGTTGCAAGGCAGGCAGCATTGATAAGCTGCAGCTGGGGCTGGACGAGCAGGATAAGGTGAGGCCAGGCACCTTTGAGCCGGCTTGCAACCCAATTGCCCAGGCAGAGATATGCAACCGGCTGAAGACAGACATGAACATCATCGTTGGCTTGTGCGTGGGACATGACATGCTCTTCAACCGGCATTCAAAAGCACCGGTAACGACACTCATCGTCAAGGACCGGGTTACTGGCCACAATCCCATAGCAGTCTTGTATGGCCAGAATTTTTATTACAAACGGCTGCAGAAACAGCCGGTTCTCAAAGATGAATAACCTTGACAGGAGCAATTGAGGTATTATGTTTCAAGAGAATGTGCTCAATCTGAACGACACAAGGAGGATAGGCTGATGGCACTGGTTAAATACAATCCATTACGAGAACTGCGCAGCATGCAGGAGCAGATGAACAAGCTCCTGAATCTTTCCTGGAATCATGATCTCTCCGGAGAAGACCTCAAGGAGGGGATCTGGCAGCCATCTGTGGACATTTACGAGACAGAAGATTCGATTGTCATCAAAGCAGAGCTGCCGGATGTGGATCAGAAGGATATTGAAGTACGCATAGAAGACAGCACCTTGATTCTTAAAGGCGAGCGCAAACATGAAGGGGATGTAAAGAAGGAAAACTACCACCGCATTGAACGGTATTTTGGCACATTCCAGCGCAGTTTCAGCCTGCCGGCCACTGTTCAGCAGGAAAACGTCAGCGCTACCTGCGAAAGAGGAGTGCTCACAATAACTCTTCCTAAAAAAGAAGATACGAGGCCCAAACAGATCAAAGTTGAAGTAAAGTAATTAAACATGGATTTCTGAAACGAGAAAGAGCCGGGAAAACCGGCTCTTTCTCGTTTCAGCACCATGCATTCAGCCGCATCAGGATTTAACTTCTTCCTTTTTAACAACTGGCTCGGAAACCTGTTCCGAAACCTTTACGCTTGCCTCTTCTGTCACTGCGGTGGACACTTGCTGGGGAGGGGCTGCGGTTTTTTCCTCTTCTTTGCGCGCTTCATCCCGCACAGTGCGCTGGAAGTCATCGGTTGCTTTTTTGAATTCAGCCAGTCCTTTTCCCAAAGATTTAGCAAGTTCCGGCAGCTTGTGCGGACCAATCACCAGTAAGGCGATGACAAGAATAATGATTAGCTCCGGCATCCCTATTCCAAACATTAGCAACCCCTTGTTTTATCGTATATTTTATTTCAGACCCCAAACTTCTTTCATCTATTAAAACCTCAAATAACCCTCTTGGCAATACCTTTTTTCCCAACATTTTCAGCTTGCCATTTTCTTCCCCTGTGTTACCATGCACAAAAATTAGGCAATTACTCGCTTTACTTACTTCTCCTTCCCGTCTGATATCAGTGCAAACAATGCTTAAACCTTTGAAAATCGGAAGACTTGTCCTGGCGCACAATGTCGTGCTTGCCCCCCTGGCTGGAATAACCAATCTACCGTTTCGCATCCTTTGCCGCCGTGAAGGCGCAGCCCTTGCTTTTACTGAAATGGTCAGCGTCAATGGCTTGGTTCGTGAAGGTGCAAATACCCTGGCACTGCTGAAGAGCATCCCGGAAGACCGCCCCCTGGGTATCCAGCTCTTTGGCGACACGCCTCACGATCTGGCGGAAGCGGCCCGCAGGGTAGCAGGATACGGTGACCTGCTGGATATCAATATGGGCTGCCCCGTACGAAAGGTTGTTGGTACCGGTGCCGGCAGTGCCCTGCTCAGGGATCCGCTCAAAATTGCCGCCATTATCCGGGCTGTACGGGCAGCAACTCCCTTGCCGCTGACAGTCAAAATCCGCTCAGGTTGGCACTGCGGGGACAATACCTACCCTGAAATTGCCCGCATAGCCCAGGAAGAAGGATGCGATGCCATTACTCTGCATCCACGCAGCCGCAGCCAGATGTTTTCAGGCATTTCCGACTGGAACCATTTAAAGGTTCTGAAAGAAAATCTGACTATCCCCGTTATTGGCAGCGGTGATCTTTTCACTGCCCGGGACTGCCTCCGCATGCTTGAGGAAACCGGCTGCGACGGCATCATGGTGGCCCGCGGTTCTCTGGGAGCCCCCTGGATCTTCCGGCAGATACGTGAGCTGGCCCTTCACGGCACATTGCCTCTGATCAGTAACAGGGAGCGGGCCCAAGCCATCAGCCGGCACCTGGAACTGTACGTTGCCGGGCATGGAGAAGCAGTGGCCACACGGGAAATCAAAAAACATATCGGCTGGTATGCCAAGGGCTTTCCTGGAGCCGCAGATGTCCGCCGTGATGCCAATGGCGCCCGTTGCATTGAAGACATCCACTCCCTCGCCACAAGAATAGGAGAGATTCCGGATCATGCCGATTGACCAGAATTCCCATAGTCGCAGTGGCCCGGCCGACTACTATGCCACTGTCATAGATAGTGTCGGCGACGGCGTCATTGTTGTTGATCAGGAAAGAGTCATTACTCTTTGCAATCCGGCTGCCGAAGAAATCACCGGCTTTTCCCGTAGACAGGTGGTGGGGATTTCCTTTGAAAAACTTTTTGCGCAAGAAACAACACTGCTTGAGATTCTCACCAAAACCATCCGCACAGGCATCACCATATCCGACAATGATAATGTGATGATACGTACCACCGGGAAGGTAATTCCTGTGGGGGTAACATGTTATCCGCTGACATTGCCGAACGGGGAGAACATCGGTGCCATTCTGACGCTCAAGGATATAACCTACATACGCGAACTTGAAGCAACCATTCGCCAGGCTGACAGGCTCTCCACCCTTGGCACGCTGGCAGCCGGTCTTGCCCACGAAGTCAAGAACCCTTTGGGAGGAATCAAGGGGGCTGCTCAACTTCTGGAGCAAGAGCTAGGGGAAGACAGCGACCAGCGCGAATGTACGGGAGTCATTCTCCGCGAAACTGATCGCATCGACCGCATTATCCGCGAACTGCTTGACCTGGCCTCTCCGCGCCGCCTAAAACTGGCACCGGTCAACCTACACAGAGTCCTTGCGGACATTCTGCAGCTCCAGAAACACTCGGTGATGGACCGGGAGATCAGCATTGTTGCCAATTTTGATCCGAGCATTCCACCACTCATGGCTGATGGAGAAATGCTGACACGACTCTTTCTCAACCTGATCCTGAACAGCATGGAAGCACTGGGGGAATCTGGACGACTCACGGTCACCAGTCGCGTCCTTTCCGACTACCGCATGGCCCAGAACGAACGCCAATCGCGCATGGTTGCTGTCGAAATCAGCGATACCGGTCCTGGAATAGCTCCTGAAGACCTTGAAAATATCTGGACCCCCTTTTTCACTAAAAGAAGCGGAGGCACCGGCCTGGGCCTCACCATCTGTCATAAAATAGTTTCAGAACATCGTGGACAGATCAAGGTGGAATCCAGTCTCAACCATGGCACAAAATTCACCGTTTTACTCCCCTTGGTTCAATAAACCAGGATGCGAAAAACCTGGGCTGATCCAGGCCCATTTCCCGCGTCCCGAAATTGAGGTTCACACATGCCGCTGCAAAAAATTCTGGTAGCCGATGATGAAGAGAGCATGCGCTGGGTGCTGTCCAAAGCACTCAAGCGTAAAGGATTCAATGTTGATCTCGCTGTGGATGGCAGACAGGCCATGTCCATGATCCAGGAAAATGATTACGATCTGGCTATTGTGGACATTCGCATGCCGGGCATCAACGGGCTTGATCTGCTGGACCGCATCCGCGAGTTGAAGAACGATCTGCTGGTCGTGATCATGACCGCAGAAGCCAGCATGAAGAATGCCGTTGAAGCGATGAAACGCGGTGCCTATGACTACATCACCAAGCCCTTTGATCTTGACGTGATCGATGCAATCATCGAAAAAGTCGAGCGGGCACGCGATGTAGCGGGTCAGGTAACAGTCCTGAAACAGGAACTGAAAGACCGCTACCAGATCGAGAAGAATATTATCGGCCACTCGCCTGCCATGCAGGATATCTATAAAACAATTGGAAAAGTAGCCGGCAGCGATGTCACCATCCTTATCCAGGGGGAATCAGGCACTGGCAAGGAACTGGTGGCGCGGGCAATACATTACAATTCCGGCCGCCTCGGTAAACCGTTCGTTGCAATCAACTGCGCCGCCATTCCTCGCGATCTGCTCGAAAGCGAGCTTTTCGGCTCTGAAAAAGGTGCCTACACCGGTGCGGGCGAACGAAAGCTCGGTAAATTCGAGCAGGCCAATCATGGCACCATTTTCCTGGATGAAATTGGCGATATGCCACTGGATCTGCAGGCCAAAATCCTGAGGGTTCTGCAGGAACAGGAGGTCACCAGAATTGGGGGCACTCAAAATATTGCGGTTGATGTGCGCATCGTTGCAGCCACCAACCAGGAACTGCTGGAACGAGTCCGGCAGAGGGAGTTCCGGGAAGACCTCTACTATCGCCTCAACGTCGTGCCGATAACCCTGGTACCACTGCGGGACCGTCGCGAAGACATCCCCGACCTGGCCTACTACTTTCTGGATAGAGCCTGCAGTGAACTCTCAACCAGCCCCAAACAGCTCTCCACCAGTGCGTTGGAGGTTCTTGGTGCCCACTCCTGGCCCGGCAATGTCCGCGAATTGGAAAATACCATCAAACGCGCCGTCATACTTTCCAACGATCCGCTGCTTACACCCGCCGATTTTGAAAGTCTGCGTTCCAAAGCAGATGACGTTGCCGTGAGTACCACGGAAACATCTTTGGAGGCTCTGGTGGATGCCAAATTGCGCACCTGCTTTAACGGCATCGAAAAGCTGGACAAAGGTGATATTCACGCCATGGTACTGGAGCAGGTAGAGCGCCCCCTTATTCGTCATATCCTTGAAAAAACGCGCTGGAATCAGGTCAAGGCTGCCGATATTCTCGGTATCAACCGCAATACCTTACGCAAGAAAATCACCGAATTGGGCATAGAACTGAAGCGAACCTGAGATACTAAATCAGAGGAGGAACTACCATGTCGATAAAAGACACTTTTTTTCTGGAGCAGGACAAGGCGCTGCTGGTGGTAATTGACGTGCAGGAAAAACTGTGTGCTGCCATGGATGAGAAAGTGCTCTCCAGATTATCGAAGAACATCACTATCCTTCTGGAAAGCGCAGCAGAATTACAAATTCCGGTGCTGGTAACAGAGCAGTATGTCAAGGGACTTGGCTCCACACTACCGGCCCTGAAAGAAAAAACAGCACATGCTTCCCGCTGCGAGAAGATGACTTTCAGTTGCTGCGGTTGCAGCGAGTTTATTGAAAGCATCAAAGCCACCGGCCGTAACCAGATCATCATCACCGGTATGGAGACCCATGTCTGTGTGTTGCAGACGGTGATCGAACTGCTTGATGCCGGCTTTGTCGTTCATCTGGTAAGAGATGCCGTCATGAGCCGCAGCAAGCAGAACTGGCAGACCGCTCTGGATGCCATGGCCCAGGCAGGTGCAGTTCCAACATGCACTGAATCTGTGGTGTTTCAACTGCTGAAGGTAGCGGGCACAGAGGAGTTCAAGAAACTTTCCAAATTGGTTCGCTAGCAGGTTTCGAAACAACAAGCCACTTCCATTCCCGGAAATTCCCACCACCCCACAAGAGGCAGGATCGTCAAGATTCTGCCTCTTTTTTTGTGCCTAAGCACCGGCTCGCGCCTTTTGACTTCTACTGTTTCCATAGTATTTTTGAATTAAGCTTTTTAAAACTACGTGGAATTCGGCACAAGGAGGAAAAAGATGACGCCAGGAAAATGGATTGCATGGGCTGCGGCGAGCGGTGCGGCATTGATTTTTTCTTTGCCGCTATTTTCTGTAACGGCAACAGGGGCATCATCAACGTCCAACTCTAAAGATGATGGCAGGGGTACCTGCTACAGCTGTCATGAAGAGGTCAAAGCACTCAAGGAAGGTTCGCCCCATGCACAACTGGCCTGCACAACCTGTCACAGCAAGCTGGATGAGCACCTGAAAAGTTATGAGAATAAACCGGTCACCATCATCGACCAGGCCATGTGCGGATCGTGCCACAAAATGGAATTTTCCAGTTCCATGGCTGTGAACTATGAATCCCCGGCCCACAGTGAAAAAGGGATACCCGGCGGGCGTTCACCTGTCATGGACAAATTGCTGGCCCCCTATGGCTTCACCATTGAACACAATGAACCGCGCAGCCACGCCTTCATGGTGACCGATCAGTTCGTGGTGGATCGTTTCGCAGGAGGCCGCTTCCAGTACAAAAACGGCTGGTACGGAGTGGATGCTGTCGGCAAGACCTGGGACATCCTGGCGGACAAGGGACCTGATTTCAAGATGGCGGAAACCGGCAAGGGGGGCAACCCCACCTGTATTCAGTGCAAGACCTCCGACCATATCCTCAAATGGAAGTTTCTCGGCGACAAGGACCCAAAAGCCACCTGGGACCGCACTTCTGATGTCATCGCGGTTGCCAAGGACACTCACAATCCAGTTGGCTGCATCCACTGCCACGATCCCCACGGAACCCAGCCGCGCATTGTCCGTGATGAACTGATCAACCAGATTGAAAAAGGATCCACCATGTTTGCCGGCAAGGATGGCAAAACAGATCTCAAGGTCATTTCTTTCAGGGACGGGTTCCGCAAGATAGGCATCATGCAGAAGCCCAACGCCACGCTGATGTGCGCCCAGTGCCACGTGGAATATGCCTGCGGCAAGGGCTTCGAGTTTGATAGCGGCAAGCCGGTCGGTTTTGATGACCTTCGCACCAACCACATGCCCCTTACCCAGGTCAAGGAACTCCTGGCACACTACAAGAAGCTCAATTTCTACGATTTCAAACATGCAGTGACCGGTGCGCGGCTGGTCAAGTTGCAGCATCCCGAGGCTGAGACCTATTTTGGCAGTGTCCACCAGCAGGCCGGGGTAACCTGTGCCGACTGTCACATGCCACCCATGAAAGATACGGAAGGAAAAACATACCGCACACATATGATGGTCAGACCGAAGCATCATATCCAGGAATCGTGCTCCAGGTGCCACCCCAAGTGGACAACGGAACAGAAGCTCTACCAACTGAATGCGGCACAAAACTACGTCAGGGGCAAAATACGCAAGTCGGAATACTGGCTGAGCCAGTTGATCGACACCTATGCAATAGCAAAACGCTTCGGCGTGGATGAAGCGACCTTGGCCAAAGCGCGTGAAAAGCATGAAGAAGCACATGTATTGTGGGAGTGGTGGACAGCAGAAAATAGCGATGGATTCCACAATCCCCAGCTGGCCAGGGAGAGCCTGGCAGCATCGATCGTCGCATCCAGAGAAGGCGTAGCGCTGCTCAACAAGGCGCTGGACGAGCGGGGCAAGAAATAGCAGGTTGAGGCTCAGATTAAGGCTAAGGCTAAGATTAAGAGGGGCCATTCACTTACCGGTGAATGGCCCTTGTTGTTACTGATGCGAGCCAACTTTCAGAGGTGGTTGAGTATTTCCGCGTGGTGCTGGATGCGGACCTGGCCGGGCAAGAGAGATTTGTAGGCGACAAAAGGTACTCCTGCACCTGCGGCAGCCTCCATGTCAACAGCACTGTCCCCCACAAAGAGCGCTTCACCCGGCTCGATGCCATAATGATCAAGCACCTTGAGCAGCGGTTCCGGGTGCGGCTTCGGATTGGTCACTTTGGAAGCGGTCATGACACAGGAGAAATAACCGCTCAATCCGAAATCCTCGATGATCATCTCCATCGAAATAGCCCGATTGGTACAAACCGCCAACGAGACATGCCCTTTGAGGAGGTCCAGCGTCTCGATCAAGCCCTCTTCTACATTCATGAAGGGAGACAAGTCACGGTAATGAATTGTCTTGGCGAATTCGATCGCTTCGGCGTGACATTCATCGCCCTCAAAAAAGTAGTCCATCACGTTATTGAAGGAATACGCGTGGAGGACCGAGCGGGCTTTGAGGTCGTTCCGGTCCAGCTCCGGCCGACCCAGGTAATTCATCACCCGGTTATAAAAAATATAGTTGGACTCGAGGGTGTCCAGCATGACCCCATCGCAGTCATAGATGACAGCTTTGTAACGGCTCTTGATCTTGTTCACTCTATTGCTGCTCCTCTTTTCCGCATTGATTCAGATACTCTTCCCACTCCATGGGAAGCAGGTATTTCTTCCTGCTATTGCACTCTTTGCAGGAGGGCACCACGTTGTTGCGGGAGGCCTTGCCACCACGCGACAAAGGAATCACATGATCCATGGTCAGCTCTTCGACCTGAAACCTGCCCCCGCACCAATGACACTCCCCCAGAGCCAGCCGATTCTGCCACCAGCGACTGCGGCGCAGTTCCCTGGACTTGTCCCGCTCACGCTTTATCTCCTGCTCGCTGACTTCAACAATAAAATAATCCATAGTGGGTTCCATTAGCTTTCAAAAGAAGTCGGTTTTCTCCGCGCCTTGGCGTCTTAAGCGAAGCGAGCGAGATAGCAGTTGAAAGACATTTTCTCACGCGAAGCCGCAAAGACGCTAAGAGACATAATTCTTTAAGAAAATTGATACTAACCTCGCAGAGTGACAACTGTCGCTCCATCGCGTCCTTCATGCGCCTCTCCCGGCCGGTACTCTTCCACCAGCGGATGCCGCGCAAGATGCTCCCGGACCGCCTGCCTCAATCTGCCGGATCCGAGGCCGTGGATGATGCGGACCTCCCGCAGGCCACTGAGCGAGGAATGATTGAGAAAAGGTTCGAGCATGTCCAGCGCCTCTTCCACCCGCAGACCGATCAACTTGAGTTCCCGTTCCTCGGTTTCTGCAGAGGCGGCACCCCAGCTCTTTCTATCCGGCTGCCGGGCTTTTTTGCCTCCCTTGGCCAGTGGAGCCGCCAGATCGTTGAGGGGCAGCTCCAACTCCATGCTGCCGGCCCGCACGCGTACCTTGCCCTGTTTGGGAATAACCTGCAGCACCACTGCATCGTGCCCCAAAGAGCGCACGTGGACTGCATCTCCCTCGCTTACATCCTGCAGGGGCTTGTGCTCCTCATCACCGTGGTCCTTTGGCTTAAGCTGTTCGGTAATTTCCCGTTCGCTGTTGCGCAGCTTGTCAATGATCTCCGAGCGGCGCTCCCGCTTGTATTCCTCCAGCAACTCATTCATGCGGCGACGACTGGTTGAGATCAGTTCACGCGCCTCACCCCAGGCCTTCTCACGCGCCTCGCGCCTGGCGGTTTCGATACCGGCGGCGCGGCGCTCAAGCTCTTTTTCCGTAATCTTAACCTGCTCCTGCTGCTGTTCCAGCTGGCGACGGGCCTCCACCAGCTCTTCCCGCTTGCGGTGCAGTTCAGCCAGCAGTGAGGTGAAATCTGCGCCGGCCGTACCGAGCATATCCCGGGCAAACTCGATTACCTTTTCCGGCATGCCGAAGCGACGGGCAATCTCGATGGCATGGGAATGGCCCGGCTCGCCACTGATCAGGCGGTAAAGCGGCGTGTACTTTTCAGCATCATACTCCATGCCGGCATTGATCATTCCTGGCGTGCTGTGAACATACCCGATGATCTCTGACAGGTGGGTGGTGGCAATTACCGTTGCCCCGTTTCCCTGAAGGTCACGCAGCACCCCGCAGGCGATGGCAGCCCCTTGCTGCGGCTCGGTCCCGGCACCCAGTTCGTCCAGCAGAACAAGTGTTCTTGGCCCTGCCTGACCAAGGATGGTCGCTATACGAGCAACGTGAGCCGAAAAAGTGGAGAGACTTTCTTCGATTGACTGCTCGTCGCCAATATCGACCAGCAATGTATCAAGAAGAGGAAAGTCGGAACGTGCGCCGTCGGCCGGCACAGGTATGCCGCACAGGGCCATCAGGGTCAGCACGCCGGCTGTTTTCAGGGCGATCGTCTTGCCCCCTGCATTGGGTCCGGTAATCACCATCACCTGGCCATTGCCATCCAGATGCAGGTCAAGCGGCTCTACCCGCTGAAGTACCCCTTGTTGCTGCAGCATCAACAGCATCGGATGGCGCGCCCCGGCCAGTGTAAGCCCCCCGGAACTGTTCATGCGAGCTACTTCCAGCCCGAACTGGTCGGAGAAGAGCGCTATCCCGTTCAAGCGGTCCATCACCACCAGCGTTCCAAAACAGGCGGCCAGGTCTGCCGCGTCTTCTCTGATCCAGGCCGAAAGCTGGCGCAGGATACGGATCTCTTCTGCTTTCTCCTCTGCCGTCAGGTTCTCCAGTTCATTGACAAAGGGGATGATTTCCAGCGGTTCCATGAAGGCTGTCTCGCCTGAAGAAGAAACATCATGCACCACCCCTTTGACCATTCCCTTTGAATCCATGCGCACCGGGATGACCCAGCGGCCGGATCTCTGGGTGATGAAATCATCCTGAAGAAAGATCTCGATGTTGTTGTCACGGACGATTTCCTCGATCTTCTTGCGAATGCGCGCTGCAAGAGATCTTTTGCCCCGACGTATCTCCTTGAGCTGGGGCGAGGCGCTGTCCATGATGCTGCCATCGTAGTCTATCGAAGCTGCCAGCGGCTCCAGAATATCGGCAAACGGTCTCAGGGAAGGCTCAAGCGATTTCAACAGGGGAATATCGCTGCGGGGTGCAAACTGGCGGGCGATATCACTGAAATTACGCAGCACGGGAATGAACAGCAGCAGGTCCTGTGGTGCCAGAAAACTCCCGACCGGCCTGACCGCATCCAGCAGGGGACGGATGTCTTCGAACTGCGAAATATTCAAACTGATGCCGAGACTGGAGAGCCTGCGGATTTCAGCGACACGGCCGGAGATATCCGCTATGCTGCGGGCATCATTCTGGGGCATGACAGCCAGAACCGTGCTGCGTGTCACATCGCTATGGACGCGAGTGGCTATGTCGGCCAGAATCTTGTCAAATTCCAGCCGCTTCATTGTTTCTGATGTGATCATAATTCCTTCTTGACCGTCCGTCTGCGGCGCCGGTCTTTCTGTTTTCGCAATCGTTCAATGCGCTTCATTTCGGGAGTCAGCACACCGTTCAAGGCTGCGAGACGCTCCAGCAGTTCCCGCCGCGCCAGAAAGCGATTGACTGACTGGCTGCGGTCACGGGATGCGCTGACGCTGATGCCGCTTGGTATATGACGCAGCTGCACACAGGTAGAGGTCTTATTGACATGCTGACCACCATTGCCGGAAGAACGGACAAACTGTTCCTCAAGATCCTCCTCCCGCACCTGCAGCTCGGCCATTTTCTCCTTCAGCCAGCGGTTTTTTTCCTCGCTCACCGCAAAATCAGGCATGACTCTCTCTTCCCCGTTGCAGAAGGTCCCAGCGCATCAATGCCGCCAGCGTTTTAGCATCGTTGATACGGCCATCGGCAGCCATCTGCAGTGCCTCATTCAAAGGCAAATGCACTACTTCGATTTCCTCATCTGCTTCCGGTTGTGCTATTCCCTGGGTGATGCCGGTGGCCGCAAACAGATGGATGACTTCATCAAAAACACCCGGAGAAGAATAGATCGATCCCAGTGGAATGATCTCGTCCGCAATCATACCGGTTTCCTCATGCAGTTCACGTATGGCGCAGTGGAAAGGAAGTTCGGCGATATCAAGACGACCGGCAGGAATTTCCAGCAGCATCGCTTCTACAGCCGGCCGGGCCTGCCGGATCAGTGATATGCTGCCATCGCCATGCACCGGCAGTACCCCGGCGCCACCGGGATGGCGAACAATCTGGTACGTGTGACTCCCGCACCCGCCGATCTCAACCTCCATCTGTTCCATATCGACAAACAGTCCCTTAAAGATTCTCTGCCGGCTGTGGATGATCATGACCTTCTCCTCTCCGGTGACGGATATGAACTAGTTACTATAGCAACTGTCAAAGTGTTTTCCAATGCCATAAACCGTTCACTGTTGCCGAAGAGCGATCGACAGTGCTATAAACAATGGTTCAAAAGAACATCAGCCGCTGCCCCGGCTTTCAAGGATGGTCAGTACGTGAAAATTTCCGCTTTAAGGCGCTTCTGGGTCACCTTTTCCGTGTATGTCGTCGGTTTCTACGCCTCCACACTCAACCGTTTCACAACCAAAGGGGCAGAACATATTCCGGCACACGGCGGCGTGCTAATCGCATCAAATCATATCTCTGCCTATGAAACCATTTTCCTTCCCTGGGCCATAATTCGTCATCACCACTTCCAGATGCTCTGGGCGCCGGCCAAAGAAGAGCTGTTCCGCAAGCCGTTCCAGCGAATCATATATTCATCCTGGGGAGCTTTCCCGGTCAGGCGCGGACGAGATGTAAAAGCGACCCATGTGATTGAGGACCTGCTAAAAACCCAGAAAGTCATGCTGTTTCCCGAAGGCACCCGGCATAGGGACGGGCGGCTTGGCAAAGGCAATCGCGGTGTAGGCAAAATCATCTATGAAACCCGGCCTACCGTCATTCCGACTGCGCTGATCGGACTCAATCACTGGAAGTTTCCCGGCATCGGCCAGCAGGCTACCGCTGTCTTCGGAGAACCGCTGGATTTCAGCGATCTTTATGCAAGGGAGAATTGCAAAGAGACCCATCTGCTGATTGTCGAGCGCGTCATGCAAGGAATTGCCGGGTTGCTCAGGAAGGAGGGCGCCTATGTCGGCGAAGCGTAGCGTTCAAGAGGAACAACAGCCAACCTGCAGCAGCGTGGTGCATATTTTCTGTGACGGCGCCTGCAGCGGCAATCCCGGCCCCGGAGGCTATGGGGCCATCCTGCGCTACAACGGGCATGAGAAGGAGATCAGCGGAGCTGCGGCACATACCACCAATAACCGCATGGAACTGACAGCCGCCATTGAGGCACTGAAGCTCCTCACCCGCCCTTGCAAAGTGATAATCACGACCGATTCCCAGTACCTTGTCAAAGGAATAACCGAATGGATCATCGGCTGGCAGCGCAAGGGGTGGCAGAACAGCAAAAAAGAACCGGTGGTCAACCGTGACCTGTGGGAGGAGCTGCTTGCAGCTGCCCGCGCTCACACCATTACGTGGCAATGGGTGCGTGGCCATGACGGACATATTGAAAATGAGCGTTGCGACTGCCTTGCTCGCGCAGCAATAGTAAATTTATGAACTCAGGGATTATCGTTTTGCAGGGATGACGTCAACAAGGGTGAAGCCGTAGCGGGGATGCATGAAAGCATGCGCGTTAGGGAAGAGTGAAAAAAGCCAGCCATTGAAAATTACTGTAGCACCTTCGCTAATCACAACTTTTGCAGCAGGGTTTTTTAAGGTGTTTGATGTTGAGGTCATTTTGGGCCCTTCCTTGACAAAGGCCGGGAGGAAAGTTTCAACGTGAATGACCATGGATGATGGGGGGAGGGATATTTTTCCGCCAACGGGGACAGTGTGGACGCTGGTCTTGCCGGTGGTTTTATCGGTAACTGCTATTCTGACTGCTTTCCATTGCCCTTTTACTGATTCGGGAACAACAATGACTGATTCTCTAGTGGCTGCATGTGACCGACCAATTTCCAGCTTGGGTGGGACTTGCTGTTCATCCTGTTGACATCCCGCCAGCAGCGTGAGCAGAGCAACGAGAACAAGCAGCACTTTTAGAGAACACACCGTCAACCCCAATAGAGATACCCGAACATAAAAGTGGCGGAGAGAGAGGGATTCGAACCCTCGATACCGGTTTCCCAGTATACTCGCTTAGCAGGCGAGCGCCTTCGACCTACTCGGCCATCTCTCCGCATCTGTTTCCCTGACCTGCACAGGAAAAGGATAGATACCATAATTGATTTGCAAAAACAAGTTAAAACCCAATGATATGACCAACATCTAAAACTTCAGCACTATAAAGCCCTGCAGTGGCAGCGGAAAATCTAGCCTTTATCTTCCCTTTTTAAGATCCATCAGAATCAACTTTGCAACTGCCTTAAGTGTTTCAAAAACACCTTCCCCGGTTGTGGCACAAGCTTCGAAATCAAGGACTCCTGTGGGATTCAGCTCCCTGCGCAACTCTTCAACACTCATTACATGCGGCAAATCCCGCTTGTTGTACTGCACCACATAGGGCAGCTTGTCCAGATCGTACCCTTGCTCGTTAAGATTATAGCGTAGATTTTCAAGTGACTCGATATTGGCATCTATTCGTTCTTCCTGGGAATCGGCAACGAACACAACCCCGTCAACGCCTTTAAGGATCAGCTTGCGGGAAGCATCATAAAAAACCTGGCCCGGGACGGTATACAAATGAAACCTGGTCTTAAAGCCACGTATCTCGCCCAAAGCCAGCGGAAGAAAGTCAAAGAACAGTGTGCGCTCTGTTTCGGTGGCCAGGCTGATCATCTTGCCCTTGGCATCCGGAGCAGTCTTTTGGTAAATGTACTGCAGATTGGTCGTCTTGCCGCACAAGCCAGGCCCGTAATAGACAATCTTACAGTTTATTTCACGTGAGGCATAGTTGATGAAAGACATCGTTACCTCATACCATCAGCTAAAAAGATTATCGATATCATCGTCCGTAATTTCAGCAAAGGGGAAATCCGATACCCCGCGCCTTTCCTTGTCTTCGGCCTTTTTTACCAGTTTGTCGAAGATCGCCGAAAGCTCGTCAGAAGATTTCTTGACCCTCAGACGGACAAGCCCGAGTGATGACCGACAGTCAAACAGCACCACCAGTATGACTCTGCCACCAACAATTGAAATATGCAGGTTGTCCTTTTCTCCCTCATGAAAAAGGATCGAGAACTCTTTCTCTCCTATCAGTTTTGCAAGTCCACCCGTGGCAGCAATATTGCCTGCCGTCAGGGAGGCAAGGGATGTCGTGTCAAAACGCTCTGTTTCTCCCACTCCCGATATCAATTGGCCATTTTTATCAACCAAAAAGATTACTTTGGCATTGGCTTCCTTGAGCAATCGCTCAATAACCAGATTAATCTCCTGAAACTCTTCATCATACATGACCATCTGCGGAGTGGACATGCCTCTCTCCTTGCATGCTGTTTAGCGGATGCCTGCGACTTTTGAAATTCGACTACACCGATCGTGTCTATAGCAGAATTGATATAGCCTTTCAAGCTTATTGCGCATTTTGCATATCCCCCAATCACTGGAAATATCCTTGAGTTTATTACGTCTTTCGCGTAAATTTAGTTACCAGAAGTTCACCGTACCATTCTCAACAGGAGCTTTATGACCCCCGAATTCATTCCTAAATGGGTTGCCTGGGAAACTACGCAAAGATGTAATCTTCGCTGTGTCCATTGTCGCTGTTCTTCCGAAATGACCTCTTCTCAGGGAGATTTCACCACCGAAGAAGGCAAAAAACTTCTTCGCGAAATAGCTGATTTTTCAAAACCGGTCGTGGTTCTCTCCGGCGGGGAACCTTTGATGCGTGCTGATATTTTTGAACTTGCCGCCTATGGAACCTCTCTGGGGTTGCGCATGTGCATGGCCTCCAACGGATCTTTGGTAACTGATGAAGTTTGCAAGAAAATGAAAGAAGCAGACATCAAGATGGTTTCCCTCTCCCTGGATGGAAGCTGCGCCGAAGTGCATGATAATTTCCGACAATGTCCCGGCTCTTTTGATGGCGTTGTTCGGGCAGCGGAAATCTTCCGCCGCAATGGCCAGAAATTCCTGATTAACTCCTCCTTCACCAAACGCAATCAGCACGATATTGCCAGCACCTTCAAGACAGCCAAAGGCTTGGGCGCCACTGCATGGTACATGTTCATGATCGTCCCCACCGGCCGCGGTGAAGAGATCATGAGCGAGCTGATTTCAAAGGAGGATTACGAGGAAATCCTGGATTGGCACTATCAGCAGGAAAAACTCGAAGACGATATCCTCATGCGTCCCACATGTGCACCGCACTACTATCGCATAGTCCCCCAGAAGGCAAAGGAAGAAGGGGTAAAATTCGAACGCCGCTCCCTGACATTCTCCACCGGTGGCGGCAAAGGATGCATCGCCGCCCAAACCATCTGTCTGATCGACTGCTTTGGCAATGTCAAACCCTGCTCCTACTTCCACCGCACTGCCGGCAATGTCAAACAAACTCCCTTCCGCGAAATATGGGAAAACTCGGAAATATTCCAGAACCTGCGCAACTTCAAGGCGTACAAAGGGAAATGCGGCCAGTGCGAATACCTTAATGTATGCGGCGGATGTCGAGCACGGGCCGATGCCGTCCATGGCGATTACATGGAAGAGGAACCTTTCTGCAATTACGTCCCGATCCGTGCCCAGCGAGAAAAAGATAAGAAGTAAATTTTATTTTCAACCAACAAGGTTTTATTGTTGACAGCACCAGCAGCAAAAAGGTATAAGAAAAATCCTTTTGCCCAGGTAGCTCAGTCGGTAGAGCAGAGGACTGAAAATCCTCGTGTCGGCGGTTCGATTCCGTCCCTGGGCACCATAAAAATAAGGGTTACGCTGCATGGCATGACCCTTTTTTAACAAAGTGCGCTTGTAGCTCAGCTGGATAGAGCAACGGACTACGAATCCGTAGGTCGGGAGTTCGAATCTCTCCAAGCGCGCCAAAAAAATCAAGGGGTTACAGCTCAAGCTGTAACCCCTTTTTTGTCGTATCTTGCCACTACGGTTCATTCACGGTCCTACATCCCCCCTCTTAGAGGACCTTGCCTCGCCTGCTCGACCAGGAGTAGTACCAGGGGAGAAGCGGTCAAAGCAATCCTTGCTCCACAAATGATACATACTTTCCATCACCCACAATCAGATGGTCCAACACCCTGATGCCGATCAGTTCTCCCGCTTCAGAGAGGCGCTTGGTAATGGCTCTGTCCTCGGCACTTGGAGATGGATCACCTGTCGGATGATTGTGGACCAGAATCAGGGCTGCTGCCGACGACAAGATAGCGGATTTAAAAACCTCTCTTGGATGAACGATACTTTGATTGAGGCTACCTACCGACACTCTATCGAAACAAACGATCTTGTTCTTTCCGTCAAGATGCAAAGCCAGGAAATGTTCTTTTGTCTCACAGATCAAGTCGCGGAACATTTCAAAGACCTGATGTGGTGAAATGAATCGGTCAGTGCTCAGATAAGAGGGCAAATTCTCGCAGACAATTTCCCTGCTAAAAACTGGCTTGATACAGCGCAATCTAAGTGTCTTCGTTTTAATTTTCATGAACCCTCCCTGTCACCGTGTCCAGACGTTTTTTGAACTCATCGGTCAGTATCCATGACCATGTGTCGATTCCATGCAAACCTGAGCGACTACCTTCCCGATAGCATCATCAGCAAGGACAACTGCACATATATTTTCTTCTTGAGCCGTGTGGCCTCCTCCAGCTCTTTTTCTGCTTTTCCGTGTTGTCAATTTGTCGAGATAATCTGGCTTGCATGTGGCTTTGGCTTTCATGACCGTGTCACCTCAAGATTTTTTGAGATCTCCCAAGAATCAAGGCCAATGTCTATAAATTCCCGTTCGTCCAGGTTGTGCCCTATTGAGGCCTGAACTTCTTCGCGGGCAAGCAGTAGATCATTAGGGGTAAGCATAAGAGCCCCCTCTCCTATTCGTCGAACAATGGCAGCCACAAGGTCTTGCATCGTAATTGCAAAAACCACCTCTGAGGGGTCAGGTAGTGTACCCATTAGGGCGGAAACGATTTCATTTGTTTCCATTTTCTCTCCTCCTGAAAAAGGAAAGGCCCATGCCAGAGCATGGGCCTTTCGAGTACTTAGTTTGTTGTGAATTGCCATTGTTTTGCCTTCCGTTTCACCTCGTCAGTGATGTAACCAAGGAAACGAACGGGGCGGTCAAAGTCACTGGGTCATCACTATGGCCAAAAGGCAGGTAATCTGCAATCGCATCAAACGAGCAGATCAAATAGCCTGGTGCAGCGACAATGAACGACCGGGGTACACTCCTCCGACAGCACTACATATAGCAACAGGCCTACTCCAGCAATCGTCCGACCATTTCTCCGACCTTACGAGATAAAGCTTGCTCTGAGAAATGGGAACAAAAGGGTCCCATAATCATGGTCGCTCCTTTCCACAGAGATTCTCCAAGAGATTTACCCGGAAGGCTGGAGATATCCAGGGCATGTCCGGCACGATGATGCTGTGAGCCAGCTGATTATTTAACAGCACCACTGCTAAGAAGGTTCCAGTTTCCCGATCATAGGTGACTGCCTCCAAGGGAGCATTCGACCACATGTGGCCGAATAATAACAGAGCGTCCTCATCAGTAGTGATCTGTTCCACAAGAACAACACTGCCATCATTTGCCGGATCATAGCGGTCACCGTGGACGTCTAGCATGTTCCGCACGGACCGGGTCACTGCTATGCGAAGATTTGCAGGAAGCCGGGCCTGGTCGACCGCTTCCAATGTTACGAAACACTTCATTTTTTCCTCCTGCGAATGAAATATATAATTCACAGAATTAATATGTGGCCGTAGATGGTTTAGATACGGATCGAATGTAATGTGTATTTCTCCGTCAACATCTTGCATAACGGACACTTCGACCAGATCAGATCAATCTGAAAATATTGTCGAGAGAGCGCAGGAAGCCTGAGCGGTTGTGAACTGGCTGATTGCCAGTATTTCCGAGCTGTCAGTTACAGTGGTGGGGTAAGTGGGGTGATGGTACAAACGAGCTGGCAGAAAAGGAGAGGATTCCCGGTTCCCCTTTTCTGTTGGAGGTAATTGGGGCTGTCATAGATGGAAGATGGCTAATTGAATGCTACTGGAACTTTTAAAGGGTGCGGTCGAAATACACGAAGCTCAAACACAGCACCACAAGATGACTCACATTACTCCAAAATAAACTTGACATAGCCAAGGATGACATGCAATACTCCGAACATGATCAATGTGGCCCGAGAAAAAGCCCGTGTGCTTCAACACACGGGCTCACTCGGTAACTTTAACCGGCAGGCGAACCTGGTCGGGGCCAAAGTCACTTCGTCGGCATACTAAGTGTACTCCAGCCTTCCTCGCCAAGTCAAGCCTGCCACAACCCCCAACAGGGAAAGGAACAGGAAAATGGCAGCTGAAGACAAAGTAACAGTAAAGGGGCAGTCAGGCACACAGTACGAGTTCGAAGTTTATCCATGGGGCACAACGTTTAATCCAGTTGGTGGGTTATATATTGTGCTAAAGAAGCAACCGGGTAACTACGGGATACTGTACATCGGTCAGACGGGCAATTTATCGGAACGCTTCGATAATCATCATCAGTCCGATTCTTTTACGAGGTATGGAAAGACCCATATTGCCGTTCGCGCTGAAAGCTCTGAACAGAAGCGATTCACATTTGAAACTGATCTGATTCGCAACTACAACACATGCTGTAACAAGCAGTAGCGGCCAAAAAGGAGCCGGGTACGCAATGACTATAATGAATGTACGCATACAAGATTGTGCCGACGTGCGGCCCGGCTTTTCTGCAAAAAGCGCTATTGTGAATGACCCTGAAGGAAGTCTTCAGGTAATAACCGCGCAACATGTCACCAAGGGTGAGGCTTATCGCTACAATGCTGAGCACTCACTCCTCATAATCCCCCCAAAGTTCTACGATAAATATCTCGTAACATCAGGGGACATCCTTTTTATGTCTCGTGGTGTCAACAATTATGCTGTTCTAGTGGAATCTGTACCAAATCCGGCAATTGCGCCACTTACGTTCTTCATTATACGGCCAAAACAGAATGTCATGTCTGAATATCTGGTTTGGTGCCTCAATCAGGAGATGGTGAAAGCACAATTGAATGAAATACGCAATTCTGCCGGAACGCCAATGATACCAAGTAACGCGTTTAGGGGAATAACCATTCCGCTTCCACCATTGGCGATACAGAAAATGATTGCCGAGTATGGAAATCTGCAGATGCGAGAGAAAAAGTTGCTGCAAGAACTGGTAGATGAAACAGAGCGGATGCAGCAGGCAATTGGAAAGTCAATACTGTTAAATTTAATAATTAACCATAAGGGGCAACCTAACAATGACAAATAAGATCTCACAGCAAGAAATCAACGACGTTCTCTGGAAAGCTTGCGACAGTTTTCGTGGCACCATAGATGCCGCTGACTACAAGGGCTATCTCCTTACCATGCTATTTGTAAAATACATATCTGACGTCTGGCAGGATCATTATGAAAAGTATCAAAAAGAACTCGGCAATGACCCTGATCGCATTAAACGTAAGATGGAACGTGAGCGTTTTGTCCTTCCTGAAGAAGGTTCCTTCTACTACCTATTCGAAAATCGTGAGGCGTCAAACCTTGGGGAATTGATCAATATTGCTCTGGAAAAAATCGAGATGGCCAACAAAGCCAAACTCACAAACGTTTTCCGTAATATCGATTTTAACTCTGAATCGCTTCTTGGTAATACCCGTAAGCGCAACCACATACTCAAGAACCTCTTGGAGGACTTCGGCGATCCGCGCCTGAACCTGCGGCCAAGTCGAATTGGCAGCCTGGATATAATCGGCGGCGCCTATGAGTATCTGATAGGTCGTTTTGCTGCCGATGCTGGTAAGAAAGCTGGTGAGTTCTATACCCCCCCGGAGGTGTCCTTGCTCCTGTCGAAACTGCTTGACCCCAAGCCAGGAGAAAGAATATGTGACCCGGCTGCCGGATCAGGATCACTACTTCTCAAGTGTGCCGCTCATGTCCGTAAAGTTTACAAAAGTGAAGACTGCGCCATATTCGGGCAGGAAGCTATCAGCAGCACCTGGGCGCTCTGCATGATGAATATGTTCCTGCATAACGAGAACAGCCCGCGTATCGAGTGGGGCGACACTCTAATGGAGCCCAAACTGATTGAAAACGACAAGCTGATGCGATTTGAAGTAGTCGTGGCAAATCCCCCCTTCTCACTGGACAAGTGGGGCGCAGATAAAGCCGGTGAGGAAACCAAGCGTTTTAACCGGTGGCATCGTGGTACCCCCCCAAAGAGTAAAGGGGATTATGCCTTTATTTCCCATATGATTGAAACGACAACGCAAGGAACTGGCCGGGTCGGTGTAGTTGTGCCGCATGGTGTTCTTTTTCGTGGTGGTGCAGAGGGTACAATCCGCAAAGCCTTTATTGAGGAGAACCTTCTTGATGCTGTCATCGGCCTGCCTGCCAACCTTTTCTTCGGAACCGGCATCCCGGCAGCAATACTTATATTCCGTCGGGATCGAGGAGAGCGCACGGATGTTTTATTCATCAATGCAAGCCGTGAATTCGACAATGGTAAAAATCAGAACCTGATGCGAGAGGATGTTGAAGTTGCAAAGATCGTAGAGACATACCGTAACCGGCTGACAGTGGACAAGTATTCATACCTCGCCAGTCGGGATGAAATCAGTGAGAACGATTACAACCTCAATATCCCCCGCTATGTGGATACCTTTGAAGAAGAGGCCGAGGTGGATATTGTCGCAGTTCAGGAACGTATTGTCTGCATAGAGCGTGAATTAGTTGAGGTGCGTGGACAGATGGCGGCTTGCCTGAAGGAGCTGGGGCTATGACAAAGGGCGAATTGATTATCTACACAACCGATGATGGCAACGTTGCCATGCAGCTGCGGGTGGAAGATGGAACCGTATGGATGTCACAGATGGAGATGACAGAGCTTTTCCAAAGCAGCAAACAGAACGTCAGCCTGCACATCAAAAATATCCTCGAAGAGGGAGAATTGAAGGAGGAGGCAACTGTCAAGGAATCCTTGACAGTTCAAATTGAAGGCACCCGAGAGGTGAAACGACAAGTTCAACTTTATAATCTTGACATGATTCTAGCAGTCGGCTACCGAGTTCGCTCCCAGCGAGGGACACAGTTCCGTCAATGGGCCACCAGTACTCTACATGAATACCTAGTAAAAGGTTTCGTGATGGATGACAAGCGGCTTAAAGAACCGGGTGGCTGGGACTATTTCGATGAACTGCTTGAACGCATCCGCGACATCCGTGCATCTGAGAAACGTTTCTACCAGAAAGTCCGGGATATTTTCGCCACCAGTATTGACTACAATCCGAAGAGTGATGATGCACAGCTCTTCTTCAAAAAAGTACAGAATAAGATGCTTTGGGCCATCACGGGGCATACCGCTCCTGAGATCATATCTGGGCGCAGCAATCCAGCACTCCCTAATATGGGGGTAATGTCTTGGGAGGGTGGCAGGGTTCGTAAAAAAGACGTTACCATTGCCAAGAATTATCTCAATCATGATGAAATCGAAGAACTGAATCGGATTGTCACCATGTATCTCGATTATGCTGAGGACCAGGCCAAACGTCGTAAACGAATGACAATGCAGGAGTGGAGCGAACGGCTTGACGCTTTCCTGTCATTTAATGAACGTAACGTACTTACACATGCAGGTCACTTGAAGTCAGTGGTGGCAGAAAAGCTTGTATTAGGGCGATATGAAGAATTTGATGCCAAACGCCGCGAATCCGAACGATTAGCTGCAGACGATCAAGATACAGATGAATTGGAGCAATTAAAAAAAATAACTCTGTCAAGAAAAAAGGAGGCAAATAGTGCATTCGCTTCCTAATGGCTGGCATTATAAAAACCTTGAAGATATTGCGCTTATCAATCCCAAAACGGAAAAACCAAGTCCTGATAGTAACGTTAGTTTTCTAACCATGTCGGATGTTTCTGAAAATGGCGCAATTATTGGTGGATCAGTAAAGCAGATGAAGGATGTAGGAAATGGCTATACTATATTTGCAGAAAAGGACGTTCTTGTAGCTAAAATTAATCCCTGCTTTCAGAACGGTAAAGGTGCATTGGCTGTAAACCTCCAGAGCGGTATCGGTTTTGGAAGTACAGAATTTCATGTGATACGTCCAAGCGATAAAATACTTCCAGATTATCTACTATTCGTAACACAAACTCACTATTTCAGAGTTACTGGTGAGGCGAATATGACTGGCAGCGCCGGACAAAAACGTGTGCCAGCAGACTTTCTTAGATATTTTTCTGTTTTACTTCCACTCATCCAGGACCAAAAAAAAATTATCTCAATAATTCAATCTTGGAAGAATTGCATTGATCTCATTGAACGCCTGATTGCCACCAAACAGGAACGTCGAAAATGGCTAATGCAACAACTATTAACCGGAAAAAAACGTTTGCCGGGATTTGATAATCCGTGGGTATCGGTACATCTCGGAGAGGTCTTTACAAACCGGATCGAAACAAACTTTATCGACCTACCTTTAGTGGCCATCACTGGAAATGGCGGCGTAGTAAGTCGAGAAGATTTGGTACGTCGAGATACTTCCAACGAGGATAAAAGTAAATATCTCCGGATTTGCCCCGGCGATATCGGTTACAACACCATGCGGATGTGGCAAGGTGTATGTGGCTTATCTTCACTTGAAGGTATCGTTAGTCCAGCTTATACAATCGCGACTCCAACGGATGAAGTTGATGGGGAGTACATGTCTCTTCTGTTTAAATTTTCTCAAACTGTATATCAATTTCACCGACATTCACAAGGTCTTGTAGACGATACCCTGAATCTCAAGTGGCGGCATTTTGCAGAGATAAAAGTCACCATTCCAGATAAATCTGAACAAAAGGCCATTGCTGCCATTTTCAGAACAGCCGACCACGAAATCAATCTCCTAAAATCACAACTAGATGCCCTAAGAGAACAAAAGAAGGGGCTGATGCAACAGCTATTGACAGGTAAAAGGCGAGTAAAGGTCTCTATCACATGAATCACAGTGAGGTATGCATGTTTAAACGTAAATTCTATAGCTTATACAACACTGCTATGGAGGTAACATTAGGTTTTATGCCAATGTACGTTTTATTTAGGTTCAGTAATGACATGGTAGAATTCAGACAAAAGGTAGAAAACTATTTTCCTAGTGAAGAAATACAGCTACTTTTTGTCTATTATTTCCTTTTTGGATTTATAATTCTACTTTTGAATTCTAAATTTACTTTTTCTAAACATATACTGGTGCCATCAACTGAGTTTATTTCTGCATTTATTTCTCTAGGACAGGCTTTGACAGGTCTTATTATGTTTATTACTGTGCAGCTTTTTTTGCTGAAAGCTTACAAATACGCGATTGCTGCTTCTGTTACTTATTACGTGTTTCATGTAATTATGGCAAATATGTCTATTTTTCTAAATTATTTGAAACATAAATATCGATGGGGTCTTACGCATGAGTAGACAGAATCGGAGTAATCCATGAATCTCTCATACCTAGAAGATTTCGATTCCGTAATTCCGGCGATACAGGTGCTATATGCTCTAGGGTGGCAGTACCTGAGCCGCGAGGAAGCGTTACGGCTGCGTAATGGCAGACAAGATCAGGTCGTACTGATGGAAGTACTGCGGCCGTGGCTTGAAGCCAATAACCATATCGAGGTAAAGGGGGAAACACACCTGTTCAGCGACGCCAACATCGCTGAAGCGATTCGGCGGCTGACCGATGAGCCGTACGACGGACTTGTGCGAACAAATGAGAAAACTTACCACCAGCTGACCCTGGGAACGAGTCTGGACCAGACAATTAACGGTGATCGTAAGGGGCGATCGCTTCAGTATATAAACTGGCAGAATCCTGAAAAAAACATATTTCATGTAAGCAACGAGTATGCAGTGGAGCGCAGTCGTTCCCATGAGACAGCAAGGCCCGACCTGGTGCTGTTCGTAAACGGCATTCCTTTCGTAGTGATAGAGAGCAAACGGCGGGATAAGGATAAACAGGCAGGGCAGAAACAAATTGAGACAGCCATCGAACAGATGATCCGCAACCAGAAGGACGATTATATTCCGTATCTGTTTCAATTTGCCCAACTACTCATCGGTACCAGTGTCAATGAATCCCGCTATGGAACAGTCGGTACACCGCGTAAATATTGGAGTGTATGGAAAGAAGAAGGTGCGTTCGATCAGGCTGTTCATGCGACCGCCAACACTCGACTGCCTGCGGAAGTAGAAGCAAAACTATTTGCTCCATTGGAAGAGAAGGATGCTGAAGCTTATCGCAACGCCCGTCGATATTTCAATGAGCTTTGGGCGGGAGGGGATCGACTGCCAACTGTTCAGGATAAAACTCTATGGGCACTACTTCGTCCGGAACGTCTGCTTGAGCTTACATATGGCTATGTCGTTTTTGATGCTGGAGTGAGAAAGATCGCGCGTTACCAGCAGTATTACGCTGTAAAACGAACCCTAGAACGAGTTCTTCCATTGAGGGAAGGGGTGCGCCAAGGTGGTGTTATCTGGCATACCACCGGTAGCGGCAAGTCGCTAACAATGGTGATGCTTGCAAAGGCACTGACCTTACATCCCATCATCTCTAATCCCCGAGTGATAATTGTTACCGACCGAGTGGATCTGGACGACCAAATCTGGCGTACCTTTGGTGCTTGCGGAAAAACTGCTGAGAAAGCTAACACCGGCGAGCATTTGGTGCGATTGATTACCGAAGGCAAGGCAAGTGTCATAACCACCATTATTAACAAATTCAGTACCGTCAAAGGGAAGTACGGGATTACCGACACTAACCCTAATATTTTCGTGTTGGTAGACGAAAGTCACCGCACTAACTACGGAACTACAGCGGCTCAGATGAGACGCGTATTTAATAATGCCTGTTACTTGGGCTTTACTGGTACGCCGCTCTTGAAAAAAGAAAAAAGTACGGCTAGCAAGTTTGGCGGATTCATTCATTCCTATACAATGCGTCAAGCGGTAGAGGATGAGGCAGTAGCTCCGCTGCTATATGAAGGGAGGATGGCGCTTCTGGAGCAAAATCAGGATGCCATGCAACGCTGGTTTGACCGGGTAACGGCCTATCTCAGCGATGCCCAAAAAACCGACCTGAAACGGAAAATGGCCACCAAAGAGGCGGTACAGGATGCCGAGCAGCGTCTGCGTATGATCGCTTATGACATAAGTGTTCATTATCGCGACAACTTCAAAGGCACTGGCTTTAAAGCACAATTAGCAGCCCACAACCGTACCACGGCTATCCTTTATCGTAAGTTTTTAAAGGAATACGGCATGGTAGAGGCAGAAGTGATCATGTCTCCTCCTGACACCAGAAAGGAGCATGACTCCATTGAGGAAGAGGACGAGTCAATCGTCAATGCCTTCTGGAAAGAGATGATGCAGCGCTTCGGAAGGGAGGATGAATACGTTAAGCAGCTAATCGCCTCCTTTGGTCGCGCCGATGGAGTTGAGATCATTATTGTAGTGGACAAGCTGCTGACTGGATTTGACGAACCGCGCAATACAGTGCTTTATATCGACAAAAATCTCAAAGAGCACAGCATTCTCCAGGCCATAGCCCGTGTGAACCGAATCTGCACCGGCAAGGAGTTTGGATATGTCGTCGATTATCGCGGCGTACTAGGTGAGCTGAATGATGCTATGGACACATACGATGCCTTAGGAGGTTTTGACCCGGCGGATGTTGATATAACCGGCGCCATTATCGACACCCATGCGGAGGTTAAGACTCTTCCCCAAAAGCACACCAACTTGTGGGATGTGTTTAAAGAAGTCGCCAATAAGCTTGACAATGAGGCGCTGGAACAACACCTTGCGCCGGAGGATCGTCGGCAAGCGTTCTATGAATCACTGACGACATTTCAGCAAACCTTGGCAGTAGCGCTTGCGACGGAGCATTTCTACGAAGATACAACAGCAGAACGAATCCAAACCTATAAAGAAGACCTCAAACGCTTTCGTAGCCTACGCGCTTCTATTCAGCAGCGTTTTGCCGAAGCTATCGACTACAGTCAGTATGAGAAGCAAATCCGCAAGATAATGAATAGTCACATTCAGGCCCCGGACGTGGAGGTCGTGACCAACCTGGTTAATATCTTCGACGTGGATGCGTTCGATGAGGAAGTAGAACGACGCATCGGACCGGCAGCAAAGGCAGATACAATTGCTAATCGATTAGCTAAGACTATCAATGAGAAAATGGACGAGGACCCGATATTCTTTAAAAAGTTCGCCGCTCTGGTCCAGAAGGCCATTGACGATTATCGAAATGAGCGAATCAGCCAAGCTGAATATCTCAGTAGAGTGACAGAATATATGACAACTGTCCGGCAAGGACACGATATTGAGCTGCCGGATCAACTCAGCAGTTACCGAGAAGCACCGGCGTATTACGGCGTCGTTGGCGAGGTATTGGAAAATTACGGTCCAGAACAACCGGAGCGGAATCAGATAGCGGCAGATATGGCAATTGCCATCGAAAAAATTATTGATCCGATGAAGGGCCGCGACTGGACAGTGCGAGATGACATCCAAAAGGATATGGCTAATGCCATTGATGATTTCCTGTTTGAGTCGCGTGAGAGGTATTCCGTGAGTATAAACAGCGCTGACATGGACTCCATAATAGAGCGCTGTCTCTCAATAGCGAAAAAGCTGGCAGGTGGTTAATGGGCCAGAAGGATAGCATCACCTGGGGAACGATAGAAATCCCGTACCGATATTCCCATTCGCGGCGAAAAACTCTCGGCATAAGCGTGCATCCTGACTTGTCGGTAACGGTCAGGGCTCCTAATGGCACCAGTATAGAAACCATAAAAGCATTTGTGCATCGTCGCGGCGGATGGATCAGCAAGGCATGGACGGACTTCGAGCAATACCTGCCAAAACAGCCGGAACGTCGATATATCAGTGGGGAATCTCACCGGTACCTTGGAAGACAATTCCGGTTAAAGATCGAGCAAGGTGAGATTGACACAGTTAAATGCCTGCGAGGATATCTTTGGGTTACGGTTAAAGAAGAGCCGACACCCGAACGGGCGAAGGTGATGCTTGAGGATTGGTATCGTCAACATGCTAAGTATATCTTTAAAGAACGATTGACGGTTTGCCACCAAAGGGTACTGCGGGAGGGTATACCGTTACCGGCAATGCTAATAAAGAAGATGGTAAGTCGATGGGGGAGCTATTCGTCTGCCGGACGGATTACGTTAAACTTGGCACTCATAAAAGCACCCAAAGAGTGTATTGACTATGTCATCACCCATGAGCTTTGCCATCACAAAGTGAGGCACCATGGTCCAAAATTCTGGAAGTTATTGCATCGGCTAATGCCAGATTTTGAGGAGCGACGGAAGAAACTGAAGCTGTATGCGGATTGATTTGGAGAAGAGAAGCAACTCCTACTGGCTTGCTTTGCCAGTTGGTTGTGGACGACAGCTTGCAGGTTCCCGTCCTTCTTCAACGCTTCATCTCAAAGATCAGACAAACAGTATCTTGAAGCATAAACCACAATAAAAACCCCGCCTAAAATGACGGGGTTATCAGCAGTCTGGGTTACGGATATTTCGTACCCCTTTTTTTGTCGTCGCTTGTGCCCTGGTTCCAACTACCGTTCCATTGTGTCACTTCGTTTTGCACAACTTCAGGATTTCAACCCGCCATCGCTTGGGCCTGACCGATCGTCTTTGCCACCACCTCGCTTGCGCTACGGAGCGTGCCCTGCTGGAGGTGCGCATAGGAGCGCTGGGTGACCGCCACCGTGGAGTGCCCCAACAGGTCCTTCACCTGATAGAGGTCCACACCGGCGTTAACTGCCAGCGAGGCGAAAGAACGGCGCATGTCATGGGGCCGGAGGTCCGTGATGCCGGCGCGCTCCATGGCCCGCCACAGCGCTTTGCGCACGTCCACCAAATGGCCGCCACCATTTCGGGCCGGGAAGACCCACGGGCAGCCAGGTGCAGCCTCCTCCTTAATTTTGTGCATCAGGTCCAGGGCTAGGCTGTTCAGGACCACCGTCCTGCCGTGGCCCGACTTCGAGTCTAGCAGACGCACGCTCGCCTTGTCCAACTCCACCTCCGACCACCGCAACTTGAACAGCTCCATCCGCCGCAAACCAGTGAGCAGCAGCATCGTGATGGCATTGGCAGCCGTGCCCCCTGCCTCTGCACTCAGGGCCTCCAGGAATCGGCCGAGTTCGTCGCCGTGACCTTACCCCTACATTAAAACCAGGTTTAACTTAGGTTTTTCGGTCTTTTGTTCTTTTTCAATTATTTTTACAAA
>NZ_JAHDYS010000022.1 GCF_018531195.1 Pelotalea chapellei | reverse complement strand
TGCGGTGCGTGTCATGATGGAAAGCAGGCCTTTACGGTGAAGCAAAACTGCGCCACGTGTCATAAAGCAAAGTGAAAACCTGATTTGGTACATGCAAATCACGAAGAGAGGCGGATTCTTTCCCGCAGCTCTTCGTGTTCTTAATTCCTAATGTGTTGAATTGGCGTAAATGATCTGCAGAGAGGGAGAGGCAAAATGTTCAGAACCCTTGCGGGAAGGGCGCTCGTGCCCGTTGGATTGGCAGTTACCGGTTTTGTCGTGGTTTGCTTCCTGCTGTTGTACACGGCCATCAAGAATGTTGTCAGAAACGATGCTGTTGCCCACGCCACCAATCTCGCCGATATCATTCTCAAATCAGCACATGATGCCATGCTCAAGTCCGAGCGCCAGACCCTCACCACAATCATCAACAATATCGGCGAGCAAAAAGGTGTAGAACATATCAGGATCTTCAACAAGAAGGGCATCGTCAACTTTTCCAATCATCCCGAAGAGCTTAACCGCCAGGTCGACAAGAAAGAGCAAGGATGCATCAACTGCCATGCCGGCGCGACTCCTTCGCTGACATTGGGTAAGATGGACCAGTCGCGAACCTTTAAGAACAGGGCGGGGACTGAAGTGCTGGCAATAACGGCCCCCATTTACAATGAGCCGCAGTGCTCCAATGCTGCCTGCCATGTACATCCGCCAACCCAGAAAGTACTGGGGACACTTGATATCGGTCTTTCCCAGGATCTGATGCTTGCTACTCTCTCATCCATCCGCACTGAAATGATTATTTTCACTCTGATGATTCTCGTGTTGACCGTTGGGGGTGTCACAGCACTGCTGCGGCGAAGCGTCTTCATGCCGGTACAGAAACTTAATGAAATGGCGGTACAGGCGGACCATGAAGACGATGTGTGCCCGCCCCCCGGCCACTTCCCGCTTGAGCTCGACAGGATTGCCAAATCGTATTACAACCTCTGTCAAAGACTGCGCAAGTCAAAACAGGAATTGGACTCGATCCGCAACGGCGCCAACCGGCCCCAATAGCCCCACCGGTAAATCAAAGGCAATGCCAGAGATGGATCATTCATGAAAAACAACGACATCAGCCAGCAGGCATCAGCTTTTTATCAGGAAACAAGCGGAACAGAAGCGGCCAGCATACGGTTGGAAACCGAGATAGCCGCCCTGAGGAAAAGGTCCAATCGTGGTATCTATGCGCTTGCCCTTTTTCTGCTGATCGCTATGATCGCCTGGCAAGGGTTCACTCAGCTACCTTCTCCTGAAAAGGTCATTGCGGTCCTGGGAACTCCTCCATCTGCCCAGATGATCAGCATCGCGCTGTTGCTGTACACCTTTTCCGCCATCATGCTCAGCCTGTCTCGCATGATGGGAGGTATCGAGCACAAAAGCAGTTTCAGCCATGTCGGCTATCTCACCGGTTTCTTCCTCTTCTACCATTTTGCCAAGGGACTAGATGACAACTATTGGGCGGTTTTAGGCTCCGGAATGACCATTCTCGGGGTCGAAAGCTATCGCATCTGGACCTTCTGTAATGAAGCAATCGTCAGAAAAATTGAACAACTGGATTACATCAGGAGGACAGGTCGGCTGCCGCTGGAAGATTAAGAACCCAGAGCTGCCGATCTGAACATCCTGTCACAAGGTTTCACCACTCCCCTTCCCTTCTTTTATCAACCGTGCATGCCGATACTTTCTATGGAATTCCGTACAATCTGGGCGCTCTCACGCAGCGCCCTCCGTTCCCTCTCATCCAGAGTAGGCGGAAAGGTCTCCAGAATCCCGCTGCCCCCTATCAGATGTGGCAATGAAAGGGTCACGTTCCCTACCCCCTCGCAATCCACCAGTGGCGTGCAAAGCGTTAGTATCGAACGCCGATCATTCAGGATAACGTCAGCCACATTAGCGATCGCACTGCCAATACCATAGTAAGTTGCCTGCTTTCCGGCAATTATCTTATAGGCGGCATGTCTGACCTGATGATCGATGGATGCTATCTGGTCAGGATGAAGCGGCAAAGATCGCCTTTTTGCAAATGTTTCAAGCGGCATCCCACCAACCGTGACCAGTGACCATCCAAGAACCTCAGAATCCCCATGTTCTCCAACTACGTGGGCATGCACATGCCGGGGATCTATTCCGAGCGCATTGCTGAGCAGACTGCGGAAGCGGGCAGTATCCAGAGTTGTACCGGTACCGATGATACGGGATCTTGGAATCCTGAAATCCCGCGCCAGTGCGGCCGCCAGGTGAGTCATGATATCCACGGGATTGGTAGCCACCAGCAGCACAGCCTCCCCTGCATGTTTCAGTACAGCAGGTATCACTGATCTGAATACCGCGGCATTTCTCTCCAGCAATTGAAGTCGCGACTCCCCTGGCTTCTGACCGACTCCGGCGGCTATCACCACCAGTGAAGCTCCATTGAGATCCTCATACTCCCCGGCAGTGACTTCAAGGGCATGGGCAAAGGGGACGGCGTGGGAGATATCGGCAGCCTCGGCCCGCGCTCTGTCCCGGTTAAGGTCCACCATGACAATTTTTCTCCCAACACCGCGCATGACCATGGCATATGCCGCAGTGGCTCCGACAAAACCGCAGCCAACTATTCCTATCTTCATGCTACCCCCTTTGTATGTTTACCTGAATCCGTGACGCCTTCGCGCTTGCACAGTGTTATCGGTTTGGTCTTTGCATTCAGCCTCCCCTCCCGCAAGGGAGGGGAACTTTAAGGCAAATGCAAAAACCACGGTCAACTTCGGCATTCCGAGTGTTCCAGCGCGCAGACGTTACGGATCTACAGTGCCCGCATGAAAGCAACCAGGCTTGTTTTTTCCTCTCCGGTCAGTTTCAGGTTAAGTACGAGATTGAAGAACTCCACCGTATCCTCAAGAGTGAGACAGCGGCCATCGTGCATGTAGGGGGGGCTGTCCTTGATGCCGCGCAGAGTGAAGGTTTTCATCGGACCATCACCCGGTTCCCGCGTGAAACGCTCAAGCTTCAGATCGTGCATCTGCTGATCCATATAAAACGGAGGAATATGGCAGGAAGCGCATTTTCCCTTTTCAAAAAACACTTTTTCCCCGGCCAATTCTATCGGGGTCGCCTTTTCGGGATCAAGACGCCCTCCAACCGCAAGTTTTGGCGCTGGGGGAACATCGAACATGTTCTGCATCTGGGCCATGTGCGGCACCAGCAGACGCGGAATCTCCACGATGCCTTTCTTCATGGCATGGATCGGGTCCCCGTTGAAATAGGCGGTACGCTGCTCAAACTCGGTAAAATCTTCAACAGAGCGAAGGCTTCGTTTGGAAGCATGGATCTGCTGATTGAACATACCCCTCAGACTGGTGGTATCCAGCCTGAAGCGGCGCTCCTGGGGACGAATATCCGGACTGAGATGGAACTGACCGGTGGTGTGACCGTTGACGTGACAATCCATACACGCAACTCCCAGGGTGGGCTGTGCAGTCTTGCGATCATCGGTTAGATTGAATTCTTCCTGGGGAAGCGGAGTCAGCAGCAAGCGCAGACCATCGAGCTGTACCGGCGTAAGCAGGTCCTTGAACAGACGGTGGAAATTGTTGATGGACACGACTTCGCCCCGCGAAACATCACCGAGTTCCGGTCGGTTCTGAAGAAAAATAGCGGGAGGAAATTCCGGCAGGAAGGCCTCGGGCAGATCGAAATCAACGTCGAACCGCTCCAATCGCGGAAACATCTCTATCTGCATCTTCGGAAACACCTGGCCGCCGGCCACCTGCTTGGGATGAGGCAGCGGTGGATAAGGGAACTGATTATTCCTGCGGATTTCCTCTGCCTTCATGGAACTCAGACTATCCCAGGTAGTGCCTTCGGGAAGTCGCGCAGTCGGCCCCACAGGCAACGGTTTCCCGCGACTCATGGTTGACTCCTTGTCCAGCTTCGGGGTCAGGTCGTATCTCATTTCCAGCAGTTTCTGCTGTTTCTCCATCACAACAGGTTTGGCAGCCACATCTGCCTCGTACACCTCTTCAAAGGTCATCATCGGTTTCTTGGCGTTCAAGGGATCACGATAAAATTCGAAACCGTTAAGCTTTCCTTCTTCAGGCTGGTCCTTGAATGCGGTAGAAGACGGATCTGCCTTTACAGCCGTGAAAACATCGGATTTATCCCGCTCTGTCTTGCGCTGTTCGGGCCGCTTTATCTGCACTTCCTGTGGAGTCTGGGCGTCCAGTACAGCATCATGTGGTGCAGTCTTTGTTTTACCCGGCTTTGACGCACCTGATTGGGTCCACGATTCAGAACCGATAAACAGAAGACCAACTGCCACAAATCCGGCAGCAATACCTCGTATGCTACTTTTTTGCATATGCCTTCTCCTTTGTAGTTGGGATAAAAATCCGTTTAACAAAGGTTACCACTCGATTTTAAAGGCTATGCTCAGAATTTGTCTGTTTTTTTTATGTAAGCATTTAATCTAATTAGAAAAAAATCCAGAACAATAATGCTCAGCCCTTGCGCTAAATCACGTAACTCGAAAATAAATCTTCCCACAAAACCCCGTAAATACTACCTTTCCCGCTTCATGACTTGGTCTTTTCACTGAAAATATCAATTAAGAAATTGACATATAATAACGTGAATGTTAAAAAACAAATTAATAAAAAATTACAAGAGACAGCATATGTGCGATCCGGAAGAGCCAGAAATATCAGCTTTGAACAGAGTCATTGCTCATTTTGACGAGGGTGATGAACTCCAGATGAAGGATAAGGCACAACTTGTTTTTTATCGGGATAAAATTCTTGAACTGAATAAAGACATTGCAGAAATAATGGCGAGACTTGAGTTGGAAAGAAACAAGGAATAATTATGAATTGTGTTGAAAAGCTGAACAATCTGTCATCTGTTCACCTCTTTGGACAAGACAGGTAATCACCTGCAAACCTTTCTTCAAATCCAGCGGTTTCGGAAGAAAAGCATCCATCCCGATCTTTAGACAGTAATCTTCATCTTCCTTGTTGGCATAAGCCGTAATAGCCACAATGGGCGTATGTTTGCCGACAGCGTTTTCCTTTTCACGAATGATGCTGGTCGCTGTAAGGCCATCCATTTTCGGCATCTGCACATCCATGATAATCAGGCCATAGTCGTTGTTTTCCCATTTCGAGATAGCCTCCTGGCCGTCGTGGGCGACATCCCATTCAAAACCTTCTATTTCAAGAACCTTCCCCAGAATCTCCCCTGCCAGAACGTCATCCTCTGCCACAAGTATCCGCACTTTCCCGTAATGATTAACAGGGGCAGCAACAGGCACTTCTTCAGCTTGCAAAGGTGCCGGCTCTTGAGTAACAGCTTCCACCCGGAAAGGAATCGAGAAGGAAAACGAACTGCCGGACCCCACGCTGCTCTCGATGTCTATAGCTCCACCCATCATGCGGATGATATTTTCGCTGATAGGAAGACCGCTGCCAATGCCGCCGTAACGGCGGGTGTGAGACTCGTCAAGCTGGCTCAGCGGTTTGAAGAGCAGGTCTTTTTTGTCGGGGGAAATACCGATGCCGGTATCGGATATCCTGAAGAAGATTTCCACACTCCTGTCATCAGATCCCGGACCGGCCGAAATCTCAAGCATCACCGAACCCTGCTCAGTAAATTTGAGAGCATTGTCGATCAGGTTGATGAGAACCTGCTGCAAACGGACATAATCTCCCCATACCTGTAGAGGAACCTCATCAGCAATGGAACAGGTGAGGTTGATGCCTTTCTTCTGGGCTTTATCGGCAAAGAGCTCGACCCCCTCCTGAGCGCATTGCCGGATACACATGCTTTCCTGCTCAATAGACAAGGTTCCCGCTTCAATCCTGGACATGTCCAGCAGATCGTTCAAAATCCGCAGCAACGACTTTCCGGCGTCATAGGATTTTGTCAGGAGCTCGCGCTGTCTGCTTTGGAGAGGTTCCGCATACCCTTCGAGCACCAGTTGAAGTGTACCCAGTATGCCATTCATTGGGGTGCGGAGCTCATGACTCATGTTTGAAAGAAACTGGCTTTTAGCATTGCTGGCGTTTTCAGCCGACTGTTTTGCATTCTGAGCCTCTTGCAGAAGCCTTCTCTGGTAGGTCAGATCGGTGGCAACAATAATAATGCCGCATGGAGCACTGCCGGGGTCGCAATCAGGGGCTATGTTTACCCGCAGGAAAAATTCATCACCCGACCGGTGACACGTAACCTCACCTTCAAACTCGCTCGCCACACCTGCGATTCCCTTTTCAAACCTGTCGCCAAACAGTACTTCAGCAGCCGTGCGGTGTACCTCGGTAAAGGTATGGCCAAGTACTTCCTGCTGCTGCAGCGAGAATTTGTGCAGGTACTCGGCATTCACAAACACGAAGCGCTGATCCCGATCAAGGTACCCGATTGGAACAGGTGCCGCGTCAATAATCAGCTGCAGCTGCCGCCTGCTCTCCTCACGGGCCCGTTCAGCCTGCTTCCGGTCAGTTATGTCTATCACACCGGTCCGATACACAACGGCACGTTTAGGGTAATCTGCAGAGGGAACACTTGAAAGCTGTACATCCAGTACGGCGCCGGTGCGGTGCTTCAACTTCAGTTCAGTGTTGATTTTGGTCCCTTCCTTGCGGCAACGGCTCATGTGCTCAAGAAAAAGATCCAGGTCTTCCTTTGAAGCGAGAAAAACGCCGAAAGGAGATCGGAGCACCGTTCGCTGATCAATGCCCATCATTCCCACAAAAGTAGCGTTAGTTTCCTCAATAATCCCGTCATGGTTAATGGTGATATATCCGACAGGAGCAAAATCATACAGGTCGCCATAACTTTCGCGGGACTCCTCCAGAAGATGCTGGGTATTACGCAATTCGGACGTAAGAAGATCAATAACAGCTTCACGTTCAAGAAGCCTGGTGTTCAGGTTCCGATTTTGGGAAATCTGCTTTTCAAGAGAAATTTCCATTTCAAGCTGTTTGCTGTCTTTAGCCATTCCGATGCCCTGCCTGTATTCTATTTCTTCAAATACCAGGAGGATCTTGCCGTCCCCCCCCTCTTCTTGAAGCTTGCGTGCATTCAGCAGCATTCGCCGCTTGCCCAGCCTGGGAAAATCGTGCTCAATTTTATAATCGCTGAAGGATATCTCCCGTGGGAGGATTTCTTCGAGAAGCCGACGAAACTCGGGGATATTCCACTGGCCGTTTCCAAGATCGTAGATGTAGTTGAATAAAGGCCATGCCGGTATCAGAGGGAAGAGCCTCCAGAAGCGCACAGAAAGCCTCAATTCCGCCTGCCGAAGCGCCGGTTCCCACCACAAAGGGAATGGAATCATTCTCTGACTGCGTTTGGTCGGTCTGGGCTTCTTCTTCGTTCACAACTTCTTGCGTGTCATCAACGCCGGGCATGGTTTCCTCCTGTAAACTCCAGTTCCTGGCAAAGCCGGCAAAGATTAATTTAATTTTAATTAATTGTCAATCGATGTTCTTCTGGAGTGGCCACAGGATGTTTTTTTCTTTATAAATTCCGGATCAGTTGTTGGATTATAATCTTCTGCTCTATCAGCTCACTGACCTGTTGTTCATACCTCTGATTCTCTTTAGGCAGCTTTTCTTTTATTTCCTGTGCTATCCGGCGCAATGAAGCGATTTTTTCCTCAAGTGTCCGCATAGCCGAATAAAGTGCCGTCGTCACCGCTCTGGTCTGGTCTGCCAACAAACTTTCAGGCAGATAAGAGTGACCGATATGGCAACGAAAGCGCAAATATTTCCCTTCCTTCAATTCCCATAACGCTCCATTACACTCAGGACAGGTAAAACTTTATCAAATGAGCATAACGGGATCTGGGTCGAAGTAAAAGTTGAGAACCTGGCTCCGGCGTGACACACTCATTCCATAGTGCAAATTGCTTCGACTGTTAGTGTGCTCCCCTGGCTGCCAGTAAGGCGGCAAATTCGTCGGCAGGAACAGGCCGGCTGAAGTAAAAGCCCTGTCCTTCCACACAGTGATGGGATTGCAAAAATGCCAGCTGGTGCTGCGTTTCAATCCCCTCGGCCACGACACGCTGCTTGAGGCTCGAGCCCATGGCAATAACCGCGCTGACGATGGCTTCGCCGGAAAAGCCGGTATCGTCATCATCCAGGTCACGCACAAAGGAACGATCAATCTTAAGCGTGTCAATCGGGAAGCGCATCAGATAGCTGAGGCTGGAATAACCGGTCCCGAAGTCATCAATGGCGATATGAACGCCCAGCTTCTTGAGCGCGTGCAAGAGCACCGTTGTCGGCTCCGTATCCTGCATCAATCCACTTTCGGTCATTTCCAGTTCCAGGTGCCCCGGATCCAGACCGGTTTCATTGAGAATAGCAATAAGACCTTCCAAAAAATCCTTGCTATGGAATTCCCTGGAGGAAACATTGACCGCAATCTGTCCGATGTCAAGACCCGCTTCCAACCAGGCTTTTGCTTGACGACACGCTTCACGCAGTGCCCATCTCCCTATCGGCAGAATCAGACCGCTCTCCTCGGCAATCGTGATGAAGTTCATAGGATAGACGAGCTGGTCGTCAGTTTCCTGCATGCGGATAAGAGCTTCTGCGCCGGTAATTGCACCGGTATCAAGATTAACTTTTGGCTGGTAATGCAACAAGAACTTGTGCTGCTCCAGCGCCCGGTGCAGCGCCTGCTCAATGGATTGTCGCTCTACTGCGCGAATATTCATTTCAGGAAGAAAAACCTGAAAGGTGTTACGACCGCTATTCTTGGCCTGATACATCGCAGTATCGGCATTTCTCATCACCGTCTCCACATCCATGCCGTCATCGGGATAGATACTGATACCGATACTGACGTTAACGCGGAGTTGGTGGCCAAGGATGTAGTGTGGCTCAACCATCGCGTCCAGCAATTTATCCGCGGAAAGTACGGCGTCCTGCACCCCGTCAATTTCCGAAAGCAGCACCACAAACTCATCTCCTCCCTGACGACTGACCGTATCGGAAAGACGTACGCTTGCTTGCAGACGCTTTGCAACTGACTGCAACAACTGGTCACCGACCGCATGTCCGAGGGAATCATTAATGTGCTTGAAGTGGTCAAGATCGAGAAACATCAAAGCGACCTTCTTTTGATGACGTTGGGCCAGCGCTATTGACTGGGAGAGGCGATCGGTCAACAAAGACCGGTTCGGCAAGCCGGTCAGAAAATCGTGTTCAGCCATATACGACATCTGCGCGGTGGCCAGTTCGGCAGCCGCTGTCATCGTCTGGGCACGAATTGTAGCGAGGATGAGGCGTTCGTTAGCCTCTCGTATCCTGGCATTGGCGTGCTCACTGTTTATAGCTTTTACTCTGGCTCTCTCTTCACGCTGATCAGCAGCATCCTGGCGCAGATCAGCGGTATCCTGGCGCAGGTCTGCAGTACCTTCACGCAGATCAGCAATTTCTTCACGCTTGTCGGCGGTATTCTGGCGAAGATCAGCAATTTTTTCGCGTTGATCGGCAGTGGCATTGCGCTGTACTGCCGTATCTTGCCGCAACGATGCTGCTTCCTGGCGCAGGCCTGCAGTACCCTGTCGCAGATCGGCGGCCTGTTTGCGCTGACTGGCATCCACATCGGGAGATCCTGCATGTTTGTTAGCCGCAGGCAGATTCCTGGCAACACCCTTTTGATCTTTATTCCCTTTCTTGCCCATAATGTTGACCTCTATCGATATTTAATACTTTATCCGTGTCGATTGCTCGCCAGACTCCTCTCGCAGTCAGATACCTGACCGGCACAAGAAGGACGCTGGACACTAAATTATAGCAAGTAACTGCATAAAGTCCGCTCATAGCATTAAGTTGTATGAAACGACATTTCAGGGGAATTTTGCGGTTTGGGGGATACAGCGAGGGACATGTAGACTTATTGCTACTCAGGTTGTTCAAAAAGGTGCAGCAGCGCTACGCCGTACAAGGTGGCTTTCGAGGACGGCGGCGAGATGGCTGTTTTTCAACAACCTCTCAGACTTCGATTCTGAATTCCGCGCCGCTATCGGTATTGCGCACCGTCAGTCGTCCTCCCATGTTTTTCTCGATTATAATTTTGGACATATACAGGCCGATTCCGGTCCCCTTGTCCGGTCCCTTGGTGGTGAAGTACGGATCGAACAGCTTTCCAATAAATTCCTCCGCAATGCCGCCGGCGTTATCGCCGATAGTCGCCACCGACCTTTCACCTTCTGCAAACGCATAAATCGTAATCATGGCATCCACCGGGTGGCGTTCAAGTATGACATCGCGGGCATTCATCAGGATATTCAGGAGAACTTGCGCATATTCATTCGGGTAGCCATTGATCACAGGATCACCTTCTGGGTTAAAAGCAATACCGATCTTGTGATTTCCGAATGATTTATCTACGAAAGTAAGTGTATGCGAGATCGCCTCGTTGAGATGAAAAACAGTCATCTTCTTGTCAGACCGGAAAAATCCCCTGAAGTCATCGATGGTCCGTGACATTTGCTGGATCACCTTCATTGCCATTGCAACGTTTTCATCCAAGAAATCTTTGCTTAGGCTTCCCGTCTCGTGGGCAAGCGGCAGGTGTTGGACAACCAATCCCAGCGTGTTAAGCGGCTGACGCCACTGATGGGCGATGTTCTCGATCATTTCGCCCATAACAGCCTGGCGGTCCTGCAGAATCAGCACCTGGTCCTTCTGGCGCAAATCATCCACCGCCGTGGCGATGCGTGCTTCCAGATCCTTGTTGAGCTCTTCGAGTTCCCGTCGTTTCTCCTCGAGCTCCTCCTGGGCGCGCCTGCGCTCAGTGATGTCAATGATGCCCAAACGGCACTCCCGCCCGAGCTCATCCCACAAGGCCTCGATTTGCACCCAGCGGGATTGGCCATCACTGTTGTCGAGCAGCACTTCCAGGGAAGCTTTCTGCCTATTGTCCAATGCAGTGCCGAGAAAAGCAGAGAAAGCCTGGCGGTCTTCCCTTGAAACACGAAGCTCAAAGGAACGGCCTACCAGCCCTGATCGATCGCTCCCCAAAAGGGAGGCCCCGGTAAGGTTCACCTCATGAATGATCCAGTCATGGTCAAGGGTACAGTAACCGACCGGGGCAAAATCATAGAGGTCGGCATACCGCTTCAAAGCGGTTTCCACCTCATCCCTGGCCTGGCGGAGCTCTTCATTCTGCATCTCCAGCTCAATATGATGCACCTCAAGTTCATGAACGAGCCGCTTGGTTGCCTCTTCTCCTTCGGATGGGGACAAGCCAGCCCTTTTAGCATTCACACGCTCTTCGGCCCGGCGGCGCAGCTCTTCACGATTCATTTGTAAGGTTTTCTCTTTGTCGATTGGCATAGTATTCCTGCCTTGATAGATTTTCGAAAATTTCTAGTCGTTGATCGTGCGAGCTTCAGCTTAAAGCTGACTTTTGAGGTGTGAGATTTCTTCGCGCAGTTCCGCTTCCAACACCTTGGCCGCGGTGATATTTGCAAAGGTAATCACCACGCCGCCGATGACGTTTTCCATCGTGCGGTAAGGCATGATACGCACAAGGAACCAGCACCCGTCAGCGGACGATATCTGCCTCTCCGAAAAGACCAGCGTCCGCAGCACTTCGCTGGCTGTTTCGGTCATCTCGGGATAAATGAGGTTGTTGACGATGTCGGACAGCGGTCGCCCCACATCACCCGGGATCAATTTGAAGATATTATCGGCCCCCGGAGTGTACCTGCGCACCTTGAGCTCGTTATCCAGGAACACGGTGATGATTTCCGTACTGTTGAGCAGGTTCCTCATGTCGTCATTAACCCGCGACAGTTCGTTCATCTTGGATTGCTGCTCGGCATTGATTGTCTGCAGTTCTTCGTTGAGGGACTGCAGCTCTTCCCTGGAGGTGGTCAGCTCCTCGTTGGTGGATTGCAGCTCTTCATTGGTGGACTGCAACTCCTCGTTGGTGCTCTTCAATTCTTCCTGCGAAGTCTGCTTCTCTTCGCGAGTGGCCTGAAGTTCCTCGCGGACCTGCTGAAGTTCCTGCTCCAGTTCGAGAGCCCTGGCACCGCAAGGAGAAGAGCTCTTGGGGGCGCCGGACATTTTCTTCGCCGGTGGAGTTTCCACGTCGGTAAAGACGATCATCACCATTCCCCGCAGCGCCTCCGGCTCTTCGATGGCCTGCACTGTGATGTTGACGGTCTGACTGCCGGCACCCTCCCCGACCTTGAGCCCTTTGACGGTGACACTCTCTTTTTGGCGAAGAGCCTTCTGAAAGGCGCTGCCCAGATCGAAACGAAGCCCTTCTCGTGCCATGGCGAAAATATTCCAGTTGGCCTTGCCGGCCGCAGGCTCAAGATATTTGCCGGTTCGACCATTGATATAAAGAATATCCCCCTTTTCGTTGGTTAGCACGGCAGGCGGAGAAAAATGCTGCAGCAGCAGCTGATCGGCAAGCGATTGAAGATTAACTGCTGGTTTCAACATCGGCAACTCCATGGGGGCCCCTTTTTGGCCGGTGGCAAATGAGGCCGGAAAGGAAACCGGCTCAGCGGGCAGTACGGACTCGCGTTTTCGATAGAGTCGCATCTTGCTGTTGATTGGAGTGAACAACTGTTCGAAAGAGCCCACTGTTTCCGAAGTACCTAGAAGAAGGACACCGCCCGGGTTCAGGCTGTAATTAAAAAGCGGCAGAAGTTTTTTCTGCAGTTCCGGTGTCAGATAGATCAACAGGTTACGGCAGATGAGAATATCGAGCCTGGTAAACGGCGGATGCATGATGACATTCTGGGTGGCAAAAGTGACCATCTCGCGAATCTCTTTTCCCACCCGGTATTCGTTCTGATCCTTGATGAAAAACCGCTGCAGGCGCTCAGGTGACACATCGGCGACAATGTTCTCGGGATAGACACCCTGGCGCGCTTTATTGATGGCGTCGCTATCCAGATCGGTGGCAAAGATCTGCAGTGTGAAATGACCGGGGGGCTTGATCTTTTCCAGCGCCTCCTTGAAGATCATGGCCAGGGAATACGCCTCCTCTCCGGTTGAGCAGCCAACCGACCAGGCCCGCAGTATACCGCCGGTCGCAAGGTTTGCCAGGAGCGCCGGAAGGGCCACGTTCTGCAACTGTTCCCAGGCCGCCGGATCGCGAAAAAAGCTGGTCACGCCAATCAGAAGCTCCTTGAAGAGAATCTCCACCTCCTGGGGGTTCTCCTGCAAGAAACGAACATAGGAGCCGATACGTTTTATCTGGTGAATGCCCATGCGTCGCTCTACCCGCCGGTCCACGGTGTTCTTCTTGTACATCGAAAAATCGTGGCCGGTCCTGGTCCGTAAAATAATCAGGACTTTTTCCAGAGCGTTGTAGTCCCTCTCCACCAGAGGTGATTCGCTTGTGGCAAGCACACGGGCATAGCGTAAATAGTCGATGATCTTGGTGGGTAGATCCTGGGCCGGGGCTATCAGGTCGGCCAACCCTGCACCAATGGCACTCCTCGGCATACTGTCGAATTTGGCCGTGGCAGGTTCCTGCACCAGCGCCACCCCCCCCTTTTCCTTGATTGCCCGAAGGCCCATCGTGCCGTCCGAGCCCATGCCGGAAAGGATCACACCGATGCTTCGCTCCTGCCGGTCATCGGCAAGCGAACGGAGAAAGTAATCGATGGGGAGGCGCAGGCCGCGGGGAGCCGCGGGCTCGAACAGGTGCAGCACACCGTGCAAAACGGATAAATCCTTGTTGGGGGGAATTACATAGACGCAGTCCGGCTTGACTCGCATACGGTCCCTGATCTGGAGAACCTGCATGGGGGTGGCGCGTTGGAGCAGTTCGGGCAGGATACCCTTATGATTCGGGTCAAGGTGCTGAATGACGACAAAGGCCATGCCGCTCCCGGGGGGCACATTCGCCAGGAATTGCTCCAGCGCCTCCAGTCCGCCGGCGGAAGCGCCGATGCCGACAATTGGGAAAGGGAGCAGTTCAGGTGCCAAGGGTTTTTCCGGGGGGGGGGGGTAGCTTGCCCTTATTTGTTGGGTGCAGTTTCTTTACCATGTCACTTTGTATAGCAGTATTCTTAAAAATCACAAAAATATTTCTGCTGTGCAATCGACAGTTTATTTAACCTTGCCATCCTTGAATCGGCAGCAACGCATGATATTTTTATAAGGCACTTTAATTACTCTTCCCTCCCCTTGAAGGTGGAGGAACTTTGAAGTGAGAGCCAGCATGTTCAGGCACCACGTTAAAATTTTATGTACTCTGGCTTGTGTGTTTGTTTTCGCCACTGCCCGGGCCGAAGAGCCACTGCCCGTGGAGCAGCGCGCCGGTCAAGCCTTGGATGGTGCGCATGATGAATATCGCACCCCCCTTGCCGGTGATGAATTGAACACTACTTTCTTAGGTTATCCCATTCATGTCCCACAACGCAATCGTGACAATGTCTTTGCCGTGATCACCCTGGGTGGCATGTATTTCACCCCTCAACTGGGGGGCTCCGATGTATTGCCGATCGGTGCCCTCTACTGGCGCCATCGTTGGGAAAAACACAATGTACGCGCCCTGGTATCGATTTTTCAAAACGAACTGGATCTGACCCGAAGCTTTGGCGAACTGGAACTGCTCGGGCATCTGGAGAACGAGACTCTTCCGGTTCCAACGACAGAAATCGTCAATGGTAAAGAAGTCAAGGAGAGCTCGATCTGGTGGGGAACTTTCTCCGGCTGGCTCGGTACTGGCTGGCGTAGACCGGTCGCCCCGTATCATGTGGACAACGATCTGAAGCTGCAGGCGTTCTACCATGCCGGCTATCTCTACTCAAATACCTCCAGGGATACCGGTCCGCAGGTGCGACTTCCTCCTGACACCCTGGTACACGGCTTAAGGCTGCGTGGACGCTACGACAGTTTCAGTCGAAACCTGCTGGAACTTCCTCACTCGGGTTGGGCCGGGGGTGTGGATCTGGAACTGACAAGGCGGGATACCTGGTCGGATGCCAATTACGGAGGTGGCGATTTGCGAGGCGCAAGCACCAGGGATTATGTGAAATTTTCCGGCTATCTTTCCGGTGCCATGGGAATACCTGGACTGTCCGAACGGAACCGACTGCTTGCCAGCGTGTACGGCGGGTTCACCCCCGATCACAACCTGGACCGTTTTTCATCCTTTCGCATAGGGGGCGGCCCCTTCCCGAGTGAAAACGTCGATCTCATCCGCCACCCCTACCCCGGGGCAGTGTTCAGCCAGTTCTATGCATCCGATTACGCAATCGGCACCCTGGAGTATCGTAGAGAGCTGTTCTTCTTTCTGTACCTCCACCTGAGAGAAACCTTTGTGTGGGCCAATCGCAACATCTTTTCCTCCCCACAGCAAAAATTTTCGGAAGCCAGGGGAGACGCTTTTTCGGTTGGCCTGACCAGCGGCTTTTTATGGCAATCCCAACTCTATCTGGAATATACCCGCGATAACGGCTTTCTCAGAAATGGTGCCTCCGGGAGCAGCCTGCTCGTGCTGTGGTCGAAAATCTTTTAAAGCACTCCTGCCCTGATGCGCCTCGAAAAATCGGAAGCATCCCCAGTTGCGTTGGCCGTTCCATTGATATAACTACGCTTCTTCAAATCAGAAAGCGGCAGGCTCCGGTCAAGCACCCCCTCTTCATACATGAACCTGTCCACATAGCCGTTGGCAACAAGCCTCCAGTCCCATTTGCCCCTGGGATTATAGGGTGCGGTATGGCCGCGGAGGTTGGGGGTGCAGTTGTTGGTGAGCGCGTTGTACCATTCCGGCTGTTCCCTCAGCCGATTCACTACCCGCAGATACTCCAGGAGCGTTGACCGCATGACCTCCTTGGACGCATTGAGACGGAAGAGATAGACATCCTCATGGCGATAATTGGTGCGCAAGCGGACCAGATCCCGCTCATCGGCAACCACATAGGTCAGTTCATACTGTTTGAAAAAGCCCTTCACTGCTGAGTATTTCTGGCCAATGCATTTGCGTGTTTCGATGGAAAAACAGAGATAGCGTCCATCATCGAATCCAAAACTCATCATGGTATGTGCTATGAGCGGTGACCCCCAGTAGACAAGGAAATTGTCGACACTCCTCAGCTGGGCGAGATTAAAGCTTGCGTCATAGTGCCGCACGGTATAGTCGCTTTCGCTTCGATAGTCCACATTGCGGATGTTGTGGATGGTCACCATGTTGCCATCGATGGTGGCGGATGGAAGCAGGGCCACATCCGGCTGCCAGTCCCGATTGTTCGAGGGGGGGATGCTGAGCCACCAGAGCAGTACGACGACGAAGATGGCACCAAAACCAGAGATCGCGAATACATGCGCCCGGATAAAGTAAAAAGCGCCGAACGACCCAATCGCGAACAGGGCCGCAGCGATCGGGCGAACCACTGCCGGAAGGTTGGAATAGTAGATCGCCAGGCTAGCCCAGCAGACCATGCAGGTCAAGATGAACCAACCCAGTATATGCAAGCACACCTTCAATTCTCCCTCCGAAAGTAACTGATAATGGCCGAACCTTTTTCAAATTCCCCGGTAATCATCGCCCCCCTCCCCTGGCGGACCCACAGGGCCTAAAGGAGGGGGCTGGGGGTGGGGAAGTCGCTTTCAGGCAATGCAGCCTGATGAGTTCAAGAACACCTTCAATGTTTTCAAATACTTCATTGTTCCAAAATCGTTGCACAACAAAGCCGTTTTTACGCAGACAAGCATCTCTTTGTTCATCGTACTACCCCGTTTTCCGCGTGCTATCCACCGTCAAGCTCAATGATAATCCTTGTATCGAAGGATACGAAATCAACAATATATGCCTCAATCACATAGGCAGCACGCGCGATGCCGATACGGGCGTTGGCGGAAGACATGTGACGTTCGCTCGAAGCGATATCCGGCCATCGTTCCAGCAGCTCCGAAGGGAGGATCAGCGGAATTGTGGGGGGAGTGTCAACCAGGGGCCGAGTGGCAAGTGAGAACGACCAAAAACCGTTCAGGGTTCCTCCGGCCGATGGCGCTTTTTACGTTCTTCTATGATAACCCGAAATTTTTCCCGCTGTTCCGGAGTCAGGATGGTAGCGATGCGTGCCTGTCCCTGCTCGAGAATGGCCTGAATCTGAGGGTGATACTGTTTCCTGATCTGCTGCATGGCACGATGATTTTCATGGATGATCGCTCTGACCTGCTCCTGTTGCCTGCTGTCAAGGTCGAGCTTTCGTGTCAGCTTGGAGACGATGACTTCCTCCTTTGCCTCCGGTCCCCCCTTTATGAATGACTCCATCCTGGCACGATGAACCATATGCGTCACGATGGCGCCACTGGCGGCCCCCAAGGCAAAAATAAGCAGTATCCCGATGATCGCTTTCATGTTTTTCATCTCACTCTCCCAACAGATAGTTTCTTGCCATCTGCTCCTCCTGCCCCCCGGTGATGGCCGCAAACAGGTCACTGGATCTCGCCGGGTTGAGGGTAAAGCTGCAGATCAGTATGAGCAGGGCAATAACAGCAAAAGCCGGCAGCATTCGCCAGATCATCAATTGCCAGGGGACTCTGGTCCTGCGCTCTGACAATCGTGCCATCAGCCTGGTTTCAAAATGCGCTTCAAGGGCCGAGGTATCAGGCTGCTCACGTCGCGCCGTGGCAAAAAGAGCATCCAGTTTTTGATCACCATCATTTCGCATCATGTTTCTCCAGAATTTTCCTGAGTGCCTGGCGCGCACGGAATGCGCGCACCTTCACATTTGCCTCGCTCCAACCTGTCAGCTGTGATGTTTCCCGCAGGGTCATTTCTTCCAACTCCATCAGGGTGATCACCAGCCGTTCATCAGGCGAAAGAAAAGTCATTGCCTGATGCAGCAGCTGCCGTGCCTGTCGTGCATCACTGCGTGCCGCTTCGGCATCGTCTTTAAGTTCAAACGGCATGTCATCCAACGTCTGGTGGCGTTTTCCATGCCGGTTTCTGCGCAGTGCATCGTAGCCGGCATGAACTGCAATTTTAGTGACCCAGTGCTCAAAAGGAGCCTCCTGACCGCGAAACTTCCCCAGATTCTCATAGGCCTTGATAAAGACCTCCTGGCAGATATCTTCCAGGTCGTCGTTGTCCCGCGCAAACCGTGAGGCAAGCCGGAAGATGCGACCCTTGTGCCGGGCAACAAGACGGGCAAACGCCTCATCATTGCCAGTCAGAGTGGCCGCGATGAGGCGTTCGTCGGATAATTGCTGTGTAACATCATCCATTGATTAGAATCACTGTACCCGTTTGGATCGTTTTCCCTGATGGGCGCGATTTTCCATACGCTTGTCGCGCTGCGCCTGAAGTTCCTTGGCCTTGGCAATTTGTTCCGGTGTCAGGATTGCCCTGATCTCCTGATGGACACGAGCGCGCTGCACTGCCAGGTCAGCCTGTATGGCAGCAACCTTTGCAGATTGTGCCCGAATGGCAGCCTCGTCGATGGTGTCTGCCTGAACAAGTGACCGCAACGCAAGCCGTTCGGTCTTCATCTGCTTGAAAAGAGGTTCTGCCGCAGGCTTGTTACGATCGAAGATTTCCTTGATCTGCTGCTTTTGCTGTGGAGACAGCTGCAGTTCCTTTGCCATCTGTTTCATGTGTTGGGCAATCGGTGCCGGACCATCGTCACCAATGTACGCAGGGGCTGTGGCGGGTGCAAGAGCTACTGACGTCATAATCACCGCAGCAGCCAGAGTGTATTTAATTCCAGGCTTCATGTTGTTTCCTCCTTACTGAAATGGACATCTGTCTGGTTAGACGGCAGCGGGGAGATAAAGGTTACAAAAAATAATAATAAAATGTAAGGACGGGTTTAAAACCCGGCCATAAGATGATCTTGAATTGCCCGGGTGCCATAGCGGGCAAATTCGTTTTGATAGTGTGAAACAGAGAGAGTACCCATCTACAAAGTATAGCAGGGATTTGGGATCTACCATGTGTGGCGGGGGTTAACGGAGATTGTGAAAATGGTAAGCGAGAAACAATACCGGAAAAGAAAACATTAGCCTCACGAAAATCCCTTGATTTAAAGACCTTTGATCTAAGCTAAAACGGTTTCGGTTGTGCTTTTCTCTGCGTTCTCCGCGGGCTCTGCGAGAGACAACTTTGCAACGAGATCAGCTGATCTAGATCCTTGTAAAGAAGCGAACAACTGTGGCTACGACATCAACAATATTAAGTGTATCACTACCTGAAGTTCCACCAAAGATTGAGGAATCATCTTCGGCTGGACACCTGCCGGTGGCAGAATCCATCGACTTTTTCCGCAACTCGAGATCCCTCTCCTTCTCTTGCCTTTTCTTCTCTTCTTCAAGCTTTTCTTGGTGAAGAAGCTTTCCACCTGCTTTCATCCATTCAAACAGATGTCTGAGTTCGCCACCGTCAAGCCACACCCCGTGATCTTTGCAGCGGTCCACGATGACACCACTTTTTGCGCCGAAGTTCATGCGATTCATCAATGTGCAGCACACAGGGCACTTGATATAGGTAATGGCATAATCGCCGGTTCCCAAGACCTTGTTGATGCTGTCCAACCGTACTCTGTTGATTTCAAAGACGTTGGAAACCGTGGAATCAAGAAGCGCTTCCAACTCACCCGGATCGAAAAACAGGCCGCAACACTGATCACACCGTTCAATCAGGAACTTCCCATCTGCCTTCAGATTGATGGTTCTCAGGCTAACGGAGCACCGCGGACAGGTACGCCCGGAATCCGTTTTGTGGGTTGTATAGTAATGGATACCAGCGAGGTCGGTATCGTTGCGGCTTCCACAATATTCACATATGATCGAGTTCGGCGGAAGCGGCGCCGAACAACTGCTGCAATGTGCCACGCTGTCTCCTGTGCTGATTTGTTAGATCAAAATATTGGAACCAAAGACATTGATCAATACTAATTTCCCGCTAATCATTTCAACAGGTCTCCTCCCCCCGCTGGGGGGAGGAGACCTGTTGTGCTTCTCTCTGCGTTCTCTGCGGGCTCTGCGAGAGCCGACTTTATGGGTAGAATTTTCTATTGTGGCAACGGCGGCGGGTTACTATCAAACAGCAACACAAACTCGGGGAATTTTCCTGCTGCCTCCCACCCTTCCATGCCTGCCTTCCACATCAGCGTCTCTTCTGTGATTGCCCCTTTTCCGATGTAGGCAGCGACTGCAGTTTCATCAAAAGGTCCAGCCTGTTTGCCGTTTTTGCCGACAAAATAGTTAACAGCTGCCGCCCCCGGGGGAAGAGTCGGAGGAGACGAGCCTTGCGGTTCCACCGGAGGCGGAGCCATGACTTTACCCATTTGGTTGGCCATGGCAAAACCGATTCCCATACCTACCCCCGCCGAAGCATCGCCACCGGGATTTTTAGCCGCCATTTCCATGGCATTTGCGCCCTGAAACTTGACGAAATTGTCCAGGTTGCCGATGACTCCTATGCTGGTTCTTTTGTCCAAAGCCTCCTCAACCTCTATCGGAAGGGAAATATTTTCAACCAGCAGCTTGGTCACATCCAGACCATATTCCAGAAACTCCGGGGCAATTTTATCTTTCAGGCGCGCGGAGAGCTCATCATAATTAGCCGCCAGGTCGAGCACAGAAATTCCGCTTTCACCCAGCAGGTCCGAAAACCGGGTCACAATCAGATTTTTCAACTGGTCGCAGATTCCTTCAAGCGTAAAATGCGCGCCGGTTCCGACAATCTCCCGTACGAAACGGGCTGGGTCAACTACCCTCACCACATAGGTACCGTAAGACCGCAGCCGCACCGGACCGAATTCAGAATCGCGAAGCATCACCGGATTCTTGGTCCCCCACTTGAGGTTGGTAAAGTTCTTTGTGTTGACGAAATAGACCTCTGCCTTGAAGGGGCTGTCAAAGAGGTACTTCCATCCCCTGAGAGTGGAAAGCACCGGGAGATTTCGGGTTGCCAGCTCATGCCGACCGGGGGAAAAGACGTCGGCAATTTTGCCCTGATCCACAAACACCGCTGCCTGGGACTGGCGCACGATCAGTTGCGCGCCCTGCTTGATTTCATTTTCATACCGAGGAAACCGCCATGCCAACGTATCGTTGGACTCGTCGATCCACTCGATGATGTCGATAAATTCAGCTTTGATCTCTTGCCATAAAGTCATTGGATCTCCTTTGCTCTGTATAATGCGGTGCTCTTCTCAGAACAGCATGCCGAGGCTTCAAAGTTTTATCCAGCGAGTGCTCATTTCGGCCATTTCTGCGCCCCGTGAATGAAGCGTAATATTTCTATCCTTTTTCCCTCGATGCGGTAAACCACAATGAATGGGGTGCGACTGATTACCAGTTCACGAGTTCCCCTTACTCTCCCTACTCGCCCCATTTTAGGTTGTGTGGTGAGTAGGGATGTTTGACGCTCTATCTCTTCGTCTTGGGAGATTGCCGCGAACGGATCGTCCAAGGCGATGTAATCAAGCTGGTCGTATCGCTCATTTATGGCTACTTCCAACCATAACAGTTTCACGCAACACGCTCTTTAGCCTGTTTGGTCCACGCTGCACGACGTTGCGCGCCCCTCGCCTCAACTTCTTCATTGGACACCCATACTGCGTTTGGATCGTCCGCTTGCCGGATGCCTTCTTCAACCTGATCTCTAAACCACTTGTCATGCTCGGCTGCGTCAAACGTGCGCTTCATCCGGACAGCTGAGTCTGGACGGTGAGTTTTTTTATTAGTTGGATCGTAATTACTTGCATTGACAAAAAATTGAGAGATGCCAATTTCTTTCAAGTAACTTACAAGGGTTTCGAATCGGCTGAATGTACGTATGGCCCCGCGGCGTGCTGCTAATGCCCGTTCGACCATGCCGTATTTAATAACGATTCCCCATCCTCCTGGCTGGCCCACTACGTCTGCAGCTTTGACGGCTCCCGCTTCGACTAAATGTTGCAAGGTCACATGATCTATAGTTTCGCTTGATAGTGCCATATGTACCTCCTTTATTTGCTTCTATCACAATAACCATTTAGTATCTAAATGGCAACCACTAAATATTTGTTTGCGATCAACTCCTAAACATTTACAGATCGGCCTGGATCAGCCGGACACAGAGCAAAAAGCAAAGAGGCCACAAGGCAGGGATTAAAATCAAAATCCATTGCCTTATGGCCACATGAAAATTTAAAGAATTTTTTCCTTTGCACTGCCTAATGCCTCAAAGCAGCTCTATCTGACTTGCACGGACAATCAGCGATTCCTGCCTGAAGAGCGACTCCAGCCTCTCTCTGAATTCTTTCCACCAGTCATGGTTTAGTTCCTTTGCCATGACTTCATAGATGACGATCTCATCCCGTACAGCGCAACACTTCCCCTCTTTCCATAACCCTTCGGCGGGAGACCTAAGGTAGGTCGTTATGCCTCCGAAGTGTTCGGCAAGTTCATCCCTGACCTGGAGGTACATTGACTGGGGGAAAGGATGTCCTTCATTGTCGCACAGGGGCAGCAGCAGTTGGATCAGATGCATGAAAAACACCTCCCTTTTAGCAGGCTCTTAAAAACGTATCCAGGTCCCGCAGTAGTTTTAATCTCCGAAACATATGCCCAGATCCCGGGCGGTCAGCACAGTATCCCCATCTACAAGAACCCTTTTCTGTATCCCTAGCGCTTCTCCAAGCGGGACCAGCGCAATTTCCGGTGAACGGAGAGCGACCATGTGATTGAAATTTCCATCCTCAATGGCTCTCACGGCAGCTGCCCCGAACCTTAAGGAAAGCAGGCGGTCGAAAGTGGATGGCGATCCCCCTCGCTGCAGGTGTCCCAGCACGATCGAACGTGAATCCTTGCCGGTGCGCTTTGTAATCTCGTTGGCAACGTGTTCGGCAATTCCTCCCAGAACCACATGCTGCCGGCCCGCCTCACCGGCACCCTTTGCGATCACATTACCATCCTTGGGAACTGCACCTTCGGCAACGACGACGATGGCATATTTGTGACCATGCAGCTCATTGTCCATCAGCTTGTCGCACACCTTTTCGATATCGTACGGAATTTCGGGGATCAGGATTACATCGGCGTTACCGGATATACCGCTGTTAAGGGCGATAAAGCCGGCATTGCGCCCCATCAATTCTACCACCATGACCCGATCATGGGATTTTGCAGTGGAGTGAAGACGGTCAATTGCCTCGGTTGCGATGCTGACTGCAGTATCAAAACCAAAGGAAATGACGGTTCCCCCCATATCGTTGTCAATGGTTTTGGGAACACCGATCACAGGCATCCCTTTTTCGGCAAAACGATGGGCAATTTCGAGGCTGCCGTCGCCACCGACTGCAATAAGCGCATCAAACCGGAGACGGCGGAAGTTGTCCATGACTCTGTCGGACAGATCACGCTGTTCGTATTCGCCGATGGCATTCATAACCGGCATCATGAAAGGATTGCCCTTATTGGTGGTTCCGAGAATGGTCCCCCCGACACTGGCAATTCCATTAACCTTCTCGGGGGTCAGGTGGATGAGTTCATCCGGATTCAGCAGGCCGGCATAACCGCTTTTAATACCGTACACATCCCATTGACGGTTACAGGCAGCCATGGTTACCGCCTCGATGACAGCGTTCAAGCCCGGCGCATCACCGCCGCCAGTATTGATGCAAATCTTCATTCTCTTTGACATGCGTTACCTCTGCTGATCGGGATTGGATTATTAAACTAATCGCGGATTGTTATAGCATAAAAATTTTAATTATAAACTACCTTCGGGCCTTCCCGCTGATATGATTTATCTCGATCTTGAACACCTTTGTGGCCGCATCTTTCTGCCCGATATATGCTTTGCCCTCTTCGACATAACCCGAACAATATTTTTCCAGAAGCCACACCAATGCATCATAGCGCTCGGCACCGCTGACTTCGGAGACAACGCCAAAGACCACGGCACTTTCATATTCGGTGGCAAATTTATCGGGAAGAATTTTCGTCGTACCGACAACGCAAAAAGATACTTTTGCATTGTCCTTAAAGTTGTCAAGCTTGTGCCCACTGACAGCGCAGTGGAAATAGATGGCATCGTTCCTGTACACATAGCTTAAGGGCATGCCGTATGGCTGACCCTCTTTGCCTACCGTGGAGAGGACCCCGTATTCAGCCTTACCAAGTAGAGCCCTTGCCTCTTGACCGGTTATCTCCCGGTCACTTCTCCGAATGGTTTTCATGTGAAATTCCCACCTGACTTTAAAATTCCTGAGGATTAACCTAGCCTGTATATCAGCTTTCATCAACTCAAAATAATCCGCGTTGCCAGGTTTGTATTATCTCGGCAAAATGAAAAGGGCTTCCGATGATGGAGGCCCTTTTTTTATAAAATCAGGTGCGATGGTCATGGCGAATATGAACAGAGTGCAAAAAGGTTACTTCTTGGTGCAGAAAAAACTTTTTCATTGCCCATGACCGAAAGAAAACTGTTGCCAGCCTTTATCCTAATTGCAGGTTCCAATCAGGAGTACCAATGTACAAGGCCACTTTTCTGGTTAAAAGTGGCCTTGTTGTTTGACGCAGCATGGAACTGAATTCTTCTCAGGATGATCGCTTCAGAAATGTAAAGTGTATGATTGCAGGCACCGCTACAAGTGTAAATATCGTAGTCGCAGCTACCCCGATATTGGTCGCCCACCCGATTGAGGCCATCGCACCATAATCGGTAAGTGCGAGAGAGCCAAATCCTGCAATAGTTGTGAGACCTGAGAGGAAAACAGCGCGGCCGGATTGTATGAATCGTCTCTCGAACTCATCTTCTGGGCAATTTCTGACCCGGTGTGCGACATGCAGGCCGTAGTCACTGCCCATCCCCAGGATCGTCACCAGAACCATCACATTCATGAAGTTGAGACTCATGCCGGTCAAAGACATGACTCCAATCATGGCGATGACACCGGCTGAAACAGGGAAAAGAGAGCAGAGAATCCCTGTGAGTGAACTGAAGTGCGAAATGAGCAGAAAAAATACCATGACTGCACCGATCAAAACCGCCCACACGAAACTATGTTTCACCGATTCGGTCAATTGCTGGCTGACTAAATCCACACTGGTAGCGCGAACACCGGGCACTGCTGCTTTGAGATCCCGAAGAAATACATCCGAGTGAAATTCATTACCGATGTAATTGAGGTACGTGAGAAGGTGATAACCATCGGTAGTGTGCGCAAGGTGTCGTTCAACCAACCCTCTGAAGGGAGACGCCGCGAGACGCTGAACCCCTTCGGAAAACGGGATTACCTGGGCACCAGGGAGTCCGGCAATGCTGTTGACATAGTCCGAAAAGTGCTCCAATGAAAAATCTTCCTTCTGCAACGCTCGATCCAATTCAGTCTTCAGTTCTCCAGCCACCGGCCAGTTCTTGACACGGCGTATCACTTCCTCCTGCTTGTTTTCATCATTGATCACATTCATCAGCGATGAATATGCAACCAGCTCTCCCTGCTGCTTGTATCGTTCTGCCAAGGCAGCGACAGCGCCCCCCTTTGTTGTGATTTCCGCCAGATTTTCACCTTCTACCGCGACGATCATCTCCTTCGGACTGATACTCAGATGCTGCTCAAGTTTTTGTTGTGCCTGAAAAGCCTCCGACGATTTTGGCTGGAGATTTTTGAGTTCCGATTCAAAAGAAATTTCAGTCGCTGACACAAAAAAACAGGCCGTGACAATGAGACAGGCAGCCACTGCACTTTTAGGACGGCTGTAAGCCATATACCAGACACGGCCGAAACCGAATGTAGGGAGTGGGCGGTATTGCATCCGTGGATGTTTTCTGTCCAGGAACAACAGAAGTGGCGGCAGGAAGAACAGCGTCGCATACAGTGAGGAAATGACACCAAGCCCAACCAGGACGCCTAGTTCAGCAAGTGCGCGCACGTCTGAAACAACCAGCGCTAGGAATGGAAAAGCCGTGGTCGTGCCGGCGGTAAACAAGGCATGTCCTGTATCCACGACAGTGAGCCGCAGTGCCTCTTCCGTCGATCGTCCCGAATACCGTTCAAAATGAAATCGGTCATACATATGAATGGAATAGTCGGTGCCGATGCCAATGATGAGCGAAGCAAAGGCGAACGAGATGACACTCATTGTTGGATAAATCAGGCCTCCGATAGCTACTGCGTACACGATGCCGAAACAGAGAATGACCGGTATCAGGAGTGTCGGCAGGAACCTGCGGTATGACGCATAAAAAAGCGCCAGAACGATCACCAGCGATAGGAACACACCCTCGATAACGTTCTTCTTCATTATCTCTTCATCGGTGACTGCGCTCAGGTGGGCACCAGCGCATGAAATACTGACCGGTGAACCCTTACGTGCTTCATTTATGCCGGCGACCAGCTTCCTGGCGAATACTATGTCAGTAACCGGGCGGGCCGGCTCGGCTATGATGATTAGGACCTTCCCGTCACGCGACATCAAGAACGGTGAAGAGGTATCGAGGTCAAGGGCTTCCGAAGCCTTCTTCAAGCGTGGCAGGATCAAGTCGCGGAGGTACAGAGGATCCACTGCAATCAGATCTTTAAGAGATGCCAGGGTAGCGAGCTCTGTTTTTGCTTTCTGAAGAGACTGATCAATCTTCGGCTGAGAAAGGTACTGTAAGAACTTTTCCGTATCCGCAGGTGGCACAAAGAGCTGAGGATGGGTTACCGCATACCCGATGAAGTCGGTGAAGGGCTTTGCTTCTTCCGCATCGAAGATCCGGTTTTTTACCGTCTTGAAAGCCGGCTGACCATCGACCCGCAGTTCTCGCAGTTTTGTTGCAAAGACATCAGCTTCACCCGTCAGCTTCCCCTTCTCTCCCTCAAGCAGAAAGTAAGCGTTTCCCGAGCTTCCTGTCCATTTCATGGTGTCGACAAAAAGAGACAAGGGACCCTTATGGGGGAACATTTTGAAGATGTCAGCTTCAAATTCGATTCTGGTGATCGAAAAGCAGGATATCAGGAAAAACAGACAGCAGAACGCAAGCACAATTGCAGGCTTCTGGGTGGTCACCCTGTAAACCCATTCAAGATGGTGCTGGATGGCAGAACGCGCTGTGGAAACAACTTTGCGAGGCAATTTTAGGAACATGGCTCTCATTCGACTGAAGTATTTTGGGGTCGTAAGCTTTGCATAACGGACGCAACTTCGCAAGAGCTTATGACAACGCTGCCGGCATTGTACTTCCTGTTATACTTTAGCAGAGGTATCCCCAACAGTCCTCGAAACAGGGAGTAGTAATGGGTAACTGAAACGTTTGAGACCATAAAGGGTCCCTTGAAGTGATTAAAATTCATCATTCAAGGGACCCTTTACATTAAACCTGCGCCTTCCAGAATAACTACAATCTGCAATCTGCCACTACATCTCCAAAGCTGCACCGATTCTTGTCTTTAATTGCCCAAGATCCTGAGCAGAAAAGTCTGTCACAACTTTAAGATAATTCACTCCAAGATCATTTCTGACATACGACTCAACTTTTACTGCTTCAACATTGTAGGTATGGCACGATTGCAACACGAGGTCGATAACAAGATCAGGTTTTAGCAGAGCAACTTGCTTCTTAAGCGTATCTGTTCGCCCGGTGTTTGGAGTCATGCACGCACATGGAATTTCCAGGTAACGTTTTGCAATAGCCATCAGTGGATCGCCACTTCCTTCTTCAATCTTGCCGACATAGGGCTTAAGGCCGGTACAACTATCCAGACCCACAATTGTCGCCCCCTCCTCGTCAACCAGCTTGAGCACTTTCAAAACATCGCCACCAATTGGGCATCCTGTTATCAATACACGCTTGGCATTCTCTTCTGAGGTAAAAATACCCTTTTCTTGGCGTTCCGTAAGTATCGCAATAATTTCATTCAGTTTGGCAATTGTCTCAGCGCCACTTGAAACCATGGCATAGCTCGAAACTTCATACATTTCCTGCCAGGTAATTACCGAGGGTTTATGGGCACCAAAGGCGAAAATTCGTTCCACCAGACTGTTTTTGATATTGCTGGCCTGGATGCTCTCCTCAATGTCGCTATCACTTATCGTAGTAGCAAACTCTGATTCCAGAAACTTTTTAAACCCGGTGACAGAATGTTTCCAATACTCGACCGCTCCTTCGTTTGTCGGACACTGGGGAAGATCCATGACATACAGGGGACGATGCTTTTCAATGAGCTCGAACATTTTCTTTTTGCCATCGCAGGTTGTCTCGCCAACAACGGCATCAGTCAGTTCAAAGAAGGGGCAGGTTTTCAGTTCAATAAATCCAAAACTTGATTTAATCAGCGGACAGAGGTTGGTGGGAAGCGTCTCTTCTGCCTTGGCTATTGGTGCGTTGGAAAAAGCGCATAATACCGCTGGGACGCCACCCATGGCCCAGACCAATTCTACCGGCGCATAGGAACAGTAGGCCCCCACAACTTTGGAGCCGGTTTCACGTTTTTTTATGACCTGCCCAAGCGCCCGTTTTAAAGGAAAATCGGCATAATCATCGGTAAAGAGCGGTGTCAGTTGACTCATTGCTTCTCCTTGTTTTTGTTGAGGAAGTTTTTTGATAACAGAGCGGCGCCATAGGCACCGAAGAAGTCGGGATATTCCGGAACGATAACTTTTTTATCAAGTGCGTCCGCAAGAAAGGTAACAAGCGCCCCGTTTTTAGCACCACCGCCAACAAATAGAATTGACGATGAATCAGCGGTTATCATCTTTGACGCAAGTGAGACTAATTTTTTCAAAAGTGACTCGTGGATAGCTCTGGCGATATCTTCGACGGAAATTCCAGTGGTCAGAAGCGAGATCACTTCCGATTCAGCAAACACAGTGCAGGTGCTATTGATCTCGAGTGATTTGTCACCTTTGATTGCCGCTGCAACGAGTTCGTTCAAACTCAGGCCCAATGTCGCCGCCATCATTTCAAAGAACTTTCCGGTGCCGGCAGAACACTTGTCGTTCATCTCGAATTTAAGGAGCTGACCATTCTGGCGATTAATCAACAACGCTTTCGTATCTTGTCCCCCAAGATCGATCACGGTTTCAATTTCTTTGTAAAAGTGATGCGCAGAAGTAGTGTAGGCCTTGATTTCCGTCGCCGCCTCGCCACCTAATATCTTTTGCGATAGATGACGGCCATAACCGGTCGAGACCAGTGCATCCCAACTGTTACTTTCTTTTATTACAGATAACTGCGAGGCCAGATCTATCGAGGTCTCAGCCTGGAAGCGATTGGTAATTTCATAAGTCTCGCCATCCAGGAGAACAAACTCGATACTTCGCGAACCGATGTCAATTCCTGCAAGTTTGATAAATACTCCTGACTTTACAAATTAAAGCTGCACAAATTTTACATCCAGAGTACCCAGGCGTCTTGAATGTTTTTCATAATCCAGTCAGCTCAGTCGCAATAGCCGATACCCTTCAAAAACGGTGAGTATGTCGATTCGGTCACCATTCAATCGGTAGACAATGCGATATCCTCGGTAAATGAGCTCTCGGATATCGGGATTACCTATTTCCGGCACAGTCCTTCCGCTTCTCGGATTGTCAGCCAAAATTGCTTCAGTCTGGTCAATCAGGGCATCAACAAACCGAACAGCGCGCTCTACACTGTCACGTGCAATAAACTCCTCTATATCAACCAGATTTTCTCCAGCTTCCTGTGACCATGTTACGATCATAGATTACCCGCACTTCTTCGAGCTCGCAGGGCTTTTCGTAGTTCGTCTGTAGTTTGGGTGCGCCCGCCTTCAACGTCTGCAATCCCCTTCTCAACAGAATCAAGAAAAGATTTTCGGTAAACCAATTCATCATAATCCGAAGGGGACAATAGTACACCAGCTGGTTTGCTGTTTTGGGTAATGATAAGTGGATGTCTGGATGTCTGAAGTGTTTTGAACCACTTGGAAATATTGGTTTTAAATTCTGCAATTGGAACAATGTCATTACTGATTGAAATAGTTCTCATTATTTACCTCCTTGATACGAATCTATTATGGTCAAAATATAGACCAATAAAGCGACCAATACAAGTGCTCGACTTCATACTTCGCTCAACGGCTCGGTCGGTGACCCGGAGCAGGTTTATCGCGACCGGGTCAACTAGTCTCGTTAGAACATTAACTTATGCTTTTGATGTTTTGAGCATTGCCTCTCTATTTTCTTCTACATTCAAATTGATGCTATTCCAAAATTATTTGCGTGCATCTCTAATGTACATGGCTGTTCCGTCTTTTCTCATTTCCATATCAAATAATTCGCTTGCTCTTATTAAGTCGCCGAGTTTTTTATAGCCGTAGTTTATAGATGAGAACGAGCTGTTGTTTGATATGTAATGACCAACTTTGCTCAAATGAGCCCATCCATCATCCTCTGATGTCTGCTCAACAGCAGTTCTGAGCAATTTTACCAATGCAGTGTCTTTCCTAAGTTCATTTCTACTTTTCTTAACTGGTTGTTTATGGTTTTCCGATTTTTCTTCCTTCTGAGCAACGAGATTTTCTGTGTATATAAATGTAGAACAAGCATCTACAAATGGTTGAGGCGTCTTCGTTTCACCAAAACCATAAACCGGTAGACCGCTCTCCAGTATTCTCAACACTAGAGGAGTAAAATCACTGTCGCTTGTCATTAAAGCAAATGCATCGACGTTTTTACTGTAAAGGAGATCCATTGCATCAATAATCATTGCAGCATCAGTGGCATTTTTCCCTTTTGTGTATGCAAACTGCTGCATAGGTCTAATTGCATGCGGGTGCAATCTATCTATCCAACCAGATAAGGACTGGCTTTTCCAGTCTCCATGCGCATGACGAACATTAACCATGCCGTGTTTTGCGAGTTCTTCTAATACTCCTTCAATTGAATTATGGCTGACATTGTCGCAATCAATAAGAAGAGCTATTCTTTTCCGTTCAGGCACGTTTTCCTCCTAAATTTATAACGGCTTGGGAGAACAGCGGCGGTTTTAGGCAGCTGCTTCTCCCTGGTTGAACACTTCGTTTCTCTCAATGAATTTGCCGGTTGACTTTATACGTCAATGCCGTATATTTGACTCATGGTTACTTCTGTCGAATCGCCACTGTTCACGAAACAGGTTCATGATTACCTGACAGATACCGAATACGGAGTCTTTCAGGAATATCTTGCCGCCAATCCCGATATGGGCGATGTCGTGCGTGGTTCCGGCGGTGTTCGCAAGGTGCGCTGGAGCCGTCGGGGAACCGGTAAGAGCGGCGGTGTCAGGTGTTCTCTATTTTGCCCGGACAGAGGCCGGGCAAATTTGGTTACTTCTGATTTATGCCAAAAGTGCCGTTGACAGTATTCCCGGTCATATTCTCAAAGCACTTAAAGAGGAGATGGAACATGCCACTAAATGAAAAAGAACTGCTCGAACGTGATGCAAAGCGCAACATTGACGAGGAACTGCTCCAGGCCGTGCGGGATCTCAAGGCCGGCAAAGTTGGTCGCGTAACTAAAGTAGAAGTTTCTCCTCTGGCAGCGTCCCGCCTCAGAATAGGTCTCTCTCAGAGCGAGTTTGCCAAGTTGCTCGGCGTGTCACTTCGTACTCTTCAAGAGTGGGAGCAGGGTCGTCGTGCGCCGTCGGGAGCGGCAAAGTCACTCATCACTATTGCCATAAAAAAACCGGATGTTTTGAAAGAGCTGCTCGCTGCTTGAATATCAGTTATTGATGTAAATAACGATGGCTGCCATTACTGCAAAAACAAGGAGAGCTATCAGACTACTTCTGAGCTCATCCTTAAACGAATCGACCGATCGCCCAATACCCACATCCTCAAAGTCAAAGCCACAAATCCAACTCCTAGAAATCCTGAAATAATAAGCAGTTTTCTTGTTAGTTCCATTTTGTAATCCAACGGGGGCGGGCCTTGACCCGTCCGGGGCGTTTTTCAGCCCCGGTCGGCGTCCAAGGGCCTGGTTGGCATCGCATTTTCATTTCATTCCATAATCAAGGACAGATCTGCTTCTGTTCCTTGTTCATAACTCTTTAGCGGGCTGTTTGCCTATGTCATACCGCAGCTCAACCATGCCTACCGCCATCTGGCGAACTGAAACGAGGCGGAGGATTGGGCTCAGAACTCGGCGCGGAAACACTTGTTTGCCTCTGCCCAGAGTAACTGAGCCAATTTGAACGATGAGTTCATCCAGAAGTCCTGCATCATAAAACTGTCCCGCCAAGTCTCCACCACCCACAATCCATATGTTCTTTGTACCCGCGACAACACGCATCTTATTGTGAACCTGGCGCACATCACCTTTCACGAACGTAATGTCCGAACCTTCAACTGCCTGGAGTACGCGAGAGGTAAATACCCAGACAGGCTGGGTGTAGGGCCAAGATGATCCCGTCTCGGCAGTAATCTTATTGGCATTGCGGACGATCCATTCGTAGGTGGCAGACCCCATTGCCAGTGCGCCGACCTCAGCAATGAAATCTGGGTAGCTGGAGTCATTCAGATCCGCCAGTGGAAACAGCCACTCCAACGAGTCATCCTCGGTAGCAATAAATCCATCAAGACTTGATGCGGTGTAATACTGGGTCTTCATACCTTCGCTTACCTCCAGTGTAGCCGATTTCGAATGCCTAACGGGGTGGGATATCACCTGACGGCCTTTAGGTCAGGTGTATCTTCCTGTTAGCCATCGCCTCTATTTGGATTTGTAATCAGGTTACCAAATGGGTTGACTAGCGGGCGATTTCGCAGCGTCATTTTAAAATTCTCGACCCAGGAATCATCATTAAGGTGGTCAGTCCATCTTATTAGATTAAGCATCTGATAACTAAGAAGATCGGCTTGCCCTATGCCAAATGCGATCTTTGCGGCTCGTCCTGCATATTGCTCTAGTATTTGCAAGTCTCTATCGGATGCATAATTACCTGAAACCGCAAGGCTCGATAACAGATCGTCTGCCGATCGTTCGAGATTTTCTAGTTCAAGTTTTTCTGTTTCATTAATTTTCATAGTGGCTAACGGGGGTGAGCACACCGGCGGCGGATTATTGCCGACCCGTACTACGCTTAGTTATGCCAACTCTACTTTGAGGCTTTTACCAAGGGCAAGGGCCGCTCTTTCGAGGGTTTGGAGGGTGACGGAAACATTGGCGGGATCAAGGAGTCTGTCCAATGCCGTGCGGCTGGTGTGCATCTTTTCGGCCATGGCGGTTTTTGAAAGGTTCGCTTGTTTCATTTCCTGTTCTATCTGGAATGCAATAACCCTCTTGATTGCTGCCGCTTCTGCCTCTGCACGCAGACCTTCCTCTTCAAGAAAATCGTCAAAGTTTGATCCTAAATGTTCGTTTTTCATTTTGAACCTCTTTTGTAGGTGCCAAGGCGGCTCAATGCCGTCTTGAGTTCATTTTGTGGGGTCTTCTGTGATTTCTTTATAAATCCATGCAGTAAAATCAGGTACTCGCCGTCTACCGTAAAGAAGACTCATGCAATACCGTCTGCCAATCTCGTTCGTACTTCCCATAAGTCCTTGTCGATCTTCAGAACAATAAAATACGACTTTAAGGACAAAAGAAATATCAGTCATTTGTGATCCATTGTACCAACATTGGTACACTTGTCAATTTTTGATTTTACGTCGATCTGAGTCTGGTTTTGAGCAAGCGCGACAAATCCTTGATTCAGGCAGTTTCAGCTTTGCAATGCTCATGACCTTACCTAAACCGAAGCATATGTGCATGTTGGCACCCCCAGCTTTTACAGATTCCACCGCTAGCGGTGATTGTAGCTCGTTATTTACTTCAGGCCGTTTCTTACTGCGCTTTCTCCCTGGTATGAACCACCAAAAGACGATCGTCTCCAGTATTATTCTTAGCTTTTGACCGATTGAATATTGTTCTTGCTCTTCCTCTTCTGGCAACCGGCGTTCAAGTAGATTGGAAATAATGTCCTTTGCGCGGCCCACGTCTTCAGACGCAACCATTATGGTTTTCTTGTTTAAGAGATCGATCTGCGGTCCAACGCGCATTGATCCAAAGTTGTCGTTATGCACGAAGTAAGAAATGCCCTCGGTATCGAAAATACCGCGAATCATCGAAAGCTCAAGTTCATCATTTGGCGAATAGATTTTTATCATTTCTCTTTATCGTATAACGGTTCAGGGGGTGTGCGGGGCCGGGCTTTTCCCGGCATCCGTCACCACCCCCATGTTGGCTGTGTTTTTGATTGTTCTTGCTCCGTCACCCTTGATGCATATCCTCGTCCGCCCATTCCTTACTCCCAGTTCGATGACAGACAAAATTCCTTCTTTGTATTGGACTATGGTGAGTTGATCAAAAGGAATAGTGATGGCTGGAATCCAGCCCCAAATTCCGGTGGGGATGAGGCACAATTGATTTGGGGTTATCCTGAGCTTAATGCTGTATCGGTACCCGGCTGGGATAATTCCGTGGACAATGTCAACAACTGAAGAATCTTCTATTATTCCTCCGTCAGAGCAGGCCCCTTTGAACTGCTTTGTCAGTTTTTTCAGAGATACTACGGTGAAAAGCCAATACAGAATCGCAATCGCTAGAAATGTCCCGAAAATCAAGAAATCCATCTTTTTCCTTTTTCAGCCAACGTGGCCGGGGCGCACCGGCGAAGCGCTAGCGAAACCCGTGTGCCGCCGCGTTGTTGGCACTGCGTGGTCCTATTTTGTTAGTTCGAATTTTGCCCGAAGAGGTACGGAGATTTGACGGTAATTATCATGGACAGTTACATCAATGATCCATTCTCCAATAGGATCAGATGGCTCCCCGACAAACTTAATGACTGATTCAGTTAAAAAGGTATTTGTTATTGCACCTTGCAATTTGCCGGTGAAACCTCGTAGTCCTTTGTTTTCAGTTACCTTACTGTTTGGACGTGAAATTTTAACATCGCAAGTCACATTCACGTTGCCATCAGAATTCAATTTTGGATTTGCGAAAAAAATCAGTATGGTTGCTTCCGATCCAACCTTGAGTTTGTCCACTGTCGAAAATCGTGGGCTTGTATCAGCAGGGGTATTCCATTTCGCATCCCAGTCAAGGTCTGGAGTAATAATGAGAGCGGCTCCGAATCCGTTTATGGATTTACGTGCATCTTCATTTTGAATCGATTTGCCATCCTGTCGCCATCCCATTGTCTCATTTCCGAAAACGGAGGCTGTTACAGACAATAATAGGAAAAAGCAAGTCAGTAAAATTTTCATCATATTCTCCTGTGCCAACGGTTCGGGAGATCACCGGGCGGTCTTTTGGCCCGGCGGATCTTCCTGGTTAGCAATTGATTTATTGTCCAAGATTCAAAACCTAGCCGATCATGCCTATTGCAAGAATCAGGAGGACTCCGCTCAACAATGATAATGTGGTTTGCCCAACACCACTTAGAAGCAGTGTCTTCCATTTGATTTTGTCTTGCCGCTCATTTTCAATTTTTATCAGGGTTTTGAAATGTATGACGAGGTTTCCAAGCCAACAGCCTGAAGAGAGAACAACCGACAACATGCCTCTTGATAATGTGCTTTGTAAGATTCAAGTCCGTAGGCTTGAATTTGCTCAGGATTTGGGAAGGCAAGTACTGTCTCTGGTGAAAAATGAACGACAAGAAAACCTGGCAATATCTCGTAATACGCAAACAGCAGCCCGCATGGAAGTATAAGCGAGTTAGCCAATGGGAACGGCAAAAGGCACCAAATAAGCCACAGCCTGCGTACTCTCTGTCTTGTGAAATTAGAATCTATCATAATTCGATTCTCAAATTGGTTTTGCCAACGGCCCGCCGCTGAGCCGTGAGCGTCAGCGGTCGGCTCTAGTGGCATGTTATGCAATGATTTATTTCGGCAGATGCACAAGGCTTCGGGCAGCCTCGAAAATTGCTGTCTCAAATTTGTCCTGTAAGCGTGACCAGACTTTTTGCAGGGTCGGACCAAACCAACGCCACGATTTAATTCAGGTTTATTCCCAAAAATAACAGTTATTCAGGCTTAGAGCTTCGTTTTCGAGGTCAAAAACGGCCTTGTAAGGAACTGGTTCTTCCCTAAGAATGCAGACGTCGTCTTGCTGCCTCTCAATTCTTCTGCCGGCGGCCTTCATCCCAAGTCTTGCCTTTATTGCTTCAACGTAATAACCACTGCCCACGGCAATAGCATCTGTCCAACGATTGTCCCTCTTACTTTCACTGTTCTGCAAGGCGTCCTGGACCCATTGCCGATGATGATCGGCAAAAGATTCATTTGCGGGGACACCGCAGAATTCATGCAGTCCCTGACGGTCAATCACGCCATACCGCATAGGTGGGTTCTGGATTTCGTTGAAGCCGCCTGCCTCCCACTCCAATGGATGCTTTACCACTCCTGCGCGGACCATATTTAGATCGATGTACACAAGGCAACGGATCAGATGCTCATTCCGCTCGATTGCAGTGGCGTGGTAGCGATCTTCCCAGAACGCACCTTTCCGATCTTTACGCAGATTGAATTCCTGGGCGGTCCTCCCGGCTATCAGCTGGATACTATTGGGGATGACATCGGGGCCACTGTCGACAACCAGCAGATGAATATGGTTGGAGGTCACCACGTAGTTGAGCACCCGCAGGCCGAAACGTTTCTTGGCTTTAAATAGCCACGAATGCCAGCGCCTCCGGTCCTTTTCGAATTTGAGGAGAAATTCCTTTTTGTGGCAGCGGTGGGTGATATGCCACACCTGCCCGGGGATGTGATGACGGTTTGCTCGTGCCATTTTCTTAAAGACTCGTTTTTAGTACAAAAAAAGGGTGTTTAAGGCCGAAATGAGGCCGATTTTTGGATGAAATTTATGTTATTGCAGGACGTTAGCTTGGTCCGACCCAAGCCACAAACCCTCAAAAGCAGTGAACTGCCAAAGAAAAGCATGGTGAAAAATTCCTTCATATTCTCCTTCTTCATCTAACGTCGTGGGGGCGCAGCGGCGGAGCGTAGCGAAGACCAGCTGCCGCCGCCTGGTTAGCCCTGTTCTCTTTCAATAGCTGGCCGATTTGTAGACGAAATGAATTCGATTAGTTTCGTCATACGTGATCTCTCTCACCAGCGGTTGGATTCCTGTTGTCTTGATTTCTGCAATCTTTATGTCGTTCAAAACACATATCCAAGCATGACCGACTCCGGCGACATTTGGCAAATATCCTGATGCAGCCTCTCTGGCTAATGCATCAGGATCAGTAAATGAGTGTACCTTTATGGTCTTCTCATGGGGTGCATCACAATCGTCCCGAGCACAAACCGAGTCTCTTGTTAAAACCACAGTGGATTGGGGGTCTGTTTTTGAGAACTTGAAATTCTTTCTTCATTTTTATTCCTTTGTGTTAATTCCTGACTATAGTCCCCCAAAGGTTCAGATAACCTCGTATGAATCGTCCATCCGTCGATCTTTCTATCTTTTTTCCAGTATTGTCATATGCATTAACAATTAACTCCGTGCTCACCTTTTTTTCTTTTAATTTCGCATCAAAATCAGTTGGTACTGTTACTATAAACTGAATTTCGACATCCTCTACAGAACGCCACGGGATGGGTGCTTTTCGAATGCTTATAACCTTCACATCAGGAATGGTCTCAATGGAAACTGGCACAAACTCCACTTTGTCAACATAGCCTGTTTTGAAGGAAGCGTTTTTAAATCTGGGAGTGATGCTGAAGTGGTACAGGAAGTTGTTTTTGCTGTCGATCTTGCGACCAATAAGCTTGTCGTTGTAGTTAAAAGAGGAATATTTGAGATTTGGTTCGAGGTTGACGAGGTAAATAGTGCAGGCGAGAGTAACGATTCCGATTACCGTCGACCATTCCCACCTTTTTAAGTTAAACCCCTTCAGTGGTAGTTTCCTTTTGTGCATAGCCTCAATTTCTCTTTATTCAGATCACGTGATGCCCGGTTCACCGCCCTTAGGCCGCGTGCAACCGGCTGGTTGGGAATCATTTTCCATTTTCAAGGGCACCCGCTTTTTTTATTACTTAGCCGACTTTCAATTAGGATTGGCGAAGAACTTCGCTTTCTCTCGTTGGAATTCTTCCTGAGTAATTACACCTTCATCAAGTAGTTTCTTGGCTTCCCTGAGCGAATTGTATTTGTTGGATAACATTTTGTCATCTGAAGCTTTGGCAACTCTCTTGAAATCGATAAACAGGGAATCCAACACTGGCGTTAGTTTTGATTCTGCATCCTTGAACTTGCTAAAGTCTAAACCGCCATAGTGATGGTATTTAGCGGTTGCAATCTCGGTGTCACTTTTCTTAATGAAGAACTGGGCGTCGGCAAGAAAAGAAACAAGATCCCATTTATAGTCAGTGGTATACGAAAGTGAGTATTCGCACTGTACGGGTAGTTTTTCTCTATAAATCGATGTGTTGATCCCTCTCGTATCCGCTGCGTCCTCAATCAACCTGAGAACCGTGGTGTCTTTATTTTCCTCGATACAGAGCGACTTCACGTGATACTTAGATCCGTCTATTCTGTTCACGTCTACGGAAGTGCATGCAGAAAAAAATACAAGCACAACCAGTAGCAGCACAATCTTCATGATAATCTCTCCTATTGTTCGCGTCTTTGTGACGTTGAGTTTTGGGTTTACTCTATCTACACCAACGTCTCAAGGCACCAGCGGCGGAGCGTCAGCGGAGACCGCTGTTGCCGCTGGTTGAGGTCGCCTCTGACTGCTCTTCGCTGATCCGTCCAAAGGAGCAATTGAGAGCGTAATAATAGAGGTAGGTTATGAATGGACTACAGATATAAATGATGAAGGAGGATAGATCCGGAACCTCCGGAAATGCCTTCTTAGCAATGACAATGATAGCAATGCTTAATGGCGCCAGCACGGCCCCGAAAATCACTGTCCAAGGCACCCGGAGACATATGAATCTTTCTATGAATTTTTCTTCTTGGTTATTTGTGCTGTAGCACTTCCTGACTCCCTTGTAGGTAATGTAAAGACCTACTATTGTCGTCATTAGTTGAACCAGCGCTGTAATGCCAGTGTGCTGCTCCTTTACTGTTGGAGTAACCCAGAAGAGTGGGCCTGCAAGTGCGCTTACAACAACTGCGAGCACAAGATATTTTGCCTTTTCCCATGCTGTAATACTTTCATTTAAAAGCTGCTGCTCTAGTTTTCGCGGCGAAAAAAAGATCATCATTCCTCCGTTTCATTCTCTGCTCAACTCGGTTATATACGGTTTCCCTATATAAGAAACTTGTTACCTATATAGGATGCTTGTTTCTTATATAAGAGGCCTATCAGGATTCCTATATAAGATGCCTATACGTTCTTTTCGCCAATCAACATTTTTCTGGAATCCGATTTTCCAACTCTGTGCCACGCATCAAACGATAGGGAATAAACCACAATTTTTCTTCGGGACTCCATCGTGCTCTCAGCTTTCGCAACTGTTCCCTCAGATCTATTTCGTCATAGCCCACCAGTACCGGTGCGATATCCCCATCCTTGAAACGGGGCTGCTTCCAGGGCTTCTCTTCAACAATAATCTCGACTGTTTTAAGGCGTATGCCTCGACTTTCGTCGTAGCGGTAGCGCACACAAACCAGCGACTTGCCGTATTGCTCAAGAAGCCGCCTTGTTCCTTTCTGTCCTGGCTTTAGGTGGCAGTGTGTTTTCATATCCTTCAGCATAAATTCCCCGCCATTGGTGCATTGACGAACAGCAAAATTGACGGCACTATACGGCGTTCCGCGGCACCCTGTAAATTAATTTTAACGAAAGAGAAAAGCACATGATCCAGCTACCAGATCAGCTTGTAACTGCATATAGTACGTATCTTGGCGACAAAGGTATTAAACACGAGTTTTTGCCTGACTATCTGAAATGGTTGCGTTTTTTCCTGGATTTCTGCGAAAAATATAAAGTCGAGGGGGATGAATCTGATCGCCTTCGTCAGTTCGTCAACAAGCTAAAAAGTAAGGGGCAATCAGAAGATCTGCGCCGGCAAGCATATCATGCGGTGACTCTCTATTTGGGGGTGCTGAAAGAACGCTCTGAGAATTCCGGGGCGATGCTGTAGGGCTCACCGTTGGGCAGACGCTACAACCGGTGTCTGCAATGTCGGTTCAGATTGCTCGAAAGTCATACTATTCCGAATCCGGTTACCAGGAAAAATCCGATTCGCCAGAGTGGGTACGGCTCTGGAAGCGATGGCCAATGAAATCAAAGTGCGGCATTATTCACGCAAGACCTTGAAAACCTACGCCAACTGGTCACGTCAGTTTCAGCGGTTATTGAAGAACAAATCGCCTGCTGAACTGGGCAGTGAAGATGTCAAAGCATACCTGACCTATTTGGACGTCAATTGTCATGTGGCCTCCACAACACAAAATCAGGCCTTCAACTCACTTCTGTTCTTCTATCGCAACGGGCTAAAGCGTGAGTTTGGTAAACTGAAGGATGTACCGCGAGCCAAGAAATCCCGCTATGTACCGATGGTGCTTTCCCGTGAGGGATCGACGCCATACTTGCCCACCTTTCCTATCCGTTCGATCTGGTGGTAAAGCTACTGTTTGGTTGTGGACTGCGGCAGTTTGAGTGCCTGCAACTGCGGGTGGGGGATTTCAATTTTGATGCGGGTAAACTGACGGTGCACGGCAAGGGGAAGAAGGATCGGACGGTGCCGATAGCGGTGGGTTAATTCCACCGCAGCGAAAGAGCCCATATTATTAAAAAGGTTGCACAAGAGGTTGCATGAAAAAAGGGCCTACACCATAAGATGTAAGCCCTTGATATTATGGCGTCCCCTGCAGGATTCGAACCTGCGGCCTACAGCTTAGAAGGCTGTTGCTCTATCCAGCTGAGCTAAGAGGACATAAATTGTAATTTACGCGAAAAACCGTTTCATAAACAGGTCGAAATGTATATCACAAAGAGATCGACTGGTGCAAGCTTTAACAGACAAAGTAGCACCCCCTGGCGCCCGGGTAATTTGGAAATCCCATCTGTTGGATCTTAGGGCATTGCCAAATGCCGTACATTGCTATATGGTAGCCAACCATTTGCAAAATGCCATTAAAACTATTTATCCATGTATTTTTACTTACAAATCCGCTTTCGAGACCTGTATGTCCTCATCCTCCACCAATAACAGCGCCCTACCGGCAAAGATCAACCGCTCCAAGACCCACTTGCTGACGCGATATGCCTGGCTCCCCATACCTGTTCTGCTGATATTCATGCTGATTGTATGGGCATGCGATATCCATTTACTCTATAACTCTCCCTACACCCAAATCGTAACCTATCTCGCCTTTTCATCTCTCGCAGGAGTCGTAATAGCATCCTTGACGGGACGTAGATTTTCCATAAACCCTTCACCCGGGATTCTCTTATTGGGATGCGGTGCGCTTTTATGGGGATTCGCAGGCATATCTGCCATCATTGCTAGTCTAATCAAAAAATCTCCCCATGCAGTTGATGTCAACATCCAGGTCACCATACATAATATCTGCATGTGGCTCGCTGCCTGGTGCCATCTTGCCGGGATTGGCATCTCATTGCGCTGGCAGGTGCGCGTGACACGATGGAAGCTGTGGCTGGCTGGAGCGTACCTTGCCATCCCGGTCGCAATCGTCTGTATTGTTCAAGCAGTTTTCTCGGGATCATTCCCCCTGTTTTTCCTGCAAGGATCCGGAGGAACTCCGATCCGGCAACTTGTGCTCGGATCCAGCATCGGAATGTTGCTTCTCTCGGCATTACTGCTGCAAGCCATGCATCGCAAACGCTATTCACTATTCTTGTACTGGTACAGTCTTGCGCTGCTGCTGATGGCCACCGGCCTTTTCGGTGTGATGATGCAGTCAGTACACAGCGGTTTATTAGGTTGGATCGGGCGCAGTGCCCAGGCCCTTGGTGGTATATATATGATGCGTGCGGCCATGGTTGCCAGACGCGAGAGTCTGAACAGCCCAATCCCTGAGCAGGCGTGTGAGAGAAGATTCAGCTATGGTGTTTCCGCGGTGTTCGTTGTAACAGCCGTCATCGTGCGATTGCTCTTCATGCAGAGCATTGAACTGCCATACATTTTTTTCACCTTCTATCCTGCAATAATTTTTTCAGCACTTTACGGGGGACTCGCTTCGGGTCTGCTGGCAACTGTTTTTTCGCTGCTGATGGCCAGATATTTCTTTGTATCCCCTATGGGGCAGATAAGCTTTGCACCCGTTTATACCGCCAGCATCCTCTTCTTCATCGCAAGCGGGGCCATACTTTCATGGATCACCGCTGCAATGCAGCAGGCCCAGGACCGCGCAATCAGAGCCGAGGCGGAAACCGCACTTGCAGCAGAACGGCTGCACAATGCCGAATTACTGAAAGAACACAACACCCTGCTTGAACAACATGTCACCGAACGCACTGTTGAACTTGCTTTAACTGTTGAGAAGCTGAAACAGGAAATAAGCTTCCGGTCAATCATTGAAAAAGAGTTGCGGCACAGCGAAGAAACTTTGCAACTGGCAATCAAATCCACCGGGCTTGGCACCTTTGATTATTATCCTCAATCCGGAATGCTATTCTGGTCGGAAGTCAACAAATGGAATTTCGGAATTTCACCGAATGTAGAAGTTGATTTTGATCAGTTCGTGAATTCAATTCATCCCGAAGACCGCAACCAGGTCCTGCACATGATGGATAAAGCGCTGCAACCTGGCAGCAGCGGTGAATACAGGCTTGACTACCGCATTATCGGCATTGTCGACGGCGGCGTGCGCTGGATATCCGAACGCGGACAGGCTTTTTTCAATGATGCCGGCCAAGCGGTTCGTTTTATAGGTGTTTCTCGCGACATCACGCGCGAGATGGAAGAGGAAGACCGTCGTCATGCAGCTGAACGGGCGCTGCAACAGGAAACGGAAGAACGGTTGAAAACCCTGGAAGCCTTACGCAGAAAAGAACAGATGCTCATCCAGCAGAGCCGCCAGGCGGCCATGGGCGAGATGATCGGCAACATCGCCCATCAGTGGCGCCAACCGCTGAATACACTGGGACTCACCATCCAACAACTGCTGCTGTTTCACGAGCTGGGAGAACTTAATCGGGAGTTCCTTGAGGAATGTGTGGGTTCCTCCATGCAACTTGTGCTGCACATGTCCCAGACCATAGATGATTTCCGCAACTATTTTAAGCCTGACAAGGAGAAAGTTGCATTCAGCGTTAATGAGACACTCAACAGGACCATTTCACTCATGTCCGGAAGCTTGAACGACAAGTGCATCACCGTTCAGGTAAACGCACAGGTAGACCCGGTTGTCTGGGGCTATCCCAATGAATTTTCTCACGTGTTACTCAACATCATGACCAATGCCAAGGATGTACTGATCGAGCGAGCTGTCAGCAATCCTTCCATATCTGTCACCGTTGCCGAGCTGGACAAAAGAGCCATCGTGACTATCACCGATAACGCCGGCGGTATCGCCGAACAGAACGTGGAAAAAATCTTTGATCCTTACTTCACAACCAAGGGGCCGCAAGACGGAACCGGGGTTGGCCTGTTCATGTCAAAAGCCATCATCGAAAAAAACATGGGTGGGCGTCTCAGCGTACGCAATCTGGAAGCAGGAGCTGAATTCAGAATAGAAATCTGATCTACCCTTCCACCTCTTCGCCTTCCCAATCCCCGCTCTCCCGCCTTCTCTCCGATATCAAATTCAGACACACTCCTACCTCCTCGTATCCATTGTTATGATAAAAATTCAGACAGTATATTTGAGGGTCGTAATGACTCTTTTTTACGTCAAACTCTAGCTACAGACATACCATCAGATTGTTCAAAAATGGTCAGATCGTCGCCACCGGAGAACGCCCCGCGGAGGCGTAGCAGCGCTACGCCGCACAAGGTGGCTTTTGAGGATGGCGGCGAGATGGCTGTTTTTCAACAAGCTGTTCGTGAGGTTCCATGACAAATTCCATCGCCGATCGTCACCAATCACTGTTCAAATCCTTTTGGATGGCTGGCTTTGAGGGAGCCTCCCATATCAACGGGTCCCGTCACAGACTTGACATGATTGCAGCCACTCAGCATGACCGGCAGGTGGATCATGATTATCAGCTGATACGTAGTCACGGCATGTTCGTAGCACGCGAAAGCGTTCGCTGGCACCTGATCGAAAACCACAACAAGTTTGATTTCTCCACCGTGGCTCCCTTTCTGAAGGCGGCCAGTGACCATGGCATCCAGATTAACTGGACAATGTGCCACTATGGCTGGCCAGATGATCTGGACCTGTTTTCACCAGCCTTTATCACCCGCTTTGCACGTTTTTGCGGTGAAACAGCCAGCTTCATTGCTGACCACAGCAACGCAGTGCCCATCTATTCACTGATCAACGAGATGTCGTTTGTCACCTGGGCTATCTGCCACTCTGACGTCATGTATCCCTATGCGATTCACGGTAAAGGGCGTGACCTTCAGCTAAAAAAACAGCTGGTACAGGCAACCATCGCTGGATGTGAAGCTATCTGGGAGGTGGATTCCCAGGCAAAATTCGTCCATGTCGATCCGATCATCCATATCATCGCCCCCCCGGATCGTCCGGATCTGGATGCTGCCGCTGCGAGCGCACGAGCTTCCATGTTCGAGGCGTGGGATATGCTCTCCGGCAAAACGTGTCCCGAACTTGGGGGAGATCCAAAGTATCTGGATGTGATCGGGGTCAACTATTACCACTCCAATCAATGGGAATACCTGAGCAATGACCGCCTGCACTGGCACTTGAACGATCCGCGCCGCATACATCTGCACAAGCTGCTGGAAGAGGTGTATCAACGGTACCAATCCCGGATCATCATTGGCGAGACCAGCCATGTCGGCATCGGACGTGGCATTTGGATCAAAGAGATAGCGGACGAGGTAGCTAAAGCAATCGCAAATGGAGTGCCTGTTGAAGGCATCTGCCTGTATCCGGTCATAGACAGGCATGATTGGGAAAACCCCCAGCACTGGCATAACAGCGGACTGTGGGATCTTGTGCACCAGGATGACGGCCTGCTGAAGCGGGTTCTTCACGAACCCTATGCCATCGATCTTCTTGAAGCTCAACGTATGCTAAGAGAACAGGGATGCCCCATGTAATGCTTTACAGGTTGTTGAAAAACAGCCATCTCGCCGCAGTCCTCGAAACCCGCCTTGTGCGGCGTAGCGCTGCTACGCCTTGTATGTTGGACTGACAGTAACTAGATTCTCTGTT
>NZ_JAHDYS010000021.1 GCF_018531195.1 Pelotalea chapellei | reverse complement strand
CATGATCAGGGACAACCGCCGCTGGAACGATAGTTTTTATGCTTTCACTTGACAGAGAACACGGTTGCTCCGCGGGGGCTTCTCCGGGTGCGACGATCTGACTATTTTTGAACAACCTGAGTGTTTCAACAGCCTGTTAAAAGGTCTCGACGGACATCCAAACTACATACACGCACCATACCCCCAACTACGGAGGCACTATGACTCAATCTCTACTGGTATTTTCACACCTTCGCTGGAACTTCGTATACCAGCGCCCGCAGCACCTCCTTAGCAGACTCGCCCAAAAACGGCGGGTTGTTTTTTTTGAGGAGCCGGAACCCGGCACATCAGAAAAACCGTATCTTGAATTCGACATGCCAGAGCCGAATGTTCTTGTCTGCAGGCCTCATACCCCCTGTCTTAAAGGGGGTTATCATGATGAGCAACTCCCCTATCTTGCTCTGCTGCTGAAACAGCTGATTGCAGATGAAAAAATGACAGATTACCTTCTCTGGTTTTACACTCCCATGGCACTGCCGCTTTCAACCACTCTCAAGCCAAAAGGGATTATATACGACTGCATGGACGAGCTATCGGCGTTTCTGAATGCGCCGAGGCAGATGATTCAACGGGAAACAGCGCTGCTAAAAATGGCCGATGTTGTCTTTACCGGTGGTCCCAGCCTGTACCGTGCAAAAAAGGACCGCCATCCCAATGTTTTCTGTTTTCCAAGCAGTGTGGACGAACAGCATTTCGCACAGGCGCGGGGTGGTGCTCAAGAACCGGACATACAGAAGAAACTCTCCCGACCCCGCCTTGGCTTCTTCGGAGTCCTGGATGAGCGCCTGGACCTGAATCTGCTTGAGCAGACCGCCATAGTCCATCCGGAATGGCAGATCATCATGGTCGGCCCTCTGGTCAAAATCAAGCCGACCGACCTTCCCCGCCATAAAAATATCCACTATTTCGGTCAGCAACGTTATGAGGACCTGCCTAACTTCCTTTCCGGGTGGGATGTCTGTCTGCTTCCATTTGCACTCAATGAAGCCACAAAATTCATCAGCCCGACCAAGACTCTTGAATATATGGCCGCAGAAAAACCTATTGTCAGCACTCCCATCACAGATGTGGCCGATCCCTACTCACATATAGTCTACCTGGGGGACACCCCGGAAACGTTCATTTCATCCTGCGAACGAGCCCTGCTCCAATCACGTATGGAACAGCAGCGAAGGGTCGCCGGTATGCGCGATGTTCTTTCCCGCACTTCCTGGGACGCCACCGCCGAAGCCATCAACAAAATCATAGACAAGACTTTCGGAAAACGATCGGCGAAACGCAGTGCTGAAACAGCCACGACAAAAATCAGACCAGTGGCTGAGGTTGAGCACCCGCTGACACTTGCCACAACCGGTGAAACCCCCGAATTCCCCCACCTGATCATAGGGGCCGGACCAACCGGACTGAGCGCGGCCTATCACCTGGGAGACGACAGTCTGCTGCTTGAACAGAATTCAACACTGGGCGGATGGTGCCGTTCCATTGAAGACAAGGGTTTTATATTCGATTATGCCGGGCACATCATGTTTTCCAATGACCCCTACGTGCACCGCATGTATTCCCTGCTGCTGTCGAACAATGTTCACTGGCAGGAACGCGAAGCCTGGGTCTTCAGCAAGCAGACCTACACCCGCTATCCATTTCAGGGAGCGCTCTACGGACTTCCACCGGAGGTGATCAAGGAATGCATTGTAGGAGCAATCGAGGCAAGGTTCGGAAGTATTGCAAAGGAAAAAATGAGCCAGACCGGCGCCGGCAGCAAAAAAACGAGTTTAAGCAGCATGCTGCCCCTGCTTGACATCAAGGAAGAGCCACGCAACTTTGAAGAGTTTATTTATAAAGTGTGGGGAACAGGCATCGCGAAACATTTTGCCATACCATACAACACCAAACTGTGGACCCTTCCGCTCAATGAGATGGAAACATCCTGGCTTGGCGGGAGAGTACCACTTCCGGACCTTGAAGAAATGCTCGACGGAGCACTGCACCCGGTGCCAAAGCCGATGGGACCCAATTCCCGGTTCGGGTATCCGCTTCATGGCGGGTTCCAGGCATTGATGGATGGTTTCAACAGCCGTCTCAGGGGTGATGTTGTTACCAACGCCAAAGTGGCGTCGGTCTCCCCCCGCCAGAAGAGCGTAGAACTGGAAGATGGCAGGAGATACCAGTACCAGACCCTGATCAGCACCATGCCGCTTCCGGAGCTGATCCTGGCCATGGGTGACGAGGCACCAGCCCCTGTTCGGGCTGCTGCCAAAGGCTTGGGTCACATATCCATCCGCAATGTCAATATCGGCATCGGCCGGGCCAACATCACCGACAAACACTGGATATACCTGCCCGAGGGTTCCGTGGCACATCGAGTGTTCGTTCAGGGCAATGCCAGTCCTTACTGCAATCCGTCCGGCGGGTTCGGACTTACCTGCGAAATCAGTTACTCCGATCTCAAACCCCTCCCCTGTGAAGGACCGGCACTCATCCAGCGCTGCGTGGAAGACTGCACCAAGATCGGCCTGATCAAACGGGGAGACCGCATCATTACCGCCAATGAACTGGACATGCCCCATGCCTATGTCATTTATGATCATACAAGGGCACGGAATGTGGCAACCATCAGGACCTGGCTGGAGGCCAACAACATCATACCAGCCGGCCGGTACGGTGAGTGGGAATACTATAACTCAGACCACGCCCTGCTGGCAGGGAAGCAGGCGGCGGAAAAAGTACGCACGCTGCAGTCGGCTGCTGTCCAGACTTCAACACTTTTCAAATCCGCCAGGGAAAAAATACGGCGCGAAATACCCGCTGTGTAGGAGCAGTCCGTCCCGCTCCGGCGCCCTGCCGGAGCGGAAATTGACCACTCCTGCCCTTGATTGTCCCCGAAGATCACGACACAGTCGCCTGCACAATTATCCCAAAACAGTCTTCTGTGCCGCCGCTCGGAGGTGCTTCGTGAACAAGGAAACAGAGCATGCCTGCCCAATCCTCTCCTCACCCTCCATTGGTTATCATCTGCGTCCGGAAATCTGGGGAGGAGTTGAATGTACCGTTAACCGGGTCAGGGATACATTCCACAACCAGCTTCTCGCTACCGGCCATTGGCACCGGGCCGATGATCTCGAACGTTTTGCCTCACTGGGAATCCGCACCATGCGCTATCCCATTCTATGGGAACTTGTCTCCCCCGATTCACTTGATACAAGAGACTGGCGCTGGACCGATGAACGGCTTGCACAGATGAAATCCCTGGGTATCACGCCGATTGCAGGCCTGCTTCACCACGGCAGCGGGCCAACATACACAAGTCTGGTCGATCCCGCTTTCCCCAGGAAACTGGCGCGCTTTGCACAGCTTGTGGCAGAACGGTATCCCTGGCTTGAAACTTTCACTCCGATCAATGAACCACTTACTACAGCCCGGTTTTCCGGCATGTACGGGCACTGGTTTCCCCACGGATGTGACTGTAGTACCTTCATTCGTGCCATCATCCTGCAATGCAAAGCCATTGGTGCAGCCATGGCAGCAATACGTCAAGTGATACCACAAGCAAAACTGATCGTTACCGAGGACATCTCCAGATCCTATTCCACCGACATGCTCAGATATCAGGCCGATTTCGAGAACGAGCGCCGCTGGCTCAGCCTAGATCTTCTCGCCGGACGGGTGAACCATCATCACCCGCTCTACAGCTGGCTTACCGGTTGTGGCGCCACCGAAGCCGAGCTTGACTCCCTGAGTGGCTGTGAACCGGACGTTATCGGGATAAATTATTATCTCACCAGCGACCGAATGCTTGATGAGCGCATGCACCTGTACCCGAAGCGCTACCACGGTGGAAACGGCCGGCAGGACTATGCCGATGCAGAAGCGGTCAGAGCATCGCCCGATGGGATCCAGGGACATCACGTGGTACTGCGCGAGGCCTGGCAACGCTATGCAAAGCCGGTGGCCATTACCGAGGCCCATATCAGCTGCACCAGAGAGGAACAGGTTCGCTGGTTCATGGAGGCCTGGCAGGCAGGACTCGATCTCTGTCGCGAGGGGGTGCCGGTGCGTGCAGTAACGGCCTGGTCCCTGCTTGGTGCATGTGACTGGAACACTTTGGTTACAAGCGAAAATAATCACTACGAACCTGGTGTGTATGATGTCCGCGCACCTGTTCCGCGTCCTACCATGCTTACCCGCATGATTCGGGAGCTAAATGAAAAAGGTACCTTCCATCACCCATCCCTGAATGCTCCCGGCTGGTGGCGCAGGCCGGAACGTCTTTTCGCCCATTGCCGGCCGAAGCACCATGATTCTGAAGAACTTGAGTATGGCAACAGCCAGCCGCTTTTGATCATCGGAAGCAGCGGGACTTTAGGAAAAGGATTTGGCAGGATTTGCACCACGCGGGGATTGCATCATCATCTCTTGACGCGGCAGCAGGTCGATATCACTGACAGTGCCTCGGTGACAGCCACCCTGAGGAAATACAGGCCGTGGGCTGTAGTTAATGCCGCCGGCTTTGTTCGGGTGGATGATGCGGAAGATAATCTCCGCCAGTGCTTCAAAGAGAACACCATCGGTCCCTTAAAGCTGGCAGCTGCCTGTAAAGCCCTGGGTGTGCGTCTGGTGACGTTTTCCTCTGACCTCGTCTTTGACGGAACAAAGGGGCGCGGCTATCACGAACAGGATGCGGTTGGTCCGTTGAATGTGTATGGTCTCAGCAAAGCGGAGGCGGAGCGTCACGTACTTGCTTTGATGAAAGAAGCACTGGTTATCCGCACCAGCGCTTTTTTCGGACCGTGGGATCGTTACAATTTCATTACCTCCACTCTTGGCGCTTTAGCCAGAGGAGAAAAAGTACAGATTGCCGACGACCTGATTATTTCTCCCACCTACCTGCCGGATCTCATCAACACAGCACTTGATCTGCTTCTGGATGAGGAATCAGGCATCTGGCATATCTCAAACTCCGGCGCCCTAAGCTGGGCGGAACTGGCATACAGCTCGGCAACCATGGCCGGCATGGACACCGACGGAATCATCTGCTGCAGGTCCAACCAATTTGGCTACCGCGCCAGGCGCCCCCGCAACAGTACGCTCACCAGCGAACTGCATAACCTGCTGCCGACCTATGAAGATGCTCTGGGACGATACTTTGAGGAGATCCTTACTGACGCTTCTTCCGAAGCGGTTGTGGCAGGGGGATAGGTTTTTGTTTCCGCAATGTCGAAGACCCTAAAGGTTTTGGAACCTTTAGGGTCTTAATCTGAGCCCACCAAATTTCAAGAATTACATGCTGCCGGCAACCAGCAATTTTCCTTGATAGCCGCGCTGTTTATACCTTTCCAAAACGGTCTCTGCTACCTGCGCAGCAGCACCTTTCCTGACCATTGCAACGCAGGCTCCACCGAAACCGGCTCCTGTCAGACGGGCACCATACACCGCCGCATCTGCCTGTAAGAGCCCCACCATCTGGTCCAAAGCATCTATGGATACTTCGAAATCATCCCGCAGACTGGCATGGGAAGCGTTCATCAACTCACCGAAACGTTCAGCCTTTACAGAGCGTACCGCTTCCAGGACGCGCTGATTTTCGCTGATCACATGGCGGGCACGGCAGCGAAGCACCTCCGGAAGTCTGGAAACAGCTCCAAGGTCATCTACATCGCGCAGGGAAGCTACTCCCAGAAGTCGGGCCGCCTCCTCACACTCAGTCCTTCTTTCGTTGTAACTGCTGTCAGCCAAAGAACGGGGAACCCCGCTGTCCACCACAAGCAGCTCGGCGTACTCGGGCAGCGGCAACAGCTTCCGCTCAAGCGAACGCGCATCCAGAAACAGCATGTGCTCCGTATCAGCCAGACTGGATGCCATCTGATCCATTATCCCGCAGTGCACATGGGCATAGCGGATCTCGGCCTGCTGGGCCATAAGGGCAATCTGCACGTCATCTATCTTCAGGTTGAACAGGCTGCGCAGGCCACGCAATACTGCCACCTCCAGCGCCGCGCTGCTGGAAAGTCCCGCGCCGATGGGAACGTTGGAATCGATGTACAGACAGACCGGGGAGACCGGAAAATCCTTTTCCTGCAGCAGACGGATGCAACCGATGATGTAACCTGCGTACCCTCTTGGAATCGCGGGCATGTCCATGGAATAAGCAACTTCCCGTGTCATCTGGGCCGAAAAAATGCGGGTAGTTGCGTCATGGCTGCGGGCAAGCTGAACGTGCGTACGTTGCGGGATCGCTATCGGCAATACGAAGCCGTCGTTGTAATCGGTGTGCTCACCAAGCAGATTGACCCGCCCCGGCGCACTGGCAGAGGCTTCAGCCTCAATGCCGAATTTTTCCTTGAAACTTGAAGGTGTCATGGGGCTCCTTTTGTCAATCTCTTCACCCTTCTCACCCTCCCCCAGCCCTTTAGGCCCTTTGGGTCCTCCCATCAAGGGAGGGGTGCTTTTATGCTCCCTCTCCACTCAGTGGACCCGCAGGGCCTAAAGGAGAGGGCTGGGGAGAGGGGTGGTTTCAGTTACCGCTCCAACACAAGCGGCCGCTTGAGTCCAGCAACCTCGATCACGGGCCACACGGGATCCAGTGTCAGGTTGAGCAGCCCGGTGTCGGTCACCAGAAAGGTGTCCTCAATTTTGGCTCCCTTGATGCTTGGATTCCAGGCTACGGCTGAGTTGCTGCGCAGATATTCCCCCAGCAGGTCAGGCGTGACAACTATTTCCCTGGAAAGGTAGCCGGTGGTACCACCCTGGTGATGTTCCTGAATCGCCCGGGCCTGGCCAGCCTCGGCATACGCTCCGGCCAGAACGGTGTACATGGAATGCAGTGAAGCTCCCGGCTTGGACTGTTCCAGCACACGTGCCTCTATCTCCCTCACAATGCGGTGCCGATCAACTGCCGCCTGCTCGAGTGGGCCAAAACTGACAAAGCGCGTCAAATTTGCATACAACCCGTACATGCGGCCGCAGAAGACCAGCATGGCGCAGTTGCCAATGCGGTCCATGGAAGGGGTCGGGTGCCGGTAGATGGGCAGGCGGCGGTTGCCGGCAGAAAGAACCAGAGCCGGATGTATACCACGCGAAAGTAATGCATCGGCACCGGCACCAGCCAAATCCCATTCCGTCCATTCCGGCTCGGCAAGGGAAAGAGTCTCGGTCATTGCCTCGGCTGCCAGACGTCCGACTTTCCGATAGCGTTCGATCTCGCCCGGCATCATGCTGCGCTTGAAATCTATCATCCCGGAGGGAAGCGGCGCTTCACCAATCTTGGGACGATCGGAAAGGATCAGAGTGCCACCCTTCTTGCGGACAAACTGCTCGCGATCCTGGGGAGTCGCCCAGGCCGAAGCATGAATGGTATAAGAACCGACGATTTCCTCATCCTGCAGCCGGCGAGCTTCAATGTCATCGGTAAGAATCCAGGCGCCATCAAGGGTGATAAGAACTTCTGCGATACCGGTTTCAGCCGCAAGCAGAACGGCGCTCGAAGCTCCTGCCGTGGCCCAGGCAAACCAGTCAATTCCCCGCAGGCGCACCCCTTCCTGCTCGATCAGGAACGATCTGACCAATGCGATCTTGAAATCCACCTCTGCACTGCGGTCCATGGTCATGATTCCACATCCACAATTACAGCCTGCAGATCCTTGGCCTTATCCTCGGGCAGTGCGTCATTGGCAAACATGCCGGCTGCCAGCTCTGTTCCTGCCAGATATTTGAGCCTGTCCCTGGTACGGTACGGCGGAAAGAATTCGGCATGCAGATGGGATTCCGGGTGTTGCTCGCCATCCTGTGGCGCCTGATACCAGGCCATCAGATAAGGAAACGAGCGTTGCCACATGCCATCGTATTTAAGCAGGGTTGTTTTCAGAGCTCTGGCCAGGTCAGCGCGCACCTCAGGCAGCAGGCAACCGAAATCCTTCACCCGCCGGATGGGTGCCACCCAGACCTCATAGGGATAGCGAGCCCAGGCCGGAAGAAACGCCACCGCATGCTCCCCTCGGTACAGGATCCTCTCACCGGAAGCTATCTCCGCCCTGATCAGTTCCTGCAGCAGCGGCTGACCAGTCTCCTTGAGATGGGCGAGTTCCTGGGCATTCATCTGTTTTGGCACTGGCGGCACAAAAGGATAGGCGTAGATCTGGCCATGGGGGTGGTGTAGCGTTACCCCCACCTCGACTCCCTTGTTTTCGAAAGGAAGTACGAACTGTATCTCCGGCTTGCTTCCCAGAACTCTGGTGCGATCGGCCCAGACCTGAAATAACAGCTCCAGATGACTTAAGGGAAGCGTGGCCAGGGTAGCACCGGCATCTTCGGTAAAGACCACCACTTCGCAACTGCCATTAGCAGGCAGAGTGTTAACAATTGTTTGTGGCGGGTTATGGGATGCCAGACTAAGGGAGGGAAACTGGTTGTCGAACACAGCTACATCATAATCCCCTGCCGGAAGCTCGGTCGGATTCTCCGGATCAGTGGTGGGAGCCAGGGGATTGTATTCAGGCGGCGGCATGAAGGTCCGTCCCTGCCGGTAGCTTGCATAGGTGATCCACTCCCCACGCAGGGGATGCCAGCGCAGATGCGGATTGGCCACAAGCGGGTCCCGGTTAGGACTGGGGGCGGTCAGAGTAGGATCAATCGGCCTGCGGCTGTACAGGGTCAGATCGCGGCCATCGTCTTTTTTTAGTTGGAGTATGTGCATTAGGCACCAATTTGGATCATGTTGTTTCAAATTAATTCAAAACCCCCTCTCCCTAACCCTCTCCCATAAAGGGAGAGGGAACGTAACTCCCCTCCCTTTATGGGAGGGGCTGGGGGAGGGTCAAATTCACACAAAATGAGTATCAAATGGATAGACATTCACTGACTTCGCAATCCGCTCCAGCGGCAGCTTTGGGGTGCGGTCGGCGTAGAGCAAACCGTTGGCCTCCTGGAAAGTGTCACAGAACTGGGTGTAACAAAAACCGCAGAACATACCGATAGTGCAGGCCACCTCGATCAGCGATAGCACCTGTTTTTCAAACTCCCGGATATCGTCTCGACGATTGTATCCCCATGCTTCCTGGTACAGCGGGTCGCCCGGCTTCACGTAGGCAATGCCGCCGAACTCGGTCAGGATGATCGGCTGACCGCGGTGGGGGTAGCCATCCAGGGTCAGCATCCTGCCGCCGGGACGTCGCCGGTCAAACATTTCCTCGGGCTTGACCTGGGCACCGTACCGTTCACGCAGCGTCACCGGATTGCCATCATAATCATGAATGCCGATGATATCCGTTGCAGAACTTTCCCAGCCATCGTTGCCGATGACGGGCCTGGTCGGATCCATGGTCTTGGTCAGGTGAAAAAAGGCATGCACAGCGTCCCGATGGGCCTGGGTTGCGTTCAAGTCAGGAACACCCCACGATTCATTGAATGGCACCCAGGTAATTATGCAGGGATGACTGTAATCCCGCTCGATAGCCTCCATCCATTCCCGCATCAGCCGCTTTATTGAGCGCGTAGTAAAGCGGTAGGCGCTCGGCATCTCCTCCCAGACCAGAAGACCCTGCCGGTCTGCCCAGTAGAGATAGCGCGGGTCCTCGATCTTCTGATGCTTGCGTACTCCGTTGAAGCCCATCGCCTTGACAAGATCCACATCTTTACGCAGGGCATCGTCGGATGGCGGCGTCATCAGCGTGTCGGGCCAGTATCCCTGGTCCAGCACCATACGCAGCTGGTACGGCCGTCCATTCAGCAGGAAGCGGTCCCGGTGGACCTTGACCGAACGCATTGCAGAATAGGAATAGATTTCATCCAGTACCTCATCGCCCTGCATCAGACGCAGCGTCACATCGATCAATGTCGGCCGTTCCGGAGTCCAGAGCAGATCGTTGCGAAAATCCTCGATTCCGGGATCGGAGAGCGCGATACGGCGATGCATCTCGTCCCCCAGCACCCGGTAATTGTCTTCCACCAGGAGCTGATCACCTCTGCTCATGATCACCTTGACCTTCATATCCGGAAGAATCGGTCCTGAGAAGAATACCTCACAGCCGATTTCCCAGCGTTCCAGGTGCGGAGACCAGCGGATGTGGTTGATGTACGTATCCGGTACATTTTCGATCCAGACCGTCTGCCAGATACCGGTTGTACGGTAATACCAGATCGAGTGCGGCTCTTCCTTCCAGTCCTGCTTGCCCCGCGGCTTTTCCAGATCTTCCGGATCATCCTCGGCCAGTACAGTCACTTTTTGACGTCGGCTGGTGCTGAGAGCAGAGGTGATATCGGCATAAAAGGGAGTGTGCCCCCCCATATGTTTCATGACCAGCATGCCATTGACCCACACTTGGGCTATATAGTCCACGGCGCCGAAATGAAGCAGCACACGACCGCTTTCCGGAAGGGGATAATCGAATTCCCGCTCGTACCAGCAGGCGCGATGAAATCCGGTATCGTTAATTCCGCTCCGGCTGCATTCCGGCGCATAGGGCACCTGAATTTTGGCTGACCAGTCATGAACTTGAGATGGAATACGAAATTTCTGTTCATGATCGAAACAGAAATTCCACTCACCGTTAAGAGAGAGCCAGTTGGACCGCTGCATCTGGGGACGGGGATAAGCTAAATCGCTCATGGGTTATCCTGTGTAATTGAAATCAATAAAATGTTAGCGACTATCCTGCCCTATCGTCATCGGAAAGAGCGTCAGCAACTTTGCACAGTTTTCCTCGCACCTGGCACAGGCCTCAGCGCAGACCCGGCAATGATCATGCATGCTGGCATGCTTGCGGCATTCTGTCTTGCAACTGTTGCAGGCCAGTGAGAGTGTCTGCACCTGACTCTGAATAACCTTTAGATCCGGGGCGGTCTGCCGGGCGACCAATCGGGCAGTAACCATGCAAATATCGGCACAATCATGATTCAGGCTTATGCAGCGCACCAGCTGGTCTCGCTTTTCCTCGGCCAGACAGGCATCCGCACAGGAAACACATGCCTGCTCGCATGCAGCCACCGCCTGCATGAACTCGTTCAAGCTCTTCAGGTCATACTGGGGCTTGACCGGATGGGTCATGATCATTTCCTCTGTCCGCATGAATACTCCCCGAGAAACAGTCATGGAGTCACGGAGTCTCTTAGTTACTACACAACCTTTCTAAATCGAGACTCCGTGACTCAGAGACTCTACGACCTTGCCCCAGGCTGCTTTCTGGTCTGCCTCTGCAGACCGCCTTTGGAGGCAGTCCGTGATGAAGGTTTTTGTGATTTTTCCTTCATCTGTATGCATTTTTGGGCAATCTCGCCCAACTGTTCTTCGCTCAGGAATTTTTTGCAGTCAGGGAAGATTTCCTGCTCTTCATCCTCAACGTGGTGCTGAATACCCTCCTGCATGTCCTGAAACGATGAAAGCCACTCATCTTCGTCCTGGTCCAGATCTTCCAGCTCGGCGAGATATTCCCTGGCCTCCTTGTGCTCCTGCAGTGCGTCCTCCACCTGGTCGGACATCTCCGCAATTTTCTGCAGTTTAGGATAGAATTCCTTCTCTTCCATCTGCATGTGCAGCGTCAGTTCCTGCTTGAGGATTGCAAACAGGGCCTCCCGTTTTTCATAAGAAGCGGATTCAATCTGCTTCATCAATTTCTCGGCCTGGCGATGATCACTTTTAAGAAGGTCGAACAGTTGCTTTGAACTCTGCAGATTGGATGATTGCTGTGCCATGTAACGCTCCTTTGGGGTTTGTAAGGCAATGCCGCACCACCCGTTGGGTCAGTGGGTTGCCTGGCTCCGGGCCTGGGGATTGAGAACAATTTTCACGCAGCCGTCCTGTTTCTGGGCAAACATTTTGTATCCCTGAGGTGCTTCATCCAGTGACATGCGATGGGTGATAATGAAGCTTGGGTCGATTTCATTCTTCTCGACCATCTGCATCAGCGGACGCAAATATTTCTGCACATTTGTCTGCCCCGCTTTCATGGTCAGTCCCTTGGCGAAAACAACCCCCATGGGCATCTTGTCCACAAATCCTCCGTAAACACCCGGAATGGAAATAGTGCCCCCCTTGCGGCAGGCCTTGATAGCCTGGCGCAGGGCGATAGGCCGATCCGACTCCAGACGCAGGGTCTGCTTTACCGTATCGTAAACCGCCTCCATACCGATCCCTTCGGACTCCATTCCGACAGCATCGATGCAGGAATCAGGGCCGCGCCCTCCGGTCATGGAGTGCAGAGCCTCGACCACATCGTCTTCCTCGAAATTGAGTGTTTCGGCCTGGCAGTGGTTAAAGGCCATTTCGAGGCGTTCAGGATTCTTGTCAATAGCCACTATTTTGGCCGCCCCCATATGAGCGGCGCTCTTCATGGCCAAAAGACCTACCGGCCCTGCCCCCCAGACCGCCACCGTATCACCCTGATGTATGTTGCACTGTTCGGCAGCCTGATAGCCGGTCGGGAATATGTCTGTCAGAAACAGTACCTGTTCATCCTTCAGGCCAGGTGCAATCTTTTCCAGCCCGACATCGGCAAAGGGCACCCGCACGTACTCAGCCTGACCTCCAGCATAACCGCCATAGAGGTGCGAATAGCCGAAAATACCGGCCCCTGTATCTCCATAGATCTCTTCCATCATCCATGCATTGGGGTTCGAGTTATCACAGAGGGACCATAATTCGTGCTGGCAATACCAGCAGTCACCGCATGCAATCGGGAATGGCACCACGACCCGGTCACCGCGGGTGACATTCTTGACCCCTGAACCGACTTCTACCACCTCTCCGATAAACTCATGTCCAAGGATGTCGCCTTTTTTCATGGTGGGAATATACCCATTGTACAGATGCAGATCAGACCCGCAGATTGCGCTCAGGGTAACCTTGACAATGGCGTCCCGAGGATTGAGAACCTTGGGATCCGGCACATTATCCACCTGCACATCGTGTTTTCCATGCCAACATACAGCCTTCATGTCTCCTCCTGTTCAGACCCTTTGAAATACTCTTTTCCTAGGTCTGTTCATGCTCAGTGAGTTGTCATGCATTCCGGGACCAGACAGGCCGTAGGGGTCTCGCCCGTCTCCAATATCTGTTTCAGCCGTCTGAGGTCTTCCTCCACCTGGCGTGAGTTGATGCCATGGGCGACTTTGGCCGCCATCTTGCCAACCGCGCCTCCAACAGGAAAGTACTGCATTTTGACAGAAAGTTCGGTGCCGCGTCCGGCAGGCGCCTCATGGAATTCAACTGTGCCCCGATTTGGGATGTCGGCATTTTCCAAGGACTGCCAACTGATGCGCTCACCTGGAGTGTCCTCGATTACCTCAGCATCCCACTCGAGTGTGACATCGCCGGGGCCTTTTGCCTTCCAGTGCGAGGTTGAATTGCCGGTCTTCTGGACCATGTCGAGATGCTGCATGAAACGGGGCAGATTCTGAAAGTCATGCCAGAAATCATACACCTGCTGAGGAGGCCGATTGATAGTGAGTACCTTTTCCACGACCAGTCCGGCATCCTCGGTTCCGGCCGTAGCAACCCCCATGGCCTCGTACATATCGCAATGACCGGTCTTGCCGCGATACAACAGCATGCCACCGGCTGCCATCATGGCCACCCCAGGAATGAATTTCATGTTCTTCATCTTGGTAAGACCGGTAATGGCCAGCGCTGCACCGCCAATCATGGATGCCTTTCTCTCGATGCGTCCTACATTGACAGCAGTATGAGCTTGCCTGCCTTTTTGAATATCTGTCCTAGTAGTATTCATTATTCCTCCAAGGCTTACTGTTTATAATCTTAATTTTTGTATATGTAACGTTAGCACATGAACCATTTTATTCAAGAAACTGATCTTGCATATGAAATTCATACAAATGTTAATACTACTTAGTACTATGCCTATCAGACTAACTGGTATTTATTATATATATGAGTACTAAACAATAATCTGAAACCAGTTTCACGCAACGACGCAACGACGCACGAAAGGCAAAAAGTCTTGTTATTGCTTTAACGTAGCGTCATTGCGTGAGGCGTGTCTTCCTGGTTTTCATCAGATCACTACTGCAAACTCCACCAAATCATCATCTGAGCCTTCCACATTGCTCACTCCTCACAGTGCTCCTTTTTGTGAGCCGCCTCACTTACAGAAAAGCCCCCCTCCCCTATCATCAGTTTCGTTACAGCGCACAAACCTACTGAAAAATAACGATTACTGAAAAAGGGGTAGCAACAATGACATTTCGTTCTGCACTTCTGATCGTGGCAAGCATGTTCTGTTCATCATCACTGGTGGCGGCCGCACCCGTTGATCCGGAAATTCAGGTGGCAAAAGTTTATGAAGAACCGCTGCAAACTCTGAAAAAAGAACCTGTCCTCAAAATCAGCGAAGACTTCGACTACTATAATGTCAATGGCTCTACTGCAGCGGAACTCCGCAGTCAGATGAAACAGAACGGCACGAAATGGAATGACGGGCATGTCTACGCCGCCCTGACTACCTGGGACATCAAGTACAATTATGATGTCAGCTATCGCAATGGCTCATACTTCATCGACTCGGTCGAGACGGACATCGGTATCAAAATCTCGCTCCCCAGATGGGAACCGGGCTCCACACCACCGGCCAGCATTGCCGCCCAGTGGGAAAACTACAGCGATCGTGTGAAAGAGCATGAATTCGGCCACAGGGACATGGCTGTTAATGCTGCAGCTGAAGTTAACAAGATCCTGAACAATCTCGGCGGCTTTTCCAGCAAACGCGAACTGAAGCAGGAAGCTGACCGGCAGGTAAAAGCGCTCCTGAGCCAGCACAAACAAAACCAGGTTGCCTATGATGACCACACCCAGCATGGTGTAACCCAAGGGGCGGTTTTGGATTAATTCCGGCCCTTTCCGGGGACTTTTCGTGAGGCTGAATCTGTTTTGCTTCAAGTCTTTCAAAAACTTTAAACCATCTCGCGCAGAGCCCGCAGAGAACACAGAGAAAACCTTCATCAAAACCTTTTATTGAACTCACGATTTACTTTTCGTGAGGCTGAATCTGTTTTGCTTCAAGCCTTTCAAAAACTTTAAAACCATCTCGCGCAGAGCCCGCAGAGAACACAGAGAAAACCTTCATCAAAACCTTTTATTGAACTTCACGATTTAGACTCAAAATCTTTATCCGGCTTTTTTGAGATTTTTCGTGAAGCTAGGCTTTTTGATTCACGCCTTTCTCTGCGTCTCTGCGTGAGATAAGCCTTTCCCGCCTCACCGACACCCCACAAAACGCACTGAACTGCCTGTTTCCCTGATTACTGTTTCCATCGCTTCCAGCACATAATCGATATCTTCCTGTGTGGTGCCGGAACCGAGGGAGAATCGCACCGAACAATGTGCCTGCACCGGGGTCAATCCCATGGCCAGCAGGGCGTGGGAGGGCTCGGGATTGCCCGATTTGCAGGCCGAACCTGATGAACAGGCGACGCCGGCCCGATCCAGCTGCAAGACCAGCGATTCACCCCGGATTTCCGGCAGGGTCAGGTTTACGGTATTGGGAAGCCGACCGCTGGATGGGCCGTTTCTTCCAGCCTTGGCCACCAGTCGGCTGAATCCTTTCTCCAGCCGGTCACGCAGTCGTGACATCTCTGCCGGACCTGCCGTGTTCAGCCAACGGAGCGCAAGCTCCACCGCACGCCCAAAACCTACAATACCCGGCACATTTTCCGTCCCCGCCCGCAGGCCCCGCTCCTGCCCACCTCCCTTGACCAGCGCTTCAAGCCTTACATCTTTGGCCGCATACAGAGCACCAACCCCTTTTGGTCCGTGGAGCTTGTGGGCTGAAACGGACAGCAGATCGACCCCCAGTTCCTCCACATCGATCGGTATTTTTCCGAAACCCTGTACCGCGTCAGTATGAAAAACCGCCCCATGCTCATGGGCAATACGGGCCAGCTCCTGCACCGGCTGAAGTGCGCCGGTCTCATTGTTGGCCAGCATGATTGAGACCAGCAGCGTATCGGGGCGAAGTGCGGCACGCAGGCTGTCAGGCTCGACTACCCCCTCACCGTTGACCGGGAGCAGGGTCAGTTCGTATCCCTCACGAGCCAGCGCCCGGCAGGGAGCAAGGACAGCCGGATGCTCGATGCTGCTGGTGATGAGATGCCGCCTGGTGCCATCCGAGGCCTTTGCCAGGCCGGTTATGGCAAGATTGTCAGCCTCTGAACCGCCGCCTGTGAAAATTATCCGGCGTGCCGTGCAATTGAGCCCCTGGGCCAGGGTGCGACGGGCCGCTTCAACTGCAGATCGCGCATGGTTTCCGGCAGCATGGATACTTGAAGGGTTGCCCCAGCTTTCCCCAAGAAACGGCAGCATGGCCTCACGCACTTCCGCTGCCACCGGAGTAGTGGCATTGTGATCCAGATAAACCCGGCGCAACGGTTCATGGCTCTTTTCTTCGTTCCTGTCCGCAGACATGAACAATAAAGAGGCATCGGAAATGTCACACGATGCTGCTTCACCTCCTGTGGCGATAGCAGATATCCCTTGCGACTCCACCTTCCTCAGACGGCAAAGCAGGCTCTTGTAAACCGGGAATCCCGAGATGGGATCAAAGCGGCCGATATCGGTCAATTCATTTACATTGCATTCCTGCCAGGCCTGCGATCCGAGGGGTCCGCCCCCTCCCATGGCCGCATCAACCGCACCCCGTACGATGTCATCGGTAACACGGGCGGTGAACAGAGCACTGCCGCGCAGCGTTTCGACCCGAACCCTGTCCCCCTCGCCTATTCCCATCTCCCTTGCATCCTGGCTGTTCATCGTCAAGGGCGGTTCGCTGTGCCGTTTGGCCAGCCCTGCAACACCGTGGTGCTGGCTGCGGAAGTCATGGGTAGTTCGCGCTCCCGAATTGAATACCAGGGGGAATTCACGGGCCAGCTCGGGATTGGCCAGAGGACCCTCTCCCGGCTCCGTATAGACCGGCAGCGGGTCATAACCATGCTCGGCGAGGATAGAGGAGGCAATTTCAAACTTTCCGCTCGGAGTATCGAAGCCGGGGCGGCCATCCCCCCTCAGCGCTCCCTTCTCCCATTTCCTGTACTGCATCATGGTCGTTTCTACCCGGGCCTCCCCGTTGTTTGCCCGTACCTGCTCCAGACTGAAACCGCTCCCCTCCAGGGCATGACGCAGCAGATCATCCTCGCTTTGGGGATAGAGATGGCCGTATCCCAGACGCCGTGCAAGCTCAGCCAGAATCTGGTAATCACCGCGCGACTCTCCCTGCGGCTCAACCAGTCGTTCCCGGATTGCGAAGAGAGGGCCATAACGCATATAGGAGGTTATCTCGTAAGCGGTTGCGGCAGGCAGGACGATGTCGGCATAGGCCGAATCGGCGGTGTGGTAACGGTTGATGCAGACCATGAAGTCAAGGGCGCTGAACGTTCTGCGCCACAGCTCCGGCTGGGGCCAGGCGGTAATGATCGAACCTCCCAGGACGGTAAGCGCCCGCACCGGATAGGGTGTGCCTTTCAGCACCGCCTCGGGCAGCGCGATGGCGTGCGACTCTCCCCTGTAGGCGCTGTACACCGGAAAGCGTTCCCGCCCCAGGGCTTTCCTCACATCGGGATTGGGAATCAGGCCGCTGCGGTTCTGGGGAAAGATGTTCTCCTTCATGCGGAAGAGCATGCCCCCCGGCACATCCAGCTGACCGGCAAGGGCCCACAGGGTGAACACCCCCCTGATAGCCTGAACGCCGCTGTCCGAATACTCCAGGCCGGTGTACATGACCGGGCTGGCTCCACGGGCCGAGGCTATGCTGCGCGCCAGCTGACGGACGGTTTCCGATGCTACGCCGGTTATCTGTTCCACTGTTTCCGCGGAAAAATGCTGCACGTACCTGGCAAGCTCATCAAACCCGACGGTCCATTCCCGGCAAAACTGCTCGTCATACAGTTCTTCTTCGATGAGCACATTGATCATTCCCAGGGCAAGGGCGCCATCGGTACCGGAGCGTATCGGCACCCACTCGGCCCCACTCTCCCGCGCGGTCTCGCTCCGGCGGGGATCGATGGAGATCACACGTGCTCCCCGCTCCCGTGCCTGCAGGATCTGGCGATGGGCCAGCGGCGGCGAATCGGTGGCCGGATTGGCTCCCCACAGAACGATCAGTTCGGCCTGTTCAAGGTCGGTCTCCATGGTGATCAGCATCTCTCCCATGGTCACATGGGGGGCAATCATGGCAAAGGAGACGTAGCAGAGGGCACCCACTCCCAGGGTCGATGGTGAACCAAAGGGAAACAGAACGCTTGATGCCGAAGATACCGCTACTCCTGCCGGCTGAAAGACATCGCACAGCGCCATGTCGAAACTGCCCCGGCCGGTATAGATCGCCACCGCTTCAGGTCCGCTCTCCCGCTTGATCTCCTGAAACCGGTCAACGATGATTTCGAATGCGTCGTCCCAGGAAATGCGCTCAAAGTCATGGTTACCCCTGGGTCCCTTGCGGCGCAGGGGATGGAGCAGCCGGTCGGGGTCATGGACCAGCTCGGGAGAATGCCGGCCGATGCGACAGATCATGCCCAATGGATGACCCTCGCGCGGCTCCACATGCAGCAGTTTTCCCTCGCTGAGAGTTGCTGTCACATGGCACCCTGCCGGGCAGATGCCGCACATGCCGTGACGGATCTCGGAATCGGCCATGGATCAGTTCCCACCTTTTGAGACTTTAATTTCTCTGCGTCTTAACAGCACGAGGGCAAACCAGTTTTGCTGATCCGTGAAAACTTCTTCAACAGCAAGGTCCAGTCTGCCCGCCAGGGATACGAAACGATCCACGTTGAACTTACGGCTGATTTCCGTCTGGATGGCTTCGCCTGAAGAGAGGGTAAACCGCTCGTTCAACGGCTCGATGCGAATGGTCTGCTGGCGGGTAAAACGAGCCTGGATTTCAACCTGTTCTTTAACCGGATTATAAACTGCCTCGTGATGCACCGCCGAAAGGTCGATCCCGCTGCCAAGCTCCCGATTCATGCGTACAAACAGATTACGGGTAAATTCCTGTGTCACTCCGGCCGCATCGTTATAGGCAGCTTCAATGACAGACTTTTCTTTGACAAGATCGATGCCAACCAGAAAAAAATCTCCCGGTGTCAAGGCAGTTGACACGCCCTGAAGAAAAGAGGTCGTCTCGGAGGGCGAGAAATTACCGATACTGCTCCCCAAAAACAGGGCCAGTACCGGAGAAAGCGCGGACAACAGGGGAAATGAGGACTTGTAGTCGGAATTGATTCCGATAACTCTTACCCCGGGATGTGCAGCAGATATGCCTCGGCTTGCCTCACGCAGGGCACTCTCGCTCACGTCCACTGCTACATATCCAACCAATGACTCATGGGCCAGCCAGGCCTTCAGCAGATGCTCCGTTTTTATCGAATTGCCCGAACCGAGCTCCACCAGAGTCGCCGGACCTGTCAATGCCCTGATTTTTGCCGCGTGGGTGGCCAACAAGTCGGTTTCTATACGGGTGAGATAATATTCCGGTTGCTGGGTGATCAGGTCGAACAGCCTGCTTCCCCGTGCATCATATAAAAAGCGGGATTCCAGTTTCCGGGGATGAGAGGCCAGACCGGCAGCAGCCGCAAGGGCAAAATCACGCACCTCATCTATCTCGTGACTGCCCCGTATGATTGTTTCGCCTGCAGCGATATCAAATACGTTTCCAGCTGCCACTATTTCCGCCATTGGAGAAAACAATTCCATGAAGCCCCCTTTTTTCGTGGGGAAATGTTCTGCTTCATAAATCATTCCCCCGTGTATTTTGCAGTTTCCATCAGGAAACTCCGGATGAGAAACTGTTGGTTTCCGATTCGGAAAGGAGGGATTTTTTGTCCTGGCAAGGAAATCGAAGGGTGGCGCGGAGGCGTACGTCGGTACGCCGCACAAGCAAGCCCGAAAATTGACGCCGCCAGGGCGAAAAAGAACCCTTTCCGGACGGAAACTGGGCATATTCCGGCTGTGGGAACCTTCATTGTAGAGGATTCCAAGCTACCCGCCATTAGGGGTACGGCTGATTCTGGTATCGGAAAAAAGGCGATGAATGGGGCGCTGCTAAGAGGTAGGTTTTTTTCGAATTCCCAGGTGATGCACGGCTACAGGCAGGAGAGCAAACAGGGAGAGCAGCACCAGGGCAAGCAGGATCTCCCAGGAGAACAGCCCCTCTGCCTCACTGAGCCTAGCCAGCTTGCTGCCGAAATAGGAGTAGATCAGGGAACCTGGCAGCATTCCAATGGAGGTGGTCCAGACAAAGCTGACAAATGGAATTCTGGTGAGACCGGCGCCGTAGTTAACCACAAAGAATGGAACTATCGGCAGAATGCGCAGAACCAGCAGATAATGGGGACCGTGGCGGGAAAGTTCTTGATTGAAACGCTCAAGCTGAATGGCAAAGCGTCTCTGGATATAGTGGCCAAGTGCATGGCGGCTGAGCATGAAAGCAAGGATAGAACCACAGGTGGCGCCGGTATTGGCATACATTACTGCCGGAAGAGTACCGAACAGCATCCCGCCGCTAATGGTCAGAATCAAAGCCCCTGGGAGAAACAGCCCGGTAGCCACGTAAATAAGAATATACAGCAGCACTGCCTTGGCATAATGCCGGTCAATGAATTCCAGAAGCGCAGTCTGATTGCGCTGTATGGAATCAAACGTCAGGTAATCGCCCTGCCACAAGTACGTTGCTCCTGCCACGATCATCACCATGAAGAACAACAGACTGATCCGTTTCACATGCATCTGCATTATGCTCTCCAGCCATTACCGGCCACGGCCCGTCAATTGACATCCCCGGCTTTGCCCGTACAATTTTTCAGTGACCGGCTGAGTTTCAACCTAAGCCTTGTTGGGATATTGCAACATTATGAAACAAAGCACTGGCTTGCACCCTCCCCCAACCCCTCCCATTAAAGGGAGGGGAGCTAAAAATCCCCTCTCCCCTTTGTGGACCCACAGGGCCTAAAGGAGAGGGTTAGGGAGAGGGGAATGTTGCGGTCGCAAAAACATAGCTGTTCCATGCTGGTTTCACCTAAAAAGTAATACACCTGGTCCTAATGTCAAAAACCGTTACTGTTATGACCTACAATGTTCACAGCGCAATCGGCATGGACGGCACACTTTCACCCGGCAGGATCGCCGAGGTGATCAACCAGTGCAATCCGGACATCGTGGCACTCCAGGAACTGGACTGCGGAGTGCCGCGTACGGAGATGATCGACCAGGCACACCTGATTGCCCTGAACCTGAACATGTCCTATCACTTTCACTCTTCCATCCAGGTGCAAGGGGGAGCGTACGGCAATGCAATCCTCAGTCACTACCCGGCACGCATGATCAAGGCCGGTCCCCTGCCGACGCAGATCTACAACGAGTCATGTGAGCGCCGCGGAGCGATCTGGGTTGCCATTGATCTGGGGGGTTCGCAACTGCAGGTAATGGCAACCCATTTCGGCCTTAATCGAAAAGAGCGCATGGCCCAGACCGAAGAATTGCTGGGGCCCGAATGGCTCGGGCATGCTGATTGCCATGAGCCGGTGGTACTATGCGGAGATTTCAATGCATTACCCGCTTCACGTGCCTATCGCCGCATCACAGATTCCCTGCGGGACGTCCAGCGCTGTCTCAAGGGAAGACGCCCCCTGGGCACCTGTCCGGTACGTTTCCCTTTCATGCGCATTGACCATCTCTTCATCAGCAACGGCCTTAAAGTACGCAGTTTTACCGTGCCCAAAACTCCTCTTACAAGGATGGCTTCAGACCATTTCCCCCTGGTGGTTACACTGGAGCTGACATGAACATCCTTGAGCCGGGAATCAACTGCATGGGCATCTATGAAACCTGCACGACCGGGGTGATTGTGGATGCCAGGGATTACTATCGCGCCATATACCATGCGGCCTGCGCAGCCGAACGCTACCTGCTGTTTACCGGATGGCAGTTCGATACGGAGGTGAGTCTGCTGCGGGGTAAAGATGCGGAGAAGGCGGCAGGCGATGTACGCTTTCTGCATTTTCTGGAACAGCTCTGCCTGTCAAAACCCGATCTGGAAATCTACATCCTGGCCTGGGACTTCAGCATGATCTTCTCAATGGAGCGGGAATGGTTCCAGGACATCATCTTCAACTGGACTACCAGCGAGAGGATTCATTTCCGTTTCGACAATCGCCACGCAGTGGGAGCGACACACCACCAGAAGCTGGTGGTGATCGACGGCATGCTGGCTTTTGTTGGGGGAATGGACATCTGTGCGGACCGCTGGGACGACCGGCGCCATCTGTTCGAAAATCCTGAACGGGCTGACACCAATGGACCGTTCGACTCCTACCATGATATCCAGTCCTTCCATACCGGACCGGTTGTAGATACTCTCGTCGAAATCTTCAAGCAGCGCTGGATCAATTCCGGAGCTGAGCCGCTTTCGCTTGAACAGGGTAACGGACCTATTCCCCTGGACATGGAACAGCTTATCCCCTTGTCTGCCCGCCAGGTCGGCATCAGCCGGACACAGGCGCTTACTTTCAATCCGCAGCAGAATCATATCCTGGAAATACGCAATCTTTTCATCAAGGCCGTTCTTTCCGCCGAACATTTCATTTATCTGGAGAACCAGTATTTCAGCTCCCAGGCTGTATATAACGCACTGATTGAGCGTATGAACGATCCTGAACGACCACGTCTGCAGATCGTGATGATATTGCCAAGCCAGTTTCCCTTGACTGAAAAACTGTTCATTGGGCGGACCCAGATGAAAATGATGCGCTCACTGCAGCAGGTGGCCGTTGATAGCGGCCACAAGCTGGGTGTATATTCGACCGCCTGCATGAAAGAGGGTGTTCGTCAGATGACCTTCATTCACTCCAAGCTGATGGTGGTGGATGATCGTTTTCTGAGCCTCGGCTCAGCCAACATCACCAACCGCAGCATGGGTCTGGACACGGAACTTAACGTGAGCTGGGAAGCGGAACCGGGACAGGATGAACTGGTCAAATCCATTACCCGGGTTCGCACCTCCCTTCTCGCGGAGCATGCCGGCCTCTTCAATCGCTGCCTGGAGCAGAGCTTTGAAAATACCGACGGACTGGTGGAATACCTCAACAAGCTGGCAGACGATCCGGACATGCGCCTCTGCCACTATGAACCCGATCCATCTCTCGAAAACACTCCCTGGGAGGATGCGCTTGACCCGGTTACCTCTTTTGTGGATCCCCTTGAACATGATTTTGAAAAAATGAGTTCCCGGGACAGTATTTTTGCCAAAGGCATTCACCAGTTGACCCAGTGGGTTAATAGCATCATCTAAAAGCGGGGACCGGAGACTTGGGACCGGTCTTGGTCCCCGGTCGCAGGTTCCAGTTCCAGGTCCCAGGTCTATCAAGGAGGTTCACATGCCATTCAATGAGTTCCCGCTTTTCGACGCACACTTCCATATTATTGACAGCCGATTTCCGTTGGTCCCCAACCAGGGTTACCTGCCGGATAATTTCAACTGCAATGACTATCGTGCCCGCATGCAGCGATACCGGCTGATGGGTGGCGCCATCGTGTCCGGCTCATTTCAGGCTTTTGATAGTGAATATCTGGTGGACGCGCTGACGCAGCTTGGTCCCTCATTTGTAGGTGTTGTCCAACTGCCGGCAACGGTGCCGGACGATGAGCTGCTGAGGCTCGACCGGGCAGGCGTGAGGGGAATCCGCTTTAACCTGAAACGTGGCGGTTCAGAGGAGGTATCACAGCTCGATTACCTGGCACGCCGGGTTCATGAACTGGTCGGCTGGCATACTGAACTGTATGTGGATTCCAGGGAACTGGGGAGTCTTTACAGCACGCTGGTCAAATTGCCGGCAGTCAGCATCGATCATCTCGGCCTCAGCCATGACGGTTTCCCGGCGCTGATCAAGCTTGTGGAGAAAGGGGTTCATGTGAAGGCGTGCGGCTTCAGCCGGGTCGACTTTGATGTTGCCCAGGCGCTGCGGGACATTCATTCCGTTAATGCCGGCGCACTGATGTTCGGCACCGATCTTCCTTCGACCCGTGCGCCGCGCCCCTATCACGACGATGATTTTGTGCTGGTTGTTAACGCCCTTGGGCCAGTGAGTGCCGCACGGGTCTTCCGCGAGAACGCGCTGGATTTCTATCGCCCCAAAGAACGCTTTCCCGCAGACACCATTTCTGGAGCGAAAGCTTCCTGATATACATGTACAGTTATGAAAATAGCCGCCTCGTAAAGAAGCGGCTATTTCCATGTTCAATCATTTATCCAATTTCTTTTCAGCTTTTCCTACATTTTTCTGTATCTTACCTGCTATTTTCTCATCCTGTCCTTCAATAGCCATATTCGGTTTATTAATCGCTTCCCCAACGGCTTGCTTCACTTTGCCCTTGGTCTCCCGAAACTTCCCTTTTACCTGATCTTTTGTGCTCTCTTTCATGCTTTACACCTCCCTTGTAATGCGTGTTTACCGCTATCTGATGCAAGTATAGCAGAGCATTTAAATTTGAAAGCCTGCATGAGCTAATATTTATTTGACAGTTTAGCAGCAGAAGGGTTAATACTGAATGAACGTTCATTCCGGAGGATGAAATGCCAAAGCCAGACAAAAGAGAAGAAATACTCTGTTCCGCATTACACTTGATCGCGGAACATGGATTTCATGGTGCTCCCATGGCGATGATCGCGGAGCGCGCCGGTGTCGGGGCAGGAACCATTTATCGCTATTTTGAAAACAAGGATGTCCTGATCAACGAGATGTACAAGGAACTGGAAAAGCGCTTAACCGCCTATCTACTGGAGGGGTACGCAGTGGAACAGCCGCTCAGGGACCGATTCCTTCATCTTTCAACTGCAGTGCTTCGCTACTGCATTACAAACCCCATTCACTTTAAGTATCTTGAGCAGTTTCACAATTCTCCCTACGGTGTTGCCCATCGCAGAGACAAATTCTTGGGGAAATCGGTCCAGCGTGATTTGTACTGCGAGCTCTTCGAACAGGGTGTCACCCAAGGAACGATCAAAAATCTGCCCATGGTGGTGCTCTGTTCACTGGCCTTCGGCCCCCTGATTTTCATTGCCCGTGATCATATCCTTGGGTTCGTGACCCTTGACGACAAGCTCATTAACAACATTATTTCCGCCTGCTGGGACAGCTTGAAAAGCTAGCCAATATCCAATTTTTCGTCATACTTATTGATTGATAAACATCACAACCCCGAGGTGATTATGCAACACATGTACAAAACCAGGTTATTCGCACTCACAGCACTCATCGCAGTCAATGTAATCATTGGCGGCTGTGGCCAGAAAAAGGCTGCCGCCCCTCCCCCTGCCGGACCGCCCGAGGTGGGAGTAATCACCATACAGCCTCAGCGAGTGGCTGTAACCACTGAACTACCCGGACGTACCTCTGCCTACCTCATTGCTGAAGTCAGGCCCCAGGTGAACGGAATAATCCAGAAGCGTATTTTCACCGAGGGTAGCGATGTCAAGGCTGGCCAGACGTTGTACCAGATTGATCCCTCCACCTATCAGGCCGCCTACGCCAGCGCCAAGGCTGCCGAGTCCAGGGCCGAGGCAAATCTTATCCCGGCAAAGCTCAGGGAAGAACGCTACAAGGAACTGGTAAAGATCAAGGCAGTCAGCCAGCAAGATTACGACAATGCCTATGCCTCATTCCGGCAGGCAGAGGCTGACATTGCTTCTGCCAAAGCTGCCGTTGAGACAGCCCGCATCAATCTGGCCTACACCAAGGTTACTGCCCCGATTTCAGGACGCATCGGCAAATCAGCGGTGACCACCGGAGCACTGGTAACCGCGAATCAACCGGCTGCACTCGCTACGATTCAGCAACTCAGCTCAATGTATGTGGATATAGCCCAGTCCAACACTGAAGTGCTGCGCCTGCAGCAGAGTCTTTCCAGTGGTGTTCTCAAACGCGGCGATACCCAGACCAAAGTAAAACTGCTGCTGGAGAACGGCACCCCCTACCCCATTGACGGCACTCTGAAATTTTCCGATGTCACCGTTGACCCGAGTACCGGCGCAGTCAGCCTTCGTTCACTGTTCCCCAACCCCAAACAGCAGCTTCTTCCCGGTATGTTCGTCAGGGCGGTTGTACAGGAAGGAATCAATGAAAAGGCCATTTTGGTGCCCCAGCGTGGCGTTACCCGTAACCCGGCCGGCAATGCCATGGTAATGGTCGTCGGTGCCGGAGATAAAGTTGAGCCGCGGGTGATCAAAGTGGAGCGGACGGTGGGCGACAACTGGCTGGTCAGCGACGGCTTGAAGCCGGGGGACCGCGTGATTCTGGAAGGAATTCAAAAAGCGCGACCCGGAACACAGGTCAAGACAGTTCCTTTCGTGGCCAAACCGGCTGAAGCGGCACCAGGCAGTACGGCACAAGCCGGAGCTCAGCCAGGCCAGCCAGGCGCACAGCCGGCAGCAGTAAAAAAATAAATTTTGCATCCGACCGATCGGTCGGATCAGTCCTATGTTTTAGTAGCTAACAAGGAGTTTTTCATGCCTCGTTTTTTCATAAACAGACCCATATTTGCCTGGGTCATCGCCATCATGGTCATGCTGGCAGGTCTGCTGGCTGTCAAGAAACTGCCGGTATCCCAGTATCCGGCAATCGCGCCGCCGCAGATCGCCATCAATGCCGTCTACCCTGGCGCCTCAGCCCAGACCGTGCAGGACACGGTCACCCAGGTCATCGAACAAAAGCTGAACGGCATCGATAACCTGATCTACATGTCTTCCACCAGCGATTCGGCCGGGGCGGTCAGTATCACCCTGACCTTCAAGGCCGGCACCGATCCGAACATCGCCCAGGTGCAGGTGCAGAATAAGCTGCAGCTGGCCGTGCCGCTGCTGCCGCAGATCGTCCAGCGCTCGGGGATCCAGGTTGTCAAATCAACCAGAAACTTCCTGCTGATTGTCGGCCTTGCGTCTGAAGACGGTTCCATGGATCGCAATACCCTGACCGACTACATGGTCTCGAACCTCCAGGATATCGTCAGCCGCCTGGATGGAGTTGGTGAACTGATGGTGTTCGGCACCCAGAATGCCATGAGGGTCTGGCTGAATCCGACCAAGCTGAACAACTATCACTTGACCAGCAATGAGGTGGTTGCGGCGCTGCAATCCCAGAACGTCCAGGTATCTGCAGGTCAGTTCGGCGGCATCCCTGCGTCCGAGGGGCAGCAACTGAACGCCACCATCAATGCCCGAACCCTGCTGCAGACCCCCGAGCAATTCGATGCCATCGTGCTGCGGACCAATCCTGACGGCTCCACGGTCAAGTTGAAGGATGTAGCCGAAAGTAAAATCGGCACCGAGAATTACGAGATCCAATCCTACTACAACGGCAAACCGTTGGGCGCAATGGCCATCCGACTGGCAGCAGGGGCCAACGCCCTGGAGACAGGCGAGCGGATCAAGGCCAAGATGGCCGAACTATCGAAATACATGCCTCCCGGCATGAAGGTGGTCTATCCCTATGATTCGACCCCCTTTGTCAAAATTTCGATCGAAGAGGTGGTGCACACCCTGATCGAGGCTGTCTTCCTGGTTTTCATCATCATGTTCCTTTTCCTGCAGAACATCCGCGCCACGCTGATCCCGACCATCGCCGTGCCGGTCGTTCTGCTCGGCACCCTTGGGGTACTGGCCGCCACCGGCTACTCGATCAACACCCTGACCATGTTCGCCCTGGTCATTGTCATCGGCCTGCTTGTTGACGATGCCATCGTCGTTGTCGAGAACGTGGAACGCATCATGTCCGAGGAAGGCCTTCCGCCCAAGGAAGCGACCATCAAATCCATGGGGCAGATCACCAGCGCCCTGTGGGGCATTGCCACCGTGCTTACGGCGGTCTTTCTGCCGATGGCCTTTTTCCCCGGCTCCACCGGCGTAATCTACCGCCAGTTTTCGGTCACGATCATCTCTGCCATGATCCTGTCGGTGTTCGTGGCGATGATTCTGACGCCGGCCCTGTGCGCCACGATGCTGAAACCGGTCGAGAAAGGGCATACTCCCGGAGAATGCGGCTGGTTCTGCAGTTTTTTCCGTTGGTTCAACAAAGTGTTCGACTGGTGCCGGCACAAATATGAAGGGATTGTCGGCCGCTCCTTCGGCAAGCCGGTCCGTTATCTGGTGGTTTATGGCTGTATTGTAGCCGCCATGGCCTTCTTCTTTCTGCACCTGCCCACGTCGTTCTTGCCGGATGAGGATCAGGGTTTCATCATCTGCCAGGTCCAGTTGCCGGCCGGAGCGACCCAGGAGCGGACCATCCAGGTCATACGGGACCTGGAACAGCATTTCCTCAAGAATGAATCCAAAGCAGTGGAAGGGGTCATCACCGTGGCCGGCTTCAGCTTTGCCGGTCGGGGGCAGAACATGGGTCTGGCCTTTGTCAGGCTCAAGCACTGGGACGTTCGCAAGGGCAAGGATCTGAAAGCTTCCGCCATTGCCGGCAGGGCCATGGGGGCTTTCTCGAAGTTCAGAGACGGTATGGCTTTCGCCTTCTCGCCGCCGGCAGTCCTCGAACTGGGGGTAGCCAACGGCTTTGATCTTCAGCTGCAGGATCGTAGCGGACTGGGGCATGAAAAACTGATGGAGGCTCGCAACCAGCTCCTGGGCATGGCCATGCAGAACAAGAAACTGATTGCAGTACGCCCCAACGGCCAGGATGACTCGCCCCAGTTCAAGCTGGACATCGATGACGTGAGGGCAGGCTCGCTGGGGGTATCCCAGGCCGACATCAACAGCGTGCTCTCCACAGCCTGGGGGTCCACCTACGTCAACGACTTCATCCAGAACGGACGGGTCAAGAAGGTTTATGTTCAGGCTGAAGCAACAGCACGAATGGTGCCGGAGGATATCAACACCTGGTACGTCCGCAACAACAAAGGCGAGATGGTACCTTTCTCGGCCTTTGCCACCGCCCGCTGGCAGTACGGCTCGCCTCGCCTGGAGCGTTACAACGGCATTTCCGCTGTTGAGATTCTGGGTCAGGCAGCGCCCGGAATCAGTACCGGCGAAGCCATGGACGAGGTTGAAAAGATGGTGGCTAAGCTTCCGCCAGGAATCGGATATGAATGGACCGGCCTCTCCTATGAGGAAAAGAACGCCGGGGCTCAGGCGCCGGCGCTGTATGCCATCTCACTGCTGGTCGTGTTTTTGAGCGTGGCAGCCCTCTACGAAAGCGTGACAATCCCGTTGGTTAACCTGCTGATGCTGCCGCTGGGGCTTGTCGGGGCCGTGATCGCCGTAAAGCTGCGCATGTTCCCCAACGACGTTTATCTGCAGATCGGTCTCTTGACCACCATCGGTCTTTCCACCAAAAACGCCATCCTGATCATCCAGTTCATCAAGGAGCTGATGCATCAGGGACACGACCTGGTCGAGGCCACCCTGATGGCTGTCAAAATCAGGCTGCGCCCGGTCATCATGACTTCCCTGGCATTCTTCTTCGGCACCCTGCCGCTGGCGCTTACCAAAGGAGCCGGCGCAGCAGCCCAGAATGCCATCGGAACCGCAGTAACCGGAGGATTGCTTTCGGCCACCTTTATCGACCTGATCTTCATACCCTTCTTCTTTGTAATGGTCTCGAAGTTGTTCAGGAAAAAACAGCCTTCCACACAACCAGCCGCTACGGATAGCGCCATGGAGGTGCATTGAATGAAACGCACACTTAAAATATATCTTGCCGGTGGGGCCTTACTTTTGATGGCCGGCTGCAGCACCATGGCTCCGAAATATTCCCAGCCCGCCTCCCCTGTCGAAAACTCCTGGCCCAGTGGGCCGGCCTATAAACAGGAAGGCAAGCCGGCCGACAAACCGCTGGCGGAAGTTCCCTGGCGGGAGTTTTTCCTGGACCCCCAATTGCGCAAGCTGATCACCCTGGCCCTGGAAAAGAACCGGGACCTGCGTGTTGCAGCTTTGAATATTGAAAGATCCAGAGCACAATATCAGATCCAGCGCTCCGATCTGTTTCCCAAGGTAGATGCCACTGCCGGCGCAACCTACCAACGGCTGCCTGAGGATTTCTCGAGCAGCGGCCGCGGGGAGAATGTTCACCAGTACAATGTCGGTCTCGGCGTCGCTTCCTATGAAGTCGATCTGTTCGGTCGGGTGCGCAGCCTGAAAGACCAGGCCCTTGAGCAGTTCCTTGCAACTGAACAGGCCCGACGCAGTGTACAGATCAGTCTGGTATCCCAGGTGGCCACCGGCTATCTGATTCTCGCTGCAGATCAGGAGCGACTGAAAATTGCCAAAGACACCCTTGCCAACCAGCAGTCATCCTATGATCTAACTAAAAGCCGCCTGGACGCCGGTGTCGCCTCGGCCCTCGACCTCCACCAGGCACAGACCATCCTGGATGCTGCCCGGGTGGATATTGCCCGCTTTACCACCTTTGTTGCCCAGGACATCAATCTCCTCAGCCTTGTGGTAGGAGCACCACTGTCGGCGGATCTGATGCCCCAGGCGCTTTCCGAAAGGCTCACAGCCCTAAAGGAAGTGACTCCCGGCCTGCCCTCGGAGGTATTGCTCAAACGTCCCGACATCCTCCAGGCAGAAAACCTGCTCAAGGGTGCCAATGCCAACATCGGGGCTGCACGCGCAGCGTTTTTCCCGCGCATTACCCTGCTGTCAAGCGTCGGCTTCGGCAGCCAGGAGCTGGCAGGACTGTTCACAGGGGGCGCCTTTGCCTGGAGTTTTGCTCCGCGTGTCTCTCTGCCTATTTTCGAAGGGGGAGCAAACCGGGCCAATCTGAAAGTATCCGAAGTGGACCGGGATATCTCTGTCGCCCGTTATGAACAGGCGATCCAGGTCGCCTTCCGCGAAGTAGCCGACGCCCTTGCCCAGCGGGGAACCATAGAGGACCAGCTGGCAGCCCAGCAATCGCTCACGGACGCCACGGCACAGACCCACTTTCTCTCCCAGGCTCGCTACGACAAGGGAGTCGACAGTTATCTGAACGTGCTCGATGCCCAGCGATCACTCTACGTCGCCCAGCAGAATCTGATCAGCGTTCGCCTTGCCCGGCTGGCCAACATGGTTACTCTGTACAAGGTGTTAGGCGGCGGATCAGAAGAATAGCGTTGAACTGAAATGACAAAAACAGAGAGGCCGCATCATGTCAGATGCGGCCTCTCTGTTTTGATATCAACTCGCTCCCAGCTCTCACACTTCACGAGACTGTTTAAATACCCAGGTTGTTCAAAAATAGTCAGATCGTCGCAACCGGAGAAAGACCCGCGGAGACGTAGCAGCGCTACGTCGCACAAGGTGGCTTTCGAGGACGGCGGCGAGATGGCTGTTTTTCAACAACCTTTTAAAACAGAAACCACGGCCTCTTCCAGCTTAACCAAGGCTGTGGCGAAATCCAGCCGGTCGACGGCTTTCTGCACTTTGCTTAAACAGGCGGGCTGATCCAGAACCAGCCCAAGAGCCTCAAGCAACTTGATAGCTTCTAGATCATTCTTGATCAGAGATTCCCTGAGCTGTTGAATCAGTAGCTGTAACTGTTCCGAGGAGGCGGTTGGCTCGCTTTGTTGTTCCATAGACTCTGCCTGCTCTCTCAGTATCCGTGCCGATTCCAATACCCTGCTTAACTGAAGCTTTACTGCTTCGATCAACGTGTCCAGACTCTCCTGATTTCCTTCACAGATCGCATCTTCAAGATCCGTCGTTGCAAGGCAAAGCTGGTCTGCACCAATTGTTCCGGACACTCCACGTAATGTGTGCAGCATTCTGCCCACCCACTGCTTATCATTGGCTTCAAGAGCATGTTGGACATCCTCAACAGCAGTTGCGTACTGCTCTCCGAACTGGACAATGATCTGTCGCAGCAGTTCACTGTTGTCGTCCAGCCGTTCCAATGCAGACGGAAGGTCTATCCCAGGGAGCTGTTCAGGCAACGCCCTGAATGAAACCATCGGTAACGAAGGGTTATTATCCTTATCCTGCACATCGGAAGAATCAATATTTTTGGGAGTAATCCATTTCGTCAGCGATGCATACAGCTGTTGCGGATCGATCGGCTTGGCCAGGTGATCATTCATACCCACATCAAGGCATTTTTTGCGTACCTCCGGCATGGCATGAGCGGTCATGGCAATGATCGGCAGTTCCTCATAGCTGAACATTTCCCTGATCCTGATGGTAGCTTCGTAACCGCTCATTACCGGCATCTGCAGATCCATGTAGACTGCGTCGAAAGGGGCATGTTCCGGTCCCAGTTTTTCCAGGGCAGCCAGACCATTATCAGCAACTTCAACCATAATCCCTGCCTGCTCCATGATCTCCCTGGCCACCTGCTGATTGATCGGGTTGTCCTCAACAATCAGCACCCGGCTTCCATATAGAAGCTTCAACTCATTCATCCATGTCGATAGCTGATTGGATCGGTGGACAGGAACCTGCTGCTGGTTTCCGAGCTTTTCAAGGATTGTATTTAACAGGCCTGAAGGCTGTACCGGTTTGGTCAGGTACGAGGTATTTTTAAGAGCTGCAGCAGTGCGCTTGGCTGCATCCTGGCCAAAAGCCGCGATCATTATGATGGCAGGAGCGCTTGAGGCCAGACCCTCTTCCCGAATTCTGCGGATTGTCTCTAGTCCATCCATTTCAGGCATCTGCCAATCCATAAAGACAATGGCATAAGGATCATCGGCTTGTGACTCTGTCGCATGCCGAAGTTCGGCAATGCCGGCTGCCCCTGAATCGACGGCTGTAACCCTGAAAGAAAAGGAACTCAGCATGCTGATCAGAATATTGCGCGCCACCTCATTGTCGTCAACCACCAGTGCCCGTAATCCCCTTAATTCAGCGGGAAGCAGCGGTTTTTCAGTCTCATTTTCAGCCGGAAGGGCTAAAGCAATGGTAAAGGAAAAACGACTCCCTTTTCCCGGAGCGCTCTCCAATTCGAGAGAACTGCCCATCAAGCCGAGCAAACGCTTGACAATGGATAGTCCCAGACCTGTCCCGCCATATCGGCGTGATGTCGAGCTGTCTGCCTGGGAGAATGGCTCGAAAATCCGTTCCTTCTGTTCCCGATTCATCCCGATACCGGTATCGGTGACGGAAAAGGTAAGCGGAAGCATGCCGTTTTTCAAAGGAGCCGCCTGTTCAACCGCAATCACGATATGTCCTGAATGAGTGAACTTGATAGCATTACCGGTAAGGTTGCTCAGAATCTGTCCAAGACGAAGCGGATCGCCGATAAGAACAGGTGGCAGCTCAACCGGCAGCGAAAAAAGAACTTCCACTCCCTTTTCTGCAGCTCTGCCACCGATCACAATACCGAGATGCTCAAAAACATCGCTCATCTCAAATGTGGTCGCCTCCAATTCCATTTTACCGGCTTCAATTTTTGAAAAATCAAGAATATCGTTGATAATGCCAAGCAGAGATTCGCTCGAGCTGAGGATCTTCGAAACATAGTCGCGGGAACGTTTGGTGAGGTCAGTCTGAAGGGCCAGATAGGCCATACCCGATATGGCGTTCATGGGAGTACGAATCTCGTGACTCATATTGGCAAGGAATTCACCTTTGATCCGACTGGCGGACTCGGCAGCTTCCTTGGCACTTTTAAGTTCAAGCTCTATCATTCTTCGTTCAGTGATATCCTCAATAATTCCGATCACCCGGTTCGCAACGTGATTTTGATCGAAATAAACCCGTGCAATACCGCGCAAGCTGCGAACCTCACCATCTCCACGGCGAATCCTGAAAACCACATCAAAAGCCGGACCATCATTGATGGCTGCCTGAAGTGCTGCTTCGGTGGCTGGAAGATCTTCCGGCAGCACCCGCTCACGCCACAGGGAATAACTAGCAGATGTTCCTGTACGTTCCAGACCATAGATAGCGTACATGGCATCGTCACATATCAATGATCCTGTAACCGGATGGTAATCCCATACTCCGAAACCAGCCGCACCTGTTGCCAATTGCAGACGTTCCGCAACCTCTGTAATGGCAGCGGCAGCCTGTGCTGTCTGCTGTTCGTTCTCGCGTCTGCGCTGCTGATGCATGTACATCCCAGTCGCTGCAATCAGCCCCATCAAACTAAAGAGCACCCCTTTAATCATGGAGTCGCGTCTCCATGTCTCGAATATCACGTACTGATCGCGGCCTGCAGCCACCACCAACGGCTTGTCCATCTTCAGCTCTTTCGGCTGGATGGTATGCCAGACCATCAACTTGTTTATTTCACCGGTGGCATATACCGTGCCGGTCTGCACGGTTGTTTCCAGACCGCTGGCCATATGCCTGCTGAAGAAAGTACCTGGTATGGCCATATTTTTACCGGCTATACCCTGTTTTTCTGGATGGATCATGAACAGAAGACCGTCCCCGTGGGCGATAAAAGTCCACATATCAGGAGCAGAGAGTACAGATGAAAGCAATGTGCTGAAATAGGCAGGATCAAGCGCTGCTGTTACAATTCCGGCAAAACTGCCGTCGGCAGCTTTGAGACAGCGCCCGACACTGATTACGAAAGACCCGAGCATCGTCTTGAAAGGGGGCGAGATGTAAAGAGTGTCAGGGTCAAAACCTTCTTTCGGCACCTTGAAATAATCACGTTCCTGAAGGTTTTTACCAACCAGCTCCTTCCGGCTGGAAGTCAGGATTGTACCGCCGGCATCCATTATAAAGAGAGTGCGAATGCCGGGCATTGCATCAACCAGATTACTCATCCTGGAATCGTGACCTGCATCAGCTTTAGAAATTGAAAATTCATGCTGCAACGAAGTTAGGACCTGGTTAACCGACTCCAGATTTTTCGCTAAATTTAAATGGATAATTTTTGCCTGAACCAGAAGTCGATCCTGTTCCCGTGCAAGGGTACGGTGATAATCCTGATGGATGTGCAATCCAAGGAGGCTGCCGAGAACAAACAAAGCGAACAAAAGAGATCCCCATTGATATTTCAGCCTCTTGATAAACCTTTGCTCATTCATGACTTCAAGTCACCCGTCATAAATTCCTGAGGGTATTTCAGCTGATCATGAAAATCATCGAAAACCATGCTTACCACTCTGTTTCTGCCTGCATCCTTGGCCTGATACAGTGCCTTGTCAGCATGGAAGGTAAACCAGTCAGCACTCCGTGATTCACTTGCCTGTGCCGTAACGACACCAACACTGCAAGTAACATGAGAAGCAACTTCGGAACAGGAGTGGGGAATGGCAAGGTGGGCAACCTTCCTTCGCAAATTTTCTGCAAGCTTTAAAGATTGTGTGGCCTTCGTATTAGGCAGAATGACGACAAACTCTTCACCGCCATAACGGACCGGCAAATCACCAGCCCGCTTGAACGAGGCCAACAACGTCCGTCCGACCAGGCGCAAACATTCGTCACCAGCCAGATGCCCATAGTGATCGTTGTAGTTTTTAAAACAATCGAGATCAACCATGAGCAGCGAGAGAGTTTCACCACTGCGCTGGGCACGCCTGACTTCATCGCACATGGCTTCGTTAAACCAGCGCCTGTTGGCAAGTCCGGTCAGGCTGTCCTGCCGGGCCAGCACTTCCAGTTGCTGGTTCTTAAGGGTCAACTCCTTTGTCAACAGCATCAGCTTGTCACTGTAATGCTTTAGCTCAAGATGGTTTTTAATTCGAATTTTCAAGACCGGGGGGCTGATTGGCTTAGTGATGTAATCGATCGCACCCGCCTCAAGCCCTCTTGCTTCGTCCTCGATACTTGTTATGGCTGTAATGAAGATAACCGGAATCCTGCTTGTAGCCTCATTGCTTTTCAACGCAGCACAGACTTCGTAACCGTCCATCTCCGGCATCATGATGTCGAGCAGAATCAGGTCGGGAAGTTCTCTCTGGGCAACGTTGAGGCCGTCGCTGCCGCTAACCGCAAAGTAAATTCGGTAATGATCCTGCAGGATCTGGTTGATTACCTGAATATTGGCTGGAGTATCATCAATAATCAGAATTTTGCGTTTAGCCACTGGAGTTGTCATTATGAGAATAGATCCTTTACGCTCTGGTTACACTTAAGACAGTACATTCAGTTGGAAGGTAACTGTGAAACGTTTTGATTTCCGGAAATTTACTATTAATAAACTGGTAAATCAATGAGATTGCCGAATAAAATCAATGAATGGATATATTCGAATGAATATGAAAGACAACATTCTTAATAGACGGCCGGACGCCAACCAAAACGATCCAGTGAAATGCGATCCTTTTCGTCAAACATCACGCCTTCTTCCTGGAGAAGCAATCGCTGGATTTCATCGGCCGGACGGCCATCCGAGCGCGGGCTGATCTTCCCTTGGGCATTGACAACCCGATGCCAGGGTATTGCAGACCCGTAGGGCAGCGCGCTCAAAGCATAACCAATCTGTCGTGCACCACCCGGTATCCCGGCTAATCGGGCCACTTGGCCATAGGTAGCCACCATCCCGGCCGGTATATGTTGAACGACAGCATAAATAACCTGATATCTCGGTAAAGCTTCTGACTTTCTCACACATACCTTCTTTGTTTATGGCTAGTAATCTGCGTCGGCTCAAAAACTTTGGCCAGTTGGTTTAATTCTACCTAAAGCAAAACAGTATCATCAAGAACTCTTTTAATATCAAAAACAGCTTCAACAGATCTAACTATTATTGTTTACGATGCTTGCCCGGGTGCTAATTGTTTTTACCAATTTGACATACTACTGACACAACCCGTATAAAAGCCGGGTAAGAAATTATAGGAGGCGTACATGAGAAGGATTTTTGTAGCAGTATTAGCATTGTGCTGGTTGGTTGTCGGTAGCGCATGGGGAGCAACCCAGCAAGCAGGAACAATAACATTGGAAGTGGATTTGTCATCACAGGCAGCGGGCAAGGAAGCCAAGCTATGGGTTCCTTATCCAACAAGTGACCAGTACCAGACAATCAGTAACATTAAAGTTTCAGGAGATTTCGCTTCATCGGGAGTCTACACCGATCTGTCCTACGGCACTCCAATGCTCTACGCAGAATGGCCCCAGACGGCCGTAAGCCGCAAACTTGTATTTTCCTTTGATGCAGAACGCAAGGAAATAAACCAACGCAACTTACCGACTAAGGAACCAAAGTGGAACCGCGCCGATTATTCAGAATACCTTCAGCCAACCACCAAGGGGCCGCTTGATGGCGATGTTAAAAAACTGGCGGACAAGATCACCAAAGGCAAACTGACCAACCTGGCAAAAGCCAGGGCCATCTATGATTGGACAGTTGAAAACATGTATCGTGACCCGAACACCAAAGGGTGTGGCATGGGAGACGTGTGCGAGTTATTGAAAAAACCAGGTGGAAAATGCACCGATATCTCCTCGGTATTCATAGCACTTTGCCGTGCTGCAGGAGTACCTTCCCGAGAAGTTTTCAGTATCCGACTTGGCAAGAAGGCAGAAGAAGATGTCACCACCTACCAACATTGCTGGGCGGAATTTTTCGTACCAGGCTTCGGTTGGGTAACAGCTGATCCGGCTGATGTTCGTAAAGCAATGTTGGTTGAAAAACTGGAGTTGAACGATCCAAAAACCAAGGAATATCGCGAGTTTTTCTGGGGGGGGATTGATGCCTACCGCGTAGTATTGGCAAAAGGACGTGACCTGAAACTCAATCCGCCTCAGGCTGGCGCACCACTGAATACCTTTGGATACCCCTATGCAGAGATAGATGGCAAGCCTGTGGATTTCTATGCTCCCAAATCATTTGTGTATCGTTATACCTTCAAGAAAAAATAATACGACGCCAGGTAAACATATCGGAACCAGGCTTGCTTCGCCCAATCCGGGAGATGGCGAACCGTGAACCCACAGCAGTGTTTATGTTCAACTGCCGGTAATAACTCATTTGGAATAAATGAAAAAGACCATCCTGGATAGCCCAGGATGGTCTTTTTTTAGGTACTTGAAATATAGCCCCCTTGATGTTCCAGCTTCCCTTTTCTACTGGGACAAACCGGCAGGGCCAACCTTATGCAGGAATCTTGTAAAGATCCCTGAGGAGCACTTTGACCAAATTTTCAATTCTGCTATGCGTTTGATCGTTGATGACTTTGAACACACCAGCAACACGACCATGTGCGTCCACTACAAAAACAACTGGAACAGCCTGGATGCCAAATTCAGCTTTAGTGGGATTCTGATCAGTACTCATATCAATGATCTGAAGCCCCTGTTTTCCAAATTTACTGTTCAACTCTTTAAAATGCGGTAAATAACTGCGGCAGGTCTGGCATCCCGGTTCAAAAAAATTAAGCACCAATACATTTCCCCGATAGTCTTCCAATGCAACCTTGTGACCCGACTCGGTAACTATGCTGAGATTAGGCACTGCCTGCCCCACTTGAAATAATGATTTAGCAGGCTTGGTGTGCGGCTCTGCTTCATCTTTCACGAAGGTTGCATTCGTGAGAGGGCTGTCTCCCACTTTTGGGGCAGCTTTGGAGCCATCCTCCACTTTGACTGATGCCAAACCAACCTGCTCCTGCTTTTCAATAGGGAGAGCTTTGGTAACAGTTTCTCCGTCCTCTACCTTCACAGCAGCAACATATTTCTGCGCCGCTTTGGTCTTGGCACGACGCTTGTGTTTAGCTTTTTGCTTGGCTGAACGGGACGCTTTGGCAACAGATTTTCCCTTTTTAGCCTTTGTCTTTGCGGTAAGCGACTTTTCAGACTTCTTAGTGTTGTACTCTTCTTCAGCCTTCAAAGTTGCTGCCAAAAGTTTTACGTCCTGTACTTGTGCGGTCTTTTCATTTTCTTTTTTTGATGAAACCGGATCATTACCCGTATCTGCACGGCTCACACGGTCATATGTATTGGAAGTAACAGCCTCTATTGCCTTGGTTATGGATTTGTCTCGATTCACAGCATCATTTTTGTGAACTTCTGAGAAAGATTGTGTAGCTACAAATGAGGTGAGAAAAAAAACTGCAGAAATAATCACTTTATATATCAATGCATTGCCCCCCATCACGTCTCCCTTCCTTCAGTTTTAATTAAGTACATTACTGCCAGTGGATTGCATTGTCAATAAGGCCACTTGTGTCCTTAGGCCAACCACACGGCAAGCCACACTTAAGGGAAGCTTCTCTGGCAAAGGGAATGCTCAAAGCGATTGCGTTCCCATCTCCACAGGAACTGGGCAAAGCTGTACAGCCGTCACCTGCTTTAAGTGGCAGAGAGAATGACCATCAGGACCGCTTCACAAAAAGGCAGATCAGAGCGAATATGAAAAGCATCTTGACTGCCTTTATGCAAATGGATACTATCGTAGTCACTAAGCTATTACATGAATAAGATAATATCCATTTGGTGATCTATGGCCTCTCCTGTGAACCGCACATATCTCCGTCAGACCCGGGAAGCAGTTGAACTATTGGGCAAGCTCATCCGGCTTGGTAGGAAAGAGCGCAAGATGACTGAGGAAGACCTATCTGGACGGGCAGGGATTTCCAGAAGGACCTTACAGAAGATCGAACGGGGTGACCCAAAGTGCGAGATCGGCTTGGTATTCGAGGTCGCCAACCTGGTTGGGGTGAACCTGTTCAGGGATGAAGGGCACACAAATATCTCCAGAAATATAAGTCGGATTGACGACAAGCTGGCGCTTCTACCACAGTCGGTTCGCAACACCGTGAAGGTAAACGATGAGTTCTGAGTACAAGGAGATTTTTGCCTGGATCTGGCTCCCTGGAGAGACAGAGCCGGTGGTTGCTGGGAGACTTACGTCCGCAGGGACAACGTATGTCTTCAACTACGGCAAGAGCTACCTGCAGCGCGACAACGCCATACCGATTTACGACGCTGAACTTCCCCTGCGTCAGGGACTGCTTCCTCTCCTGCCAGGACTTACCATTCCTGGATGTCTGCGGGATGCGGCTCCTGATGCCTGGGGCCGCAGGGTAATACTCAACAAGAAATTCGGGAACAAAACCTCCGGAATCGACCCGGCGGCACTCGACGAACTCTGTTATCTTATTGAGTCCGGGTCCGACCGGATTGGAGCCCTGGATTTCCAATTGTCACCTACCGTGTATGAACCTCGGAATGTTTCTGGCGCCCCCCTTGAGGAACTGATGGAAGCCGCTGAGCGTGTCGAAAATGGTATCCCGCTGACGCCGGAGCTAGCCCAGGCCCTTCAGCATGGCACTTCTATCGGCGGGGCTCGTCCCAAGGCACTCATACAAAGCGACAGCCGAAAATTTATCGCTAAATTCTCGACATCCACCGACCTCTACTCTGTAGTTAAGGCTGAATATGTCGCCATGACCCTGGCAGGGCTGGTCGGTCTTAATGTCGCGCCGGTCTCGCTCGAATGCGCTGCCGGCAAAGATGTGCTGTTGGTCGAGCGTTTTGATCGGACGGCAACAGCCAACGGTTGGCAGCGTAAAAGCTTTGTTTCAGCACTGACTCTGTTGGCTCTGGATGAAATGATGGCCCGTTACGCAAGCTATGAGATGTTGGCCGAACTAGTACGTGCACGATTCACTTCTGCACCGGAAACACTGCTCGAACTGTTCTCCCGCATCGTTTTCAACGTACTGGTCGGTAATACTGACGATCATGCCCGAAATCATGCAGCCTTTTGGGATGGGCGCTTACTGACATTAACACCTGCATATGATATCTGCCCCCAAGGACGTCATGGGCAAATCACTACCCAGGCAATGCTGGTCAAGGGAAACGACCGTTCCAGCAGGATAGCCACCTGTCTTGCTGCCGCCCCACAGTTTCTTCTTTCAGAGGAGAACGCCGTCGAGATCATCGTCAAACAGGTCGAATGCATCGAGCAGAACTGGCCGACTGTCTGTGAGAAGGCATCGTTGAACAAAGTTGACCGGAATCTGCTCTGGGGAAACCAGGTACTGAATCCATATGCCTTTGAAGAGTTGGAATCAGGCCCGCTATTAGAACTAGCCAGACGGCACGGACGAAGATAAAATCCAAAGCCGCATTCTTCATTCAGAAGTTTGCGGCTTTTTAGCACCCCCTGTACTTAATCAAAATTGTCTGTCATTCGGCGTTTAAATTGACCCATCCCAGCGGTTAGTTGATGGTGCACGGGTCGAAGAAGATGATTTACGATGTGTACGGCAATTACATTGAGGGTATGGAGGATGATTTTTGGGACATCGTGAACTACTTTGGCAAGGATTTCACAGAAGCGAAAAAAACCCCTGCCCTTTCATTATAACCTTCTTAGTGAAAGTTTTTGGTGAAAGTCAGGGGTTTTCACAGCATAATCAACAATTTTACTGAATAATTAGTGGCGGAGAGGTAGGGATTCGAACCCTAGGTACGTTTCCGTACACCTGATTTCGAGTCAGGCACCATCGACCACTCGGACACCTCTCCGTGTTGGTGCAACTTCATGCGGACGAACCTTATACCCTATTCTGTTCACAAATTCAACCTCGGTTTTTTCGATACGGCTCTCGCACTGCACACACTTCAGCCAGGGCATATGCCTAGTACCTAATGCCGTCAAATTCAACGCTGGGGGCTACTTCCCGGCAAGTTTTTCTCTTTGCCGGCCTTTTCCCGCTCCGCGTGGTTTACATCTTTTTTCTTACGTGCCCGCTCAAATTCGTGCTGGAGACTGTTCAACTCTTCGTCACTCATATCCTCCAGATCTACCAGCGAATTTCGGGCTCCTTGCTGGGTTTTCAGAAGCTCGTCCAACTTCAGGTGAATCGCCCGCGCGTCACGATTCTGGGTATTCTGGATCAGAAAGACCATAATGAAGGTAACGATGGTAGTGGCCGTATTCACAATAAGCTGCCAGGTGTCTGAAAAATCGAAAAAGGGACCAGTGGCACCCCAGATGACCAGCAAAAGCACTGCAATTGCAAATCCATAGGGGGTGCCGAGGGCGTCGGACGATTTGCGCGCGAAGGTATGAAAGGCATCATTGATAGTCATGTTAGCTCCGAAAAGGACCTGACCCCGATTCCACATAGTTAATAAGCTGCCACCAATCAGATCCCATACTATTTTGTACCACATCTGGAGATTCATTCCAGCGCCCCGCCACTATCCCTGTTGACGCAGCAAAGGATGTAGTTCTTCAACACAATCGGATATTATTGAACAAACAAACCGGAGTGCCGCACGGGCAGGAGAAACAGACGTGGAATCAATCTTATTGAGATGTATTATTCAGCTGCCGCCCGACTTTCGCCTGCAGGATGTACTTTCCTTTCACAAGCGGGACCAGCTGATGGCTGCAGAACGGGTAGAGGGTTACACCTTGCACAAGGGATTGGTGTGGCAGGGGCACGCCGCCTGCCTGACGATCAACTTTCACCCTTTGCAGGCTGAGGCGATTCTTGCAATTGACGGCTCACCGGCAGACAACATGTCGACATCGTTGGACCAGATGGTGCGACGCATGCTGGGCCTGACCCAGCAGATTGAAGAGTTCGAAGCAACTTACCGGCATCATCCAGAAGCGGGTCCACTAATTGTCCAACACCCCGGACTGCGGGTTCCACTCTCGGCTACCCCTTTTGAAGCGCTGACCTGGGCCATCATTGGACAACAGATCAGTCTGCATGCAGCTATTGCCGTACGCAGAAGGCTGATCCAGGCCGCCGGAATGCAGCACTCCAGCGGATTGTACTGTTATCCGGATGCAGCCGGAATCGAACACACCAGTGAAGAGCAACTTCGTCAGGCAGGCCTGTCCCAGTCAAAAACACGTACCCTGATCGAGTTGAGTCGCAGGAATCTCGAGAATCTGCTGCCCCTGGAAGAGTGGACCATAAACCTTCCGGTCGATGAAATGCGTGAGAAATTACTGCTGGTGCCCGGCATCGGTCCCTGGACCATCAACTATGCCTTATTGCGCGGTTACGGCTGGCTGGACGGTTCACTGCATGGCGATGTTGCGGTTCGTCGCAACCTGCAAACTTTGCTTGATCATCCAGAAAAAATCAGTGAAAAGTATGCGAGGGACTGGCTGGAAGAATTCTCACCCTGGCGAGCTTTGATAGCCGCCCATCTCTGGGCGATGAAATCGCTCCAGGCATGAAATCAGCTTCGATTTCAAACAAAAAAAATCCAACGCGGCTGTGAAACGTTGACACCATCAGACACATCAGTAATGATTCAGCAGCAGCATCAAAAGCAGCTTGAAGTACTTACCGCCCCCGATTTTTAGAAAGCCACTACAACTGCCACGGAGAAACAAATGAATTCAAAGAAAATTTATCTGGCTTCACCACTTGGATTTACCAGCGAGGGTGAAACCTACCGCACCAGAATTCGTGTTCAGCTGATGGAAGTTGGTTTCGTGGTTTTGGACCCCTGGGAGAGTGGCGCACAGTTTGAGCAGGAGACGAAGGATATTTTTGCCGTGGACAGCACCTTAGCCAGACAGGCTGCCTTGAACAAGCTGGCACTCAAAATAGGCAGGTCTAACATCGCGATGATTGACCAGGCGGATCATGTGCTGGCCGTCTTGGATGGGACTGAACCTGACAGTGGGACAGTATCGGAACTAGGGTACGCGGTTGGCCGCGGCAAACGGGTTTATGGTTTGAGAACAGATGTGAGGGAAAGCGGCGATTTTCCCGGGATGCCCATCAATTTGCAGGTGCTTACCTTCATAATCACATCTGGAGGCTGCCTGTTCAGAAGGATCCAGGACATGACCAGGAACCAATTCAATGGAGAGAATATTGGTTGACTGCCTGCCAGTGCCCCCATCTACCCTCCGCAGCTTGCCAATCGTACGTATTCCTTCTCAGTCACCAGTTCCCGGGTGCTCTCAACCCGATCAATGAAAACAAGTCCCTGAATGTGGTCGAACTCGTGTTGGAACACACGCGCCTGAAAATCGGCATACTCCTCTTCCCGGATATCTCCTTCCCTGGTCAGGTAGCGTACGCCAATACGCCGGTGCCTTGGCACAAGGCCTCGCAGACCGGGAATACTCAGACACCCTTCCCAGCCCTTTTCCTTCTCCTCCGATGCCCAGAGAAGTTCCGGATTGATCATTGCCGTCGGCTCCATCTGAGGGGCATCGGGATAGCGCGGATTTGACCGCGATGCAACAATAAATAGGGCGAGCGGTTCATACACCTGAGGAGCTGCGATTCCCACTCCGTTGGCATCGATCATTGTCACCAGCATATCTTCGATAAGTGCATGGATGGAGGGATCGGACGGATGTGCGACTTTACCCGCCACCCCTCGCAGCACCGGATGTCCCAGTTGAGCTATCTGCCTGATTATCGCCATTGCAGTTCCCTTTCTCCGCCTCCTCTTTTTACAGTTGCGACAAGGCTTTTTTTATTGTGCTACCGGTCAATGATAGTGTCAATCATGCAGCTCAGGCGTGAAGGGCACAGCGGAGGCGGGTTGCATTGATGATGAGGTAATGGACATCAATGGCAAGAATTATGGCTTTGGAAGGTAGGATTGAAACCGTTTATGGAGGTTGCTGCTCTGTAACAACGAGAAGATTTGTGACAGAAAAAATAACTCAATTTCAAGGATATAGGCGACTGATTTTCACCTGACACATTACGTCCAGGATAATCCGATCAGCCAGCAGTCGGCACGCATTTTTCAATCGCAGCAAACAGCTTGTCGAAATCGACCGGCTTGATCATGTACTCTTCGAAACCTATTTCTTTAAATTTCTCAAGGTGACTCTGATCGCTGTAACCGGTGAGCACGATAAATTTAGTTTCGGCATTTATCATTTTGATTTGACTGGCCATCTCGATCCCGTCCATGAATGGCAGATTAATATCTGTCACAACGATCCGGGGAACATGCTCCCGGAAGAGGTCCAACCCAACTTGGCCATTATCGGCAGTATAGACCTTCGCTTCCGGAAATTTCCTGGCCACCATGCGACCAACGACCATGCAGACTATATTGTCATCTTCCACCAATAGTAATGAAAAGGATGAGGGAGTTTTTTCCGCAACCATTTCAGACCTCTATCCTGAATTCTGAACCGTTTTCAACATTCCGCACGCTAAGCCGTCCCCCCATGTTTTTCTCGATGATTGTTTTTGACAGGAACAGGCCAATACCAGTTCCCTTGCCAAGTTCCTTGGTGGTGAAGTATGGATCAAATATTTTATCCATTATTGCCTCCTTGATACCACCTCCATTATCCGTAATGGTCACCACTGACGTGCCGTTCTCGGACCATGCATGCACAACTATGTGCGGACTCGCCGTTCCCTGCTCCACAAAGGCATCCTTGGCATTCATAATGAGGTTCATGAGCACCTGGCCGAATTCGTTGGGATAACCGGTAATCTGAGGGTTTCCAGCTGAGCTGACCTCAAGTTTGATTCCTGCTTTTTTTATGCTCTCTTCAATGATCTGAAGCGTATTCGATATGACCTGCTCCACCATGAACAGTTTTTTTTCCTTGTCAGGCACACTGAAATCCTGAAAAACGGTAATGGTCCGGGACAGGTGTTGAAGTATTTCCATGGCTGTACTTATATTGCTTTGGAGCACTTCCTTGCTTAGTTCATCGTATTGATAAAGAAAACCTATTTCCTGAATTTTGACAGCAAGGACATTTAAAGGCTGTCGCCATTGGTGCGCAATGTTGCCGAGCATTTCACCCATTGCAGCCATGCGGCTCTGCTGAATCAGTAACTGTTCCTTTTCCCGCAGTTCTTCCATAGCCCTGTGGCGTGCAACGGTTTCAACCTCCAGATCATGATAGGTCTTTTGCAATTCCGCATTCTGCTTTTCCAGGTCAATGGCCCGCGCCGCAAGGCTCACATTCAGCCTCTCGACCTCCCTGGCAGTGGCATGCAGTGGCCGGGCGATCAGAAACCACAGAAAAGGTGCGCTTATCAGTATCAGCATCACCGAATCGGCAAAATTGTCCACAAAAGGGATTGAAGTATGAAAGATCAGCGGCAGGGTGAACATGACGATCGCTTCTGCGAAAAACAGCACAACCAGCATGCTTGCAACCAAACGTATGGTTGACCTGACTTTGGAAGATTTATCGGTTTTATTTGCTTTTATTTCGCCCGAAATGTTCATCAGAAGCGGCCCTACCCTCTAGCTTGATAAAATCAATGGCCCCGGATGCACCCTTATCCCTTGCAACATATTGCAAGTCCTTTTAAGAATGCCTTAAAAATCTGATCACTGCACTCCTTGTAGTGCTTGTTACCCTCTTTTCTGAATAAGGAACTCAGATCATTTTTAGAAATTTGAACGCCGGAAGCCTTGAAAATCGTGATGAGATCATCTTCTTTCAGGTCCAGGGCTATCCTCAATTTTTTTACGACATCATTCTTTGAAAGACGGCTGACCGGCTGGGATGCCGGAGATGCTTTATCATCCTTGCGACCTCTTTTATGGATTATTAATCCTTCCAGGAAGAAACCGAAAACCGGATCGGCACACGGGATATAATCGTCCTCATCCTCAGATGAAAGAAACGCAGAAATCGTTGACAGACCCACCTCACGTCCGGACTCCTTAAATATCCGGACCATGGTTGCATCGTCGATTTTCAGAGCATCCCGTATGCTTCGCAATGTTTCATTATTAGCCATTATTTTCTCCGTTCGTAGTATCTGTCACTCTCATGTTTTCCCTATTCCTATGAGTTGCACATACTACACTGGAGTTGCGATAATTTCCAGGCTCCTGCAGCATCCCATCTAAGTCCACAAAAAGGGAAAACTATGACAGGTACCCTCTCCTACCCGAAATTATAGAAATCTCCTGCATGGGACAGTCGGTATATTCGCAAACAAGGCTGTCCTCTTAAGACGACGTTAAATACCTCTAATTGCGAGTATTTTCACAAAATTCAATCCAGCAAAAACAAAGAAAAAACAGGTAAAAATATAACTGATATGTTAGATTTGGGCCTCGTAAATTGCCTATCCTGTTAGCATCATAATCTCTTTTGCAGCAAGGTAAACCATGCAGAACAAGCACAAACAGATCATCCTGATCGTTGATGACATACCCGCCAACATCGACATTCTTTCGGCGATCCTCAAGGAAGACTATACCGTTAAGGCCGCCACCAACGGCCTTAAAGCACTGCGCATCGCCGAGTCGGCAACTCCTCCCGACCTGATCCTGCTGGACGTAATGATGCCGGATATGGATGGCTACCAGGTCTGCCGCCGCCTGAAGGAAAATCCGCTTACCCGGCGGATACCGGTCATATTCGTCACAACAAAGGGAGAGGTTGAGGACGAGGCCGCCGGCTTTGCCTGTGGCGCCGTGGATTATCTCAGTAAACCTCTCAGCCCTTCCATAGTGCGAGCCCGGGTCAAGACCCACCTGGCACTCTACGACCAGAACAGAATCCTGGAGGACAAGGTTCGGGAACGTACGGCCGAACTCAATGGCACCCGTCTCGAAATCATCAGGCGCCTGGGCCGGGCTGCAGAATACAAGGACAACGAAACAGGCATGCATGTCATCAGAATGAGCCGTTACTCCCAACTCATCGCACTGGAAATCGGTCTTTCAGTTGCAGAGTCGGAGCTGATCCTGCACGCAGCCCCCATGCACGATGTCGGCAAAATCGGCATCCCGGATCGGGTACTGCTCAAACCTGCCAAGTTGGACGACGATGAGTGGAACATCATGCGCACCCACAGCTACATCGGTTACAAGATCATTGGCGACCATCCCGGTGAGCTGTTGAAAACCGCCGCAATTGGTGCTTATACCCACCACGAAAAATGGGACGGCAGCGGCTATCCCCGGCGGTTGAAGCAGGAGAACATTCCCCTGATCGGTCGCATTCTCGCGGTTACTGATGTATTCGACGCCCTGACCAGCGTCAGACCTTACAAAAAGGCCTGGCCGGTGGAGGAGGCGGTCGCCGAAATCCGCAGATGTAGCGGCAGTCACTTCGATCCGACCCTGGTGGAGGCGTTTTCCAGACGGATTCCCGAGATCCTTGAGGTCAAGCAGCAGTTCTCCGATGTCACCGTGGAGTCATCTTCCTTATCGGGAGAGGTTGAGATTGTGAAGTACGCAGGAGCAAATCAATGAGCAAGAATCGGCTCATCCCTGCCGCTATCTTCTGCATGGTGTTCGCGTTGGGGTTACTGATTTCATCCCGGTACGAAGACGAGCACGCTGACAACCAAAGGCAAACGGCAACACAATTGGCCGCAAACACCGCATTTACAGTTGAGCGGCAACTTTCGGTGTCTCTGTCAGCAACGCACGCCCTGGCGGCCATTTTACAACAATATGGCAGTATCCCTCATTTTGACATGCTGGCTGCCAACCTGATCAGAACCTACAGTGGCATTAATACACTTGAATGGGCGCCCAACGGGGTGATTTCAAAGGCATACCCCCTGGCAGGCAACGAAAAGGCCATTGGTCATGATCTGCTCACCGATCCAAAACGCCGTGACGAAGCCCTCACCGCGCTTCAGACGGGGAAACTGACCCTGGCTGGGCCCTTTGAGCTTATCCAGGGAGGGGTTGCCGCTGTCGGCAGACTGCCGGTTTTCAGGGATAAGGATGAAGGCAAACCATTCTGGGGATTCACAATCGTCCTTATCAAAATTCCTGATCTCCTCCAGAACACCAGCATCGATCAACTTGTCAAGGCGGGATATCTTTATGAACTATGGCGGGTCGGGCCTGATGGTAAAAGCCCCTATGTCTTTTCCACGAACAGGACCACTGAGCATTGGTCATCGCCCGTACATATTTCCATAGCAGTGCCCAACGGCACATGGACCCTGTCCGTGATGCCCAAAAAAGGATGGACGTCTCCCGCTGAACTGCCGATATTTTACTTCTTGTCGTTCATGTGCGCCTTGCTGGTATCAATTTTCGCCAACATGCTATTACAACGTGCAGCACTTCGCAGAGATCATGAAAACGCGCTGCTGCGATCGTCGCAGGAAATTCGAGATCTGTATGACCAGGCGCCCTGCGGCTACCACTCGCTGAATAGTGAAGGTGTCATCGTCCAGATCAACGACACGGAATTAAAGATGATCGGATTGACCAGGGATCAGGTTCTGGGCAAGATGAAGTTTTCCGATCTCTTGACACCGGAAAGCCGGAGGGTATTCCAGGAGGAATTCCAGCAGTTCAAGAAGCGGGGCTGGGTAAATAACCTTGAATGTGAAATCGTCCATATGGACGGCACCATTCTGACAGTGCTGCTCAGCGCAACGGCGATCAGGGATATTAGCGGCAACTACGTAATGAGTCGTTCCACCATCCTTGACATCACGGCGAGGAAACAAGCAGAAGAAGCTTTACGCATGCGTACCGCCGAACTTGAGGAATCCACCCAAAACCAGCAGATGCTTAAGCAGGCTATTGAAGCCAGTCCCGTTGCGGTAGTTATTACTGATCACAAGGGGATCATCGAATACGTTAACCCCAACGTCACAAAAATTACGGGCTATGCGTTAGAAGAACTCATCGGACAAAACCCCCGCGTTCTCAAGTCCGGCCTTCAACCGGCCGAGTACTATGTGGAAATGTGGGCGACACTCGCCATGGGCAAGCAGTGGAACGGTGAACTCTGCAACATGAAGAAGAACGGCGAGATCTACTGGGAATCGGCTTCGATCACCCCGGTAAAGGGACCAACTGATGAGGTGATCCATTACGTTGCAGTGAAAGAAGACGTCACCGAACGAAAACACTTTATTCAGGAACTGAAAAACGCAAAACATATTGCAGAATCCGCCAACCGTGCCAAGAGCGCATTTCTGGCCAACATGTCACACGAAATCCGCACCCCTCTCAATGCCATTCTCGGTTTCTCGGAACTGGCCCTCAAAACCCACCTCACACCCAAGCAGCACGATTACATCAAAAAGATCAGCAGCTCCGGGAAATCACTGCTGGGTGTGATCAACGACATCCTGGACTTCTCCAAAATCGAGGCCAACCGGATGGAGTTGGAGCGAACCGGATTTGCACTGGAAACTGTGCTTACCCAGGTAATTTCAGTAATCCAGCACAAGGCCTTGGAGAAGGGGATCGAATTCCTGCTCTCACATTCTGCAAATGTCCCGTCGCATCTGATCGGCGACCCCTTGCGACTGGGGCAGGTGCTCATGAATCTGCTGATAAACGCCGTCAAGTTCACGGAAGCGGGCGAGGTTGAACTGAGCATTGACCTGATCGGTCAGTCACAAGACAAGCTACAGATCTGCTTCACGATCCGGGACACCGGCATCGGCATGACCCCCGAGCAGATCGGAACGCTCTTCCAGCCATTTACCCAAGCCGATAGCACCACCACCCGCCGCTTCGGCGGCACTGGACTAGGTCTGTCCATCAGCAAGCGGCTGGTCGAGATGATGGGAGGAGAGATCCGGGTAGAGAGCGTTGAGGGTCAGGGCAGCAGCTTCAGTTTCACTGTCTCTTTCGGCCGTTCAGCGACAGCAGCCGACCCATGGCTTATCCCAGATATAATCCGCAACATGCGTATCCTCATCGTTGATGACAGCCAGGTAAGCAGGCTGGCGCTGAAAAAGCTCCTCAAGTTTTTACCTGTTGAGGTGGAAGCCGTCGATTCCGGGGCAAAAGCAATCCAGGCGGTGAAAGCTCAAGACACCCTGTCACCTTACCATCTGGTCCTGATGGACTGGCAGATGCCGGACATGGACGGTATCGAAACTATCCGCAGCATCAAGAAAGACGGCACCCTTCAAAACTCACCCCACATTGTGATGCTGACCGCCTTCGGGAAAGAACAGGAGCATACTGAGGCCCTGGAGGCTGGCGCCGACGATTTTCTCCACAAACCCATGACCCAGTCAAACATGTACGATGTCATCATCAGGCATTTTGCACCCGGCCATCACGCTGCCGCCGCAGGCGAACAAAACGCTCTGGAAGAGGGATACAACTTTAAGGGTCTCCACCTGCTGTTGGTGGAAGATAACGAACTGAACCGGCAGATTGCCTGCGAACTGCTGGAACTGGTTAACGCCACGGTCACACTTGCCACCAACGGCCGGGAAGCGCTGGAACTGGTTTTGAAAGGTGAGCAACACTTTGATCTGGTGCTGATGGATATCCAGATGCCCGAGATGGACGGGATCCAGGCAACCCGCCTCATTCGTGAAGACAGCCGCTTCAACGCACTCCCGATCATCGCCCTGACCGCCCATGCATTTGCCGAGGAGCGGCAGCGTTCACTCGATGCCGGCATGAACGATCACGTAATCAAACCGATCGAGCCGCGGGAATTGATGGAATCGATCTGCCGCCAGCTGCCTCATCTTCCCTGCCTGCGAGAAGGAGTATGCAGGAACGGCGAACCTCTCGCGACAATCGCAACAGTTATGGATATTCCGGGAGTCGATACGGCCAGTGGCGTGCGGCGTGTTGGCAACCTTAAACTGTATCTGGAGATTCTCAGGAAATTCAAGGATGGACAGAGTGATGCAGCGGAAAGGATCACCGCGGCGCTGCAATCAGGAGACCGTCCAGGCGCTGAGCGCATTGCCCACTCGTTAAAGGGCTTGGCCGGTACTATCGGCGCAACGGAACTTCAATCGTCGGCCCTGGCCGCAGAGCAGGAGTTGCACCGAGGATTGGAACCGGTCGACAGCCTGGCTCGCCTGACAAAATCGCTGCAGGCGCTCATGACACAGTTGGAATCAAGCCTGGGGAAAGAAGATTCGCCTCTTGTCCCAGATGCCACGGCTGCTATCTCCCCGGCTGATCTCGGTCTAAGGTTGAAAAAGCTGGAGAAATATATACATGACAGCGACAGCGAGGCCGCCGATTGCATGGCGGAATGCCGACAGCATCTGGTTTCCGTTGTTGCTGTGGAGGAGATGGTGGTCAACCTTGAAAAAAGCATAGCTGACTATGATTTTGATGAAGCACTGACGACATTGCATGCAATGATGAAGGAAATAGAATCATCCGGTATGGGGGAACAGTCATGACCGACGAGAGGGAAAAAGGCAGAACAGTATTAATTGTAGACGATACTCCCGAAAACATCGATATCCTCAAAGGGATTCTCAAAGACCAGTACGTCATTAAAGTAGCAACGCGGGGAGCCAAGGCGCTGGAAATTGCCCGGACAACGCCAGTGGACCTGATTCTGCTAGACATCATGATGCCGGAAATGGACGGACTTGAAGTCTGTCGTGCTCTCAAAGCGGACGAGGCCACCAAAAGAATTCCGGTCATCTTTGTGACTGCCCTGAAGGAAAGCGACGATGAGGCCAGAGGGCTGGAAGCTGGTGCAGTGGACTATATCACCAAACCGGTCAACGCTGCTGTTGTGCAGGCTCGTGTCAGGACGCATCTGGCCCTCAAAGAAAACCAGGATGCGTTAGAGGAATGGAACAGCAATCTCAAGAAACGGCTGTTGCAAAGCGTCACGACCATCCGCGAAAAGACTCAGGCGCTGATGTCCGCCGAGGAGCATGCTGCCGAGCTGAGCTGGTATTCAAAGGCAGTCGAATTGTTGTCAGGTGTTTTCGAAATGATGGAAAACCGGCATGGCGTTCATGCCCGTGCTGTCAGTGAACTGGCCGGTGATGCCGCGCGCAAGATGAATCTCGATGCAAAGATGGTAGCCAAGGTCAGGCTGGCAGGGCTATTGCACGATGTCGGAAAACTTGGAACCGGACGAGGTACCACCGAGAAGCGCGAAACGGATAAGACGTCCAACGAATTATCGGAATATCAAAGTCATTCTGTACGGGGTCAGGATGTTTTCTCATCCCTTGAAGAGCTCCACGATGTAGGGTTGATGGTTCGTGGACATCACGAAACTTATAAAGGGAGCGGATTTCCCGATGGCCTGAAGGGAGATGACATTCCCCTTGGTGCCCGACTGGTGGCAATAGCGGATTTCCTGGAATGCGCTGCAAGCGCCGTAAGCGGGGAGCGGGCCGAATACGCCCTTATGAAAGCGCGGCTCCATGCCGGTACGCTGCTTGATCCCAAACTGATTGCCTACTTCTCGGGGATCACGCGCATACTCTATTTCGAGACAAAAAAGCCCAATACGTCAAAAGAAGTCGAGGTTGCCCCCGCTGAACTGTTTTCAGGGCTGGTTCTCTCGCGTGATGTGATCAGTACCACAGGGGTGCTCCTGCTCCGGAAGGGGGGCAAGCTGGATCTTGCCGGCATTTCGCTTATACGTCAGGACAGTCGCATGCGTCCGCCATCGGAGCGTGGAGTCTGGGTATATGTAGACAGCGCAGAACATTAACACCCATCCGCCTCAGGCAAGCCCTGCTGCAAGCTCTCTCCAGTAGACGATATCCAGACGTCGGCAGGCGCGGGTGACACAGACATACAGCAGATTGCGGTCCAGGGCAGACTTCCTGAAATCCCTGGAATTGGGGTCGTAGAGGATCACGTTGGCAAATTCGACCCCCTTCACCTGATGGGCAATCGTCACCAGTGCACCCGGCTCGAAAGTCAACTCACCCTGGGCATGCAATCCGTTAATCCCCGTCAGCGCTTTGTGCAGCATCTTCTCGTCCGACTTTTTCTTGCAGATCACCGCAGTCAAACTGTGGGGATCCTCGCTCACCAGCGTTTCCACCAGCCGGCGCAACAGCACCAGTGCGTTCTCTTCATCAGCTGCCTGATGGTACTCCAGCACTCCGGAATGCCTGCCAACCTGCTCAATTTCGCGGTTGCTGATTCTGGCGGCCAGGGCCATGATCTCCTGGGGACAGCGGTATGAAACCGAGAGACTTTGGCTATTTACTCCTATTTCCTTCAGGTTTTGGTGGAAGATATCGAAGTCTGCTTCAGCAACCCAGGAAAGGATCTTCTGTTTGCTGTCTGCGCTGAGGGTGATGCTGTTGCGCTTGTCTGTTGCCGCCAGAATCGCCTCAAGCTCCAGGAGCGATAGATCCTGCCCCTCATCGACAATGATATGGGCATACCAGCCCAGCGCCTCACGCACCGGGCCATCTTTCTCACGCAGCTGGCACAGCCGCAGAAGCACGCTCAGGTCGGCAAAGGAGACAGCCTGGCTCCTGACCGCGTAGCGTCGGCGCAACTCGGCCAGATAGTCTTCCCTCCCCTTCCCGTCTGCAAATAGCGCCTCCAGCACATAGGGCTGGCCATAGAAGCGCCACAGATCCTGCAGCGGGTCGGACTCCTGCACCTCGCCCACATATCGTGTCAGCAATCGAGACAACTGGGATGATTTTTTCTGCGCGGTCAGCTCATCCCCCACCACCGGTTTGATGATCTTCCCGGTCAAGGAGGCGATGGCGCCCAAGGCCCAGGCGCTGAAGGTATCCACCCTGGTGTTGCCAAGCAGGTCGGCGGAGGTCTGCCGAACATAGTTGCGCAGCACCTTGTTGAACATCAGCACCATGCAGCGCTCAGGGGCGAAGCGCTCGGGATCGTTGAACTGCAGGCACGACAGCCGGTGCAGGCTGACCACGGTCTTGCCGCTGCCGGCACCGCCGGTGATCAGGGTACAGCCGTCAGTGGCTTCCGAGGTAATCATATGGAACTGATCAGGCGAGATCAGCGAAACGATATCCACCATGCGATGGTCCTGGTTGGCCACCTTGGTGTCGGTCGTCGAATGAAACTGCTTTGCGTTTTTCACCCATTTGCCGCCAGCCAGGTCGTACAGATCATCGCCGCATTCCATCCGTCGCAATGAGCGTTTCGCGATCTCCAAAGTATCACGCCGGGTTATCACCCCTTCCCGTTCCCTGCCCTGGATTGTCTCGATGTATTCATCTCCCAGGTCATAGTCATAGAAAAAGCGCGAGATAGGCGCCTTTCTCCAGTCCACCACCAAAGCCTTGTTGTCATGGGATACGAAACCCTGCTTGCCGATCAGATACTCCTTGGCGCCGATCCGCCGGTCACTGTCGTTGATGCCGACGATCCCGAAGTACGGACTATCAATCATGGTGAACTCGGTGAGGTACTTGGCGGGATCGAACTTGTCGTTCTCAATCAGCTTTTCCGTAAGCGAATTCTTTTCGCGCCAGCTGACCGATTCAAGGCGCTCCTTGCCCAGTTCCACCATATATGCGTCATGGCTGGCAATCTTGGCCCGGTTCTGCCTGGCCGTCTCCTCGATTGACGTGAGGATGTCGGACAGGCGCTGCTGTTCCTGCAAGACTATATCAAATTGGCACTCTTCACTCATATGCGACTGAAACCGATCCTGTCATGTATTGAAAACAAACAAAGGCTCAGGATTTAAGGGATTATGCTCCCTTTTCCAGAGCCTTAATTTTTGGGGTCCTTTTTATACGCCATGTCACGCTATGCTGTCAATGCATCAGCCCGGTCAGGCAATTTGCACACGGATCAAATCTGATAATTTCGGATCAAAGCGGATACACATCAAGTGAGAAACTTGATCTCCTACAACTGAAAATTGTATATTTATACATAGCCTAAATCTTGATGGCCGGAGCAAAAATTGATATGCCGATTATCGAATGGAACAGTAGCTTTTTACTTGGAATACAGGAAATCGATCAGCACCACCAACACCTCGTCAGCCTGCTTAACAGAGCGTATGATGGTTTCACTGCTGATGCCCCTGCAGAAAACGTAGCTGCTGTTCTTTGTGAGTTGCTGGACTATACCGCTTACCATTTTGGAGCCGAGGAACAGTTGATGAAGGAGCAATCTTTTCCAGGAATGGCTGCGCACTGTGAAGAACATATTCAGTTCTCAAATAAGATTGAAGGCATGATCAAGGACTACAATTCCGGAAAACGTCTTCAATCCCTTGAATTACTAATCTACCTGAAAAACTGGCTTCTCAATCACATCCTTCAGATTGACTTCTGTCTTGCAAATTACCTGACAGCAAAGGGCACCTCTTAGAACAGACAAACTCCGTTAACCCTCTCCATCCTGTCTCACCATCGTCTTTTCATCAAAATCAAATTAATATCCAAATCCGACCCCTCGATCTTACGCAACGACACAAAGATGCGACTGAAATCCAAACTTTTGGGAACTTAAAAAGTTTTCTGTTTGCAGCCTTTCTTTGCGTCTTCGCGGCTTCGCGTGAAACAGGTTTACCCTTCCTATTCTTCAATAAAGATTGGAAAATCAGCGGCTGATATGTCTTAATTGCAGGGTACTTTCCACACAAGCACGATAAAAGGAATCGAGTCATGAACATAGAACAGATGAAAACCGTACTGAAGGAGATCCTGACCAAGACCGATCTCACCCCTTGCGTGGTGGGACATCGGGGGGTCGGGAAGACTGCCGGGATCATACAGCTGTGCCGCGAGCTTGGGCATGGTTACGCTCCTATCCGTCTTGGGCAGATGGAGGTGGGAGATCTGGTCGGCATTCCCTACCGGGAGGGAGATGTAATGTACTGGTCACGACCCTGCTGGTGGCCGGGGGATGAGGTGCAAGCGACTGTTGTCCATTGTGACGAACTGAACCGGGCCCAACAGGAGGATACCCTGCAGGCCATTTTCCAGTTTGTAGAGCCGCCGGCCGAGGGACAGCAGCGGGGCCTGCATACCCACAAACTGGCCCTGCGCCACAAGGTGGTGGTAACCATCAACCCGCCGGATGGAACCTATCAGGTGGCAACCCTGGATCGGGCCCTGATCGACCGGATGGTCATGCTCTATGTGGAAACGGACTATCAGTGCTGGGCCCGCTATGCCGTTGCAAAAGAGCTGGATGCCGGTGTGCGTGGTTTTCTGGCTGGCAATCCCGCCTTCCTGGCGCGCCAGGGCAATCCGCTGGACATGGATGTGGAACCGACCGAACGGGGCTGGGAGATGGTCAGCACCCTGCGCCGGCACTGCCGGCTGCCGCGGGATCTTGAGATGGAGGTGTATGCCGGCATTATCGGAAAGGAAGCGGCCATTTCCTTTCTGCGCTGGTGTGAGGACCAGGCCAACCGTCCCGTGCCTGCAACGGAGGTGCTGAACAGCTGGTCGCTGGTGATGGAGGCTGTTCGCAGACAGCGGGACGATGCCCAGGCAGCCACCATGAACGAGCTTTTGAGTCTGCTTCAGGTATCCCCTGCCCTGACCAGTGATCAGGAGGAAAACCTGATCTCGTATCTGGATTGCCTTCCCCGGGACATGCGTTTCGCCACGATCAAGTCTCTGCTGAAAATCCCGAGCGTGGCCCTGGCCATCAGCCAGGACAAGTACGACGCAGTTGTGCTTGATGCCATACGTGCCATGAGCGCGGAGGCCTGACATGTCGGACCGGGCGCTTGAAAATGCCGTTATCCGGCTATTGAAGCATTACCCCTTCTACGGGCAGTTTCTGCTGAATTTCCGGCGTGAACAGGCTGATTGCAAGGAGCCGCTGGGGGTGACAATCCAGTCCGGCGTGCCGGTCCTGGAAGTCAGCGGGACAAGCTTTGGCGCACTATCCTCCACCGAACAGGAGGGGCTGCTGCAACATGTGGTAAAGCATGTCCTCCATCTGCATATGCTGCGGGGAAAGGGAAAGAACAGCCACGACTGGGATATCGCCTGCGATATTGCCATCAACCAGGGGATTGCCGGGCTGCCGGAAGAGGCGCTGTTTCCTGAAACCTACCGGCAACCGCAAGGGCTGTCGGCAGAAGAGTATTACGCCCGGATCAGTTCACCCTTTGACATGGGGAACCTGTCCGGCAATGGATTGGGCGATGCCGACCGGGATTTGGGCGGGCATACGGGACCGGAACCAGACACCGATTCCAGTAGCACCAGCGGGGGCACCATAGACAGCCATGCTTCCTGGCACGATGCCGACAGTACCCCTTTGAAGCTGGGTGAAGAGGTTGTGCGGGGAATGGTCAATGAGGCGCTGAAGGCGGCAGATGGTTCGGTTCCGCCTGAACTGCGCCAGGTTATCGCAGGCTATCTGGCTCCCTGGCCTGTTCCCTGGAGACAGGTGCTGCGTCAATTTGTGGCCACTGTCGGACGCACCTGCAGACGGAACAGCTGGAGTCGTGAACACCGCCGGTTCGAGCATGAAACTCCCGGCATCCGCAAGAACCGCAAACTTAACTTGCTGATTGGGGTTGATGTGAGTGATTCTACCAACGCGCCGGAATTAAGGGAAAGCTTTGCGGCTGAATTGATGCGCATTGCCCGCTCCAGCGATGCAGTTATCAATGTCGTGTATGCCAACAGCCGGATTCAGAAAGTCAAAAGTCTGAGCGGCAGTGAGGTGGTGCAGAGCTATCACGGTGGCGGTTTTACCGACCTGCGGCCCCTCTTCGACTATGCCCGTACCCTTCATCCCAGACCTGCCGCGGTTATATATCTCACCGATGGTTTCGGCGAAGCGCCGGCGACCATGGAAATCCCTACACTGTGGGTGCTGACCAGAGAGGGAGAGAAGCCGGTGCCGTGGGGAGTGGAATTGCGGCTGGATGTTTAGGAGTGAGAATCCATAACCCCTCCTGCCCTCCCCTTAGCTTAAGGGGAGGAACGCAACAGGCAGCAGAATGCAGATTGAACCTTTGGCAACACTAATTTGTTCCCCCTCTTAAGATAAGAGGTGACAGGGGTATGAAAGTGACCTTCCCCCTGAAAACTGAGCCATTGCCAACTTAGTGATTTCGGTCTAGAACCTCAACCAAGGAGCTAGACAT
>NZ_JAHDYS010000020.1 GCF_018531195.1 Pelotalea chapellei | reverse complement strand
GCTGTGACTGTTAACTTGATCACTCCGATCGCTATGGACGAAGGTCTTCGTTTTGCGATCCGTGAAGGTGGACGTACCGTTGGCGCCGGCGTCGTCAGTTCGATTATTGAATAAGTAACGATACGAGGATATCAATGCAGAGCCAGAAGATCAGAATCCGCCTCAAGGCGTACGACCACAAGTTACTTGATGTGTCCGTAAATGAAATTGTTGATACTGCTAAAAGAACCGGTGCCCGTGTTGCTGGTCCTATTCCGCTACCAACTGTGATAAACAAGTACTGTGTACTTCGTGGACCACATGTTGATAAGAAATCACGTGATCAGTTTGAGATTAGGACTCACAAACGTCTGATCGATATACTTGATCCAACGCAACAAACAGTAGACGCACTCATGAAATTGGACCTGTCTGCTGGTGTAGATGTAGAAATTAAACTTTAATAGACTTTTTTCGAACGGGAACAGATATGAAAAAAGGCATAATCGGAAAAAAACTGGGCATGACCCAGATATTCTTGGAAGATGGCACTTGTCTTCCAGTGACAATTGTTCAGGCAGGTCCCTGCGTTGTTTTGCAGAAAAAGACCACCAAATCTGATGGCTATGATGCCGTTCAAGTAGGTTTCGAAACAGCCAAGGCAGCGGCAGCAACTAAACCTTTTCTTGGACATTGCACCAAAGCAGGTCATGGCGTTTTTAGACACCTCAAAGAGTTCAAATTTGAAAATTTGAATGAAATGAATATCGGTGACACCCTGAATGTTGATCAGTTCGCCGAAGGTGACTACGTGGATGTCACTGGAACCAGCATTGGTAAAGGGTTCCAAGGAGTCATGAAGCGTTACAATTTTGCTGGCGGTCGCGCATCTCACGGTTCGCGTTTTCATCGCGCACCAGGTTCCATTGGTTGCTCAGCAACGCCATCGCGGGTATTTAAAAATAAAAAGATGCCTGGTCAAATGGGTAATGTACAGGTAACTGTTCAAAGGCTTCAAATTGTCAGAGTGGATGCGGATCAGAACCTGCTCATGATAAAGGGAGCAATTCCTGGACATCGTAATAACGTAGTTATTATTAAAAATAGCGTTAAAGCAATTAAGTAATTAAGCGGGAGATTCATATGCCTTCGATAGCAGTTTTCAACATGGACAGACAGAAGGTGGGTGAAGTAGAGCTGTCTGAAGAAGTATTCAATACTGAGATCAAGGAGTACTTGATGCACCTTGCTCTCCGTATTCAGCTCGCCAACCGTAGAGCTGGAACAGTGAAAACCAAAACCCGCTCAGAAGTTGCCGGCAGCAACAAAAAACCTTTTAAACAAAAGGGAACCGGTAACGCTCGACAGGGAAATGTTCGTGCTCCTCAATATCCTGGTGGTGGTGTTGCCTTCGGACCCCGGCCCAGGGATTACACTCTGAGCATGAACAAAAAAGCCAGAAATGCAGCATTGAGGTCAGCACTCTCATTTCAATTCAAAAATGAGCGTATCACAGTTATGGATAAGCTTGATTTTGATGCAATCTCAACAAAGGGTTTTGTTGGCTTTATGAAGCGGTTCGAGATTGAGCGTTCGCTGATTATAACTGATAATTTCACGCATAATCTGCAGCTCTCTTGCCGTAATGTACCTCATATCAAACTGCTTAAGCATGATGCGTTAAATATTCATGATATGCTGAAGTACAAAAACATTATTATTACACAGAGCGCCGTACAATCTGTTGAAGGAGCTCTTCAGAAATGAATATCTATTCGATAATAAAGAAACCTCACGTCACTGAAAAAACTTCTCTTGGCAGTGATGCAACTAACACCGTTGCGGTGGTGGTTGATAGAGATGCCAATAAAATTGAGATCAAGAAGGCTGTAGAAGATCTCTTCAAGGTAAAGGTTGAAACAGTGAGAACCGTAAACGTTGCAGGTAAAGTTAAACGTTATGGTCGTAATTTTGGCAAAAAGTCAAACTGGAAAAAAGCCTACGTGACCCTTCAAAAGGGTCAGTCCTTAGATTTTTTTGAGGTTTAATCAACTCTTTCGGGGTTTATAATGGGAATCAAAAGCTACAAACCTACATCAGCAGGCCGTCGTCATCAGACCTGTTCGACGTTTGAAGAAATCACCTCCGCAGCACCTGAGAAGTCCCTTCTTGTAAAGCTCAAGAAATCAGGTGGAAGAAACTCCTATGGCAGAATTACCTCTCGTCATCAGGGTGGCGGTCATAAACAGAAGTTTCGTATCATTGATTTTCGGCGTGATAAGCTGAGCATACCAGCGAAAGTGGCCAGCATTGAATATGATCCGTGCAGAAGTGCACGTATTGCGCTGTTGCACTATGTTGATGGCGAGAAACGCTATATCCTAGCGCCTCTAGATCTCAAAGTTGGCGATATGATACTCAGTGGACCAGAAGCCGACATAAAGCCGGGTAATGCTCTGCCGCTCAAGTCGATTCCTCTTGGTACTATTATCCATAATATCGAGCTTAAAATCGGCAAGGGTGCGCAACTTGCTCGTAGTGCTGGTACTTTTGCGCAGTTGATGGCTAAAGAAGGCAGATATTCACAGGTCAAACTTCCTTCTGGCGAAGTGCGCATGGTTCTTCAGGACTGCTATGCAACCATCGGCCAAGTTGGAAATGTTGATCATGAAAAAATAAATATTGGTAAAGCTGGCCGTTCACGCTGGCTTGGCAAACGTCCGAAAGTACGTGGTGTTGCCATGAACCCTGTTGATCATCCGCATGGTGGAGGTGAAGGTCGTACCTCTGGCGGACGTCATCCTGTAACCCCATGGGGTATCCCGACTAAGGGTTACAAAACTAGAACGAACAAATCATCAGATCGCTTCATTGTTAAGAAGCGCAGCAAATAACGCGTGAGGGGCTGAAACATGGCACGTTCAATTAAAAAGGGTCCTTTTGTAGATGAACATCTGAATAAGAAGGTTCAGGCAGAAACTCCCGGTTCAAAAAAAGTTATAAAAACCTGGTCACGCCGCTCGACAATTACTCCTGAATTTATTGGTATCAACCTAGCAGTTCATAATGGCCGTAAGTTCATACCCGTATATGTAACAGAAAATATGGTTGGTCATAAGTTGGGCGAATTTTCCCCAACTCGTACTTTTCACGGCCATGCCGCCGACAAAAAGAGCAAAGTTAAGAAGTAGTTAAGGGAGCTTTACATGGAATCCAACGCAAAACTGACATCAGTTCGCCTTTCCCCGCGAAAGACCCGCTTGGTGGTCGATCTTGTTAGAGGAAAAGGCATTCAGGAGGCTCTCAACACGTTGAGGTTTCTCCCGCAACCTTCTGCAAAACTTATAAGCAAACTGTTAAAATCAGCAGTTGCCAATGCCGAACAAAAAGGTGTGTCTGATGTTGATCGCCTGTTTGTAAAGACCATCTTTGTTGATGGCGGGGCAGTGCTCAAACGATTTTTGCCGCGTGCCATGGGGCGCGCCAGCAAAATTCGTAAGCCAACCAGCCATATCTGTGTAACTCTCTCAGATTCGAAATAGTTTTATAACTCGGAGGTGTAGTTTGGGACAAAAAATTAATCCAATAGGCTTCAGACTTGGAGTCATAAAGACTTGGGACTCCAAATGGTATGCTGAAGCTGATTACGCAAAACTTCTTCATGAAGACCTTAAGATTCGTGCTTTTTTGAAAAAGCGACTATATAGTTCAGGTATCTCGAAAATCGAAATTGAACGGGCCGCCAACAAGACCAAGATCAACATTTTTACTGCTAGGCCGGGTCTTATTATCGGTAAAAAAGGATCTGAGGTTGAAACTATAAAGAAGGAACTGTCCACTCTCACATCAAAAGAGATTTTTATAAATATTAATGAAGTACGCAAGCCAGAGCTTGATGCCCAGTTAGTTGCTGAAAATGTGGCGCTTCAGTTAGAGCGAAGAATTGCCTTCCGCCGCGCCATGAAGAAAAGCGTTACTTCCGCCCTTAAATTCGGGGCAAAAGGAATCCGCATAACTTGTTCCGGTCGCTTGGGTGGGGCTGAAATGTCTCGTACCGAATGGTACCGAGAAGGGCGGGTGCCCCTTCACACGCTTCGTGCAGATATTGATTATGGCTTTGCTGAGGCCAAAACAACATATGGTTTGATTGGTATCAAGGTTCTTATTTTTAAGGGTGAAGTTCTTCCTGGACAATAACTATTTCGCAGAACAGGAGTAAGTTTCAATGTTAATGCCGAAACGGGTTAAACATAGAAAGCAGATGAAAGGGCGCATGACCGGTACACCATGCCGTGGAATCACTCTTTCCTTCGGAGAATTCGGGCTTCAGGCCACAGAATGCGGCTGGCTTGATTCCCGTCAGATTGAAGCTGCCCGTATTGCTATGACTCGCTACATTAAGAGGGGTGGCAAAATTTGGATTCGGGTTTTTCCTGACAAGCCTCTTACCTCAAAACCTGCTGAAACTAGGATGGGTAAAGGTAAGGGATCGCCAGATTCATGGGTTGCAGTTATCAAACCAGGCACGATCCTCTACGAGATGGAGGGTGTAACTGAAGAAATCGCTCGTGAAGCCTTTAGGCTCGCGGCACATAAATTGCCTCTTTCAACCAAGTTTATTGCCAGGAGTGAAAGCAATGAAGCCTAACGAGTTGCGAAAAATGACTGCTGCCGAGCTTGCAGCCAAAAAGGGTGAACTCACCCAGGAACTTTTTAATCTTAAGTTTCAGCTGCACACTGGCCGGCTTGAAAATACTGCTAAACTTAAAGATATCCGCCAGGGTATCGCAAGAATTAACACAATCCTCACCGAGAGCAAGGCATAGGAGCAACAGATGAGTGAACGCGGTCACCGAAGAACACAAGAAGGAGTTGTAGTGAGTGACAGGATGGACAAGACAATTGTTGTCAAGGTCGATCGTCTTGTAAAACACTCAGTTTACAACAAATATATAAAACGAAGTGTTACCTACAAGGTACACGATGAAAATAACAGCTGCAAAATTGGCGACCGCGTGCAGATCATTGAATGTCGCCCTTTGAGTAAAGATAAGCGGTGGAATCTTAAACAGGTTAACAATTAATGCATCTCTTAAGACAGGGGTACTGAGTAATGATACAGATGCAATCCATACTGGATGTGGCCGACAACTCCGGTGCAAAAAAATTATTCTGCATAAAAGTTTTGGGAGGGTCCAAACGAAAATATGCAGGAATCGGTGATATCATCGTTGCCTCAGTACGTGAGGCTCTTCCTAATTCCAAAGTAAAAAAAGGCGATGTTGTCAAAGTTGTTATTGTCAGAACAGCCAAGGAACTTGGGCGTCCTGACGGATCATATATACGCTTTGATGATAATTCCGGTGTTGTGATCAACAATCAGAAAGAACCTGTCGGCAGCCGCATATTTGGGCCGGTAGCGCGTGAGCTGCGTGCCAAAAAGTTTATGAAGATCATTTCACTTGCACCAGAAGTACTTTAATTAATCGGAGAAAACGATGCAAGCCACAAAATCACATGTCAGCAAGGGCGAAACAGTTATGGTTATTGCCGGAAAAGAAAAGAACAAAACCGGCAAAATTCTTCAACTTGTTCCCAAAAAAAATGGCGTTATCGTTGAAGGTCTTAATATGGTTAAACGCCATGTAAAGGCACGCGGCAATGAGCCTGGCGGTATCAAGGAGAAGGAAGCCATTATCCACATCTCCAATGTCATGCCGTATTGCGCAAAATGCGCCAAGCCGGTCAGGTTTCGGCGACAGGTTTTGGAAAACGGCGACAAGCAGAGAGTCTGTGTCAAATGCGACAATACTCTCGAGAAATAAACAGGAGGAAGTGATTAATGGCTCGTTTGAGAGAATTTTACACATCAGATGTTGTTCAGAAGTTGCAGGCTGACTTCAATTATAAAAATGTGATGGAAGTGCCTAAAATAATAAAAGTAGTTGTCAATATGGGCTTGGGTGAAGCGATTCAAAACGTTAAAATTCTTGATTCCGCGGCTACAGAGCTTAATTCAATTACCGGACAGAAGTCTGTTATTACCAAGGCCAAAAAGTCTATCGCTACTTTTAAGCTTCGTCAAGGAATGCCCATTGGCTGCATGGTAACGTTACGCCGTGAAAGAATGTATGAATTTCTTGATCGTCTTATGAATGTTTCTCTTGCGAGAGTGCGAGATTTCAAGGGCGTCTCTCCAAAAGCTTTCGATGGTAAAGGCAACTATACTCTTGGGATTAAGGAACAACTTATCTTTCCTGAGATTAATTATGATACTGTTGACAAGATCAAGGGTATGAATATAACAATCGTTACAAGCGCTAAAACCGATGAAGAGGGCAGGGCGCTGCTTAAGTACCTGGGCATGCCGTTCAGGAACTAAAGATATATTTGGAGGATTCCGTGGCAAAAGTTTCAATGATCATTAAATCCCAGCGTAAACCAAAGTTCAAAGTACAACAGCATAGTCGTTGTGAGGTTTGCGGTCGTCCCAAGGCGTTTTACCGCAAATTCAAGATGTGCAGAATATGCCTACGTAAATATGCATCTATTGGGCAAATACCCGGCGTGATTAAATCTAGCTGGTAATCAACAACTCTTTAAGAAATTGACAGGAGTATAGTACGATGTCCATGACAGACCCTATCGCCGACATGCTGACCAGAATAAGAAACGCCAACATGGTTAAGCACCAAAAAGTTGACATTCCATCTTCAACCTTGAAAGTCAATATTGCAACCGTCCTCAAACAGGAAGGTTTCATCAAGAACTATAAAGTTATTTCAGACAATCTTCAGGGTGTGTTGAGAGTATATCTGAAATACATTGATGAAAAAGACGCTGTTATCAATGAAATCAAACGCGTCAGTAAACCAGGCGGTCGGGTTTATGTTAAATCTGAAGAGATCCCGTCAGTAAAGAGTGGATTAGGGGTCGCTATCCTCTCCACTTCTAAGGGTATCATTACTGACAGTGCTGCCCGTAAAGCTGGTGTGGGTGGCGAAATTCTTTGCACCGTCTGGTAATTTTGAAATCAAGGAGTAAGAAGCAATGTCGAGAATAGGGAAACTCCCGATAGAAATAACTAAAGACGTAAAACTTGCATTCACCGACTCGGTACTTACAGTACAGGGACCAAACGGTAAGCTATCACGTCAGATAATGGATTGCGTCACTCTGAATATATCGGAGACAAGTCTCAGTGTAGTTCGCAATGACGAACTCACCGCTACGCGATCAGCCCATGGCCTGACACGTACACTGATCAACAACATGGTTGTTGGTGTTACAAAGGGGTTTAAAACCGACCTGGAAATAAATGGCGTCGGTTATCGTGCCGAGGTCAAGGGTAAGGAACTTGTATTAAGCCTTGGTTATTCCCATCCTGTTAATTTTCCTATCCCTGATGGTATTGTTATTGATGTTGAAAAAATGACAAAATTATCTATTAAAGGCTTTGATAAAGAACTGGTAGGACAGACCGCCGCTAAAATCAGGTCCTTTCGCTCACCAGAACCTTACAAGGGCAAGGGAATCAAATATGCTGACGAGACTATCCTGAGAAAAGCCGGGAAAACTGGCAAGAAATAGTCTTTATAAGGAGAGATAGCTGTGGCAAAGACTGCACTTAAAACAATAACAAGGCTGAAACGTCAGGTACGAGTTCGGAAAAAAATTCGCGGCACAGCGGAACGTCCGCGTTTAAATGTATTCAAAAGTGCGCGTCATATATACGCTCAACTTATTGATGACACAAAAGGTGTGACTCTAGCAGCATGTTCCACCTTATCTGTAGAGAGTTCAGGTTATACCGGTAACGTCAACTCTGCAGTACAAGTCGGCAAGGATGTTGCCAAACTGGCTATTGAAAAAGGTTATGCTTCAGTAGTTTTTGATCGCAACGGTTTTCTTTACCATGGCAGAATTAAAGCACTGGCAGATGCGGCCCGCGAGGCCGGACTTCTTTTTTAAAGAGTTCGAGGAGGTTTTCATTGAGTAGAATAAATCCGGCGGATCTGAATCTTACTGACCGTGTAGTACATATCAGTCGAGTTGCCAAAGTTGTAAAAGGCGGAAGACGCTTCAGCTTTTCAGCACTGATTGTTGTCGGTGATGGTAATGGACATGTTGGCTATGGCTTAGGTAAAGCGAATGAAGTTCCGGAAGCCATCCGAAAGGGTGTGGAACAGGCGAAGAAGAGTCTTATTAAGGTTCCAGTAAACCAGAGTCAGACCATTCCCTTTGAAATTGAGGGGAAGTTTGGTGCAGGTAAACTTTTGATGAAGCCTGCTTCCGCAGGTACCGGTGTTATCGCTGGTGGCGCTGCACGTGCTATTTTTGAAGCCGCGGGAATCAACAATATCCTCTCCAAGTGCCTGGGTTCAAACAATCCACATAACGTTGTTAAAGCCGCTTTTGCAGGACTTCAGCGTTTAAAGTCCCCAGAGGAAATGGCTGCACGCCGCGGTTTAACCGAATAATTTTTGAGGTGAGTCGCCATGAGCGAAAAAATAAAAATAACGCTTGTAAAAAGCACTATAGGGAAAGCAAAAAAGCACCGTGACATCGTCGCTGGACTGGGTCTAACCAAACTTAACAAAACCGTTGAGTTAGCTGACACACCAGAGGTTCGTGGTATGATTGCCAAAATTAGTCACATGTTGAATATCGCACAGTAAAAGGTGAAAATTATGGATTTGAACACTCTTAAACCAGCACTGGGTTCAACAAAGCAAGGAAAAAGAATCGGACGTGGGCCAGGTTCTGGGCATGGAAAAACAGCAGGCAAAGGACATAAAGGCCAGAAGGCTCGTTCCGGGGGAAGTATCAAGGCCGGATTCGAGGGTGGACAAATGCCGCTTCAACGCCGTTTGCCGAAGCGCGGTTTTACCCCACTCAGTCGTATTGAGTATTCTCTTGTAAATCTTAAGCAGCTTGATGTTTTTGACGCGGGATCTACTGTCGATGCCGCTGCTCTTGCATCCAAAGGGTTAATTAAATCCGCAGGCTGTAACATTAAAATTCTTGGTGATGGTGAGATTGTTAAATCTCTTAAAATTTGTGCAACTAAATTCACCCAATCCGCAAAAGAAAAAATCATTGCAGCGGGTGGATCGGCAGAGGAGAAGAACTAGTGCTTGATGCACTCAAGAACATTTTCAAGATACCTGAACTTAAGAAGAGAGTTTTGTTTTCGCTGGGGATGCTGGCTGTTTACAGGATTGGTTGCCATATACCTGTCCCAGGGATAGACCGGTTAGCTCTGGCACATTTTTTTAAGCAGGCACAAGGCACCCTACTTGGTCTTTTTGATATGTTCTCTGGTGGTGCTCTTGAAAGATTAACTGTCTTTGCTTTGGGGATTATGCCCTATATCTCCTCTTCTATTATATTTCAGCTTCTTACTGTGGTGGCTCCTGCTATTGAAAAACTTTCTAAGGAAGGGGAGTCTGGCAGGAAAAAAATAATACAGTACACCCGATATGGCACTGTGCTATTAAGCTTAGTACAAGGTTTAGGAATCTCAATTGGGCTTGAAAGTATGCGTGGACCCGCTGGCGAGTTGGTTGTGCCAACTCCAGGATGGTCGTTCCGTTTAATGACAGTTCTCACTTTGACTGCAGGAACCGCATTTATAATGTGGCTTGGCGAGCAAATGTCGGAGAAAGGCATTGGAAACGGTATATCACTCATCATTTTTGCTGGTATTGTCGCTAGGATACCAGCGGCGATAGGTAATACACTAAGACTTTTAAGCGCCGGACAAATTTCTCTGTTTGCCATTCTATTTGTTTTTGCGCTTATGTTTTTGGTCATTGCTGGTGTTGTATTTGTTGAACGTGGTCAGCGGCGGCTCCCTATCCATTATGCAAAAAAAGTCGTCGGCCTTAAAACCTTTAATGCACAGTCGTCTCACTTGCCACTCAAGGTAAATATGGCTGGAGTTATACCACCGATATTTGCTTCCTCCATTATTATGTTTCCGGCAACTATTGCCAATTTCATTGGTATTCCATGGGTCCAGAAGGCTGCTCATAGCCTTACGCCAGGAAACTGGGTTTACAATATATTTTTTGTTGCATTCATAGTATTTTTCTGTTACTTCTATACGGCTGTAACGTTTAATCCTGTGGATGTTGCTGAAAATATTAAGAAGCATGGTGGGTATATACCCGGCATTAGGCCCGGTAAAGAGACATCAGATTTTATGGATAGTGTATTGACTAGGCTTACCTTTGCTGGTGCAATATATATATCAATCGTGTGTGTATTGCCTTCGATACTCATCGGCAAGTTCAATCTCCCGTTCTACTTTGGTGGAACAGCGTTGTTGATTGCTGTTGGTGTTGGCATGGATACTGTTGCGCAAATTGAATCACACCTCATTACGCGGAACTATGAAGGTTTCTTGAAGGGCGTTAGAATCAAGGGGAGAAAGTAAGTATGAACCTGATTCTTTTCGGCCCGCCTGGGGCTGGCAAAGGAACTCAATCGCAGTTCATTGTAGATCGTTTTAATATTCCCCAGATTTCAACTGGAGATATTTTACGTGCTGCTGTAAAGGCTCAAACAGACCTCGGTTTGAAGGCTAAAGCAATTATGGACGCAGGAAGCCTCCTGCCTGATGAAGTCGTTTTAGGTGTCATTCGCGATCGCATTGTTCTACAGGATTGTGCTGCGGGTTTTATTCTGGATGGCTTCCCTCGGACAATTCAGCAAGCTGACGGTCTGGCCGATATTTTGTCGGGATTGCAAGTGAAAATTGACCATGTTATTTCACTTGAAGTTCCTAGTGACATGATTATCCAGCGTCTTTCTGGTCGCAGGACATGTGTCGCCTGTGGCAAAGGTTACCATAACATGTATGCCCCGCCCAAAGTAGAAGGGGTCTGTGATTGGTGCAAGGGTGAGCTTGTTCAGAGGACAGATGATCATGAGGAGTCTATTAAAAATAGACTATTAACCTATGAGAACCAGACCGCCCCGCTCAAAGCTTATTATGAGCAACTTGGATTGCTGCGTAGCGTCCAGGGTGTTGGTAGTGTTGAGGAAATAAGGCAGAGAATAGTCGGGGTTGTTCAGGGATTATCTGGTGATCATTCTTAAGTCTTCTCGAGAGATCGAGAGAATGCGGGTTTCCTGTCGGATCGTTGCTGAGGTGCTTGCTTTTTTAAAAGAGCAAGTTTTGCCTGGCATTACAACCAATGATTTAGACGCTCTTGCAGCTCATGCAGCAAAAAAACACAAAGCAAAAGCGGCATTTAAAGGTTACATGAGTTATCCAAGCTCTTTGTGCTGTTCTCCGAATGAGCAGGTGGTCCATGGAATACCTAATTCGACGCCTCTAAAAAACGGAGACATTCTAAGTCTTGATTTTGGGATTCTTTATGATGATTTTTACGGCGACGCAGCTATAACGGTTCCCGTTGGTGTTGTTAATGAATCTGTACAGTCTTTACTCAAGGTAACTGAGGAATCCCTGCATCAGGGTATAATGAAAGCCATACCCGGAGCAAGGCTGTCTGATATCTCTTTTGCTATTCAAAAGTATGTAGAGACCCGAGGTTTTTCTGTCGTACGTGAGTTTGTTGGCCATGGTATTGGCCGTAGCTTGCACGAAGAGCCGCAAATACCTAATTTTGGATTGCCCGGCAAAGGTGTTAAGCTAAAGCCAGGTATGGTTTTTGCGATAGAGCCAATGATTAATGAAAAATCTCACGAAGTAGAAATACTTAACGATGGTTGGACTGTTGTAACAAAAGATGGCGGTTATTCAGCTCATTTTGAACACACTGTGGCGATAACGGAAAATGGACCTGATATTCTGACGCAGATTATATAATGCGTGAAGGGGAGTTACATGAAAGTGCGTGCATCAGTTAAGAAAATCTGTGACAAGTGCAAGATCATTAAACGTAAGGGTGTTGTCCGCGTTATCTGCGATATCCCCAAACATTCACAGCGTCAGGGATGAGTAATTAAAGGAGGACGTTCAATTGGCACGAATTGCTGGTATTGACCTACCAAAGAACAAGCGGATAGTGGTTGCCCTAACCTATATTTATGGAATAGGTACTTCGACGGCAGAGAATATTGTTGCTGCAACAAATATTGATCCCGACACTCGGACAGATAAACTTACAGAGGCCGAAGTGTCTCGTCTGCGTGAAGAGATCGATCGCAACAGTAAAGTTGAAGGGGATCTCCGCAGAGAAATCTCTATGAACATTAAAAGACTAATGGATCTTGGTTGTTATCGTGGTCTTCGTCACAGAAAAGGGTTGCCGGTGAGGGGACAACGTACTAAAACCAATGCCCGTACGCGTAAAGGTCCTGCTCGCACAGTTGCCGGTAAAAAGAAATAATCCACCATAAGCCCGGAGAATTATAATGGCTAGTCCCGCAAAAAAAGTTGTTCGCAAGAAAAAAGAACGCAAGAATATAACCAATGGTGTGGCTCATATTCAAGCAACCTTTAATAACACAATAATTACCATTACTGATCCGGTCGGAAATGTCATAGCCTGGTCTACAGCAGGGGCCAAAGGATTTAAAGGATCCCGGAAAAGTACGCCATTCGCTGCTCAAATTGCTGCAGAAGACTGCGCAAAAAAAGCTCAAGAGCACGGCTTAAGGAATGTGGAAGTTTATGTAAAAGGTCCCGGTTCTGGTCGTGAATCTGCTTTGCGTGCACTTCAAGCTGCCGGGTTTAGCATAAGCTTTATTAAGGATGTGACGCCAATACCACACAATGGTTGCCGTCCTCCGAAAAGACGTCGGGTATAATCAAGTAACCAAGATTAAGGAGGTTTTCATTGGCTCGCTATACAGGACCTTCATGCCGTTTGTGCAGAAGAGAAAACATGGAACTTTTTCTGAAAGGCGATCGTTGTTACACTGATAAGTGTGCAATAAAGCGTCGTAATTATCCCCCGGGCCAACATGGCCAAGGGCGTACTAAAACATCGGCTTATGGTGTACAGCTTCGTGAAAAACAAAAGGTCCGTAGAATTTACGGGCTTTTAGAGAAACAGTTCCGTGGCTATTTCCAAGAAGCTGATCGTATGAAGGGTGTTACGGGCGAAAATCTACTTTCTTTACTAGAAAGACGTTTGGACAATGTCGTCTATCGTCTCGGTTTTGCCTCCTCACGAAGTGAATCGCGACAGATTGTACGCCATGGGCACTTTACTTTGAATGGTAGAAAGGTTGATATTCCATCAATCCAGGTCAGAGTAGGAGATATTATTGCTCTCCGCGAAAAAAGTCGAACTATTGTAACTGTAAATGATGCTCTTGAGGCTGTAGTGCGTCGTGGAGTACCACAATGGCTTGAACTTGATCGGGACGGGTATAAGGGTAGCGTTAAAGGTACGCCAACCCGCGAAGATATAACAACCCCAATTCAGGAGCAGTTAGTAGTTGAACTATACTCCAAATAAACGGGGGAGTATGTAATTTGCTCGTAACATCCAGAACCGGATTAAATAATTCCGGAGGAGGTTGTAATGTATAAAAACTGGCGCGATCTTATCAGACCGAAACAGTTACAGGTTGAGAAAGAATCGCTTTCAGATACGTATGGAAAATTTTTTGCAGAGCCTTTTGAACGTGGTTTTGGGACTACACTAGGTAATTCACTCAGGAGAATTCTAATCTCTTCACTTCAGGGTGCTGCAATAACATCTGTTCGTATAAAAGGGGTTTTACACGAGTTTTCTGCTATTCAGGGTGTTACCGAAGATGTAACTGATATTATCCTCAACCTAAAAGGTGTACGCCTTAAAATGCACACGATGGACCAGACTTCTATTCGTGTTGTCCATAAGGGTGAAGGCATAGTAAAGGCTGGTGATTTTATTGTGGGTCATAATGTTGAAATAATGAACCCAGATCATCATATAGCTACTTGCGGCAAGGATGCAAATTTTGAAATGGACATGACGGTCCGTATGGGTAAAGGATACGTTTCTGCCGATCGCAACCGCGATGAGAAAGCACCGGTAGGCACAATCCCAATCGACTCCATTTATGCCCCTATAAAAAAGGTTAATTTCACTGTTTCCAATGCTCGTGTAGGGCAGATGACTGATTATGATAAGCTTACTATTGAGATTTGGACAGATGGAAGTGCAAAGCCTGAAGATGCACTTGCCTATGCTGCTAAAATCATGAAAGAGCAACTTACCATTTTTATAAACTTTGACGAGGAATTGGAACCTCAACAACTTGAAGAGTCCCAAGAAGATACCGATAAGATTAACGAAAATTTATATCGTACTGTTGAAGAACTTGAGCTCTCAGTTCGTTCAGCAAACTGTTTAAAAAATGCAGGAATAAAATTTATTGGCGAGCTGGTTTCCAAAACAGAAGCTGAAATGCTCAAGACTCAAAATTTTGGAAGGAAATCTTTAAACGAAATTAAAGATATTCTTTGTGATATGGGTCTTACTTTCGGGATGAAATTAGAATCTTTCCCGGACCCCGAAATTGTGCGCCGCCTGCGAGGCGATCAAAAAGAAGAAGAGTAATAGTCACTACTGTTACCGTTTCAGAAAGGAAATAGTTATGCGTCATAGTAAAGCAGGCAGGCGACTTGGTAGAAAAACTAGCCACAGAGAAGCAATGTTCAGAAACATGGTTACTTCATTATTGAGCCATGAGAAAATCACAACAACTGATGCAAAGGCTAAAGAAATACGTTCAGTTGCTGAAAAAATGATCACCCTTGGCAAGCGAGGTGATCTTCATTCCATGCGTTTGGCCGCTTCTTACATTCGCGAAAAGTCAGTGGTAACTAAATTGTTTAGTACCATTGCTCCTCGATATAAAGAACGAGCTGGTGGATATACTCGAATAATCAAGCTTGGTATTCGTCAGGGTGATACTGCCCCGGTATCTATGATTGAATTGGTTGAAGAAGCCTTTACACCTAAGGCACCAAAACAAAAACCCGTAAAGCCAGTGGCTGAAAAAGTAGTGGCTGCTCCTGCGGAGACAGGCGCTTCAGATGAACTAGCTTGTGAAGCAAGTGCCGACTAAACCGTAAGAAAATATTTTTATGGGGGCTTTGGAGTAAACCAAAGCCCTTTTTTATTTATAACAACTGTTAGAAAGGCAGGACAAGCTTTTCCAACACCTTATGTGATTAGGTCTACAACCAATCCTTTAATGCCTATCACTTTAGCGGTAATTGCCATGCGGTCACGCTGTTCATTGACTATCATTTCATATAAACGATCGGCTTCCTGGTTTATTATTGTTACAATTTCATAATATCGAGGATTCTGACTTGTCCCCCCTATTTTGTCTAGCCTGTATGCTTCCTTTCCAATTCGGGTTACCAGTTTGCTAAGCAACTCACGAAATTTTCGAAAATTTCCGAGGTTTGGCTCCTTCTCTAGTTCCTGTCCTACCTGATCGATATTCTGACGTAAATCTATTACTTCCTGCTCATAATCACTGGCGACAAGTTGTTTCTGTTGCATCTGCACCGCAAAAACACTATCAGCTGTTCCTGCAATCTTACATTTATTTTCCTTCTTAGCCAGATTAGCTCTACTCAATTTTTCACTGATACGCATATTGATCCCTTTGTTGTGGTCTAATCATCAAAGTAAATACAATCTACCATTAAATGATGCAAAAAAGCCACAATGTCCTTTTGCAAGACCATTGTCATATGATATTATTTCGTCAGAAACTACCGTCATTTTTCGGAGGTGTAAAATGTTCGAACTTCTAGAAAAAGCTGTACTGACTACCATTGGGGCTGCTGCGTTAACACAAAAAAAAGCAGAAGAGCTAGTTTCTGAGATGAAAGACAAATACAAAATGACAGAGGAAGAGGGTCGTGGGTACATTGACAGACTTCAATCACTTGCAAAAGAAAGCAGGGGAAAAATCCAAGAAATGGCTGATTTCGAAGTGCAGAAAGCAGTCGACCGTTTTGGCCTTGTTACTCGTGAAGAATTTGAAAGATTAGAAAAACGCATACAAATACTTGAGTGCAAATCAGACGGATTAGGTTAATGCTTTCTTTATTTAAAATAACTGGGAACATTCGTAATCTTAAGCGATACCTGAACATTGTTCGAGTACTCAGCTCTTACGGTTTTGACCAGGTATTTGTAATGCTTGGTTTAAGTGAGATTGTAGAAAGAAGCCGTAGATTTTTAAAAAGAGATGCGTCTATTCTAGAACGATTTACTGCTGCTGAGCGACTTCGTATGGCTTTGGAAGAGTTGGGGCCAACTTTCATAAAACTTGGTCAAATACTTTCTACACGCTCTGATGTAATACCCCGTGCATTTGTACTTGAGTTTGAGAAACTTCAGGACAGTGTTCCTTGTTTTTCTTTTGAAGCTGTAAAAAAACAGATCGAATATGAATTGGGAGGCCCTACTGGCAATTTCTTCTCAAGTATTGAACCCGATGCTCTTGCAGCTGCGTCCATAGCTCAGGTCCATCGCGCGTATCTACTTACAGGGGAAGTAGTCGCCATTAAAGTTCGCCGACCAGGAGTGGTTGAACTGGTTGAGTCTGATATATCTGCATTAATGGGATTGGCACGTCTAGCAGAAAAGCACATTCCTAGTAGTGATCTATATGATCCGGTCGGGCTTGTAAGGGAATTTACACGTAGCATCAGGCGTGAGATGGACTTTACACGAGAAGGGCACACTATTGAAAAATTTAAGTCCAATCTTTTAGACTTTAAGGGGATGTATTTCCCAAAGGTGTATTGGGAAGCTAGCGCACGCGGCGTTTTAACGATGGAGTATATTGATGGGATCAAGGTTTCAGATCTTGATGCCCTTGATTGTGCTAGCTACGATCGCCAACTGTTGGCACATCGTGGAGCAGATGTTTTTTTAGAAATGGTACTTAAACATGGCTTTTTTCATGGAGACCCCCACCCAGGCAATGTTTTGATTATGCCTGGAAACGTGATTTGTCTCTTGGATTACGGAATTGTTGGTCGGCTTGATGAAGAACTTAAAAATTTTCTAAGCGATATCCTGTTTGCTATAGTTGGGCGGAACATGGATGAGGTAGTTTCACTGCTCTTCCATGCCGGTGATGTTCCTGATTCGCTCAATACCAGAGCACTGAAGCACGATCTGTTTAACTTTATAGATGGATATTATGAAATACCACTCAAAGATGTAGAAGTAGGTCGGATGTTGCAGGAATTTATTGATCTGATTTCTCACTATAATATTCGTATTCAACCAGACCTTATGCTTCTGACCAAGGCTCTTGTAGTAATTGAAGGAATGGGACGTAATCTTGATCCAAACTTCAATATGGTTGAACATTTACGTCCCTATATGGAAAGGGCAGTACGCCAAAAGTATTCTCCAGGCAAAATTTCAAAAGATATCAATTCTATTTTCTCTTCCTACGTAAGCCTTGCCCGCAACTTACCTCGAGACCTTAAGGAAATAATAAATCGAATTAATCGTAACAAATTTAAAATCGATGTTGAGCATCGTGGGTTTGACCGGCTTCTAAATGACTTTGATAGATCAATGAATCGCTTATCGTCCAGCCTTATTCTATCGGCTCTCATTATTGGTTCTTCAATTATTATGCAAACAGACAAAGGTCCCCAATTACTTGGGTTTCCTGTTCTTGCATTTATGGGATATACCGTCGCTGGTGTCATCGGTCTTTGGCTTGTGTATGCCATCATTCGTTCTGGGAGGCTGTGAGTGACTCCTCACAACCTGCCTAAAGAGGAACGCAATAAGCGAATTCGCGAAGCAATAATCATTGTCCTGGCCACATTGCTTATATTGGTTTTGACGACCGCAGAGATACGATTGACTCAATTGAGTGCGAATGCTCCAATGGGTAATAATATCGCCATTTTTGCCGTGATAAATGTAGTGATTCTTCTTGTGATTTTGCTGGTTTACCTTGTTTGCCGGAATGTGGTCAAGTTGTTGCTGGAGAGTCGGACCAATCCTTTGGCGACACGACTCAGGACAAAGCTTGTCTTTTGTTTTGTTGGTTTGTCATTAGTGCCTACCTTACTGCTGTTCTTTGCTGCCGCGGGTTTCATAAATAACACAGTGCACAACTGGTTTAATAATCAGGTTGAAACATCGTTGAGTGAGTCTCTGGAAGTGGCCCAGACTTATTATAAGAACTCCGCCTCTAATGCACTCTACTATGGTCGTCAGATAAGTGGGTTTATCAGGAAAAATAAACTGATAAATCAAGACAATCTGCCGCAGCTGAAAGAGCTGATTCGACAGAAGCAGAGTGAATATAATCTAGGGGTTGTTGAGGTTTATTCAGCCCAGAGGGAAGAACTTGTCCGGGTGTCTAACCCTTCCGTCCCTAAAAGTGAGTTTACAAATCCAACCTCTGAAGATATCAACCGCGGCCTTGAGGGAGCCGAATTGACACGCATAAATTCAATGGGAAAAGCTGACCTTATTCGCGGAATCGTTCCCATCTACTCGACCTGGAATGAAAAAGATATTGTTGGTGCAGTAGTGGTCAACTATTACGTACCATACTCGCTGGTTAACAAAATGAAGGAGATCACAGAGTCCTACCATGAATTTCGGCAGTTGAAGATCCTTAAGAATCCTATTCGTGCAGGCTATATTCTGACTCTTTTTCTAATCACCATGGTTTTGGCGTTCTTTGCGTATTGGATGGGAGTATACCTTGCTAACAGTATGACGAAGCCACTTCAGGAGTTAGTTGAAGCAACACGCGCCGTTGCAGACGGAAATCTATCGGTTCACATAAAATCGGTTTCAGTTGATGAGATTGGGATGCTTGTACAGTCATTCAATCTGATGACGAATGATTTGCGGGCAAAGCAGCTTGCTCTGAATAATTCTAATCTCGAATTGTTCCGTATCAATCAGGAAAGTGAGCAACGTCGAAGGTACATGGAAATAGTGCTTAGGAATGTTGCTGCCGGTGTCATATCGGTAGATAAGACTGGTTCTATTACTACAATAAATAAATCGGCAGAAAAGCTTTTAAGCATTAATCCCGGTACAGTCCTTGGTCAGAATTTTCGTGAGATTTTGTGCGATACGCACATGGAAATCGTCAAAGAAACTCTTAAAGAGTTAATGCTTTCCAAACAGGATACAATTAATCGTCAGATATTTCTTGATGTTAAAGGAGCACGTCTGGCGCTTCATCTCCATCTAACAGTACTGCGGGACGACGCTGGTGACTTTATTGGAACTGTCCTGGTTCTTGATGACCTGACACAGGTTATGAAAGCCCAGCGAATGGCCGCATGGCGTGAAGTCGCCCGTCGGATTGCGCACGAAATTAAAAACCCTCTCACCCCAATTCAACTCTCAGCTCAACGCTTGCGCAAAAGATATTTGGCACGTTTCAGTGACGATGAAAAAGTTTTTGACGAATGTACAGAAATGATTATTAAGTCAGTAGATGACCTTAAAAATCTTGTGAATGAGTTTTCCAATTTCGCTCGGATGCCCGCCATTCAGCCTGAACCAAATGACCTGAATGCAATCATTAAAGAAACATTAACGCTTTATCAAGAGGCCCATCGTGGAGTTCTTTTTGATTTTGTACCGGATATAAGCATGCCACAGCTAAAAATCGACAGAAACCAGATTAAAAGGGTAGTGATAAACATACTGGAAAATTCCGTTTCAGCCATGAACGAGCAGGGAACGGTCGTTATCAGGAGCAGCTACGATGCTGAATTGAAAATGGCATCTTTAACTATTTCAGATAACGGGCCAGGAATATCTCCAGAAGATAAGCCACGTCTCTTTGAACCTTATTTTTCAACAAAAAAAACGGGCACAGGCCTTGGTCTTGCCATAGTCAGCAGCATCGTCTCGGATCACAATGGGTTCGTGCGTGTAAGGGATAACGAACCGCATGGAGCCTGCTTTGTTGTTGAATTGCCAGCTGGTTAGGATGCTGATAGATGCCACACAACCATAACTTTAAGAAGGATGAAGCATGTCGAAAACTATTCTTGTAGTAGATGATGAAAAGGATATTAGAATTTCCCTCTCCGGAATTCTTGAGGATGAGGGTTACCAGGTGCTGTTAGCAGCCAGTGGTGTTGAAGCATTGGAAAGTGTTAAACAGGACTTGCCGGATCTGATACTGCTGGATATCTGGATGCCCGGTATGGATGGTTTGGAAACCTTGGAAAAGCTGAAAGTTTCATTTCCTAAAATAACGGTGATCATGATTTCCGGACATGGAACGATTGAAACTGCTGTTCGCGCTACAAAGCTGGGCGCATTCGATTTCATTGAAAAGCCCCTTTCGTTGGACAAGGTACTAATTGCCGTTACCAATGCATTGCGGTTAAAGGATCTGCAGGTTGAAAATCAGGAACTCAAACGAGCGGTTGGCAATGAGTATGAATTGGTTGGCGATAGTAAGTTGATGACTCTGTTGCGGGAGCAAATTTCCAGAGTGGCAACGACGACCGCCTCAGTTTTAATAACTGGTGAAAACGGTACCGGCAAAGAGCTGGTGGCACGATCTATACACTATTACAGTCACCGGCGTGATATGCCGTTCGTGGCCATTAATTGTGCAGCCATACCCGAAGAATTGATTGAAAGCGAATTGTTCGGGCATGAGAAAGGCGCTTTTACAGGAGCCACAGCTCAGAAAAAAGGAAAGTTTGACTTGGCTGATGGTGGAACGCTTTTTCTCGATGAAATAGGTGATATGTCTCTTCGGACGCAGGCTAAGATACTTCGAATCCTTCAGGAGAGGTGTTTTCAGCGTGTTGGAGGCACTAGGGTGGTTGCTGTTGATGTCAGAATAATCGCAGCTACAAATAAGGAGCTTGAAGAAGAAATACAAGCTAATCGCTTTCGCGAAGATTTGTATTACCGTTTAAATGTAATTCCTTTTAAAATCCCAGCATTACGGGATCATAAAGAAGACCTTTCGTTGTTGGTTTCTTATTTTGTGAGCCAATTTTATCGACGGGAAGGGAGGGAACCTAAAACCTTCCTCCCTGAAGCTCTGGAACAGCTCAAGCTTCATGATTGGCCGGGAAATGTACGCGAGCTGAAGAACATTATTGAAAGAATACTTATAATGACATCGGACAAGGTGATTACACCCGCTGACATTCCAGCTCTTTCTTCAGGACGAAATTTTCCAGAGTCTGATGAGGAAAAAACAGGTGGTCTTTTTGGACAGGGTACTCTCAGGGAGGCTCGCGAGGAATTTGAACGGGATTTCATTACTCAAAAATTGGAGGAGAATGATTGGAATATTTCCAGAACAGCGGAAACCATAGAGCTTGAAAGAAGTAACCTTCATAGAAAAATCAAAAGTTACGGTATAGATATTAGAAAATAGCAGGTCACTTTAAAAGTTATTGAGGCAACGAATTGCTTTTTAAGAAAAAAATCTTATTTATCACAGTTATAGGTATTGCTATCTGTTTTACGTTGATTCTAACAACTCGGTGGCATAACCAAGGAAATACCCGCACAGATGCAACATACCTGAGCCTTTTGCAGGAGGCGTACGCTGCCGTAAACTCATTTTATGTAGAAAAACCTGATGAGCCTAAAGTAATAAAAAGTATGATTGACGGAATGTTGATGTCCCTTGATCCTCACAGCGCTTATCTTCCCCCTGAACCATACAAAGAAATGGAAACGCAGATAACTGGCGCTTTTGGCGGCGTTGGCATTGAACTTGGTATAAAGAATGGACATTTGACTGTTATAGCGCCAATTGAAGGTTCCCCTGCATACAGGGCAGGTGTGCAACCTAATGACTATATCGTGAAGATTGATTCAACAGCAACTCAGGGCATGAGAATTATGGATGCGGTAAAGCGTATGAGGGGTGAAAAGGGGACAGCAGTCACGCTTACCATTCAGCGCAACGGAGATTCCAGGCCATCTGTTGTACGTCTAATCCGTGATACTATCAAAATCAAGAGTTTGAAACTGCGAGATTTGGGTGATGGTTATGGTTTGATCCAAATTTCTCAATTTCAGGAACGAACCGGCAACGAATTCAGGAAGGCGCTTTCCGATCTTAAACTCTCATCAGGCGGAGAGATTAAGGGGCTGGTATTAGACCTTCGTTTCAATCCCGGAGGCTTACTTGGGTCAGCCGTCGAGGTAGTCAATTGTTTTATCGGTGATGATGCCAACAACACTATGATTGTTTCAATCAAAGGACGTACCCCTGATTCCAATCATGAATTCCATGCCTCATTGGGACAGAAGGAAGCACATTACCCAATAGTTGTATTGCTGAATGGAGGCAGTGCCAGTGCATCGGAAATTGTCGCAGGTGCCCTTCAGGACCATAAGCGCGCGATCATTATGGGGCGACAGAGTTTTGGGAAGGGGTCAGTCCAATCGATCTATCCGTTGCCGCATAATGCGGCTCTCAAGCTAACAACTGCACATTATTATACACCAAGTGGACGGTCAATTCAGGCAAAGGGAATAATCCCTGATGTTGAGGTCGGAAGCGGAAATCCTGTTGAAAATATAAAAACAAAAGAAATGAAATTCCACGAGAACGATCTCGAAAACGGGTTGGCTCCGGCGAAGCATGGTGCTGGTGGCAATATAGCTCCAATACCGCATCTTGGGAGTGATCCTAAGGTGTCAGAAGATAATCAGTTGTTACGGGCACTGGAACTGCTCAGATCTTTATCTCTGGTGCGGGAACAAAAATTAGTGCCAATCAGATAATGATGGATCAGCTCAAACCTCGGTTGCGGAAAAGTCGCATCAGCAAAACGCCAAGTATGGAGAAACAGACGCCGACGCAAAGAGCCAAGTATCCTATAGTCCTGGCGTCACCCCATCCCCACAGGTCACGCCCTTTCATCAGGGCAATTAGTGCGATGCCGCCGAAACATCCGATCCCACCTAATATGTAGACACCAAATGCCAGCATCGCCAGCCCAATTCCCTGTTTTTTTGGCATCTGAACCTCCCTTAGAAGTGCTTTCTCAAACATTGATCATTTCCTTCAATTTCGCCCCTATGTCGTTTTCTTTCATCAGTGATTCACCGATCAGGAACGCTTTGGCCCCATCTGCCATCAGTTGTTCGATCTCTGCCCGGCTGTTTATGCCGCTCTCGGCAACCAGCAGGCGTTCGGCCGGCATCAGGCGAGCCAAACGAGCTGTGGTGGTCATGTTTATTTCGAAGGTTCGCAAATCGCGGTTGTTGACGCCGATCAAGGGGCATTTGGTCTGGAGCGCTTTCTCCATCTCCTCCTCATCATGAACTTCCAGCAGCACATCCAGGTGCAGTTCTTTTGCTACAGCATAAAATTCCTGTAGCTGGGGCAGCTCGAGACAGGCAGCAATCAGCAAGATCGCATCGGCACCGGCGGCACGAGCTTCGTAGATCTGGTAGGGCTCAATGATGAAGTCTTTGCGCAAAAGCGGCAGACGAACTGCTTCACGTATCAGGGCCAGGAAGCGCAGGTGCCCCAGGAAGAACTTCTCATCGGTTAGTACCGAAAGGCAGGTGGCGCCATTATTCTGATAAATTTCCGAAATGGCAATTGGATCGAAGTCTGCTCGGATGATTCCCTTGCTGGGCGACCCTTTTTTTACCTCTGCGATAATTGCAGTCCACTCTGAGACAGCTGCATCACGCAAATGACGCTCAAACCCGCGTGGTACATCTTCCAAATCAGCGATACGTGATCTAAGTTCGTTAAGTGGAGTAGCAGCTTTGGTAGCAGTTACTTCTTCAAATTTATGAAGAAGTATTTTTTTAAGAATATCGGGAATATCCATGTTTCGCCGGGGGGTCATAAGCTCCCCCGTTTGGTCAGGTCCGCCAGTTTTTCAAGCTGCTGTAGTGCGCGGCCAGAATCAATTGCTTCTGCGGCAAGGGCAATTCCTTGCTGTGGCGTGGATGCTTTGTCAGCAGCTATCAAGGCATATCCGGCATTGAGCAGAACAATATCCCGCCGCGGCCCTTTTTCCCCAGAAAGCACGCTACGTACAATCGCCGCATTGGCTGCCGCATCGCCACCTTTGAGTGCTGCCATACTGCAACGTGCTAATCCAAACTGTTCCGGGTTTATCAAAGTCAGCTTGATGCCACTGGGTTGGACTTCAGCTACCAAGGTTTCTGTAGTTAAGGTTATTTCGTCCATTCCGTCCATTCCGCAAACCACAAAGCCGTGGCGGCAGCCAAGGCGGTGCAGTACGCCGGCCAGTTTTTCAACAAGACTCTCATTGTAGACGCCCATTACCTGGCTATCCGCTTTTGCAGGATTAGTCAAGGGTCCCAAAATATTGAAGATGGTGCGGATGCCAATCTCACGACGGGGACCGATTGCATGTTTCATAGCGCCATGCAGAGCAGGGGCAAACAGGAAACCGACACCAATATCAGTGATACATTTCTCGACCGTTTCCGGGGTTACATCCAGATTAATTCCCAGTTTTTCGAGAACATCGGCGCTTCCGCACATGGAGGAGACTGACCGGTTGCCATGCTTGGCTACTTTCACTCCGCATGCAGAGACCACGAATGTAACTGTGGTAGATACATTAAAGGTGTTGGTGCCGTCACCCCCAGTGCCGACTACATCGAGAATAGTCTCTTGATCGATATTGATGTCATCCCGATCAATGTCCAGTACTCCTCTCCCGGCCAGGATCGGAGTGGCCCGCTCGCGCATAACTCTGGCAGCACCGGTTATTTCGTCGACGGTCTCACCCTTCATGCGCAATGCAGTAATGAAAGAACCAATCTGGGCTGGTGTGCCTTCTCCTGACATGATTTGGTTCATTACTTCAATCATCTCGCCTTCGGACAGATTTTCTTTTTCGACAACTTTGGCAATGGCTTTCCTGATCATTTGAATCCTTTCTGCCTTTAAATAAGAAAAGGGGATGTAGCGGCATCCCCTCCAATTCTGGCTGACATATGGGAAAAGAGTCTAACGACCTTCCCGTATTTTGCGGATAGCCTCAATGATAAGATTTTCGGCCAGATCGGGAACTACTTCCCATACTATTCGTTCAATAACTTCCTTGGAAAGTCCTGCAATGGCAGCTTTTATCTGTTCTTCTGATAGGGGTACAGCTGTTTCCGACACAGAGTGTGTGGGTTGATCTGCAAGAGCTGTTGGAGTGGGCGGATTTTCCCTTTCCACAGTTGCTGGGTGAGTAGGAATTTCCGGTGCGGATGTTTCAAATACAGGGGTAGGGAATTCTTCAAATGCCTTAGTTATCTCTGGAAAATCGGTCTGAGAGGTAGCTGCAGCAACAGGTGCAGATTGGAATGGAATATTTTCACTCTCTTTTGGGGATTCGAATGAGATATCGCCAAAGCTCACCTCCTCCATGGCTGTGGAGGGCTGGGACAAAGAGGGGGAGGGTGTTTCTGCTGGTGTTTCTTCAGTAAATTCAAAAAAATTTTCATCTACAGAAGTCCATTGTGGTGGAGTGGACTCTGGCGTGTGGAGAGGCGGAGGAGGCGAGGGAGCCGTGAAAAGCGCGCTCGGTTCCTCGTTGATCAAATCGAATACATCAGGTTCAAAGGCATCGGATTCAGCGGATTGAGAAAGCGGTTGAGATGAAGTTGTTTCTGGTGCTGCTGTAAAGGCTCCCCAAATATCATCTTCAATTGGTGTGGCAGCTGCGGCTTGAATCGCCGGTGCTACAATAGGTTCAAGCCCACCAGGTCCCGTCGATATTTGAGTAGATTGTGTGGATCGTTTGGCAGCTACTTCACAAAGTTCTTTCACTTTTGCAATGATCTGTTGTGATTCAAAAGGTTTGGCAATGAAATCATCTGCCCCACAGCTTTTAGCCTTATCTTCGTCAAAAGGTTCGAAAGAACCAGTTAGCAGCAGAATGGGCTTATGGGCCAGTTCAGGAGTTGCCCGAACAAGTTCACATACCTCATACCCCGACATTCCAGGCATAAGGGCATCGATGAGTAGTATATCGGGAGCTGTCTGGCGGGCTTTGTCAAGGACAGCCATGCCATTGTCGACAATTGAAAGAGAATATTCCTCTCCTCCAAAAATTATACCGATCACTTTTTGGATGGTGATGCTGTCGTCGGCAAGGAGTATATTAATACTCATCGGCCCTCCATATTGCGGTTTTTTCCAAATAGACGGGTAAATACTCGAAAAAACTAGCATACCACTTTTTGCGTGTCAAGTTATAAGCATCCAAGAACTTATGGCCATTTGTCTTAGGAATCTGTGCAAATTTATAGTAATTGTTTGCCCAATATTTGGGCTAATATACAGAAATATGCTTAACTGCGCGCACAAAAGGGGATGCCAGACCAGCCATCCCCTTTGTATAAGCTTAAATTGATAAAAGGCAAAAAGTTATCAGGTTCGGTAGTCAGCATTAATGCTGACATAATCGTGAGAAAGGTCAGAGGTATAGATAGTTGCCGTTCCGCTACCGAGCCCACAATCAACTACGACACTAAATTCTTTGTTTTTGAGCACTGCACTGCCTAGCTGTTCTGCATCTCCACCGCTGAATACACCATTCTTAGCCATACATACATCATCGAAATGCAAAGACAGTTTTGAAGGATCTACCTCTGCACCGGAGTACCCGACTGCTGCGAAAATTCTGCCCCAGTTGGCGTCCTGACCGAAGAAAGCGGTTTTGACCAAGCTGGAATTGGCAATGGCCATGGCGGCACGTTTTGCATCAGCATTATTTTTTGCTCCATTGACACGAATCTGGACGAATTTTGTGGCACCTTCACCATCACGTACAATCTGACGAGCGAGTGAAAGCAAAACCTCACTTAACAGGGATTCAAACGCAATGGCTTCAGGTGTCCCTTCCGTAATCAAAGGATTTCCAGCCATTGCATTGGCCATTATCAGACAGGTGTCATTGGTGGACATATCACCATCAACAGTGATGGCGTTAAACGAAGTATCCACGGCACGCCGGAAGGCTTTGTCAAGAAAGACAGGCTCAACAGCTGCATCAGTGATAATAAACGAAAGCATGGTGGCCATGTTAGGCATGATCATGCCGGCCCCTTTGGCTACACCGGCTACGCAGTAAGATGTCCCGTCAGCTACCCCGCTACGTGCTTCCATCTTGGGGAAGGTGTCCGTAGTCATGATTGCCTGGGCAATGTCATCAAGGGTGCCTGAGGAAAGGCCTTCAATGAGGGCAGGGATAGAGGCCTTGATGCGTTCAAGGGGCATTTGGACGCCTATTACTCCGGTGGAAGAAACCTGTACTGTTTCGTCAGGTATCCCCAATCCTTCTGCAACCATCTGTGATGTTATTCGGGCAGCATTCATCCCTTGTGTACCGGTGCAGGCATTGGCATTCCCACTGTTTACCAAGAGCGCCTGGGATTTTCCCCCTTTGATACGCTCCATGGAAATAAGTACTGGAGCGGCTTTGACCGCATTGAGGGTGAAAACTGCAACGGTTGTAGCCGGTGTTTCGGAGAAAATCAGGGCCAGATCCTTGCGTCCTGGTTTTTTTATGGCAGCTTCAATAGCTGAGAATTGAAATCCTTTGATATCCATGGAGTCCTCATGTGTTTCTAAAACAATTGCTGCATTGGGGGCAATAGCGTTTGGTAAAAACCTATTTCCCACAGCACTTTTTGAATTTTTTCCCGCTGCCGCAAGGACAGGGCTCATTTCGGCCGGCAACTTTGGCGGTCTTGGCAGGCTCTTGTGGACGCTCCTCATCACCGGATAGATTGAAGATCAACTTTTTGCTGCGCTGTTCTTCTTCCAGTTCTTCTACTTCGTCCGGATGTTCCACCTGAACCCAATAGACGCGCTCGACAACTTCTTCGCGAATGCGGATGATCAACTCCATGAACAGGTTGTAGGCTTCCTTTTTGTACTCCTGTTTTGGGTCTTTCTGACCATAGCCGCGTAGTCCGATGCCTTCCTTGAGGTGGTCGATATTAAGCAGGTGGTCTTTCCAATGGGTGTCAATTGCTTGTAACATGATGACCTTGATCAAGTGATCGATCAACTCATCGCCCATTTCGGCAACTTTGGCCTGGAAAATAGCAGTAACCTGCTCTTTAAGCGTATCACGAAAATTGGTCGGGTTAAGTCGCGGGAGCATTTCCTGCGGCAGATCCAGCTGCAAGTTGAAACACTTGTATACTACTTCTCCGATCCCCTGCCAGTCCCACTCGTTTGCAGGAGCTTTGTCGATGCAGTATGTGGCGACAATTTCCTCCACAGTTTCATCCAGCATCTCCAGAAAACTCTCGCGAATTTCGTTGCCGGCAAGGATTTCACGGCGCTGGGTATAGATGACCTCACGTTGTTTGTTCATGACGTCATCGTATTCAATGAGATGCTTGCGGATATCGAAGTTGTGGGCCTCTACCTTTTTCTGTGCATTTTCGATTGATCTGGTGATCATGGTATGGGTGATGGCTTCACCTTCTTCTATCTTGAGCAAGTCCATGATCTTTGCTACACGCTCTGATCCGAAAATGCGCAGCAGATCGTCCTGAAGCGAGAGGTAGAATTTTGATGAACCGGGATCACCTTGGCGGCCGGAACGTCCCCTCAGCTGATTGTCTATGCGGCGTGATTCATGACGTTCTGTACCCAAAATGTGCAAACCGCCTAGCCTGATCACCTCTGCATGCTCTGCCGCACACTGGGCTTTGAGTTTGGCTAACTCGGCATCATACTGCTCGTCAGTCGCCTCAGGGTTTTCACGGCGCCATTGTCTGGCTAGCGCATCGGCATTGCCTCCCAGCAGAATGTCTGTACCACGACCTGCCATGTTTGTAGCAATGGTAATGGCCTTCAGGCGTCCGGCCTGTGATACGATTTCTGCTTCTCGTTCGTGTTGTTTTGCGTTGAGAACGTTATGGGGAATGCCTTGGCGTTTGAGCAGTTCTGACAGCACCTCTGATTTTTCGATAGAAATAGTACCTACAAGGCATGGCTGCCCAGTAGCATAATGTTCCTTGATGTCTTCAATCACTGCATTGAACTTTTCCATTTCGGTTTTGTAAATCACGTCCGGAAAGTCAGGTCGCAGCAGCGGACGGTTGGTGGGGATTACCACCACGTCGAGTTTATAGATTTTGTGGAACTCTTCGGCCTCGGTGTCGGCTGTGCCGGTCATGCCGGAGAGTTTGGTATACATGCGGAAATAGTTCTGGAATGTTATAGTGGCCAGGGTCTGATTCTCATTTTCTATGTTGACCCCTTCCTTGGCCTCAATAGCCTGATGCAGTCCGTCGGACCAGCGTCGACCGGGCATGAGGCGGCCGGTAAATTCGTCCACTATCATGACTTCGCCGTCCTTGACGACATAGTCTACATCGCGCTTGTACATGGCATGGGCACGCAAGGCTTGCTGCGTATGGTGCAAAAATTCAATGTTGCGCGGGTCGTAAAGATTGTCGACCTTGAGCAATTTTTCAACCTTGAGTACCCCTTGTTCGGTGAGTGTGGCGCTCTTGGCTTTTTCATCAATGACGAAGTCGCCGCTGTACTGCTTGCGCTTGCCGGAAAGTGTATTGGCTTCGACCTCAATCGTTTCGCCTTTTTCCAGCACAGGGATGATGCGGTCAATGATGTAATACTTGTCGGTGGACTCTTCTGTAGGGCCGGAAATGATCAAAGGAGTCCGCGCCTCGTCGATAAGAATGGAGTCGACTTCGTCAACGATGGCATAATTGAAGCCGCGTTGGACATAATCTTCCAGTGAGAACTTCATGTTGTCCCGCAAATAGTCAAACCCGAACTCGTTATTGGTGCCGTAGGTGATATCCGCAGCATAATTTTCACGGCGCTGTTCGTCTTCGACCCCGTGTACGATCACCCCAACCGTCAACCCAAGGAAACCGTACAATCTGCCCATCCACTCCGAGTCACGTCGTGCCAGGTAATCGTTGACTGTTACGACATGAACGCCTTTGCCGCTGATCGCATTCAAGTAGGCGGGGAGGGTAGCGACCAGGGTCTTGCCCTCACCGGTTTTCATCTCCGAAATTTTACCCGAATGCAGCACCATACCGCCAATTAACTGGACATCGAAATGGCGCATACCAAGTACCCGTTTACTCGCCTCGCGGCAAACAGCAAAAGCCTCAGGAAGCAGGGCATCCAAAGATTCACCCTTAGAATGACGATCCTTGAATTCAAGTGTCTTGGCGCGGAGTTGTTCATCGGAGAGTTGTGCAACGGAGCTTTCCAGGTTATTGATCTTGTAGACAACAGGCCAGAGTTTTTTTAACTCACGCTCATTTTTGCTGCCAACGATCTTTTTAATAAGGGAACCAAACATTAAAATCTCCCACTGCTTAGGTGATATCTAAATTAGCTCATAAAATTAGCACACATCGGGAGGGTACTCAACATAAAAGGCTAGACGGGCGGGTGGAGTCCTCAGCGGATGGCATTGCAGAACTAACATCCGACAGAAGTTGTGGGGGGCTAAATAGCCCAGAGTAGGACGTTCTGCCCAAATAAAAATTTAACCATTCGTTTCATCTTTATTAATGAATTGTTTGGCTATGGTTTTGAAATGCCAGTGATTGGCATACCAGATCGTGTTTGTTTTTTACATACAGGCAATTAAATATATGGTATAAATTTAAATCTTTTAAAAGCAGAATGATTAGCAGGAAAAACCGATTTTATACCACATCACGCTATCGTGAGTGCATTACACAGCTGGACAGAAGGAGCGCAGGTATGACAACAGGTAGGGTAAAATGGTTTAATGACAGTAAAGGTTTTGGTTTTCTTGAGCAGGAGCAGGGTGAAGATATTTTTGTTCATTTTTCTGCTATCACTGGTAACGGATTTAAATCGCTTGCCGAAGGTGATGCAGTTCAGTTCGATATCGTTAAAGGCCCTAAAGGTTTGCAGGCTGCTAACGTAGCCAGGATATAACTTCAATTCCAATCGGGAAGATCGCATTAAAAACAATGCAGCGAAATAGACAGGAAGGCCCCGGCGCATGTCGGGGCCTTTTGCGTGAATAAAACAGAAGGAGCAGTATGAGTTTTCAGACATTCAATTTTCATCACACCATTAATGCCGGAATCAAAGCGACCGGTTATATGACGCCGACTCCCATCCAGGAACAGGCCATTCCTTCAGTTATGGCCGGTTGTGATGTCATGGGCCTGGCCCAGACCGGAACCGGAAAAACTGCTGCATTTGTGTTGCCTATTCTCCATCGTTTGCAGCAGAATCCACGTGGGCAAATAGGTGCCCTGATAGTTGCCCCCACTCGTGAGTTGGCAGAACAAATTCACAATACCATTGAGCAACTGGCAAGTCACACTCGTTTGCGGAGTATCACCATTTATGGCGGAGTAACTGTCAATCCTCAAATAGAGAAGTTGAAACGTGGGGTAGAAATAGTTGTGGCCTGCCCTGGTCGGTTGCTCGATCACATCAACCAAGGAACCATTGATCTCACGAAAGTCGAGGTTCTGGTGCTGGACGAGGCTGATCAGATGTTTGACATGGGTTTTCTCCCCGACATCCGGAAAGTGCTCAAACATCTTCCAGTGCAGCGTCAGACCCTGCTGTTTTCCGCTACCATGCCGGATGATATCCGCAAACTTGCCAGCGAGATATTAACTCGCCCGGTAACAGTGCAGGCAGGAAATTCCGCTCCCCCGGTCACCGTGACCCATGCACTTTATCCGGTGGAGCAGCATCTTAAGACACCACTGCTGCTCGAGCTGTTGCGTCATACTGACACTGAATCGGTGCTGGTTTTTACCCGCACTAAGCATCGCGCCAAGCGGCTGGGTGAACAATTGGAAAAGGCGGGTTACAAGGCAGCGTCGTTGCAGGGCAATCTTTCTCAAAACCGGCGACAGGCTGCTTTGGATGGATTTCGTGATGGCACCTATCAAATCCTTGTTGCCACTGATATTGCTGCCCGGGGAATTGATGTTTCCCAAGTCTCCCATGTTATTAACTATGACATCACAGATACAGCTGAAGCTTATATTCATCGTATTGGACGTACCGGCCGAGCCGCCCGTACCGGCGATGCTTTCACAATGGTTACCTCCGAGGATACAGTCATGGTTCACGTCATAGAGAAGAAGCTGGGTTATTCTCTGGAACGTCGCACCATAGAGGACTTTGATTACACGGTGCCAGCTCCTCAGAAAGACAGTGAATTTGCTCGTCCGCCGAGGCAGCCCCAGGGGCGCAAGCCTGCTGCCAAGGCTGCGGCACAGAAAGCGGGAAGTTTTTCAGGTACTCGTGCCAGTACCTCCAAGGATGTTAAAAAAAGTGCTTCTGCCGGTAAGGCAGGACACTCGGAAAAGCCGGTCCATCCAGGCCTGGCACCGACAGCTCGGCATCCAAAACGAGCACCGAGAGCAAGGTAAATTGCATAGCAACCCCATCAAGTAAGTGGCTTGTAGATAACAACTTTGGAGTGTGTATGACCAAACGGATTTATGTCATTGGGCACAGAAACCCGGACACTGATTCAATTGCTTCGGCAATTGCCTATGCCGAATTGAAGCAAAAACTAGGGCAAAAGAATGTGATTGCTGCAGCTGCTGGAGAACTAAACCCCCAGACCCGCTATATTTTGGATCGGCTTGACATCACAGCCCCATTGTACCTGACGGATGTCCTTCCCAAGGTGAGGGACGTCATCAACCGCCAGCCAGTAACAGCCCGGACGGACATGCCTCTCAGAGATGTACTGCAGCTGTTTCATCAACATACCATCAGAGTTCTGCCTGTTGTGGATGACTCGCGTCGGCCCGTTGGACTTGTTACACTGCTGAAGCTCTCTGAGAAGTATCTCGTTGCCGGAACTGACCGTAAGCGTGGGGTCGATACCTCTCTTCGTTCTATCGCAGATTGTCTGGAGGCCATTTTTCTGACGGGTGAGCCAACTACTAAGATTGAACATCTGCACCTTTTCATAGGTGCCATGGTGGAGGAATCTTTTTCCGAAAAAATTGATGGATATGATCCAATGTCCCTCTTCGTCATGACCGGCGACAGGCCTTCCATTCAACAGTCTGCTATTGAAAGAGGTGTGCGGCTGCTGGTGGTAACCGGAGGTTTTGTGGTCAGTGATGAACTGCTTCACAGGGCGCGTCAGAAAGGCGTTACAGTATTATCCACCCCTTATGACACAGCCACTGCAACCTGGATGGCGCGACTATCCATGCCCTTGTCCTGTTTTGTAGAGCCAAAATTTGAGAAGGTCAGTGTCGGAGAGCCACTTGATCACTTGCGTCTCAAACTGCTTCACTCAGGAGAAACTGCTGTGGTTGCCATTGAGGAAGACGACACCATTGCCGGTGTGGCAACCAAATCATCACTTTTAACTCCGCTTCCCTATGCTCTGATACTTGTTGATCATAATGAATTGGCACAGGCAGTTCCCGGAGCTGAGGCTGTGGAGATTTTGGAGGTTATTGACCATCACAAGCTTGGGAATCCACCTACAAATCAGCCAATCACCTTTATGGCTGCACCTGTCGGGAGCACCTGTACTGTGGTTGCCACTCTCTATCGTGAACGGGGATTGGAGCCGGAGAAAAAAATCGCCGCACTGCTTCTTGCGGGTATTCTTTCGGACACTGTCATTCTCAAATCTCCTACAACCACTTCCCGTGATCGTGAAGCGGTTGTCTGGCTGGAAGCATGCTCCGGACTGGATCATAGTGCATTTGGAAGAGATATTTTCATGTCATGCAGTGGGTTCAGCGCCCATGGTTCAGCCGAAAAGGCTATTCGAAGCGATTTCAAACATTTCACTGCCGCCGACGTGGGTTTTGGTGTCGGGCAGGTTGAGGTGGTGGGATTTGATGAATTTTTTGAATACAAAGATGAACTACGTGTCGCTCTCAAACAGATTAAGGAAAAAGATGGTCTTGCTTTGGCTGGTTTAATGGTTACCGATATCTACAGTGAGACAACTTTTTTTCTTGCAGAAGGCAAGAATGAAATTGCCCATGTCATGGGATATCCGCAGATAGAATCCCATCTTTATGAGCTTAAAGGAGTTATGTCTCGTAAAAAACAGATGGTACCTCATCTGTTGAAAGTGTTGGGCGCACTGTAGGCATTGCAGAATGGACGTTGGGTGATATAGTTTTTGCTTGGTGTTCGATAACCAACCACAGGAGGACGTATGAAGATTCTTGTATTGTACTATTCCATGTATGGACACATCCACAAAATGGCCGAAGCCATTGCAGAGGGTATTGCTGAAGTGCCTGGTGCTGAGGGGGTATTGCGGCGGGTTCCGGAAACCCTTCCAACGGATGTGCTTGCAAAAATGGGTGCTACTGAGGCGCAGAAAACCTTTGCCCATATCCCGGTTTGCACTGTTGATGAACTTACCGGTTATGCAGGTATTGTTTTCGGTACTCCAACTCGTTTTGGCAATATGTGCGGCCAAATGCGCCAGTTTCTGGACGCGACTGGCAGCATCTGGATGAATGGCGGACTGGTCGGAAAAGTCGGCAGCGTTTTCACCAGTAGCGCCACCCAGCATGGTGGGCAGGAATCGACCGTTCTCACCTTTCATACTTTCTTATTGCATCAGGGGATGATTATAACTGGCCTTCCTTATGCTTTTGCCGGTCAAATGCGTATGGATGAGATCACCGGGGGATCGCCCTATGGAGCTTCTACAATCTGTGGTGGTAAAGGTGAACGCTTCCCAAGCGATAATGAGCTTGCTGCAGCTCGCCATCAGGGTAAATACATGGGGGGAATCGCTGCCAAGTTGAACGCATAGCTGATCCAGTTTCCGTTGCTAACATAATTTTAATTGGCTCTCTGGAAAAACTTTTTTTCCATGCTAAAGTGTACAGTACAAGGTGGAACGGAAGGCGGTGCATGTGACAAAGGCCACAAAGACCGGCATTCGGAAAACGGATTTCAGACAAAGGAGACAGAGAAGATGGCCACAGGTACAGTAAAATGGTTTAATGAAAGTAAAGGATTCGGTTTTCTTGAACAGGATGACGGAAGCGGGGACGTTTTTGTGCACTTCTCCGCCATCACCGGCAGCGGCTTCAAAACGCTGGGTGAAGGAGACAAGGTCAGATTCGAGGTTGTCAAGGGACCCAAAGGGCTCCAGGCGGAAAATGTCCAAAAGCTTTGATGGAATAAATAAAAAAAGCCAGCTAAGCCTGCTTCGGCAGGCTTTTTTGTTTTCAAACCATAAAAATTTTGAATAAAAATTTGTTGTCAGTACCCGCAATCTCACTACCCTCATAAAATAAATTTCCTATGTTTTCGCTGTTATCCCTTAATACTTAAAATTCCCTCTCTTTGTATTTAGCTTGATTTTATTGTTGACGTACTCCTTCAATACGTGATCTTTTTATCAAAATTAAAAGCAAGGCTCATACAGTTATTGCAATTTCTAATAATGTAAAACTGGAATATCGAGCAAGGAGGGACACAAATGAATAACCAGAAGCAGACAGATTATCTTAAAGATTGGCAAAGTCTTGAAGAATATGCGGAATGGATGCTGCCAATGATTGGTCGTCTTTACCGCGATCACAACATAGTTACCACGGTATATGGTCGCTCCTTGGTGCATTGCGCCACTATCGATATACTTAAGGCTCATCGTTTCGCCCGTCTGATATTGGACAATGAACTTTCTGTGCGGGACACGTTTCCGGTGCTTGAGGCAATGACCAAACTTGATCTGGCACCCGCAAGAATAGACATTGGAAAACTGACGGTCCGCTATCAGGCAGATGGCAAAGGATTGGAAGTAGGTGAGTTTGTCCGCCAGGAACTTGCGGTCATTAATACAGGCCGAACTCCAATTCTTGAAGAGCCTCAAGACATTGTACTCTACGGATTCGGGCGTATCGGCCGTCTTCTTGCCCGTATCTTGATTGAAAAATCGGGAAGTGGAGAAAAATTAAGGTTACGTGCCGCAGTAGTGCGTAAAGGAAGTGCCGACGACCTGGTGAAGCGAGCCAGTCTGCTGCGTCGCGATTCAGTGCACGGTCCCTTTCATGGCATTATTACTGTGGACGAGGAGGAAAATGCCATTATTGCCAATGGGAACATGATCCGCATCATCTATGCAGATGCGCCCGAAAATGTTGATTACACCCAATATGGTATCCAGAATGCCATCCTGATTGATAATACCGGTAAATGGCGTGATCGTGAAGGGTTGGGGAGGCATATCAAAGCTCCCGGGATCAGCAGGGTAATCCTAACTGCACCCGGAAAGGGAGATGTCCCCAACGTAGTGGCAGGAGTCAATAATGAGCTAATTATTCAGGAAGAAACAATCTTTTCGGCTGCCAGTTGTACTACTAATGCTATTGTACCGGTTCTTAAAGCCATTAATGATCGTTTCGGCATCGTACACGGCCACGTGGAGACGTGTCATTCCTATACCAACGATCAAAATCTGATCGACAACTATCACAAAAATTCACGACGCGGACGGAGTGCTCCGCTGAACATGGTCATTACTGAAACAGGTGCAGCCAAGGCTGTTGCCAAAGTTATTCCGGAGCTTTCTGGTAAACTGACCGGAAACGCTATCCGAGTGCCGACGCCTAATGTTTCACTGGCGATTCTTAATCTTGAACTGGCCGAAGCAGCAGATGTGGCTTCATTGAATAGTTATCTGAGGAACATCTCGCTCGATTCACCGCTGCAGAATCAGATTGATTACACCAATTCCCCAGAAGTTGTTTCCAGCGACTTTGTCGGCTCTCGCCACGCATGCGTGGTCGATTCCCTAGCCACAATTGTTCAAGGGACCCGCTGCGTCCTTTATGTGTGGTACGACAATGAATTCGGCTATAGTTGTCAGGTGGTACGCATGGTTCAGAAGATGGCGGGTGTTGAATTGCCCAGCATTCCAAATTGATAGATACTGCTCTACCTCTCTAAACAAGAACGCCCCGTTAGTGTTAGTCTCCGGGGCGTTCTTGTTTAGTGGTGCAAAATCTGTTTTAGCTGCGGCTTTTGTCCAGCAAATACCGGCCTACCCAGTTTTTGGAAAACTGATATGCGGTGCGGCCGCAACGTTTGCTCTTCTCGTGGGACCATTTGATGGCATCTTCCTCCAGTTCCTTACTCCAGAGGATTTCCGCCTTGCGTTGACGTGCCTCGCGTTCAACGCATAGTCGCACGGCGTCCAGGTAGCGGTCTTGCGAAAAAGCATAAAAGGCAACCCAGATTCCAAAGCGGTCCGAAAGAGATACTTTCTCCTCCATCGCTTCGCTCTGTTGAAGTTCTCCCCTGACATATTTCCCTCCCAGATGGTCTGATTCATATTCTGGAAGCAGGTGGCGACGGTTTGATGTTACATAAATCAGAACGTTTTCTGGTGCCGAGTAGACCGAGCCATCCAGAGCACTTTTAAGCATCTTATAACTCAACTCACCTACCTCGAATGTCAGGTCATCGCATAGTAAGATGAAGCGATAGGGCTGGTTTTCGACTGCTGTGAATATTTCTGATAAATAGATCAGATCTTCTTTCTCCACTTGAATGAACCGCAATCCCTTTGGACCAAATTCATTTAGCAGGGCTTTGACAAGAGATGATTTTCCCGAGCCTCGTGAGCCCCATAACAAGGCATTATTGGCGGGTAGACCGGCCAGGAACTGATGCGTATTATTGATCATGATTTCTTTTTGCTCGTCAACGCCTAACAGTTCGTCCAGTGTAGTCGTGTCTGTGACTTTAACCGCTTCAAGGTAGCCGGAAAAGGAATGTCTGCGCCAATTGGCGGCATGACATGTTGACCAGTCAACTGGAGCTATAGCCCGCGGTAACAGCATTTCAACGGAGCTGAGAACTCGCTCCAGCCTTGCAACAACATCAGGTTTAAGATTGAACATTTTTTCTTTCTCCAGGCAGTATTCACGAACCTGTACAGGTCCGACGGTGGTAGCGGCATAAATCAAACTTTGTTGTATACGTTACCCTCTTCCTGCTGTCAAATAAAACATTTGCAGGCAACTCCCCAATTCCTACAGCAATTTACCTTGATTTTACTGATCTACCTGAATGCGGCATGGCCTCTGTGTGATATACTTTTTGTGAAAGAAGGAGGTATTTCATGTCCCTCACCAAGACTTGGTACGCCATTGATGAGATCGTTGAGAAGTTTGGGTTGGAAAGATGGATGATCGCTCAATGGATAGAAGATGGAACTGTGCGGTCGGAGATGGCTGATGCTGGCGTGCAGATAATAAATATTGACGATGTAGAGCTTAAGGTGCAGGAGATGACGAAAATATGAAAAACAAGCATTTTCAAAAATCCCAGGCAAAGGAGAAAGACAATGACAGAGCGGGACGCCGTTCAACTGATTGAAGAGCGCCGCACTAAAAATCACTGCTTCGTAAAATGGTGGCGGAATGAAGAGGATTTCCTGGATTACGAATTGATTGATCATTTTGTCGAAAATGCAGGCCAAGGCAGAGAAATCGCGGGTTTCGAGATGCTAACAATGGATGAGATGTGGAATGAATTAAAGCGCATGGGTGCACGTGTAAGACTTTTAGAACATCCAGAAGGAAGCAAAATCGAATGGCTTCATGAAGGTCGGTCGGGTGTCAGTACCAAAGTCTGTGACTACCTCCCCCAGTCTCTTATGGCTATTTTCGATGTTGAAACAAGAGGTAATCCAGTTGACTCTTAGAGGGATAATTGATAAGAAAACAGCAAAGGCTGCCAGACTGGCAGCCTTTGCTGTTTAAGCAATTTTTGATGAAATATAATGGTTTTGGACTAAATAAAAAGATGAGGTTAAATGAAAAATAAAGCAATTCTATGTCCCCGCTGTCACCAACTAGTAGGCAGCGACGAAGCAACCTGCTCCTGGTGTGGTACCTCCCGTACTTCTCCTTGGTGGCATATGGTCTCATTGGCTCAGGGGATGTCAGGTGAAAACGGAGTGTTTAAAGCAATCATCACTCTTAATATCTTATTGTATGTTTTCTCCTTGTTGATCAGTTCTCGTATTGGTGGATCCGCTGGAGGTCTGTTTGGAGTGCTGGCACCGGATCGTACAAGTCTTTTGCTTTTAGGTGCAACAGGAACAGTACCAATAGATCAATATGGACGGCTCTGGACACTCTTTAGTGCAAGTTATCTTCATGCCGGCGTGCTTCACATCACATTTAATCTTATGGCACTGCGAAACCTGGCGCCTCTGACCACTGAAGAGTATGGTGTTAGCCGAATGTTTATTATCTATACATTGGGGGGCGCGGGAGGATTTTGGGCCTCCTATATGGCAGGGGTACCCTTCACTGTTGGAGCGTCGGCAGCTGTTTGCAGTCTTATCGGTGCTCTGCTCTACTTCGGACGGAGTAGGGGAGGGGCTTATGGAAGTGCCGTGTACAGTGAAGTTAAAGGCTGGATCATCAGCCTTCTGATTTTCGGTTTGATAATGCCTGGGATAAATAATTGGGGGCATGGTGGAGGAGTTATCAGCGGCATCATTTTAGGCAAACTCTTGGGTTATGGCGAACACAGTCTGGCATCTAAGCTCCACGTGCTGTTGGCCACAATATGCGCTATTGGAACAATTGGCGTACTCTTGTGGGCTGGCTACAGTGCTTTGATATATGAGCATGTTCAAAAATAAAAAAGGATGAAGCCATATACATTCATTTGTAAAATTTTATTTTTTAATAGGAAAAGGAGGAAAACAGTGTTCAATAATAGCGACTTGGGTGCCGAAGTTTATAAATCCTGGACTGCTGTGCAAAAACGGGATGAGATAGCAAAACTTGTGGAAGGGTATAGAGGGGGACTGCCTGTTGGGATCCTCTGCAATATTTCAGAATTGATTGCCGGTAGCCGCAAGGAGGCTCGCAAACATCTGCATGCCATGCTGACATTGGAGGAACGTAAAGCTGCTGTTGAAGGGGAAAGTGGCGGTATGCATAAGATAGTGAAGCTTTTCTTGTTGTAATGGATTCCGTCCTTCTTCACTCTGCAAGTAGTATCTGCGGACCTTCCTGATATACTTTTTAGGGAAGCATGATTGATGATGGGCAGGAGGTATGGGACATGGAAAAGAGAGAATACGAAAAAGTCTGTTATACAACCGAGCAACAGGAGGAGAATGTTCCGCTCCGAAATAAGAAAACCGGGGAAATAGGATATTCTTACCTCTGCACTTTTGCCGGAACTACTGTTCAGGTGCGTCTTGAAAATGGAGAATTGGATTCCTGGGATAAGGAGGACTGCATACCCATCAGCGAGGAAGAAGGACAGGTGAAATGAAATATGGCAACTGCCGCCCATTCTAGGGCGGTAGTTGCCATAGTGAAAATTATTGTCTAAGCATCACATCCAGCGTTTTCTGTACGTCCTGCAATTTCTCATCTAGTCTTCTTAGCTCGTCAGGAGTGTAGACTCGATCGCCTTTTTTAATTTCTGTCTGAAGTCTCTTCATCTTCTCCTGTATGCTCAAAACCTGATTCTGACAGTTTTTAGAGATAAGGATACACTCATCCTTTTGCGCGGCCGATACATTGGGAGAGGCACTCTCGGCATAAACCATTCCTGCGCCACAACATGTAATTCCCATAGCCAAATACACGATTATTTTTTTCATGGCATACCTCCTATAAATAGATGACTTGCTAAAAATTTTAACATCATTTTTGTTGTCGTCAAGATGATGGTTGGTTACATCTAATATCTATTATGAGCTTTAAAGTTCCTGTTCTTCTGGAGTTTTTCGTGAAGTAGGGTATATTGGAGTTGTTTTTTGATTTCAATTTCAGGAGGTCTACTATGCTAAAAATCATTATTATGGTGGTTGTTGCTCTTATGTCAGGTATCCCCGGTATTTGTTCAGCGGCTTCCTCAGAGCCTGGCGCCTATGTATCAGGATTTCTTGGAGTCAGTGTGCCAAGAGATACGAGGGCAAGTGGTACTGATTCTACTACTGATTTTGATGATTCAGTGAAATTTGATCCTGGGATTTATTTGGGGGGTAGCGGTGGTTATGATTTCGGCATGTTTCGGCTGGAAGGAGAACTTTCTTATAGGTACAGTGAGATAGACTCTATCACAGTCCAAGGACTCCCACAATTTCGCAGGATTGATGGGAATCTAGGAGTGTTTGCCATGATGTTCAATGGTTTTTTTGATCTTCATAATGAGTCTCCTGTAACTCCTTATCTTGGAGGAGGTGTCGGCTTTGCTACCTTGCATCTGAGTGATACCTTTGCAAGGGGTAACGCTGGAACTTTTTTTTATGGATCTGGTGATGATACAGTTTTTGCTTACCAAGCGGGTGCAGGTATTGATATCGCTTTGAACAAACGGTTGTCAATGGACCTTGGATACCGTTACTTTGCTACTGATAATGCTGATTTTGATTCTCCCGAAACGTTTACCAGCATGAAGTTTAGGAGCCATAACGCGGTAGCAGGCGTACGCGTCAAATTTTAATCTCCGGTTTCTAGTTTATAAGCCGTTTCCCAGAAAAGGAGCGGCTTATTTGATTAAATTATGTTTTATGTCTGATCTTCCTGCATAGAAACGAGGCTTCAAGAGTAAGTGGAACTGTATATCTAAAGATATAGAAAAACATATCTTCTCGCGTATTGCTGAAAAATAGATTTATTTTTAAAATATGGAGCAATTGTTTTCAGACTGCATTTTAATGGAGTTGATCCAGATGAGTGTTCAAGATATGAGACGCGCGCCGCGCTTAAAGGCAGCTCTACCAATTCTATTCAAAAAAGGTACAGGTGTCACTCGAGACTACAGCACAGTGGGGATCTACTTTCTTACAGATATCGACCTTTCAAAGGCGACGGAAGTGGATTTCGTCTTGCTCTTCAACCATCTTGACGCCGGCCGACAGATGCATGTGAATTGTAGGGGGACGGTGATAAGGATTCGACCTGACGATGGAAGGTATGGAGTAGCGGTGCAGTTGGATTCACATACTTTTTGTGTCTGATAAGTTTTGTTCTATTAGACCCTAACTACTCTAGATCTTTTTCCCTGGCATATCGCAATAATGCCAATCGACCGTTTACATTGAGTTTTTCGTATATATTGTGAAGATGTACTTTGACAGTGCCCACACTAATGCAAAGCTTCTCGGCAATTTCTTTGTTGCGACTGCCCAAAGAAATCAGCTTAACAAGCTCAATCTCTCGCGGCGTCAGTACCGCTGCCACTCTTCTACTGCCTGATTCTTTCCGCATGATTTTTTCCAGGGCAACGTTTGCAGAACGTCGCTCCAGCCATTGTTCTCCAGCGTATACCTTTCGAATACACTGAACCAAAAGGTGGGAAGCCATTTCCTTCAGGACAATCCCCTGGACACCAAGAAGAATAGCCTGCAGCAGCAATTCATCACTAATGGTGGCAGTGAAAAGTACAATCTTTGGGTGGAGATTCAACTCTCGGAGTTCGCGAACGATTTCCAATCCTCCCTTGCCAGGCATGAGGATGTCCAAGATGACAATGTCCGGTTGATGCTCTTTTACGGCCTGAATTGTGGATGAACCGTCATTGCAATGCGCCAACACACGGAAGTCTTCTTCCTGTGCGAATAGGTTCCTCAGTCCGGCTACGACCAAAGGGTGGTCATCTGCAATAATCAGGGTAATAGCCATGTTCTGCCTCCGGGGCGGGATCGGGGCATCTAAAAAAAATATGGTAAAAAAACACCCGGCTGGGCATCCAGCCGGGTTAATAATATCTTACATCACAGTCCTAGTTGTTTGAAGAAGTCATTGCCTTTGTCGTCTACCAGGATAAAGGCCGGAAAATTTTCCACCTCTATTTTCCAGACGGCTTCCATTCCAAGCTCAGGGAAATCAATACACTCTACCTTTTTTATGTTTTCCTCGGCCAGAACAGCAGCTGGTCCACCGATAGATCCTAGGTAGAACCCGCCGTATTTCTTGCAGGCATCTGTTACTTGTTGGCTGCGATTTCCTTTGGCAATCATGATGAGTGAACCACCTTTTGACTGAAGTTCATCCACATAACTGTCCATACGCCCGGCTGTAGTTGGTCCAAATGAGCCGGAAGCCTTGCCTTTTGGCGTTTTGGCGGGTCCTGCATAATAGATTGGATGATTAAGCAGATATTCAGGCAGCGGTTTTCCACTATCCATTATTTCTTTAAATTTAGCATGGGCAATATCGCGACCGACCACGATTGTACCGGACAGGAGTAGTGGAGTAGAAACAGGGTGTTTGGAAAGTTCAGCGAGAATTTCATTCATTGGCCTGTTGAGGTTGATCTTCACGCCATGCTCGTGTTTACCGCGGTACTGCTCGGGAATCAGGCGCCCGGGATTACGATCCATCTCTTCTATAAAGAGACCTTCCCGGTTGATTTTTGCTTTGATATTTCTGTCAGCAGAGCATGAAACAGCCATGCCGACCGGACACGAGGCACCGTGGCGTGGCAGGCGGATTACTCGAACGTCATGGGCAAAATATTTGCCACCGAATTGGGCACCGATACCCAGTTTCTGAGCTGCTTCCAGTAATTTTGCTTCAAGTTCCAAATCCCGGAAAGCCTGACCATGTTCATTACCCGCAGCTGGTAGCGCATCAAGCTCCTTGGCGGTGGCCAGTTTCACAGCTTTCATGCAGGCATCGGCTGATGTGCCGCCGATTACAAAAGCGATATGGTAGGGGGGGCAGGCTGCTGTGCCCAAGTATTTCATTTTCTCTACTAAAAACTTGTAAAGCTTTTCAGGGGTGAGCAAAGCTTTGGTCTCTTGAAAGAGCATGGTTTTATTGGCTGATCCGCCACCTTTTGCCATGAAGAGGAACTTGTAGTAATCACCATCCGTAGCCATTATGTCAATCTGAGCCGGTAGATTAGTGCCGGTATTTTTTTCTTCATACATATCAAGAGCTACTGTCTGAGAGTAACGCAGGTTTTCCTCAGTATAAGTCTTGTAAACTCCTTTGGAGATGTATTCTTCATCCCTGACGCCGGTCCAGATCTGCTGTCCTTTTTTTGCAACAACAGTGGCAGTTCCTGTATCCTGACAAATCGGCAGTTCAAACTGGGCACTGATCTCTGCATTGCGTAGGAAGGCCATGGCCACGCCTTTGTCGTTCATGGAAGCTTCAGGGTCGCGCAAAATAGTGGCAACCTGCTCATTGTGTGCAGGGCGTAACAAGAAGGAAACATCTTTCATCGCTTCGTTTGCCAGAATCGAAAGAGCTTCTGGACAAACCCTCACTACGTCTTTGTCTGCAAACTTTTCGACGGTTACATACTTTTCAGATCCCTCTAGTTTCCGGTATTTCGTATTGTCTTTGTCTAGCGGAAACGGATCCTGATACATGAATTCGGGAGTTGCCATTGTGAAGCTCCTTTCGTGATAGTGATGATGGTCTCAAGGACCACTATAATAGTGTATACAATTTGAAGCATCTTAGAGAAGATTGATCTCTTTGTCGAGAGAAGTTTGCGGCTTTCAAACCTGTAATTGTTGAGTTACGAACAGCGGTGAAGGATCCGGTGCTGGAAGATATATTTAAACTGACCTGCAAGTATTTGACATAATTGATGGGGTATGGTAGCTGTGAATAACGATGGTTTACTGATGTATTAGGAGTTTGCAATGTTTAAAGGTCTCCGGGAAGATGTGAATTCAGTTTTTGAACGCGATCCTGCTGCCCGTAATATATTAGAAATTATTTTTTGTTATCCCGGCTTGCATGCATTGTGGATCTACAGGATTGCCCATTGGTTCTGGATACGTCAATTTTACTTCCTGGGGCGTTTTACTTCTCATGTCGGTCGCTTTTTAACAGGTGTTGAGATTCATCCGGGAGCAAAAATAGGGCGTAAGTTTTTTATTGATCATGGAATGGGTGTGGTCATTGGTGAGACTGCAGAAATAGGCGACAATGTGACCTTGTATCACGGCGTAACACTTGGTGGGGTAACGTGGGACAAGGTGAAGCGCCATCCTACTTTGGAAGACAATGTTGTTATCGGTTCTGGAGCAAAAATTTTGGGACCATTTACAGTAGGCAAAGGGGCTAAGATAGGTTCGAATTCGGTTGTGGTAAAGGCTGTGCCTGAAAACGCAACTGTTGTTGGTATTCCCGGAAGGATGGTAATGGAGCAGAAGAAGGAAGAAGGGAGGGCAGACCTGCAGCATGGTCAGCTGCCGGATCCTGAGGCCAAAGCGATTTCCTGTCTGTTTGACCAAATTCGAGAACTGGAGCGAAAATACGATGCACTTGCCAGAGAGCACGAACAACTGAAGAGTTTAATCAACACACCGCCTCGCGTACCGGCCTCGTCTTGACGCATTTTCGTTATTCTGCCATAGTCACCCCATGATCAAACGCCAAACAACAATCAATCGTATATTCAAGATTTCCGGTATAGGCTTGCATACCGGTCGCCAGGTTACACTGGAGTTTTTGCCTCGTCGTGAATTTGGAATAGCCTTTGTCTGCAAGGGAACCATCATCCCGGCACGTTATGACATGGTGGCTGATACCCGACTTTCGACACAGATTTCCAATGGCGATATCTCTGTAGCTACTATTGAGCATCTCATGGCAGCTTTTTATTTTTCAGGAATAACCAATTGCCTCGTCTATATTGATGGGCCGGAAGTACCTATTCTTGATGGTTCTGCCTGGGAGTTTTATCAGGGAATGTGGAAGGCGGGTGTCTATGAATTTCCCGATAGTGGAGTTTATTTAAAGGTTCAGCGGCCGGTTGAAGTCAGTCATAAAGATGCCTGGGTTCGAATTAAGCCGCTCAATACACTTGATATAACAATGTCTATTGAGTTTCGTCAGCCGGTGGGGAAACAGAAAAAGAGGGTAACTGATGTTGAAAATGCTTTTTCCATCATAAATTCGCGTACTTTTACACTTCTTGAAGAAATCGAAGCTATTAAGAAGGCCGGTCTTGCTAAAGGCGGGTCTCTGGATAATGCTGTGGTGATTGGAATGGATGATATTGTAAATCCGCATGGACTGCGGTACAGGAAAGAGCTGGTTAACCATAAGATATTGGATCTGATCGGTGATTTCTATACCAGTGGCTACCGCATTCTTGGCAAGGTTGAGGCCAATCGGACAGGGCACTATCTTAACAATATGCTGCTCAGGGAACTTTTTTCGGACACTGCCAATTATTCCATTTACTGATGATTTCCATACAAAAAAGCCACTTTCAATCCATTATACTGGATTGAAAGTGGCTTTTGCAGTTGAGTAAGAACCAGCTAATTAAACGTTGAACCGAAAGTGCATTACATCCCCGTCTTTCACAGTATATTCTTTGCCTTCCAAGCGCATAAGCCCTTTTTCTTTGGCGCCGGCTTCTCCGTTACAGGCAATGAAATCGTTAAACGCAATCACCTCTGCACGAATAAAGCCTTTTTCAAAGTCCGAATGAATTACTCCTGCAGCTCCCGGGGCTTTGGTGCCGTTCACGATGGTCCATGCCCGCACTTCTTTGACACCGGCAGTGAAATAGGTGATGAGGCCGAGTAGTTCATAGCCGCTTCGAATCAATCGATCTAGGCCAGCCTCGGCCAGGCCCATATCCTGCAGAAAAGCATGCTTCTCCTCGGAATCAAGTTCTGAAATTTCAGCTTCCAATTGACCACATATGGCGACGACCCCTGCATCTTCGCCGGCAGCTATTTCTCGTACCTTGGCAACATTAGGATGGTTTCCCTCCAAATCATCCTCGGCAACGTTTGCGACATAGAGCACAGGCTTGTCTGTTAGCAGATGCATGTCACGAAGCCAGAGGCGCTCATCTTCATTTTCCGCGACCCCCTTGAGCTTTTTAACCTGCTCAAGCAAGGCTTTGACGCGCATATAAAAATCGACTTCTTCTTTGGCTTTCTTGTCTCCGCTGCGAGCCATTTTCTCGGCCCGCATGATTTTCTTCTCAACCGTATCCAGGTCAGCCAAAGCAAGTTCTGTGTTGATCACTTCAATATCGTCTGCCGGTGAAACCCTGCCATTGACATGCACCACATTTTCGTCATCAAAGCAGCGCACCACATGAACAATAGCATCAGTGCTGCGGATATGGCCCAGGAACTGATTTCCAAGTCCTTCACCTGAACTGGCGCCTTTGACTAATCCGGCGATATCGACAAATTCTATGGTGGTAGGTTGGATTTTTTGCGGTTTTACGATGGCCGAGAGCTGATCCATGCGTGGATCCGGCACCTGCACTATACCCACATTGGGGTCTATTGTGCAGAAGGGGTAGTTGGCTGATTCCGCACCGGCCGAAGTCAGCGCATTAAAAATGGTGGATTTGCCCACATTAGGCAGGCCGACGATACCGCAATTGAAACCCATAATGTTATCCTTCCAGAAAACTCTTGTTGTTAAAAAGGCTCATGGCCTTTGGTAGGCCCTGGTCCAACATCATTTCCAGCATTTCAACACCACCATCCAGTACCCGAGACAAGTGCTCCATCTGCTTAGGTGGAATTGTGCCCAAGACATAATTGACTGTATCGCCGTGAGGCGGTCTGCCAATACCGATGCGAAGCCTTAAAAAATCTCCCTTGCCCAACTGATCCATGATTGAGCGCAGGCCATTATGGCCACCGTGTCCGCCCCCCTGTTTGAAACGGACCGATCCAAATGGAAGGTCTAGCTCGTCATGAATGACGATCAATTGTGACAAGGGGAGCTTATAGAACTGGAGCGCCTGCATGATGGACTTACCCGACAGGTTCATGAATGTCTGGGGTTTGAGGATAATATGGCGGTTGTCGCGGTAGCTCCATTCGCCGACTAGGCCGGAAAAAGACTTGCGGTTTAGAGGGCTGTTCTCGAGATGAACCAGACGGTCTAAAAAAAGGAAACCCGCGTTGTGGCGGGTCCATTGATATTGGGGGCCAGGATTGCCTAGCCCCGCTATAAGAAAAGTTTGCATTGAAAATTATGCTTCGGCCGGGGCCTCTTCCTTGGCTCTGCCCAAAATGCTCACTACCGGAATTTTGGGGTTATCGATAATCTTAACACCTTCCGGAAGTGTAATTTCGTTTACATGGATGGAATGGGCAACCTGGAGATTGGTAATATCAATCTCTATATGATCGGGGATGTTGCCTGGTAGGCATTCAACATGTAGCTCATGGTGGCCCAGATCCAGCAGGCCGCCTTCCTTGACGCCGATGGCTGTGCCTTTCAGGACGATTGGCACAACGATGCGCAGTTTCTCATTCATGTTGATGCGGTGCAAGTCGACATGCTTGTAGGTGCCTTTGATGGGATCCCTTTGCAGGTCGGCGATTATTGCCATAGATTGATCCAGGCTGCCGCCTCCAATCAAAGTGATCAGGTTGTTTTGGCCGCCACTGCCAGACATGGCAGCCTGCAGTTCACGGTAATTAATACTGACGGCCATGGGATCCATACCTTTGCCATAAACAACACCCGGAACCATATTCGCTATTCTAAGCTGGCGGCTGATGCCCTTACCGGTTTTTGATCTCAATTCGACGTTCATCTGTTTCTGTTGCATAGTATTCCTCCACTGGTAGTGGCAGGCATTGCCTACCCTGTACGCTTCAATTATTTAAACGAATAGCGAACTGACTGACTCGTCCTGGTGAATTCGTTTGATCGCCTCGGCCAGCAGGTCAGCTACTGAAAGCATGTGCACCTTGTTGGTCTGTGTTTCATTCACTCCAAGTGGAATGGTATCAGTTAGAACAATTTCTTCAATATCGGAATTGTTGATGCGCTCAATTGCAGGGCCGGACAAAACCCCGTGGGTGGCGCAGGCATAAATCGCTTTTGCGCCATTTTCTTTCAGCGCTTTGGCAGCCTGTGTCAAGGTGCCGGCGGTGTCTATCATGTCATCAAGAATGATGGCTACTTTATCACGCACGTCACCGATCAGGTGCATCACTTCGGCCACATTTGGTCCAGTGCGGCGTTTGTCGATAACAGCCAGACTACAGCCAAGACGCTTGGCAAAGGCGCGGGCACGCTCGGTGCCTCCGGCATCCGGAGTAACCATAACAACCTGCTGACCCTCGAAACGTCCTTTTAGGTAGTTGAGGATGACCGGCGCGGCATAAAGGTTGTCAACCGGGATATTGAAAAAACCTTGAATCTGTCCCGCATGCAAATCGATGGTGACAACCCGATCAACTCCTGCCGTGGTAATTAAATCCGCAACCAGTTTGGCGGTTATGGGGGTACGCGGAGCGGCTTTGCGGTCCTGACGGGCATAGCCATAGTATGGAATCACTGCAGTAATCGTGGCCGCCGAAGCACGCTTGAGTGCATCGGTCATGACAAGCAGTTCCATGAGATTGTTATTGGTGGGGGCACAGGTAGACTGGATGATGTAGACGTCACGGCCGCGGACATTTTCACCAATTTCCACCATGACTTCACCATCAGAAAAAGTGCGGACCCGAGCGGTTCCCAAAGGTACACTCAGACTTTCACATATCTTTTTGGCCAGTTCCGGGTTCGAGCTGCCGGTGAAAATTCTTATTTTGTTTTGCATGCCGTTGATACCTTTCGATCACCTAAAAATCTGTAACAGCTATAAAAGGAAATGCAAGGTATACTAAAAGAAATACAGAAAAGCAACCACTTTCATATTGTGATTGCTGTCTCGATAACTGAGTCGTAGTTGTGCCGGACGTATGGTTTCAGGTTCAAGCAGCTCTTGAAATTAAGCTTTAATGATAATTCCTTCTGCAAGGGCAAACTCCAGAAATGAAGCTGCTTCATCCTTCGGGATATTTAGCTGTGCAGCAATCTGGCGGCAGGGAGTTTTGGGGTCTAGATGCTCCAGCAGTCGGTAATATGGTTCAATGAGGGATTCAGTGGCAATGCCGTCATGAGTAGGGTAGATGACAGCATGTGAGCCGTGTTTTTGATGGTGCTCAATAAAAGTACGAATAATTGGCTCGCCAGCTTCAAGTATGTCCAGTATTTCGTAGTTAAAGGAAGCCATTCTGGTTGAGGAGGCAAGCTGGCAGGTGAGATCCAGCACTTGTAATTGCTGCAATTCCTGTTCGTTCAAGGGGCTGGGTAGGGAAGCCTGCATGGCCGCAGCATAATAAAAATGGTAATCTACAAGATCTAATACGAGCGGCAGCAGCCGCTTTAGTTTTTTGGGAGTGAGTAGTTGGGATATGAAATCTCTCTGCAGGTGCCAAATTTCTTCATCACTCAATTCCGCTTCGGTTATATCTGCGGCTTTTTTTCTAATCCACTCATCAAACTGTGTGAGGAAAATTGATGGCTTTGTGTTAAGAGCTACTATGAGGCTGTTGAACCATGCTACTGACTTACCGCGGGTATAGAAGATGGAGCAAGCCTGCGCCAGACGATGAGCATGTTCCATCTGCAGTTCATCGAAAGTTGGTGAAGAGATAAGTGTATAAGGTGGGTGAGCGAGATAATGTAGGCCAAGTTCACCGCTGCGAGCAGCCAGGGCAGTGCCAGGCAGAATTGCAAGTGGGAAAATATCAAGATGGTTGGGGTAAAGGCTTAAAGCGTAGTCCAAGCTTACGGTAAAGCCGGAGAGGGTGTCACCGGGCAGTCCGTACATTAGGTCAAAGCCGAAGACCGCGCCTACTTGATTGAGAATATCCACTTTGGCTGTAAAATCTTCCCTGTTAAAGACTCGCCCCACATTTTTCATTACTTGGGCATTCGAGCTCTGCAGGCCAATTTGTAGAGAGCAGGTGATATCGGCAAAGAGGCGGGCCATTTCTCGGTCTATGAATTCGCTGCGAATCTCGAAATGAAAGTGAATTCCCCGTGCAAACTTTTTGATCAACCGAAGGATTTCCTTAGCCCGCTTGATATCCATGTTAAAGGTAGAATCCAGAACAAAAACCTGTGAAACTTCTGTAGAGGCAAAAAGTCGCAATTCCTCCTTGATTCGATCAAGGGAAAAGCGGCGTACGCCATGGATGCCTCGAGAATCGAAGCAGAAATCGCAGGTGAACCCGCAGCCACGGGATAATTGCCACAAAATGCCCCTGTAGCTGCGACTGTCCAGGACACCGGTTAACCATGGTGAGGGAATCGCGTCCAAGTCTTGGAGTAAAGGAGTAGTATTTTTCTCATGAGGTGGCGTGGTGCGGGTCAGTACACCGGCAATGCCATTTAGATCGGCACTTGATGCTAAGCGTGTGCATACTTCTTTAAAGGCAATTTCCCCTTCTCCAATTATAAGAAAATCAAAACAAATCTCGGCCAGCACTCCTTCGGGATCGGCTGTTGTTTCAGGTCCGCCGGCAAAGATGATTGTTTTAGGTAGGCGCTTTTTCAGTAAGGCCGCAATCTCTCTGGTCTTGGAGCGGTTCCAGACGTATATCGAGAAACTGATTGCATCTGGTTGTAAAGCCTCTAATTCGGCAGCGCATGTTTCTGTTGGGTCACTTAGATAAAAGTCAGCACGTTGTGTTTCGGCGGCGATGCCATGATTTGCAGCCAGGTAGCTTTGCAGGAAAGCGTTGGATAAGGGGATGGCTTGGGGTGAGGGGTAGGGATGGATGGCAACCATAACAATACGCACGTAAGATCCTTCATGTTCAACCATATTGACTTGTGCAAAAGGTTGTTAAATGAAAAAAGGGTTACGCATATAACGTAACCCTTTTTTATTGGCTGGGGCGCCAGGGATCGAACCTGGGAATGTCGGAATCAAAATCCGATGCCTTACCGCTTGGCGACGCCCCATCATCAATTAAAGGAACAATTTAAAGTGTTTCTACTACAGCAGAAAACCAGCCGCTGTTGTCGCTCAATGCTTGTTGTGCTTTCTCAGCTTTGTCTTTATCAGAAAAAAGGCCGAAAACTGTGGGCCCGCTGCCGGACATCATGGCGCCCGATGCCCCCAATTCAAGCATTTTGTTTTTTATCTCCCCTATAACCGGAAAGGCGGGAATGGTCACTTCTTCCAGGTCGTTCGAGAAGATGCCGCAGACACTATTAACATCATCGAAAAACTTCGGAAGCTTAGCTAACTTTTTTTCGTTTGTCAACTGTAAACTTCTATATACCCAGGCAGTCGATACATGTACTCCGGGATTTATCAACACAACCCAGGCGGGGGGCATGGTGGGCATGGTACGAAGTTGCTCTCCAATGCCTTCAGCCAGGGCAGTATTTTTGAATATGAAAAAAGGAACATCTGCCCCCAACTTAACGCCAATTTGCATCAATTGTTCATCAGAGAGGTGCAGTCCCAGCAACTCATTCATGCCCATTAAAACGCTGGCAGCATCACTGCTTCCTCCCCCCAGCCCGGCTGCAACAGGGATCTTCTTGGTGATAGAAATGGCAGCACCCTTTCCGGTTTCTGCCAAGTCCAGCATCGTTCGAGCCGCTTTCCAGGCGATATTGCCCGGACCATCCGGCACACCCTGTCTGCCGCAGGTGACGTTCAAGTCGGGCTTGTCCTGTAAAATAATACTGATTTCATCGCAAAGGTTGACCCGCTGCATGATCATGCGCAGATCATGATACCCATCCGTGCGTCGTCTGATGACATCGAGCAGATAGTTGACCTTGGCTGGTGCCTGAAGGGAAAGATGTTTCACCACATTCTCCATACCGTAATATCTTCGAAAACTTTTACTAGTGCAAAGGACGATATAAAGCAAGTCAAAACTCTAATCCAGTGCCTGGAGCGGGGGTGGCAGATGGTTATATATTGCACCAGACAAAGTGTCACTATATACTTCTTCGATACTTAAGTCTGCATGAACAGGCTGTTCACGCAGAAATTCAATGGAGGCTATACGATGAATCCGAGACTTATTGCCGAATGGGAACAGCAGGATGGTGTTCTGTTGGCTTGGCCCCATGAAGGCACTGACTGGGCTTATATGCTGGATGATGTTCGCCCTGTGTTTCTTGATATTATCCGTCAAGTGAGCCGTTTCGAGCAAGTTATAGTGGCTGCCCCGCGTCGTGCTGAGGCTGAACTGTATCTGAAAGCCGCCGGTATTGACCTGTCTCGTATCTCTGTCTGTGAGATGCCGACCAATGATACCTGGGCGCGAGACTTCGGGCCAATTACGGTGGAATACAACGGCCAGCCGGTACTGCTTGATTTCGGTTTCAATGGCTGGGGGCTCAAGTTCCCTGCTAATTATGACAATCTGGTCACAAAGCAACTTAAAGAGCAGGGAGTCTTCATTCCAAATCTTAAGACTATCGGTCTGGTAATGGAGGGGGGCAGTATCGAAAGTGACGGCCTCGGCACCATCCTTACTACCTCGACATGTCTGCTGTCACCGAACCGCAACCCACAACTTGACCAGAGCGAGATCGAACAGGCACTGGCTGCGTTGCTTGGTGCCAAGCGGGTGCTTTGGCTTAATCATGGTTTTCTTGCCGGAGATGATACGGATTCCCATGTGGATACATTGGCGCGCATCTGCCCGGGGAACGTGATTGTGTATGTTGCCTGTGATGACGAGCGGGACGAGCATTATGGCGAGTTGAAGCTGATGGAACAGGAATTGTCTGCTTTCAGGGCACCTGATGGTTCACCTTATCGGCTGATACCGCTTCCTTGGCCAAAGGCACGTTTCAGTGAATCAGCATGCAGGCTGCCGGTGACGTATGCTAATTTTCTGGTTATTAATGGAGCTGTGCTGGTTCCGACCTATCGGGAGCAGGAAAAGGATGCTCTAGCCCTGGAATGTATCCGGAAGGCTTTTCCTGGACGTGAAATTGTTGGGATTGATTGCCTTCCATTGGCAGAACAGCATGGCTCGCTTCACTGTGTGACCATGCAGCTTCCCCATGGAGTGTTGCTATGAAAAGAGTCAAGATCGCGCTAGTGCAGCAGACCTGTTGCGATGACCGACAGGCAAACCTGGCAAAGAGTGCGGAGTTGATCCATAAGGCGGCCGCTGCCGGGGCAGAACTGGTTGTTCTTCAGGAACTGCATGCCGGGCTGTACTTCTGCCAAGTTGAGGACCCAACACTGTTTGACCAGGCTGAATCGATTCCCGGTCCATCGTGCGAGTTGCTGGGTAATCTGGCCCGTAAGTTGGGAGTGGTGATCGTCTCCTCACTCTTCGAGCGCCGGGCGCCGGGTCTGTATCATAATACGGCTGTGGTGTTCGAGAAGGATGGTAGTATTGCAGGCACCTATCGTAAAATGCACATTCCTGACGATCCGGGATTTTATGAGAAATTTTATTTTACGCCGGGTGATCTAGGTTTTACTCCCATAAAGACCTCCGTAGGGACACTGGGAGTGCTGGTCTGCTGGGATCAGTGGTATCCGGAAGGTGCCCGCTTGATGGCCATGGCCGGCGCCGATCTTTTGATTTATCCCACTGCCATCGGATGGGATCCGGCGGACAGTCAGGATGAGAAAGAACGTCAGCGCGATGCGTGGATCATCAGTCAGCGCGGCCATGCTGTTTCTAACGGCCTGCCGGTGCTGGCAGTCAATAGAGTAGGTTTTGAATCATCTGCGGATGTTTCAGCCTGTGGCATCCAGTTCTGGGGGAGTAGCTTTGTTGCCGGACCCCAGGGTGAAATTCTTGCCGAAGCGTCACGGGATTGCGAGGAAATTCTGTTGACAGAAGTGGACCTGGAGCGGAGCGAAACGGTACGAAGAATCTGGCCTTTTCTGCGCGACCGACGCATTGATGCTTATGGGGATATTGTCAAACGGTACCGGGACTAGTTTATGGTTATTAATGATAAAGATTTGTTAGATGCGCTTTCCAGTTCCCGAATTCTGACCTCCATGATCACTCCGGCGGTCCTGATATCCGCCTGCGGAACGCTGATATTTTCAACTTCAGCCCGTCTGGGACGGATCTTTGATAGGGTCAATGTCATGAAAAGCGAATTGGAAGACATTTTGGCGGGAAAGCTGGACTACCCTGAACAGCGTATGGCATCGATTTCCGCCCAGATTGCGTGCGCGAAAAAAAGGGCTACCTTGATTCAGAAATCAATGGCAGCCCTTTATACCTCTACGGCTTTCTTTATTGCGGCCAGTTTGGCTATTGCCATCAATACAGCCTATGGCAGTCCTCAGAATGCCTGGATTCCGACGCTCATAGCCCTGTGCGGAGGCTTGTTCTTGTTTGCGGCAAGCGCGATACTGCTCTATGAAAGCCGCTTCAACCTTACCTTTGTTAATCGGCACATCGATTTTATCGAATTTTTGCAGGAAAGGGCGGCTAGCAGATCTCGCGGTGACACATAAATTTGAAAAAAATGTTGCTGATCACCCCTTCAGGCCAGCCTCTTTGGCCAATTCACTCCATGCTGGCAAGCTCCTCTTTATCAGATCAATGTCCACGCAGTAGGCGATCCGGAAAAATCCTGGGGCGCCGAAGCCGGCACCGGGGACAAGTAGGATGCGGTGCTTTTGTGCGAGCTTGACGAACTCCAGATCGTCAGTCAGGGGGGACTTGGGGAAAAGGTAGAACGCACCGTCAGGAACCACCATCTCAAAACCCATGCCTGTAAGAGAAGTCACCAACAGGTCGCGCTTGGCCTGGTAGGCTGCGATATCAACAGATTCATCCTGAAGTTTCGCCACAAGGCGCTGCATCAGTGCCGGAGCGTTCACAAAGCCAAGCACACGGTTGCTGAAAATGGCGCCTTCCATGAACTGCATGACGGTATCCATAGTTGGGTTGGCTGCTAAATATCCGATGCGCTCACCCGGCAGAGCCAGGTCCTTGCTATGGGATGTAACGATGATCGAGCTCTCCACCAGCGGAAAAATATTCGGCACACTTTTGCCGTCATAAGCAATGCGAGCATATGGCTCGTCCGATATGACATAGATCAGGTGGCCGTTGCGTCTATGGATGTTTTTGAGCAGGGAACCCAGTTTGCGCAGGCTTTCCTGTGGATAGATCACGCCGGTAGGGTTATTTGGTGAGCAGATGAGTATGGCGCGGGTTTTGGAAGTCAATGCTTTTTCTATGGCATCAATATCAAGCTGGAAGGTTTCCTGTTCAGTCGATACTTCCACCGGCACACCGCCATGATTGTCGATGTAAAATTTGTACTCCACGAAGAAAGGAGCCAAAATGATGACTTCCTCACCTGGATTCAGGATAGTCTTGAGCACAACATTGAGTGCTCCGCCTGCACCGCAGGTCATAATGACATGCTTGGCGCTCACGCTGAGGCCGGCATCGCGTGAAAGTTTTTCTGCAACTGCTGCGCGGGTTTCTTCATATCCGGCATTGTTCATATAGCGGTGCATGCCGGGCAGGGGATTCTGGGCAAGAGTACATAATTCTCGTTGGAATGCTTCAGGAGGCTCTACGTCGGGGTTGCCCAAGGTGAAGTCAAATATCTTTTCCGCTCCGACTTCTAGACGCAGGCGCTCGCCTTCTTCAAACATCTTGCGGATCCATGAGGATTTGGAAATATGATTGGCTATTTTGTTCGCAATTGCCATGATTATCTCTCCGAGAAAATTTTGCAGGCATAGTGGAGAATCAAACTCTGTATGCCTGTTAAGGTTGTCAAAACGCTGAGCGGTGGAATACTACAACAATTGTTGGAGAACTCAATGGAAATTCCTCGCTATCCCCATGCCCGAGCGATTGAAATAGGCGATAAGCAGTTGCTGGATACTGTTTTCTCGGAGATTCAACCACGCGTATCAGAAATGAGCTTTGCCGGTTTATATTTGTTCCGGGAGGCCCACGACTATCAATTGACAATGGTGGCAGATGCACTTGTTGTAATGGGGGTAGGGTATGATGGCCGCAGCTATTTTTTGCCGCCGCTCACTGGAGATATTGCTGGAGCCCTTGATTTTCTTTTTGCAGATGGAATCGAGTTGTATGGCGCGGACGATGTTTTTGTTTCCAGATATTTAAGGGGAGCAATTGTGACGAAAGAAGACCGCGATGCTTTTGATTATTTATATTTGCGCGAGGAGTTGGCTGCGCTTCCGGGCAACCGTTTTCACAATAAAAAAAATCGTATCAACTACTTCACCTCTCATCATGAATATAAGGTTGAGCTGTTCGAAAGGCGACATGAATTAGAGTGCCTTGCGCTTCTTGATGAGTGGCGCAGGATTCGCGGAAAAATTAATTTATCGGGGGGATATGAGGTAAAGGCAGCTGCAGAGGCCGTAGTCCGGGCAGATGAGCTTGGGCTGGCAGGGGTTGTTGTGTCAGTTGGAGGTATCGTAAGAGCATTTGAGCTTGGTGAACGTCTCAACAGAGAGACGGCTGTTTGTCATTTTGAAAAAAGTGATCCTTTTATGGATGGAATTGCACAATTAGTAAATCGAGAATTCAGTAGGCTGATATTTCAAGAATGTAAATATGTCAATCGTGAACAGGATTTGGGGGAAGCTGGGTTGCGTAGTGCTAAGCTTTCTTACAAGCCGATTGAGCTGGTTAAAAAGTATCGTGCTGTTCTTGGGTCTAGCTGAAATATATATTGCATTTTAAGTGGTAAAACAGTATAAATGCTGTTCTTTTAAGATCGACTTCGGTCGAATCTCCTTGTTCCGGGTTGGACCGGAGCTCGAAAACCGTGAGGAGGAAACACAACATGAGGAAGTACGAAACGATTTACATCCTCCAGCCGGACCTGAGCGAAGACGAAATCAAAGTCATCGCAGATAAGGTTCAAGACGTGATTGCATCCTACAAGGGTGACTTTCAGCGGCTGGAAGACTGGGGTGTCAGGAAACTGGCCTATCCCATCCGGAAGTTCGCAAGAGGTCGGTATCTGTATCTGCGCTACAATGGCGGTCGCGAGATGATCGCTGAGTTGGAGCGTCGACTCAGACTTGATGAGAAGGTGCTTAGGTATCAGAGTGTCAACATCACTGATCAGCCCGAGAAGCCTGCTGTCGAGAAGAAGGCCCCTGTGGCCGAATCTGAGGCTGTCGAGTCCGACGTAACCGCTGAAGAAACGGCAAGCGAATAATTTCCCGGAGGATAGAAAATCATGAGCAACGAAAGACCCACTTCTCAGCAAAGACCTTCAGGCCCAGGTGGCCCAAGAAAGAAGCGTCCCTTCCAGCGCAGGAAAGTATGCCGCTTCTGTGCTGAAAAAAACTTAACTATTGACTACAAAGAGCCTCGCACCCTTCGCTATTTCATCTCCGAGCGCGGCAAGATTATTCCGCGCCGCATCTCAGGAAACTGCTCAATGCATCAACGGGAGATTACAGAAGCGATCAAACGTGCTCGCAACCTGGCGTTATTGCCAGTAGCTTCAACTCATGTACTTCCGTAACCCATCCTGAATGAGTAGTACATCAAAGAATAGTAGCACGGTCGTCCAATTAGCAGTTGCAGTTCTGGGCGTGGCCTGTTCATTTTCTTTTTTTGCAGCGTACATTGTCATTCCGCCAGCAGGCATATTTTCTGGTCTGCTGGCGCCATTTCCTGCACTTTTTTCCCGATTCAAATTTGGCATGGGTACTGCTGTCATCATCACCCTTGGTACGACCTCGATTTTGGTTGCCGTTTTCGGAATGCGTGCGGGACTTTTATATGTAGGACAGTGCGCTTTTATTGCCTTGGTGATGTCTGAGTTGCTGGTGCGTAAATTTGGTGTAGTACGTTCATTGATCTGGACAACACTGCTTAACCTTGTTTTCTATGTTATTGCAGCGCTTGTTTTCACCTTTGTAACTGGAAAGAATATTCATCTGATTGCGGTTCAGGAGATCAATCATAGTATTGCTCAAGCTGCCGGGATCTATGAGAAAGCCGGAATCACTGGTGATGAATTGGCGGCAATGAAACAATCAATGACCATGGCAGGTGCTTTACTCATAAAGATTTACCCATCTTTGATGACAGTCATGCTGATCGCCATGGCTGGCTTTAATATTGCGCTTCTGAAGCGCTTTTCACCACGATGGGGCTTCCAGTTAAAAGTCGGTGAATTTTCTCAATTCAGGAATCCTGAACCGCTTGTGTGGCTGCTGATTTTTTCCGGCTTTGCCTTGCTGGCTGCCTATCCTGTAATAACTGTACCGGCCTTGAATGTACTGGTCATACTGTCAATGCTTTACTTTTTGCAGGGCTTGGCGGTTGTTACATCTGTTATTGCTCGACAGATGTATTCAGGCATTCTTCGGGCAGCACTTTATGTAATGCTTATTTTTCAGCCGTACCTTGCTTTTGTTGTTGCGGTAGTTGGAATATTTGACCTGTGGGGTGATTTTCGCACCCCCAGAAAACAGGAAAACCTGTAAAACAGGCTTGAAAGGAGAAGTATTATGAAGGTTATTTTGAATGAGAACATTGATACACTTGGTCACATTGGCGACATCGTTAAGGTAGCACCTGGCTACGCCCGCAATTACCTACTCCCCAAAGGGTTGGCTGTTGAGGCTACTGAGAAAAACGCCAAGGCTCTTGATCACCTCAAACGTCAGATGGCTTACAAAAAGGACAAGGCGCTCGAGTCTGCCAAACTGCTGGTTTCAAAACTTGAGGCGCTGACCGTAAACCTGTCACATCAGGCCGGTGAAGAGGGTAAGCTGTTTGGTTCAGTTACCAACATGGAAATTGCAGCTTATCTCAAAGAGAATGGTTTTGATATTGATCGCAAGAAGATTGTTCTTGCTGATCCCATCAAACAGGTTGGCGAGTACACTGTTCCTGTTAAGATGTTTCCTGAAATTACTGCCAAACTAAAGGTTAATGTAACGGCTGCATAAACTGCCTAGACATCAGTATTACAGAAAAAGCCCATCGGTGTATCCGATGGGCTTTTTTGTGTCCTGTATTGCAAATATAGAAAAAAGGTTGGCTACGCTGGGGAGACAGTTCAATGTCTCCCCGTAATAATAATCAGTGTTTGTCTCTAACGCTTGAACCAGTCCAGGCACCTCGGGGTTTGACTGAAATTGTAAAGTTCTGAAAGGCAGATGCTCCCATGGAATCAGTAACTTTGACAGTAACAGCATAATTCCCTTCACTACTCGGTACCCAGCTGATGAAACCTGTGGACGAATTGATCGTCATGCCCGAGGGTTTTTTGGAAAGTGTAAACCTCAGGCTGTTTCCATTCGGATCGTTCGCCTGAACGCCATACCTGTAGGAAATGTTTCTGTATCCAATGGTAACAGGCAAGGAAGTTATGACAGGAGGCAGGTTGACTGTGGCTCCGCTGATGGAAAGGGTGGCCGACTGAACAGTATTTCCTCCCTTGCCGTCATCCGCAATGATTGAGAAATTGTAGCTGCCTACGACCGGAGTACTCCAGTTGATCAACCCGGAGGTTGTTCCAATAGTCATCCCTGAGGGGGCATTGGCAAGCGTGTAGACAATAGTATCCATCTCTGGATCTGTTGCTTTTGCCTGGAAGCTATACGAAGAGCTATTGTTGCCAGCGGGGAGGGAGGCAGTTGAGGTAAAGACAGGTGCCTTGTTAATGACTACCTCAGGGTTAACTGCAATGCCCACAGTTGCACTTGCACTGCTGTATGTGGTGGTATCGGAAGGGGTGAAGAGTACTGATAAAGCCTGTACCCCCGCTGTATTCATCACAGTGCCAGCAGGAGGTGTGTAGCTGAAAGTACCAGGTACATTTGCCTGGGCATTGAGTTGTGCTGATGAAAGAACAGTTCCAACTAGGACCGGAGTGGGAGCTGCCCAGGTAATGACAGGCTTCTCCAGCGTTGCTGCTGTGACTTTAATGTAGAAGTTCTGATATGTTTTCCCGCCCTTGCTATCAACAACCATGATCGAGACGTTTTGAGACCCAACCTGCGATGCTGCTGGCGTCCAGTTTATGACTCCAGTGGCAAGATTGATGCTCATGCCGGTCGGGGCTGTGTAAAGGCGGTAGTACAGGGTATCACCGTTGTAGTCCGTCGCATTTACGTCATAGGTGTAAGGGACACCGGCAACGGCGGTGGTTACCGCAGTTGAGGTAATTTTGGGTGAGCTGTTAGATGAAGAACTGTCACGGACATAAACTTTGAAACTCTGGGTGGTGGAAAGACCGGTCGAGTTAGTTGCCTTAATAGAGACAGAGAAGTAGCCGGAGTCGCTAGGTCTCCAGGAAATAATACCGGTGTTGGTGTCAATGGCCATGCCGGATGGACGTGTCGTCAATGATAGAGTGACTTTATCCCCATTGGGATCCGATGCAGCCACCTGATAATAATAATAGCCATCCTTGTAGGCGGTCAGCAGTGGGGCTGATGAGATGACCGGTGGCTGGTTGATGGAACCGCTGCTGTTCACAGTCAATGCCACTGTTGTTGTTGCTGCAGTGTAATTGGTGTTGTCAGCCGGCGTAAAGGTCGCCGACAGAGTTTGGATACCCACCGCATTCATCACTGTGCCTGAAGCTGGGGTGTAGACGAAGGTACCCGGAACGTTGGCAGTAGCGTTAAGCTGTGTTGCGGAAAGGGCTGTTCCTACGGTGATCGGAGCAGGAGTTGCCCAGGTGATGGTCGAAGCAGCTTTGGAAATGACCAGAGTTCCGTTTGCGGAGCCGGTGTAGTTGGTATCGGTAACTGTTGCCACCACAGGATAGGTACCTGCTGCGGTCGGAGCTGTTGCGCTTCCGGCATAGGTAATGGCAACCGGGAGCCCTGCCGGTGAAGTGGTTGCAGTTGCAGACTTGGCTGTCCCGCTGTAGGTAGTGGTTAGTCCTGAGAGAGTAACCGATGCTGCCGCCTGGTTCACGGTCAGGGTCACGGTCTTGCTCACACTATTGTAGGTAACCGTATCGGTCGGATTGAACGTAACCGACAGAGTCTGGTTGCCGGCATTGAGGATAGTTCCGGTAGCTGGGGTGTAAACGAAGGTACCGGCCACACTTGCGGTAGCATTTAACTGTGCTGCGGAGAGAGCGGTACCGTAGGTGATCGCCGCCGGGTTGTTCCAGGTGATGGTCGGATCCTGCTTGACACCCTGATTTACGGTCAATGAAACTGTTGCCGATGCATTGCTGTAGTTTGCTGCGTCGGTGGGTGTAAAGGCAACGGCCAGGGCCGGTGTACCGGCCGTATTCATTACTGTGCCTAAAGCCGGGGTGTAGACGAAGGAACCCGGAACGTTTGCAGTAGCGTTAAGCTGTGTTGCGGAAAGAGCTGTTCCTGCGGTGATCGGAGCAGGGGTTGCCCAGGTGATGGTCGAAGCAGCTTTGGAAATGACCAGGCTGAACGTTGCAGTGCCGGTGTAGTTGTCATCGGTTATTGTGCAGACCACAACATAGCTACCAGCTGCAGTCGGGAGGGTAGTGCTGCCGTTGTAGGTACAATTGCTGATCAGACCGGCAGGGGTGGTGGTTGTGGTGACGCTTTTGGCGGTACCGCTATAGGTCTGGCTAAGGCCGGATATTGCTATCGTTGCTGCCGCCTTGTTTACGGTCAGGGTAACGGTCTTGCTCACACTGTTGTAGGTAGTGGTATCGGTCGGATTGAACGTAACCGACAGGGTCTGTGTGCCGGCATTCAGCACGGTACCTGCTGCGGGAGTGTAGACGAAGGTACCGGCTACTCCGCCGGATGTAGCATTCAACTGTGTAGCGGCGAGGGCGGTACCGTAGGTAATCGACGCCGGGTTGTTCCAGGTGATAGTTGGATCCTGCTTTACACCCGGGTTTACGGTCAATGCAACTGTTACCGATGCATTGTTGTAGTTTGCAGCATCGGTGGGTGTAAAGAACGCGGACAGGGTCTGAGTACCGACCGTATTCATCACTGTGCCTAAAGCCGGGGTGAAGGTGAAGGTACCCGGAACGTTGGCTCTAGGATTAAGCTGTGTTGCGGAAAGTGCTGTTCCCACGATAATCGGCGCAGGGTTGTCCCAAGTGATCACCGGGGTGGCCTTGGCGACTACGAGAGTTCCAGTAGCGCTGCCGGTGTAATTGGTGTCGGAGACCGTAGCAACTACTGCGTAAGAACCTGCTGCAGTCGGAGCAGTCGCACTACCTGCATAGGTAATTGCAACGGAAAG